>DLHY01000043.1 GCA_002483445.1 Blastocatellia bacterium UBA7656
ATGACTGCGTAACATCAGTTATTATCTACCCGCCTTTGTCGAAAAGCGTTGAGAAAAAAATTCGCTTGCCCCAAAAAGAATCGCGGCGGACGTTTGCACAATGACAAACGCCCGCCGCCAGAGCAGGTTCTTTTATCTCCCGCGCTCAACTATTCGGAGGCGGCAGAGCCTTTCTCCATCCTTCGCTCAGAATCTTTTTCATTTCAGCCAGCGCTGCCGAGTATCGCGGGTCACTGGCGACATTCACGAGTTCGCGCGGGTCGGTCTGATGATCATAAAGCTCAGGATCAGTTCCGTCCGTGCGTTCGATATAAACATAACGCTCAGTTCGAGCCGACTGAAACCGCTGACGATTGCTCCCCTTCGTCGAGGCGAAAGCCGCTTTCTTCCATTCCCTCTCCGGATTCGCCAGCAATGGCACGAAGCTCGTGCCTTCGAGGTCCGAAACGCGCGGCAATCCGCAAAGCTCGATGAGCGAAGGATACAAATCGACAAGCTCGACGATGCGCGATGAGGCAACGGCTCTCGGTCCCTGCGGAGTTGAGACGATGAGCGGGACGCGCGCCGCTTCTTCAAAAAGTTTTTTCTTGTCGAATATCCCTCCGTGTTCGCCCAGCAGATAGCCGTGATCGCTTTGAAAAACGATCACGGTATTATCGGCCAGACCGAGGCGATCCAACTCATCGAGTATGATCTTGATCTGCGCATCGACGAATGAAACCGAGGCATAATAAGCGGCTCTCCACTGGCGCAGTCGTTTCTTGTTGTGGCCGCCCGAGCCTTCCGGCAGCGGGATGCTTTCGACAGGGTAAAGGTCGAAGTATTTCCGAGGAGCGTACCACGGAGAATGCGGAAGACTGAACCCGGCGGCTATGAAAAATGTTTTGCTCCGATTCTCGTCAAGCAACTGCGCTACTCGTCGGGCGATGCGACCGTCCTGCTCATCCTCATCTCTGTTGCTGGTTTTACAATATGTGCGATCCTTGCACTCGGCAGAGCTTGCATTATCAACTCCGCCTACATCTTCCGACCCAACCGACACGTCCCAGGATACGGAATCGGCGAAAAGATTATGGGCGATTTTTCCAACGCGGGCGGTGAAGTATCCGTTCTCGCGGAAATACTCAGGCATAAAAAGCCTGTCGCCGAGTTCGCGGCGCGGATCGGTGTAATTGCCCTGCACCCCGGTCGTCTCAGGTCGAAGCCCCGTAAGCAAAGATGTGCGCGAAGGATTGCACAGCGGGAACTGGCAGTAAGCCCGATCAAATCGAATCCCTCTCGCCGCGATACGATCTATGTTCGGAGTCTTCACAACAGGGTTTCCATAGCAGCCCAGATCGGTGTTCAGATCGTCCATCATTATTAACAGCACGTTCGGTTTTTGTTGCGACTGGCCCTTGTTCACGCCGACCATCGAACACGAGCCAACGAGCATAAAGACAAAGAGCAACAGGGTTGATTTTTTCATAAGCATCGAGAGCCGCTCCCTCGAACCGCGCAACAGGCACACCTACAGCGTTTGAAGTCCGCACTTGAGCGCGTCCGCGCTTGGGGGCAAACTCCGGCCTCAGCCACTGTCACAATCCTGCGCAGTTTGACTTGAAAAATAATGATGGGAGGTCTGACCGTCGAAGAGACAGAGATTTCCTTATGTGAACGCCCAAGCATCCCGCATTCGCCTTTTATCGATATTCGGTCTTCTGTCTCTTTGCGCTGCGAGGGAACATTACTCTTCTTCTATTCACTAACCATGATGCTCATCAAACCTTCTCTCTCGAATTTCGAGTTTCAGATTTTGCGTCACCATTTTCGATTGAGGCAAACAGTAGACAGGATGGGTTTGAAACGGCGGGTGAGAAATTACGAAGGCGATTTTGCGTCTGTTCCTGCGGCTCAGTCTTTTGTGTATTCGCGTTCTATGGCATCTATCTTGGCCACTCTTCGGCGGTGGCGATCTTCAGTCAGTTCGGTTGAAAGCCACGCTTCGACTATTTCCCGCATCAGCTCGCTCGTGATCATTTTGCCTCCGAGCGTCAGCGCGTTCGCGCCGTTATGTTCGCGGCTGTTGCGGGCCGTCGCCGAGTCGTAGCACATAGCGGCGCGCACTCCCGGCACTTTGTTCGCAACCATGCAGGAGCCTATGCCTGCGCCATCGATGATTATCGCCAGATCGCACGTTCCGCGAGCGACCGCGCGGGCTGCCGTGTGAGCGTAATCGGGATAATCCACCGGATCGGTCGAGTGCGCGCCAAAATCCTGAAACTCATAACCGAGGTCTGCGAGCGCGCGCTTGAGTTCTTCTTTCATTTCGAACCCGCCGTGATCAGCCGCCAGAGCTATCTTTTTTCTCCGCGCAGCCGAGCGCCTTCGCACTCGTTCTATTTGAACATCGCGCTCGCGGGCTGCGTCTTGGGCAAGCGGGGTGAGCAACGCGCCTTCATCGATGCGAAGAATATCGCCCGACGCGACCTGTTTTATTTCGCGCTCGGTGATGACGCGCTTGCCTCGTTCATCAATGACGCTCATCCGGTTCACCTCTCGAATTTCGGACTTCAGATTTTAGTTTTCCAATCGAAGATAAACAAACAAAAAGGGCGCGTTGACACTCTGTCGCTGTTTTCGTATAGTCCCCACTCAATCAAAAAAACAGAGAATGTAGCGCGACCTGCCAGGTTGCGCATGACTGAAAAGTAGAAGAATCGGGAGACCAGCAGGCTGCCAGCCTGCTGTACATTTTCGGAGGAGAACGCTATGTCAATGAACGGGCAAGCCCCTTTTATGAACGACCCGAATCTGAAAGTGTTGATCGACTCGACCAGCATTCAGGCGCGGGTCAAAGAGATGGGAGAGGAGATAACGCGCGATTACGCGGGGAAAAATCTTCATCTGCTGGCGGTTCTCAAAGGCGCGTGCGTTTTTCTTTCAGACCTGATGCGGGCCATAGATCTTCCGTTGACGCTGGATTTCATAGGCATATCGAGCTACGGCGCTTCGACCAAATCATCGGGCGAAGTCAGAATCACCAAAGACCTCGACAAGAGCCTCGCGGGCAAAGACGTGCTTGTTGTCGAAGACATAATAGATACGGGACTGACGCTCAATTATCTGGCCAACATCTTTCGCTCGCGCGAGGTGAACTCACTTCAAATAGCCGCGCTTTTGGATAAACCTGACCGACATGAAATCGATACCCACGCCCGCTACATCGGCTTTACGATTCCGAATCACTTCGTCGTCGGTTACGGGCTGGACGTGAGCGAGATGTATCGCAACCTTCCCTTCATCGCCGTGCCGCAGGATACTGAAAACCTTGTGAAGAACAAGTAAGCTTTCATCATCTTCCGCAAACCCGACCAAGCGCCGCGCCCCAGGTGAAGCCCGCGCCGAATGCCACGATCAAGACTTGAGCGCCGGACTTCAATCTCCGCTCGCTTCGCGCCTGCCACAACGCCAGAAAAGCTGAAGCTCCGCTCGTGTTCCCAAAACGATCAACATTCGTGACTATCTTTTCTTCCGTCACCGAAAGCTTTTTTGCAAGCTGGCCGAGCAGGTTCGCATTCGCCTGATGAGGGATTATCAAATCGATCTGCTCAATCGAAACATTGTTTCGCTCCATCACTTCAACAGCCGCATCCGACAGCTTTCGAACCGCATGTAAAATCACGCTGCGGCCATTCATCGCTCCTCGATGCAATCCCGAATCGATATGTTTCGGATCAAGCCACCTCGCGCCGTTTGCAGTTCCTGGCGCGCGAACGATCAAATCTTCCGCAAAACTTCCATCAGCGTTTATCAATATGTCTTCGACTTCGAGCGCCATCTCGCTACGATTCAATGCGCTCTCGCTTCTCACAACTATCGCGCCCGCGCCGTCGCCAAACAACATGCTCAACTCGGCGCACTGCCGATTCAACTCAAGCCCTTTCGATTGCGCCTCCGCGCCGAAGCATAAGATCGTCTTCGCCGCGTTTGATTCGATCAATGCGCGCGCCAACTGCAAACTGTAGAGTACACCTGCACAGCCCACACGAATATCCAAGGCAGGAATGTTTCGCGCTTCAATTTTTCGCTGAACTATCGGAGCGATGCCCGGCACCTGATAATCGGGCGAGAGCGTGCAGCCGATCAGATAATCGATTGCATCAACACTCACCCGCGCGTCTTCAATCGCGCGACGCGCCGCTTCGGCGGCAAGATCGGAACTTGACTCTTCAGCCGCGACCCATCTGCGCTCGCGTATTCCTGAATTCGTTTCGATCCATTCGGGCGCGACTCCGAGCATCCCTGCAAGCTCCGCATTCGTGACAACTCGACGGGGCAACGCCGCCCCGCAGCCTGTTATAAAACAACTCATGCTGCCGCCTTCGCGCGCTCAATGAATGTTTCGACCTTAGCTATCGTGTCGAAGTTCTCCGGCCTCAAATCGACATCATCGACTCTTATCCCGCACTCGCCTTCGATCAGCGTGACGAAATCGACGAGCGAGAATGAATCGAGCAGCCCCGATTGAAAAAGCGACAGATCGCGTCCGGGCATCTCAGCGCGATTACTACGCGCTGCATCGTTCAAAAAAGCCATAACGGTTTCCGGTAACATCCTTACTCCTCCAGTCTGGAGTCGAGAGTCTGGAGTCTGGAGTCTGCGTGCTTCAATTCCGCCTTGCGACTCCAGACTCCAGACTCCAGACTCTCGACTTATATTTGATAATCGCGTCATAGATGAGCGAGCCGACGATTTCCGATCCCTCGGCTGTCGGGTGAGTCAGGTCGCCGCCCATCAGTCGGGGCCGGGAAGCGTGCCAGCGGGCGACTGTGCCTTCGCCGCCCATCGCGGCGAACGTGTCGAAGAAGGCGCAGCCTGTTTCGGCTGCGATGCGACGCTGATACGAGATAAGTTTCATTATCATCTTTCGCGTGACGATCTGACCGCCCGCGCCGCGCTGGCCGCGATCCATCGGCCCCACTAGCATGATGGAAGCATGGGGCAGCGCGGCGCGAATTCTTCTAATGACTTCACGGGTATCGCGCTCGTATTGATCCATCGGCAATCGTTCGAACTGACTTTCGTTTGCGCCGTAGCCGATGATGACCAGATGCGGGTTGCGATGTCGCAACTGCTCGGCCCAGTGAGCGGCGTCGAGGTAGTTTGCAAGCAGCCCGATGAATGCGCCGTTGACTCCAAGCGAATCGTATTGCACTCCGCGCTCGCCCGAATCCATCACGACTCCGAATAATCTGACCTCGCCGCTTACGGTTATGATGGTGAGCATGTGCGCGCCTTTTTCCGCTTCGACGCGATAAAAAGCGGACTCTGTTTTATCGCTCGTCGTAGAGATGCGCTGGCGAAAAATTCCATCGACTTCGATATCGAACTCGCCGCCGCCGGGTTGTCGCAGAAAGTAGATATCGAAAGCTGAAACGCTGCGACCGACTTCGCCTTTTTCAACTGTGCTGAAGCTGGCTCGCTCGCCTGCAATCGCGGTGAAGCTGGCTCCGCCCAGTCCATAAAAGTGATCGCCTCGCCCGATTCAGTCAGTCGGAGCGATGAATAAAAAGCCCCCATCGCATCGCGGTTTTCAATCGGAAGATCTGATATCAGACTGCCTGCCGAGGCGTCCGCAGCCAGCAGCAGTATTATGGCTGACAGGAGATAAACTTTTTGTCGAGTGCGTCTGGCGGCGGAACTCTGTGTCCGCCCCAGTTTCAGCGTTCGTAAAATTTCAATCAGGGGCGACCTGATCAGGTCGCCCCCAGTCTTCTGCGAAGTGTGGTTGACCGATTGAAATCGCAGAAAGAGGTCTGCGTGTATGCGTAGAGCTTTGAGATTCTCTTGCCGTTTCGTAGGGGATTGGCGCACGCAATCACGCATAGACAGAGTATCTTCGAATAGTGAACAAGTGAAAACGCGGGCGACAACACTGCCTGCCTGGGCATCCCGCATCGCGGGTATGTGGATAACCACAGTGATTCGTCCTTTGTCATTGGTCATTTGATAAAGCGTGCTTCAGGCACTATCGTTCATTTTGAAACGGCGCGCAGCCTTACAAAGGGACAAAGGACGAATGACAAAGGACAGATATTTGAAAGATGATTTCTTCGCCCGCGACACCCTCGCGGTTGCGCGCGACCTGATTGGAGCGACGCTCGTCGTCGATGGCTGCGAGGGCCGCATAGTCGAAACCGAGGCTTACACGACCGATGCGGCTTCGCACGCCGTCACGAGGCGCAATCAGGCGCAGATAATGCGCGAGTCTTTCGGCCACGTCTACGTCTATCTGATTTATGGGATGTATTATTGCCTTAACTTCACGTCTGACCGGACAGGCCCCGGCGCGGTGTTGATTCGCGCAGTCGAGCCTCTGGAGGGCGTCGAAGAAATGATCCTTCGTCGAGGCACGAAAGATGTCAGAAAACTCGCAAGCGGGCCGGGGCGGTTGTGTCAGGCTTTCGGAATCGATTTGAAATTCAACGGCGCGCGCATAGGCCGCGAGATCAAAGTCCGAGGGCGAAGCGAAGAGCGGCGCGTGGCTTCGAGCGCGCGAATCGGAATTTCATCAGCAACAGAGCTTGAGTGGAGATTCTACGAAGAGGGCAACCGATTCGTGAGCCGATGAAAGCCTCCTTTACTTGAGCCTTCATCAGAGGGGTTGATACAATCCCAAACATCGAGAGCATTGAATCGAGAAACATAAATGAAAAACGATCTAATCATACGCGCGGCGCGCGGCCAACGGACGGAAAGAACTCCTGTGTGGATGATGCGACAGGCAGGCCGCTACCTGCCCGAATATCGCGCAATAAGAAAAGACATAGAATTTCTCCGACTTTGCAAAACGGTCGATCTGGCGGTCGAGGTCTCGCTTCAGCCTTATCGATTGCTCGGCGTCGATGCCGTCATCATGTTCAGCGATATTTTGATTCCGGTCGAAGCCATGGGGCAGGAAGTAAGGCTCACCGAGCAGAAAGGCCCGGAGCTTCCCTCCCCCATTCGCACGCGCGAGCAGGTCGATCAATTGATTGTTCCCGACCCGCTGGAGAAGACCGGCTTCGTGATGGAGATTATTCGAACTCTCCGCCGCGAGCTTGACGGCGCGGTGCCGCTCATCGGATTTGCCGGAGCGCCATGGACGCTTGCGGCTTATATGATCGAAGGCGGCGGTTCGAGGAATTATGCTCAGGTCAAACGAATGATGTTCGCGGAGCCGAAAACTTTTCACGCGCTGCTCGACAAGATCGCCGACACCGTGATTCTTTACCTCAACGCGCAGATAGAAGCAGGCGCTCAGATTGTTCAGTTGTTCGATTCCTGGGCAGGCGAGCTTTCCCGGCGCGACTATGAAGAATTCGCGCTGCCTTACGAAAGAAAGATATTCGAATCGATCAATCGCCAGTCTGCGCCCGCGATACTGTTCATCAACGGCTGCGGCAACTTTCTCGAAAAGATGGCCGCGTCAGGAGCCGACGTGTTGAGCATCGACTGGCGAATCGATCTTGCTGAGGCGCGAAAGAGAGTCGGCGATAACCTAACGCTTCAGGGCAATCTCGACCCGTGCGTACTGCTCACCACTCCTGAGATCATCACTGAAAAAGCGCGCGAGTTGATACGCAAGGGAGGCGGGCATCGCCACATACTCAACCTCGGACACGGCATACTCCCCCCGACTCTGGTAGAAAACGCGCGGGCGTTCATCGAAGCGGCGAAGACCCAGGCAGATTAAAGAAGCGAAGGAGGGCATCCTATATGACAAGCAAAGATGTTACAGCCGATGAGTTATCGACTGTAGAGAAACTATCTCCAGAGCAAATCAGAGCCAGGGAAAGGTTGAAGAAACTTATAGACGAGCAGGGAACAAAACCGTTGAATGTCGAGGAACTCCACGCCATGGGCGATGTCTGGCCTGAAGATGAAAGCGTGGAAGAGTTCCTGGCTTGGCGTGAAGAAAGGCGACGCGCATCAAGAGATAGGAGACTACCTTGATGCAAATCGTCGTTGTAGACACGGATGTGGTTTCTTTTCTCTTTAAGCAGGATACCCGCAGCGTTTCATACGAAGCTCATCTGGCTGGTAAAGATATGATCATATCATTTATGACACTCGCCGAGTTGAGGCAATGGCCATTGCAAAAGAACTGGGGCAAAGCCAGACAGCAAAAGTTAGAAGAGTACCTTCAAAGATTCACTGTTCTACATTCCGATGATGAGTTGTGCTTGAAATGGGCTGAGGTAGTTGAAAGCGGGCGACGCAATGGTTATCCAATTGACACTGCCGATGCCTGGAATGCAGCTACAGCGATGCTCCACGCTGTTCCTCTCGTCACTCATAACAGAAGGCACTACACAGGGATCGATGATCTGATTGTGATTTCAGAAGCAGTTTGATGATTCTACCCATTGGTATGAGCCGATCAAAACAAAACTCGGACAGTATAGGCGTGCTGCTGTTCAATCTGGGCGGGCCGGAGACGCTCGAACAGGTGCGCCCGTTTTTGTTCAATCTCTTCTCCGACCCCGACATCATTCGCCTGCCCGTGCGGGCGATGCAAAAACCGCTGGCGTGGATCATCTCGACGAGCCGCTACAGAAAATCGCGCGGCTACTACGAACAGATAGGCGGAGGCTCGCCGCTTCGCCGCATAACCAATGAACAGGCCCGCGCTCTCGAACAGGCTCTCTCCGCGATGGGCATCCGTGCGCGCGCTTACGTCGGGATGCGATACTGGAATCCTTTTATAGAAGAAGCCCTCGAAGAAATGATCCGCGACCGCGTAAGCCATCTCGTCGTATTGCCGCTCTATCCGCAGTTTTCGATTTCAACCACCGGATCGAGCCTCAACCGGATGAAAGAAATCATCAAAGAAAACGATCATCGATTCGAGCGCATTTCGATCATAGAAAGCTGGCAGGAGGACGAGCGATACATCGCATCGCTTGCGCGAACCGTAAGCGACGAGATTGCCGGATTTCCCGACCCTGCAAGCGCGCACATAGTTTTCAGCGCGCACAGCGTCCCAGTAAGCTACATCGAACAAGGCGACCCTTACCTTGAACATACTGAGCAGACAGTGCGAAAAGTGATGGAGCATATCGGCCATCGCCCGCACTCACTTTCATTTCAAAGCAAGGTCGGCCCGGTCAAATGGCTTGAGCCTTCGACCGATCAGATGCTAAGACGATTGGCCCGCGAAAGTGTGAAGCAGGTTCTGCTCGTGCCTGTGAGCTTCGTGTCCGAACACATAGAAACGCTTTACGAACTCGATATACTTTATCGCGATGTGGCCGAGGAAATCGGCCTTGAGCATTATCGCCGCGCGCCGGCTTTGAACTGCCGCGAGGATTTTATCGAAGCCATCGCGCATCTGGTGAGGGAAAAGTTATGAGGGTTCTCAGATAAATGAACTGAGAGCCTGACCTATCAACCAGATAGGATGGTTCGGCCCGGATCCATCTGAAAATGGTCCACTTTGTTACTTTTCACACCTGCTTGAACCGGCTTTTCCGCTTGCTCTCTCTCAGTCATCTGGTCTTCTCTTTTGTCTTCCCTGATTTATTGCACACCTCTTCTCACTCGCCATAAGGCGGCTCTGTTTCTCGGAAGTCGCACCAGTAAATCCAGCGCGGCCCGCAGGAATGAGGTCTTACCCTGAGTGGAGAAGGCGGAAGCGAATCTGCCGGGCGCTAGAAGCCACGGGTGTCAGCAGCGATAGAATGAAAACGAGCCTGGACGAGCAGGCGTTAGCACATAAGAAACCGCTTGAGATGAGTGCGTCCGGTGGTGTGGGAGGACGAGAGCGGCGCGTCCAGCGACCGCAAAGCGCGAGAGATCAGGGCTTCAATGCTTCGTCGCCTGGTGATACAAAAAGCACTTTTCTGAGACGATGGGTTGTGATAGAGTCAGTGACTCTCAACACCGATTTTTGTCGATTATTGACACATCGTTTCTTTAGCGCGCTGTTGCTGGCCCAAGTCTACAGTCGGGATCCCGGATGCAGGTCAGGCTCTGTGTTGCGGGCAAACCTGGCGACAGGCTGCCAGATGGATTGAGACATGAAAATCTCTTTGACCAACAGCCAGACCCTGGAAATGCCGGTCGCGCAGGCTCACCTGATCGATAAAGGGTACGAAATTCTGCGCCAGATGGCTCCATCCTGGAGTTATCCCGCCGGCACGGAATTATTCAGGCAGGGATGTGATGCGCAGGACGTGTGCCTGCTCGATCACGGCATGGCCAAGCTGACTTATTGTGACAAAGAGGGTCAGGAATTCATAACAGGACTGCGCTTGCGGGGTGACGTGCTGGGAGTTTCGTCCATTATTCTCAGGCAGGCTTACCCCGTCTCAGCCATTACGCTCACCCCCTGCCAGGTGCGCCGGATTCCCGCCGACAAGTTTCAACAAGAGATCAACGCCAATATCTCAGTCCTCCATTATCTGCTGAGGAGCCTGATCCGCAAGACGCTCGATCAGGAAGCGCGCCTGATAGGGTTCGGCCTGCCGGCGCGGGGGCGACTTGAGCGGCTACTGGCGCAAATCATTCGAGCCTCGGGCGATACGAACTCAACCGGGGTCAGGCCGCTTCCTTCTTTTCTCAAGCAGTGGGAGATCGCCCAGTTGATCGGCGTCACTCCGCAGCACCTCAGCCGTCTGTTCAAAGAGATGCTCAAGGAAGGCGCCCTTCGGCGCGAAAACGGGCGCATGATCATCGCCCACCTCAAAGACCTCCTTTGAAAATGTACGGCGATCTGCCAGCTTGCTGGTTCCCCGATTTTCATACTTTCAAGACACGCGCAATTCGGGAGATTGCGCTACATCGAAGACTCCTCTCAGAATGCCACCTTCTGAACATTTGTGAATGACAAATCCCGTTACTTGTTGTAGTTTTTCTGACGCTGTACTTCCTGCTGTAAAAAGTCTGTGCATTTTCTGTCAGAGGTCTGGCAGGCTGTTTTTTGCTGTCGTGTAGAGACAGTGACTGATGCGCCGGAAGTAGTTCGCTCGAATCCATAGAGGAACAGTGTTTCCTTCAACGCGTGTTCGCCTGACAGGTGAAGTGTGTACTCTGCCCGTTTAACGAAGGGCAGGATTATCGCAATGCCTCGTCTCCCGGCAAACGCGATACTTCGTTTGCCAGGGTGCAATAAAATCAATCTGGAATAACGATTATGAAAACATCAAGGTACAACCGCTTCGCCCCGGCTGATGACGGAGCGATCATAGCCTTTAACGCTCTGACCGGCGCGCTCGCCACTCTGGCACCCGAACAGCGCGCCACGGTCGAACAGATTCTCCTATCCCCCGACGATTTCCGCTATGACACAGAGGACAAGCAGAAGCTCAAAAACGACCTGGTGTCAGCCGGATTTCTGCTCGACGACAGCTACGACGAGTTCCAGATGCTGAAGGCCCGCAGCCGCATGGAGCGATTTCAGACGACGACTTCAAGCGTGACCATCGCTTTGACATCGAAATGCAATTTCCGATGTCCGTACTGCTTTGAAGACGTGGCCAACGGAGAGACTGCTCATGGCGAGGTGCTGGAGGCCATAGGCCGTTACGTGGTCAACAAGATAAACTGCGGGCTGCGCCGCCTCCACCTCACCTGGTTCGGAGGAGAGCCTCTGCTTACCATACATTCCGTCGAGAAGCTGGCCGAGATGTTTAAGGAAGAATGCGCCCGCAATCAATGCGAGTACACGTCGAGCGTCATCACCAATGGCTATCTGCTCACCAGAAACATGGCCGAGCGTCTCCTGGCTGCCGGAGTGCAGACGGCTCAGATCACCATCGATGGGCCTGAAGAAATGCACGATGCGAGAAGGTTCCTGGCCGGGGGCAAGGGTACCTTCAATCAAATCATCGAGAACATACAGAGTTGCCACGACCTGCTCCCCATCGCTATCCGCGTCAACGTAGACAACGGCAACGCCAGACGAATGGAGGAATTCCTGCAAGAGCTTGATCGACGCGGGCTGACAGGAATGGTCTCAGTCTATTTCGCCCCGGTCGAAGAATACAACGACACGACCAAAGACACCTGCGGCAGTTGCATGAATATGTCGACGTTCTCGACTCTGCAGGTCGCGCTTGAAAGAAAGATGATGGAGATGGGATTCAGCCGACCCAAGAACCCTCAGCCGCGATATAGCTTCTGCACAGCCGACCGTCCGAATTCGGTCGTGATAGGCCCGGACGGAAGCCTCTACGCCTGCTATACCCACATAGGCGACGAGAGGGAAGTCATAGGCGACGTGTTCGACGGAATGCTGAATCAGAACTCGGTAAAGTGGTTCTCCTGGGACCCGTTCGAAAAGGAGATATGCTCCGAGTGCGAGGTGTTGCCTCTGTGCATGGGCGGGTGCCTGGTCGAGGGCTTCAAGGAGCCTGACCTCAGGAAGGGACACTGCGAAACTTATAAGTTCGCGCTGGACGATCATCTGAGGCTCTTCTACGACGCCAGTAAGCTGTATCCGTCGGCGGAAGAAGCTCCGCCTGTTCAGGTGAATCCGCAAAACGGCGACATGATAGTAGAGAACCTGAAGAAACCGTCCAAAAAACCCAAGCTTGTGCAGTTACAGATGGGCAAAGCGGCCCGCTCGAACGACGTCTGCGTATAAGCGCAGGCGGGTTCGACGGCCCCTCGGCCTGTGATTGTAATATCAAACTAAAAGAAAGGAGACGCGAGGATGAATTTTCTTGTCAAACCAGTAGCTCCTGTGAATATGAGCCCGTTTGCTTTCGCTGCCGCGTCAGCTTGCGCGACTCTCGTTTGCAATCCCCTCAACTGCGTGCTGGATGGGGGATGCGATCTCACCTGCAGATTGAAGGTCATCAAGTTGTAATCTCTTTCAAGCTTGCAGCACGACTTCAGGCTTCGCCTCGACGGAGCCTGAAGTCACTCAGCCCTGTTTATGTAGAGCAAGCTGTCAGCTTGCGAGAATCGGTTATCGTGCGAGCAGGCGCAAACTAACAGTTTGCGCCACGCATGAAAGACTCTTCTGGCTTTATGCCCGATCAAACAAAGAGAAAGCTTTATCTGCGGGCGATTGCCTGTCTCCGCCCTTATGTCAAATACGAGGCCCTGATATTTCTGCTGATGGCGGGTACGACTCTTTTGTCTCTGCCTCAGCCTCTGGCCGTCAAGCTGCTCATCGACAATGTCCTGGTGGAGAAAGACATTTCCCTGCTGTATCTGATCGTAGGCGGGTTGCTTGCGGCCTTCCTCCTGCAATCGCTCCTAAGTCTCGGCCTCAACTATTTTTCCAATCTCGTCTATCAAAGAATCTCCGTCGATATCCGTTGCCGGTTGTACGATCACATACAGCGGCTTTCACCCGAGTTTTACAACAACGCGCAGACCGGCGATATCATGTCGCGTCTGCTCAATGACACCATCTCTTTCAGCAATCTCGTAGCGACGACCCTTATCAAAATCCTGGCCGACCTGCTGACGCTGGCGGCTCTGCTGGGCCTGATTTTTTATTTCGACTGGAAGCTCTCGCTGCTCTCTCTGGCGACCCTGCCATTTTTCGTCATCGCTCTGGCGCGGTATAACCGGAAGATAAGGTCGACGAGCGCCGATCTCCTCTACGAAAGGTCATCCATCTCGGCGTTTCTTCTCGAAGCCCTGACCATGCTCAAGCTGACCCAGACCTTCAACAAGGAGGACTATATGTCGGGGCGCTTCCAATCGAGCGCCGATGATTTCGCCAGGGCAGGCATCAAGGCATCGATGACTAACGTGACAGCAGGGCTCATATCAGGAGTCTTTATTTTTATCGGGCCGCTCGTCGTTCTTTGCTATGGCGGAATCAAGGTCATCGAAGGGAGCCTGACGATAGGAACGCTGGTCGCCTTCTACTCCTACCTGGCGCAACTCTACGGGCCGGTGGGCAACCTTGCGGGCATCAATGCAGAAGCCCAGGTCGCAATCACAGGCATCGCCCGCGTCTTCGAGCTTCTGGACACCGAGCCTGAGATAAAAGAGAAACCCGATCCCGTAATGCCTCGCTCGATAAGAGGAGAAATAGAGTTCCGCAGCGTGAGCTTCAGTTATCGGGACCGTCCGGGCGTGCTCAACAATGTCTCGTTTCGCGTCGAGCCGGGATCGAGGGTGGCTTTCGTCGGCCCGAGCGGCGCGGGAAAATCAACCATCGTCGATCTGCTGTGCCGTCATTACGATCCCGCCGAAGGATCGGTGCGCCTCGACGGTTGCGATGTAAGAGACCTGCCCCTCGGTTTTTTGCGTCGACAGATCGGCATTGTGTCGCAAGACACTTTTTTATTCGACGATTCGTTTCAGGAAAACATAGCGTTCGGGGGCGACCTGGCCCCGGTCGCCGATATCGAAGAGGCGGCAAAGGTAGCCGATATTCATGACTTCATTTCAGGGCTGCCCGATGGATACCAGACCATAATCGGCGAGCGCGGCGTCAGGCTGTCGGGCGGACAGAGGCAGCGCATCGCGATAGCTCGCGCGGTGCTGCGCAATCCGCCCATAATAGTGCTGGACGAAGCCACATCGTCCGTAGACACGATCGTGGAGCGCAGGATACAGACCGCATTGAGCCGCCTGATCGAAGGAAAGACGGTCATAGTAATCGCTCACAGGCTTTCGGCGATTCAGAACGTGGATCGAATATTCCTGCTCGACGAAGGAGAGATCATCGCCGACGGCTCGCACGAGGAGTTGCTCGAAGCGAGCAGCCTGTACAGAGAATTGTTCTTCAGGCCCTCGATCAATGAGTGCGATACGATCAAGGCCGCTGGAACCCCCGTGTAAGCGGCGCGTTGAACATTGCGAGAACATTGGAAACCGACGACGCTCCAGATTGTGAGTCTCGCCGTCGTAAAAATGAGCCGGAGGTTCAGCATAATGCATACCAATCGCGCAGCGATGCTTGTAGCGGCGATGGCTCTCGTCATCGCCATCGCGCCAGTCGCCAACACAACAGGAACCACTCATCAGCAGGTCGCAACGGATCGCAGCCTGAGCTTCGATGCGGGCGGCGTCAGCGAGATACGATTTCAAAGCGATCTTCCATGCGAGTTGAACCTGCAATGCTGGAATCAAAGCGAAGCTCGCTTCTCCTGGACTATAGAAGCGGTGTCCGGCGCAAAAACCCATTTCGATCTGCAAAGCTACGCGGATCGAAACCTGAAAGTCGTTGCCGAAAGCATAGACCAGGCGATAACGGTTCGACTCATAGCCGACAGCAGTCGCTTTGCGATTGCCGAAAACGAGCAAGCGCGTATCACAGACACCGCTACCGGCGTGACATGGAAAGTCTCGATTCGCGCCCACGTTCCATGCCAGATGACTGTCGATACGACCCTGTTCAAGGGCGTAATCAGATCGAAGAATCCGGGCGTCGGCGACGAGAGCAGGCCTCGCAAGATGCTTTTGTCGATGAGGAACAGAAAAGATGAGGCGATTTCTGAAATCCCCCCGGATGTCCCTGATGACTTCCGCAGCGAGCGAGCCGTCTACCTCGACCCGGAATCGGCAGCAGGCAGGCTCATCGCAAAGTCCGAATCAATAGATTCTCCGGTCGAAGTCTCTATGCTCATCCTTGTCGATGAGGATGGGCGTGTGAAGAAGGCGAGGATCGTCGAGGGAGATGCGGGACTTGAAGAGCCTGCGCAGAAGGCAGTCTCATCTTTGAGGTTCTTCCCCGTATTCGCGCGAGACGCCTGGTCCCCCTTCGTGACCAGAGTCAAAGTCCGGTTGCCCAGATGAAAAGTAAGCTGATACTCGGTCCGGCAATGCTGCTCGCCCTCGCCTGGTGGGCCACGGTTTCGGTCGCTTCGCCCGGCAGACCGCCTCTCGTGGTCTGCCAGATAGTGCTTGACGACCCTTCCAGCCGCGCCCTTCACGTCGTCTACGACGTGGAGCCTGCGGGTCGAAGGCCGCTCAAATTGAAGTTCCCTTCCTGGTCGCCCGGCGTCTATACCTACAGGCCAATCAGCCAGTTCATCAAGAACCTCAAAGCCTCGGATCGCTTGAACCGCTCTGTCCAGATCGAACAACTCGGCCCGGATGAGTACCGCATCGCCCACGCCGAAGGACTGCGGGTCGAATACGACATAGATCTATCGACAAAGAATCGCAGTATCGATAAAAGCTTCATCGCCGACGATCTTGCGCTCATAAAGGGCGCTTTCACGTTTTGCTCGTTTGAAGGCTACGAAGCCAGCCCTGTCCGCGTCGAGGTCAGACCTCCGAAAGGATGGAAGCTCATAACGAATCTCTCTCCGCAAAGCGGCGGTTTCATAGCCGCAAACTATTATGATCTCATCGACAGCGCCATCATGACGGGCAACTACGTAACCGATGAGGTGAGAGCGAAGGGCGTCAGGCTGGTCGTGGCGATGGATTCGAAGTTGAAGGCCCCGCTGGCCAGACTGACTGAAATGGCCGCGAGGATCGCCGCGCGTCAGGTCGGCATTTTCAAATCCGCTCCCTTCAGGACATACACGTTCTTCATTCACATCATCCCTGAAGCTTACTTCAACATCTACCCCGGCGGGATGATCGGAGTCGAACACCTGGACAACTGCACCATTTCCATCACTCCTCAGACAGCAGCCGAACTCGAAGGCGCGGACATGCTGAGAGCATTCGAAGCCATAATGGCGCACGAGCTTTTTCATAGCTGGAACGGAAAGGCCATAGCGCCTGCGGAGTTATCCAGGCCGGACCTCACCAGTCCCGTAAATTCGCCGAACATCTGGTTCGTCGAAGGCGTGACCCGCTATTACGACATACTGTCGCGCCATCGAAGCGCCGACGAGATTTACGACGACATCGGACGCATTGTGAAACGCGGCAACAGCGGTGAGAGCCTGCAAACGGCGAGCCTGCGCGCATCAGAAGGGTTGAGCGACATCCTCTACGACAAGGGCGCGCTCGTGGCCCTGGCCCTGGACCTCAGGATCAGATGTCACACCGATAATGCGCGCTCGCTCGACGATGTGCTGAGGCAGTTGTACCTCAACTCCGCACACAGAAGCAGGTCTTACACCGCAGCCGACCTTCCTCGCATCGTCGCCAGAGTTGCCGGAAAGAATCTTGACGATTTCTTTTCACGCTTCGTGGCGGGCAAAGAGAAACTCGACATCGAGGAATCTCTCAGGTGCGCGGGATTGAAATCGGTCGTCAACACAAGGATGATCCCGCAGGACATAGGCATATTCTTCAATCGAGCCAACAGCCAGGTCGCCGCGCTGCTGCCCGGCGGGGCGGGACAGGCGGCGGGACTGCAACCAAGAGATAAAATACTCGCCGTCAACGGTCAGAGCCTCGCCGCTCGCCCGTTCGATCAGGCATTTCCCGATGAGAGCATAGGGGCTTCCTACAGCATACTGGTCAGAAGAGGAGATCAGGAAATCACTGTTCAAATGGCCATCAATCCGGTCGAGGAGACAGAAATCCGTATCGTCGAGATCGAGGCCGCCAGCGAAAAACAGATCAGGATAAGAAAGAGCATCTTCGATCAAACAGCGTCTCTCAACAAACCATCTCCCGCATTACCCGCAAGCCTTTCCATTTTCAACATCAGTTCCGTTCGCGCCTTTCACGATCATGTCCAGGCTGACTTCTCAGTCCCGACCTGCATCGCGCCCATCAACATCCCGGAGATCAGGCATCTCGACTGTTTGCATTGAGCGATGGCGAGTTGCAGATCGTTTCAGATTCCAGATTCCGCGCAGGAGAGTTGCATTGGTGTCGATTTTTTCTAATAATTGCGATTACCGACACAATCATTTCGCGTTTCGAGAGGAACTATGAAGACCATCTTGCAGGATTTGCGCTATGGCTTTCGACTGCTTCTGAAAAACCCCGCGTTCGCGGCAACCGCAGTAATCACGCTGGCCTTAGGCATAGGCGCCAACAGCGCTATCTTCAGCGTCGTCAACACCGTCGTTTTTCGTCCGCTCGATTTCAGAGACCCTGATCGAATAGTTCACATCTGGGAAAAAGAGCCTGCATCAGGCCCGGAGTCGGTCCCACTTTCGGCCCCTGACTTCTTTGATTTCCGCGCTCAGAGCCAGTCCTTCGAAAGCCTTGGAGGTTATATCTCCAGAAACTTCAACCTCACAGGCGTCGAAGAGGCGGAGAGGGTGGCAGGGGCGCGCGTCACAGCCGGTTTTTTTCAGACGCTTGCCGCAAGCCCTCTGACAGGCCGCACCTTCAATCCTGAAGACGAGCAGGCTTCGGCCAGCCAGTCGGTCGTAGTGAGTCACGGTCTGTGGCAAAGACTGCTGGGCGGAGGGTCGGACGCGCTCGGAAGGACGCTGATACTCGATGGAAAGCCCTACGCGATAATCGGAGTGATGCCCCCCGGTTTCAATTATCCTCTCTCGAAAGAGCGTACAGAGTTGTGGATACCCCTCACCTTCAGCACGATGGAAATGAGCAGTCGCGGGTTTCGCAGCACTGGCGTGATAGCGCGGTTGAAGCCGGACGTTTCGCTTGAGACGGCGCAGGCCGAAGTTGAAACGATAGCCGGTCGATTGGAACAGGAGCATTCTGACTCGAACTCCGGCATCGGCGCCACTGTGGTTGCAATTCACGATGAGGTGATAGGCGACGTGAAGCCTGTGCTGCTGGCGCTGCTCGGCGCAGTGAGTTTCGTGCTGGCCGTCGCCTGCGCCAACATCGCCAACCTTCTGCTGGCGCGCTCAACTTCGAGAGAGAAGGAGATTTCCATACGCGTCGCCCTAGGCGCATCGAGGGCGCGCATAACCGCGCAACTGCTCACTGAAAGCCTCCTGGTTTCCGTGCTGGGCGGCGCTGTCGGATTGCTCGTTGCAAAATGGGGCGCGGGGTTGCTCCCGCTCATCGCCACAGGCGACATACCGCGCATTCAGGAGATAACGATTGACTATCGGGTGCTGGCCTTCACCGCATCGGTGTCAATCCTCACAGGAGTGCTTTTCGGCCTGATCCCTGCGCTGCAAGCGTCAAGACCGGACCTGACGGAACCGCTCAGAGAAGGAGGGCGCAGCCAGACCCTCGGCGCGCGACCTGCCCTTTTCCGAAGCCTGCTCGTCATATCGGAGGTGGCTTTTTCTCTGGTGCTTCTCGTGGGCGCGGGCCTGATGATAAACAGCTTCGTCAGGCTTTTGAATGTCGATCCGGGCATCCGTCCGCAAAACGTCCTCACGGCCCAGGTCACGCTGACGCGGTCGAAATACATGACCGATCAGCAGATGAGCGGATATTTCAAGGAACTGATCGAGCGAGTCGAACAAGTACACGGCATCGAGTCGGTTGGCGCAATATCGCACCTGCCGCTCACTCACTCGATGGCCGAGACGGCATTTTCCATCGAGGGTCGGCCCCAGGCGGAAGGCGAGAGTATGCTTACGAACTTCGGCGTTGCAAGCCCGAACTATTTTCGGAGCATGGGAATAGCCTTCATCGATGGGCGCGACTTCACCGAGTACGACCGCGAAGGAGCGCCCGGCGTTGCTATAATAAACGAGAGTCTGGCCCGACGATTCTTCGCAGATGAAAATCCTCTCGGCAAGCTAATAAGCATCTCTCTGGGAGACCCGACGGCGCGCGAGATAGTAGGAGTAGTCGGCGACGTGAAGCATTCGGGACCTGGCAAGCAGTCAGGCCCGGAGGTTTACCTGCCATACACGCAACTGGCCCTGCCGCGCATGAATCTGGTTGTTCGCGCGCAGAGTAATCCGACGAGCTACGCTGCGGCGATTAAATCGCAGGCCCGCGCCGTAGACAAGGACCAGCCCATAGCCAGCATCACTACCATGGAAGAGTATCTTTCCCAATCCCTTGCAAGGCCGAGGCTCAACGCCTTTTTGTTCGCCGTCTTTTCAATCCTCGCGCTGGCGCTCGCCGCGACGGGCATCTACGGCGTGATGTCATTTTCGATGGCCCAGCGAACGCGCGAGATAGCCCTGAGAATGGCTCTGGGAGCCACTCCGGGAAAAGTGTTGAAGCTGGTCGTGGGCCAGTGGATGCTGTTGTGCATCGCCGGGATAGCGATTGGGCTTGGCGCTTCGCTCGCCCTGACAAGGTACTTGTCGACACAGCTTTTCGGCATCGCCCCGACAGACCCGGCGACGATGGCCGCCGCCTCGCTGCTGCTTATAGCGGTGGCGTTTGTGGCCAGCTACATTCCCGCTCGATGGGCCACGAAAGTGGACCCGATGGTGGCGCTGCGCCACGAGTGATAATCACCTTGTCAGAATCGAAGACGTGATCTAGGGTTCTCAGACCATTCGGGGTTAAGGCGACGAGCCGAGCGCTTGAGCCGTATGGTGAGTTTGGCAGATAATGCTTTGCGATAAGATTCGTGGGAAGAGATTTCCATGAAGAGTCTCCTTTCGCGGATGGTCAGAAGAAAGTCAAACTGCGAAAGGAGACTATCACGAATAAATGAGAGTGGGTGAGAGGCGAAGAAACGAGATTGAAGTGGCCTCGACGGACGCGAGCAAGTGTTGATCACGGAGGGCTACCAATAACCGAGACCCCTCGTAATGAGTAATGAAGCAACAGCGCCTCTTTACTCTGTTCACCTGTTCGCTGCTCATCACTTCCTATGCGAGACGCAATCATCATCGGCGCGGGGATTTCAGGACTGGTCGCGGCTTATCGCCTGAAGTCGCTCGGAGTTGACGCCCTTTTGATTGAAACATCAGACCGCGCGGGCGGAGTCATCAGAAGCGAAACCATAGATGGCTATCTGATCGAGCGCGGGCCGAACAGTTCACAGGGAACCCAGGAGTTGATGGCTCTCGCCGATGAGCTTGGCATCAGGGCGGAAATCGTCGAAGGCGATCCGAAAGCTCCGGCTTATGTTTATCACGATGGAGAGCTTCATGCGGTGCCTATGAGTGCGGGCGCGTTTTTGAAAAGCCGCCTGCTCAGCGCGCGAGGCAAGCTGCGTTTGATCCGGGAGTTTTTCGTCCCCGCCCGAAAAGAAGAATCGGAAGAGAGCGTCTTTTCATTCGCGGAAAGAAGGATCGGGCGCGAAGGGGCAGAGCGCATGATATCGGCGTTCGTTTCGGGCATCTACGCCGGCGACGCCAAAAAGTTGAGCGTGCAGGCGGCGTTTCCGAAAATGGTGAACCTTGAAACGAGCTATGGGGGCCTGTTTCGCGGCATGTTCGCGAAAGCGAAAGAAGCGAGGAAGAATAAAGCTCCCGCCGGCCCGCGCAGTCGTCGCTCGTGTTCTTTTCGACAAGGCATGAGTTTTCTGACCGACACGCTGGCTGAAAGGATCGGAGAAGATTTGATACTTGGCTGCTCCGATATTGATTTGAGATATGAGATTGTAAGTCCCAAAGGCTCCTCCGATATTAATCTCAAATCTCAAATCTCAAATCTCAAAGACTCCTCTGATATTGATTTGAAATCTCAAATCTCAAATTTCAAATCTCAAATCCCGAATTTCAAATTGAGCTTTAACAAATCAGGCATCCGCGAAGAGATCACCTGCAAAAGCGTCATCATCTCGACACCCGCGTTTGCGGCTTCCCGCCTCGTCGCGCCAGTATCGGAAGAACTCAGTCACTTGCTCGATGAGATAGAGTACCCGCCACTCGCAATCGTCTATCTTGCTTATGACGAATCAATGATCGAGCATTCGCTTCGCGGGTTCGGCTTTCTGGCCGCGCCGCGCGAAGGGTTGAACGTGCTGGGCTGCGTGTGGAATACAAGTTTGTTCGAGGGCCGCGCACCCGAAGGAAAAGCGTTGATGACCATCTTCATCGGCGGAGCGCGCAACCCCGCGGCGGCGAGGCTCGCGGACGATGAGCTTGTCACGCTTGCGCACGGCGAGATTCAACAGGCGATGAAAATTCGAGGCGAGCCTGGCTCGATCAGTGTCACTCGATATGAGCGCGCGATACCTCAATACAATCTCGGCCATGCGGCGCGGGTGAAAAGGATCGATGAATTGATCGGGCAGAATGCGGGGCTTTATCTTGCGGGAAATTATCTGCGCGGCCCTTCGACCGGAGATTGCGTCAAGGAAGCTGATCGCGTCGCGCGCGAGGTGGCTCGTTCGATGTAATACAAGCGGAGGGGCGCGCGGGCTTCTCCATGACTGCTGAAAAGGTGCGGTATGCCGAAAGATAAAAATTTTGAAGCGTCGCTCGCCGAGCTTGAGCGCATAGTCGCTCAACTCGAAGCCGGTGACCTGCCGCTCGAACAATCGCTCGAACTGTTCGAGCGCGGAGTCCGACTCTCGCGTGAATGCCAGAAGCGATTAGACGAGGCCGAGCGCAAGGTCGAAACTCTGCTCAAGAATGAAGACGGCTCTCATCGCGCCGTCCCGTTCGATGAGACCGAAGAATGACTGAACCGACGAAAGACTATCTGGCGCGACGCGCCGAAGAAATCAACCGCTGGCTCGACGCTCTGGTGCCGCAGGAAAGGGTCGAGCCGCGCCTCATCCATCGCGCCATGCGTTACAGCCTCTTTGCGGGCGGCAAGCGGCTTCGGCCCACACTCACGCTTGCGACCGGCGAAGCTCTGGGAGCAGACACCGACGAGTTGATGCCTGCGGCCTGCGCCATCGAGATGATTCACACCTACTCGCTCATTCACGACGATCTGCCCGCGATGGACAACGATGATCTGCGGCGCGGGCAGCCGACCTGTCATAAAGCATTCGGCGAAGCGACGGCGATACTGGCGGGCGATGCGTTGCTCACGCAGGCTTTTCGAGTGCTTGCGTCAGACTTCCCCCATCGCGACGCAGCGCGACAGGTCAGAGTTATCCGCGAAATAGCAGCAGCAGCCGGAACCGTCGACGCTTTGATCGGCGGGCAGATGGCTGACATCGAAAATGAAGGACGCGAGGTCGATTCCATCACGCTCGAATACATTCATCGCTCGAAGACCGGCGCGATGATCCGCGCATCAGTCGTCACGGGCGGCATAATCGCGGGCGCAACCTGTGAGCAGATAGAAAAACTCACGGAGTTCGCCAATCGAATCGGGCTGGCTTTTCAGATAGCCGACGATATTCTCGACGTGACTTCGACGAGCGAGCAACTGGGCAAGACTCCGGGCAAAGACCAGACCGCCCTCAAGGCGACTTATCCGGCAATACATGGGCTGGAAGCCTCTCGCACCAGAGCGCGCGAACTTGTCGATGAAGCAGTCGGAATAATCTCGGCTCTCGATATCGAAAGCCAGACGCTTGAAGGCATAGCCCGCTTCGTCATTGCCAGGTCTTCGTGATGCGGCTATGCTCATCAGTGATGAGCGATGAATGAAGAACGTTCAATCGGCTGACTTTGTTTTTTACATCATCCCTGGGGAATCAATACACGATATGAAATTACTTTCACAAATCAACGATCCGGCTGACCTACGCCGTCTTCCGGTCTCGAAATTGCAACCTCTCGCGGATGAAATCCGCGAGTACATGATAGAAGTCCTCTCGAAGATCGGCGGTCACACGGGCGCAAGCCTCGGCCCCGTCGAACTCATACTCGCCCTGCACTATGCCTTCGACACTCCGCGCGATAAGCTCGTCATCGACATAGGTCATCAGGCTTACGCGCACAAGATTATCACGGGGCGCCGCGACCAGTTTCCGACCATCCGCCAGTATGATGGGTTGAGCGGTTTTCTTCGACGCGAAGAATCCGTCTACGATGTGTTCAATGCCGCGCACGCTGGTACCTCGATTTCTTCCGCGCTCGGCATAGCGGCGGCGCGCGATCTCGCGGGCGATGATTTTCAGGTCATTGCTTTCATCGGAGACGCGGGATTGACGGCGGGCATGGCGCTGGAAGGAATCAATCAGGTCGGGCATCTCAAAAAGAAAATGATCATACTGCTCAACGACAACGAGATGTCGATAGCTCCGAACGTCGGCGCGCTGTCAGGATATTTGAATCGCATCCGCATCGCCCGACCGTTCAATGAGTTCAAGCACGAAGTGGAAGAAATTCTCAAATCCATCCCGGCGGTAGGCGAGATGATGCTCACGCGGGCGAAGGCGCTCAAGGACGCGCTTGCTCGCGCATTCATACCCGGCGCATTGTGGGAAGAGTTGGGACTGAAATATCTTGGGCCGATCAACGGACACGATATCAACTCGATACTTCACACTCTCGAAGACGCTAAGAAAGCAGATGGCCCGGTGTTGATTCATGCGCTGACGGTCAAGGGCAAAGGCTATGAGCCGGCAGAGCGCGACAAGGCTGCCTGGCACGGCACCTCGGCTTTCGAAATATCGACGGGCAAATTCATCAAAGAGCCTGCCGCCGCGCCCAGCTACACGGCGGTCTTCGCGCAGGCGACCATCGATCTGATGAAAACGGATGAGCGCATAGTGGCGATCACTGCCGCGATGCCTGATGGGACAGGACTCAACAAAGTGATGGCGGCTTTCCCCGAGCGCACGTTCGATGCGGCCATAGCCGAGCAGCACGCCGTTACTTTCGCCGCAGGAATGGCGACCGAAGGATTGAAGCCGATAGCTGCGATTTATTCGACATTTCTTCAGCGAGCGTTCGATCAGATATTTCACGATGTGGTGCTGATGGGTCTGGATGTAACATTCGCGCTCGACCGGGCGGGAGTGGCGGGCGCGGACGGCCCGACGCATCACG
This sequence comes from Blastocatellia bacterium UBA7656, assembly GCA_002483445.1. GTDB lineage: Bacteria > Acidobacteriota > Blastocatellia > UBA7656 > UBA7656 > UBA7656. The sequence goes on from DLHY01000043.1 coordinate 24,600, forward strand.
GGCTGATGGATTTCGCTTATCTTCGCCCGATGTCCGGCTTCGTGATAATGGCCCCTAAGGATGAAAATGAGCTTCGACACATGCTCAAGACGGCTGTTGATTATAACGGCCCTGCGTCGGTTCGCTATCCGCGAGGCAACGGGCTGGGCGTCGAGATGGACGCGGAGATTCACGGGCTTGAAATCGGCAAGGCCGAGATTTTGCGCGAAGGCGTGGACGTTGCGATTTTAGGCATAGGCTCGGAAGTGAGTTACTGCCAGCGCGCGGCAGAAAGACTTGCAATGGACGGAATCGAAGCGACGGTGGTGAATGCGCGGTTCGTGAAGCCTTTGGATGAAGAGTTGATACTCGCTCTTGCGCGTTCGCACGGCGCGATAGTGACGGCTGAGGATCATTATCTGATGGGCGGATTCGGCAGCGCGGTGATGGAGCTATTGGAGCAGCATCGCTTGGGCGATGTTCGCGTTCTAAGGTTGGGCTTTCCTGACAAGTTGATCGAACACGGGCCGCAGAATTTATTGCTGGCCAAGTACGGGCTTGATGCAGACGGAATTTATTCGCGGGTGAAAGATTTCGCAGCGAGCCGAATGAGTTTCAGCCCGGTTCATTCGCGGTAGTTGTCATGCGCGGCATCGCTGTTTATCAGTAACTCCTCAGCCTATCGAGCCGCGTTAGCGGCTGGTTGAGTTTAGCCGTGTACTTCAGTGCACGGACTGGCACGAACAGGAATCCGCGTCGCGTGAGCGACGATTGAGTTCTCTCGATAAAAGATTCAACCGTCGCTCACGCGACGAGATGGCTATCGCTTTCGATTCACCGTGCACTGAAGTACACGGCTAAATTCAGGTCGCCGCATACGCGGCTGAGTAATTACGTTTATTAAAGGCATTATCTGCATGTCAACATCAGCGCAAAATCTTCTTGATTCTTTCGACCTCCTGCCGGAGGAAGAAAAACGAGAAGTGGCATACGAGATTATTCGTCGCGTTCTGAGTCTTGATTTGCCGCCGCTCTCAAATGATGAGCTTGTTTCAGGCGTAGAAGAGATTTTCATTGAGATGGACAGACGAGAACGAGAGAATGAGCAACCCTGACCGTGGAGAGGTATGGATGGTTGATCTTGGCTTTGTGGCAAAGATACGCCCTTGCCTCGTCATCAGCATCCCGGCGCTTGATCAGGATCGCGCGCTTGTGACGCTAGTGCCTCACACAACCAGTCCAAGAGGTTCTCGATTCGAGGTAAGCTTCAAAGTAGATTTTCTTCGCGCAGGAGCGTTTGATGCGCAAAGCCTTGTGACTATCCCACACGCGAAATTGATGAGGAAATTAGGCGATCTTAAACCAGATCAACTTTCTTTGATCGAAGACGCGGTGTGTTTCTGGTTGGGGCTGTGAGGCTGCACATTTCTACCTTAGGTTCGGACATCAAGGGGAGGCAGGTATGAAAACAGTGATCGTTCTGCTGGCGGCTCTTCTGCTCGTCGCTTCTGCATCGGCGCAATCTCAAGACGATGCACTGAAGGAAGCTTCTCAACTCAGCCTTCAGGTTGTGAAACTCCACAACGAAGGCAAGTATGAAGAGGCGCTGCCGATGGCAAAGCGCGCTGTGGAGATAAGAGAAAGCCTGCTTGGAAAAGAAGACCCGCTCGTGGCCGACGCGCTTTCGAATCTCGGCGCTGTGATGATGGCGATGAAAAATTATGGCGGCGCGCAATCGCAATATGAAAAAGCATTGTCAATTTACGAGAAGGCGTATGGCGAAACCAGCCTGAAAGTTTGCGGCGCGCTCGACAACCTCGGATGGTTGAATTACGCAGCAAACAACAACAGCAAAGCGGAGAACCTGTTTCAACGATCACTCGCTATAAAAGAAAAAAACCTCGGCCCGGATCACGCTGAAGTAGCGCAGGCTGTCGAAACCCTCGCCCGCTTTTATCAAAGAACTGGCAAGTACGACAAAAGCATCTCTCTTTACAAACGCATCGTAGCGATGTGGGAAAAGCTGCCGGGAAACAATCAGATCAAAGCGGCTGATGCTCTTGAGCAGTGCGCGTGCGTGATGCGGCTGAATCGGCAGGAGATGGAAGCGAACAAGCTTGATATGCAGTCATCTGCGATTCGATTCCGCGCTGGTGTTCGTCCCGACGGCGTCAACATTCCCTTCCCTGCTAATGTGAGAAATGCTGTGCGTACAGAAACTCCTGTATATCCTCCTGCGGCAAAAAGCGCGCGCATAACGGGAGCCATAGTCATCGAGGTAATCATAGACGCAACCGGCAAGGTAACGGACGCAAAAGTGAAATGCGGCGCTGACATCTTCGCTCAGGCCGCGCTTGAAGCCGCGCGCAAATGGCGTTTCGAACCCCTTAAATCTCCGGGCGCTCCGGCAAAGACCATGACTTCAATCACCTTCAACTTCAGGCCATAGCCTCACTGCGTTTCGCGTCGCGGCTGCGGGCTGGTCTCCTCGAAAAACTGGGTCGTGTGTTCGGTGACGCTCGGCATCGGCTCTTCGAGCGATGCGAAGCCTGATGTCGTCCGCTCTGGTTCCGGCTGCGGCGGAGGGAGAAATTTCTCGGCCAGCTTCGACAGCGATTCGCCGAAGAACGCGGCGTAAATTATCTGCGCCACGCCTTTCAACACAGGTATCAACCCGATCATCCAGAGCAGACTCATAAGCGTTGCGAGTCCGCGAATCTGCTGCCCCGCAGCCGCTTCAATGTCGGCAATCGTGCCTTCGTTGATCATCACCCGGCCAATGTAGTAAAGCAGGAAGCCGAGGCCCGCGCCTGTAAACAGACTGATGAGTCCGTGCTTCAGATTGTGCTGCCACGAGTAAGGAAGCCAGTCTTTCGGGCGGGGCAACTGACGCTCTCGCTCACGCTTTTGACGGTTCGCAACATTCTCTTTGCTCTTCCAGTCGCCTTTCACCATGATTCCGGCTTTCATATTATTGACGAATTCCGTCGCGTTGCGCTTGAGAGCTTCGACATCGATGCCGAACTGAGAGAGCGTGTCATCGCTGCGATTGATGGCGTCCGAGACAAGCTGCATATTGGTTCCGCACGCCTTGCAAAACTTCTGGCCTTCGATCACTTCGCTGCTGCACTTTGGACAAAACATCGCTTCACCTCGCCTCAGTGTTTCAACGGTCACAGCTTACTGCCGTTGGCTGATGGTTACAAGCCCTGAGATCGCAGGCCGACTGCCTGCCAGTCTCACGCATTCGGCATCGCTCGATACCTGAAGCCTTGCACGCTGGAAGCGTGCGCCCCCAGGCTTATACGGAAACTGTAGCGCGAGAGTTTATGCTGAGTCACTACTGGATGCGTTGATAGCTGAATCTCTCAAAGCTCCAATCCTGTGTAGAAAAATGGCTTGAATCATCAAAACGCAGATTGTGCAACTCAACCTGATCGAGATGTCGTCAGACTTGCTCATCCGGGTTCGGTTGTGGCGCATAGTGCTGCGATTCAGCGCGAACCGCAGACGGCTTAACCTGCAAGACAATGGGAAATAGTCAAAAGGCAAAGGTGAGTCAAAGGTCTGACTCACTTTTGCCTTTCAGTTTATCATCAGGGCGACTTCTGCTCCGTCAATCATCCGGCGCGGAGCCGAATGCAGAAGCTATGGAGATGCTACTGTATCACTTCGCGCCCTCGAACGATTGCGCTTCACGGCGCGGTGACTTTGGTGCATTTGCCGTCGCCGTTGGTTATCTTCAACTCGCATCCTGAAGCACACGCTTCCCGGATGCTCTGCCCATTCGTCAGGCTCCCTTTTTGAATCACTTTCCTGCTTGTCACGCTCGGCGATTTGTTGAAGCCCACTCCGTTGGCCGTGATCGTCAGTCCCCCGACGAATCCGTTGCCCTTGATCTTCATCTTGCCGCTGATCGAGATGCTTGTGACTTCAGGCCCGCCCACGCATTCCTCGACAGGTGGCGGCGTCGCTTCCACCGTGTCGGTGAAGATGAAGGCGTCATCGGTCACATTGTTGGGGTTGACCGTGCCGCCGAAGATGAGGATTCTGGCGGTGTGTGGACTCGTCGCCTGCACCTCGGAGGGCGTGACTCCTGTTGCGGGTGTCAGGTTGACGAGCGCCGCACTGCCGCTCTCGAACCCCGCAGGAAATTTCTCCTCGAGTTTGCGGATGGTGAAGGTGTTGTCGGCTTTGAACTCAATCTTGATGGCGTCATCGAGCCGTTGAAAATTCGCGCCTCTGCCGCCGAACAGGTAGAGGCTGTTGCCTGCCTGCACGAATGCCGAGTGGCTACGCTTAATCAGCGCCTCATTGACTTGAGGGCTGATCTCGCCCTCTGTACTCCCGGCATCGAAAACCAATTTCCAGGTGTTCGCTGTGGTGTCGTATTCGAGTACCTTATCGGAGAGTCCCATTTCGTTTCTGCCGCCGACGACATAGATTTTGTCATTGAACGATGCCACTGCGGCATCTACGAGACCGAATGGCATCTCCGCCAGCCGCGTCCAGATACCCGTTGCGGGGTTGAGTTTACAAATGGTCTTGAGGAAGTTGGGGCCACTCCCCGAAGAGGCTCCCAGCCCGCCGATGGCAAAGATCGGGGCGTCGTTGGAAACAATGCCTGAACCAGCGAGGCTCACACCGCTGCGGTTTTGGCACGCCGCATCGCCGCCCGTCGGAAAGGATGACCAGCGCCTACTTATCGGGTCAAAGGTTAAGGCATCGGAATTGAAACCGACGCCTTCGACCACTCCGAAGAGGTTGACGATCTTGCCATTATGAACCACGCTGTTGGAAAATTTCACCTTCTTTGGCTCTTCGTTTAGCGGTCTTATTTCATTGAATTGGACTGCTCCCTCATTGAATTGCCAGACGTCATTGAATAAGCCCTGCGGGACGATTTCACTGGTGGCTCGTATGCCGGATGTAGCAAAGTTGCCGTCATTGCCGCCGAGCAGGATGACTTTTCCACCCGCGTTTACCAGCGCGTGACCTGAGCGCGCCGGGGGCTTCGTGCCACTCAACTCGATCTTTTGCAGCGTCTGAGCCGCAACCTCCCCGATGGCAAATAGAGCGATGAGTAAGATAAATATCAGCTTGATTTTCAGTAACGATACGACGTTCATTTCATTTCTCCTGTTCTAACGATTTATTTTCGAGATCACTTCATTTCTCCATCTCTTGCGACTTGATAGAGAAGCCTTCGATTACCGCCAAAAGCTCCTCAAACAGCCGCTCTTTTGACAAACAGGCATCGGCGCAAAGATGATTCCGGCTCAGATAAATCTGGTGTCCGTGCAGGGTATAAAGGATCAAAGGCAAGTCCGGATTATTCTTTTTGATAATCTCGCCTGCCTTGATTCCGCTTAACCTCGGCATATTGATGTCCATGATGACGAGTTGAGGATGAAGACGCTCAACGAATTCAAGCGCCTCTTCGCCGTCGGCAGCTTCGCCTATGACCTCAACCGCTCTTGCTCCCTCAAGGTAACTTCTCAAAGTTCGCCTGAAGAACGAGTGGTCATCTACAATGAGCGCCGTGATTGCCATAACTGGCAATTATCGTGAGAATAGGGAAATTTGGAATCGGGCAGCGCGGGTATTTTTTGTCAGGTGAATACTGTATTTTTTTTGTCAGGTGGGTTGTGTACTCAGAAGTGGTTTGGAAATTCCATCCTTTGCGCCGAAGGTGCAAACAGAAGGTAGCCAGTGGCAAGCGCAGCGCCGCCTCTGGTTGAAAGGCGACCTGAATTCGCGCTCTGAAAGAGCGCCACAAGTTCTTGGCGCATCTTCAATGCGCCGAATGCTTGGCTTGCCAGTCCAGACGTTTCACGTCTGGCTACCTTCTTTGTGCCGCTTCGCGGCTCATAAAGAATTTTCAAACAGTTTCTCAAAAGAAATTTCAAACAATTTCTCAATCACGTCGGTTTTCGAGCAAGCCGTTTTCAATCGCATAGCGGACAAGCTCGGCTGTGGTGTGCAGGTCGAGCGCTTGCATAATGCGCGCGCGGTGAGTCTCAACAGTCTTTATGCTGATGAAGAGTTTTTCGGCGGTCTGCCGGTTGGTTAAACCTTTGGCAATGAGCGAGAGCACTTCGCGTTCTCGTCTGGTCAGCGGTTCATTTTCTTTGCGGCGTTCTCCTGCTTTCAATACACCTGCCATAAGCGAAGGACTGATGAAGGTTCCTCCGCGCGCCACCGAGCGCAAAGCATAGATCAGGTCTTCGAAGGCATTATCTTTAAGCACATATCCGTGCGCCCCGGCTTGCATCGCTTTGCTTGCCGCGTCCGGTTCGTTGTGCATGGTAAGCAACAGAATTTTTGTCGCAAGGCTCTGGCTGCGAACCTTTTGGGCGACTTCCAATCCGCCTGTTGGCATAGAGAGGTCTAGTATGGCTATGTCTGGTTGCATCTCGCAGATCAGCTTCCAAGCCTGCTGCCCGTCGGCTGCTTCTCCTGCAACCGTAATGTCTTCGACTGCTCCCAACAGTTGACTGAGTCCTTGTCGGAATATCGTATGGTCATCTGCGATTATGACTTTAATCATTGAGCGGCACCTCCACGCGAATCGTCGTCCCATTTCCCGGAGAGCTTTTCAAATCAAAGACGCCGCCGAGCAACTCCGCTCGCTCACGAATGGTGGAAAGCCCCAACCCCTGCTTATTGTCCGTCGCTTCGGATACGTCAAATCCTTTGCCGTCGTCTTTAATCAATAAGCATAGCCTTTGCCCTACGGTTCTGAGGCTGACATCAACAATTCTGCCGTCAGCGTGCTTGCCTATATTGCTCAAAGCCTCTTGATAAATTCTAAACAGATGCTCTTTGACTTTGGGGCTGGCTGCAAGTGAATCCGCCGCGTCAACACGAACTTCTATGCCTGACTTGTCTTGAAACTGTTTTCCATACCAGTTAAACGCATCGCCTATCTCAACCTCCTCAAGAAACGAGGGACGCAGACCCACCGCAATCTGGCGCAGTTCTTCGATGGAGTTTGACACTTCTGAAATCAATTTTGGAAGCCAGCCTTGAGTGATTTGCTCACCGCTCTGCGTCCTGGCATTCATCATCTGTAGGTTCAGTTTTATAGCCATCATAGACTGCCCCAGCCCGTCGTGAATATCGCGCGCCAGCCTCTTCCTTTCCTCTTCGTGCGCGATCAGGACTTTTTCCGACACCGTCCGCAGGCTCTTTTGAAGGCGGGAGAACCTTGCAGCCCTGGCATACATGAGGAAAGTCGCAAGCCATCCAATTGCATAGTAAGACAACAAAATTCCTTGAACGCGCTGAAAGTTACTGGGACCGGCAAGCTCGATGATCCCCCCCACAATCATCCCCACAATGCCTATAAGGATCGGTCCTGCCTCGTGCATCTTTCTCAAGTAGGCTCTGATGCTGAGAAACAATACAAGAACAGCTATGGGGATGTAAGCCAGCGTCAGCACATCTGCCACGATCAAAAACTGTTCAAGCCCCGGCAGTACGGCAAGGCTCAAAGCTAAAAGCAGGCACAGTGCAAGCAGCGCCTTGATTATGGTAGTCATTCTTTCCTGATACCAGTGCATCAGGAACATTAGAAAGCAGGCGGGCTGCAAGGCTACGATAATCGTCAGTATGCGCTCGGCGAGAAATGTCCGCAGTCCCGTCCCGTAAAAGATGCGACTGTCGAGTGTGAAATCGCCCCAGATTAACAGCAGGCACAAGGACGCATACAAAGATTCTCGTTCGCTCGCTGCGCGGCTGTAGAGAAAGAATGGATAGATGAAGGCAAAAGCAAAGAACGCTATGAAGCCTGCCTCCAGAGCAATCGTGGTCTTTTCCCTGTTGAGCTTGCTGACAATCAGTTGGCTGAAATCACCGATAGCAACCGGACCCTCAACGATGCCGCCATCATAGTAAACATTCAGCACTCTCACGGCGAGGACGTTCTCCTTGCCGACTTTCAATAGATAGTCGGGCAGGCGATAGAGACGCTCAATCGGAGCGATTGTATATTGGCTGGCGATAACGCCTTCACCTCCTACCTTCACGCCGTTCAAAAACACCTCGTCGGCGTTGCCAATCAGTCCGAGCGCGATAGCCGTCTGGCGGTGGGCGATATCTTCGGTTGCGACAAAACGAATTCTGTACCAGCCTATCCCGCCCCTGACCTCTATGCCTTGAGACTGCCAGCTTCCCGGCACTCGAACTTGTTGCCAATCGGAGTCGTCGAAATCCGGTGAGGCCCACGCCGCGTCGTCGCCCGACGAGAATTTGTGAGAGCCTTCGAGCGAGATTTGATCGCCTGATGCCGCCGCTTCAGTGACGAGCAGGAGACATACGCAGAGCAGGGGTAACACTATGGTATAGAATACGCGCATAGCCGAGCGATGATGTTAGCTCAAACAGGCGCGGTAAAGAAAATTAAAACCCCGAATGGGCGACTTCTTCCTGAAAGCCAAAGCGTTTGATTTCGACAGCACGCCAACAGCATTGCTCTTTCCCATTTCAGATTTAGGTATCAATGAGTCGATGTATAATCTATGCTCAGATGGCAATGCGGCTTGACGAAATTATATTGAGCGACAGAAAAACGCGCGTCACCCTGTCTTTCTGCTTTCTCGCCCTGCTCGCTGTCACGATCTTCTTCATCAAACCCGGTCAGATATTCGCCCCCGCGCCCATCGTCGAAGTTATTCCCAAAGCTGATCCGTGGAAAGAAGCCGCTGACCGAGTGGCCGAAGACCGCGGCGAACCCATAGGGCGCGATGCCCGGGTCGTCGTCCCGCCGGAGCTTCGTCACTACAGCGACCGCCGTCGCTTCCTCGCCGTGCAGTCGGCGGAGTGCGAAGAGCAGAAATATGAGATACCTCACGACTACGCCGCTTTGATCGATTTAGTGCGTCGCGGTCAGCTAATCGAGATGGAACCGCTCGGCGCGGATTACATACTCTACGGCGCAGGCGAGAGCGCGACCGAAGACATGATTACTCACTTCGACCGGGCGAGCGGCGAGGATATCCCGCTCCTTGAGAGCCGCGACGAGTACGAAAACGAACACAATCGACTCGTCGAATCAATCGGAGAGCAGAAGCAGGCAGTCATCGATCTGCAACTGCAACTCCGGCGCGCAGCGAAAGACCGCGCTTTGCGAAAGGCTCTCGCGACACAACTGGCCGACGCGCGCCTCTCGCTTGAAAAGACGGTCAAAAAAGCTGACACGCTTGCCTTCTTTTACAAAGACCCGCATCGATTGCGCGCATTGATGGCAGAGCGCGAGTTGATTTATGAATTCGCCAGTCAGTTCGGCGACAAGTCTTATGATCTGAGCGACCCGACAGAGCGGCGGCAGTTCAAGATTCGACTGCTCAGTTTTCTTCGCCCCGAGGCGAGTAAGGTGTTGATCGAGGTCGCCCGCGCATACAACGCGCAGTTCGCTCGCCCTCTGCCCGTCACATCGCTCGTGCGCTCGGAGCAGTATCAAAGGCTGTTGGGCGAAACCAATCCCAACGCCGCGCGCACGGCTGCGCCTCCGCACACGACGGGGCTGGCTTTCGATGTTTATTATCGTTACATGACGGCAGCCGAACAGGACTGGCTGATGAGAGAAGTCGCGCAGTTAAAATCCAAAGGTCGCGTCGAGGCGCTCAGAGAGACGCGCGATCACATACACGTCTTCGTGTTCGCTGACTCTCGTCCGCCTGATGAGCGGCTGATACAAAAAGCTTTGGGGAAGTAGTCAGAAGTCAGGAGTCAGAAGTCAGAATGGAGAGTCGGGCGTCAGGCTCCGAATTTCTTTTCGATATGGGTAACGGTTGCAGGAAGAGGCTTGAGCCTGTAACGCAGTTTTTGATTCCTCAATACTTCTGTCTTCTGACTCCTGACTCCTGACTTCTGTCTTCTGACTCCTGACTTCTGTCTTCTGACTCCTTCTGTTCTTATGAAAGAGCGACTGGACAAGCTGATGGTCGAACGGGGATTGGTCGAAAGCCGCGCTCGCGCTCAGGCTTTGATACTTGCGGGCAAGGTTTTAGTTCGCGAGCAGCGCATCGATAAACCCGGACAGGCAGTCGATGCGGATTCGGAAATACGCATCAAGGACGAGCCATTGAAATACGTCAGTCGCGGCGGGCTGAAGCTCGAAGCCGCGCTCAGGGAATTTCACATCGACCCTACGCGGAAGAACTGCATCGACATCGGAGCTTCGACCGGAGGATTTACAGATTGCCTGCTTCAACATGGCGCTGCCGTCGTTTGGGCCATCGATGTAGGTCACAATCAGATCGCGTGGCGACTCAGAAAGGATGTTCGCGTCGAAGTGATCGAGGGGCAGAATGCGCGCTATCTCGAACCGGATCAGTTCCCCGCAAGATTCGATCTTGCGACAATAGATGTCGCGTTCATTTCTCTGAGCAAGATTTTTCCGGCTGTCGTCGGAGTTCTCGCTCAGGAGGCCGATTGCATCGCGCTCGTCAAGCCTCAGTTCGAAGTAGGTCACGGCGAAGTCGGAAAGAAAGGCATCGTCACCGATGCAGCGAAGCATCGTCGCGTGCTGGTCGAGGTCAAACGCAGTGCGGCGGAAGTCGGGTTGAAAGCGATGGACGTGATTGCCTCGCCGATAGCGGGAGCGGAAGGCAACCGCGAATTTCTGATTCATCTGAAGCTCACCGAGAAGGCGGAAAACGAGCGGGTCGACGAGTTGATAGAAATCCTCACCCCGATATAAAGAATGCGGAATGCGGAGTTGATAAATTCCACACTCCGCACTCCGCATTCCGCCGACCACTGCTTGTGCGCAACCGATGGATGGATTAAATTACGTGTCGGATTGATATGCGCTGCGAGTTCGATGTAAGAGGCTCTGATGCGGGCTGTCTTAACCTATCTTTCAGGTTTGAGAAAAGGCGACGCCGACCTGTTCGCCGATGAGCGGATAACGGTTGGCCGCGCGCCTGACAATCGCCTTGTCTTCAGTGACAGCGAGCGGCGCGTGTCGGCTCATCACGCCGAGATACGTCGCAACGGTTCGCAGTACGTCATTCGCGATCTGGGTTCGACCAACGGCACGATGATAAACGGTCGCCGCGTGGTCATCAGCGAGCTTCATCACGACGATCTCATAGAATTCGGAGCAGGCGGCCCGGTCGCCCGATTCGCTATCGAAAGCGATATGGATGTCACGCCGACTGAAGAAGTCATGATCCCCCAGGATATGAAGGCTGCGCTCGATACTTCGCCGCTCATCATTCAGCAAAAAACGGCTGCGCCCGCGCGCTCCAACACGTGGCTGATACTTGCGGTGGTCGCATCGATGGTCATCGGCGCGATTGCCGGCGTAGTGCTTTCGGCGCGGCTGTCTACCAGTCGAGCGAGTTTTTCCGCCGTCGCCGAGCGCAACAGCCCCGCCGTCGTTTTCATTCGCACTGAGTTCGCTCTCATCGATGCAAGCGGGCAGACTATGGCGACAGACGCGCGCAGCGGATCAGGATTCGTGGTTTCATCGAGCGGATTGATCGTCACCAATCGACACCTGATTCAGGACTGGGAATACAACGCGCCGCCGTCGGGGATGAGTGGAAGAACGACTAAGATCGAAGTGGTCTTTCCGGGCCGCAGGATCGAAGACGCTGTGATGGCGACGCTCTACAAACTTTCAGCGAGCAAGGATATCGATGTGGCGATTCTGAAGATCAATCCGCCGCCCGGTATGCCGGTGGTCGGAGGATTCGAGCCTGGGTACGAAGCCATCAATCAGGGCGAAGAGGTCGCTGTCATAGGCTATCCGCTCGGATTGGATTTGCTCGAAGACCGCATAGAGACTTCGCTCTCGACGGGAGTGGTTGGCCGGGTGAATCAGAATTTGATTCAACTCAATATGCGAGCCTATCGCGGCAACAGCGGCGGTCCGGCCCTCAACAACAGAGGCAAAGTGATCGGGATACTCACGTCCAACGTCGCATCAGCCGAAGACATAACCTTCTGCACGCCGATAGAATTTGCATTCAATCTCGTGAGAGACGAGCGCGAGATACGATAGAGGAGTCTGGTGGCGCAATGCGGTTAGATTGCGCGCCCTGAAAGCACCATATTTGGAGCTACGCAAGCTGACAGCTTGCGCCACTTTTCCAGGGGAGAAAATCATGAGCGACACGGCGCAACCGGTAATGGAAAATCGCGACTACAAAACATTCAATCCGCCTGATCGACTGCTGCTCGGCCCCGGCCCAAGCCCTGTTGAAAAGCGTGTGCTTGAGGCTATGTCCCGCCCGCTCGTCGGGCATCTCGATCCGATTTTCCTTCAGTGCATGGATGATATTCAGGAACTCCTTCGCTACACGTTCGAGACACGCAATCGCGTGACCATTCCGATATCAGGCACCGGCAGCGCGGGTATGGAAGCCGCCCTCGTGAACGTCATCGAGCCGGACGACGAGGTGGTGGTCTGCATCAACGGCGTGTTCGGCGAAAGGATGCTCGATATAGTCTCTCGCGCAGGCGGCAAACCCATCGCGGTTCGCGCAGAGTGGGGACACGCGATAGACCCGAACAAAATCGAAGACGCCTTGAAATCATCCTCGGCGCGCGCCGTGTGTCTGGTTCACGCGGAAACTTCTACGGGCGTGCTTCAAAATCTCGCGGGGATTTCCGATATGGCTCACAGTCGCGACGCGCTACTGGTAGTCGATGCGGTGACTTCGCTCGGAGGGCATTCGGTGGGAGTGGATCGCAATGGAATCGATGTCTGTTATTCAGGCACGCAGAAATGTCTGGGAGCGCCGCCGGGACTCGCGCCCGTCACTTTTTCCGAAAGGGCGATTGAGCGCGTCCGCAATCGCCGCACGAAAGTTCAAAGCTGGTATCTCGACATAACGATGGTCGAGCGATACTGGGGCGGCGAACGGACATATCATCACACTGCGCCGATCTCGATGAATTACGCGCTGCGCGAGGCATTGCTCATAGTTCATGAAGAAGGTCTTGAATCTCGCTGGCACAGGCACGAAATGAATCATCGCGCGCTGGTCGAAGGGATAGAAGCGATGGGGCTAAGGATGTTCGTCGCGCCTCGTGAGAGGCTGTGGAGTCTGAATGCGGTGGCTGTGCCTGAAGGGATCGATGATGCTCGCGTGCGCGCTCGGCTGCTCGAAGAAGACAACATCGAAATAGGCGGCGGACTGGGGCCGCTCAGAGGTCGCATATTTCGCATAGGGCTTATGGGATCAGGCAGCAGCAGTGAAAATGTTTCCAGAGTGCTTGATGCTTTGCGCCGCGCGCTCGACTGAGAGTCCAGAGAGTCAGCGAGTCCAGGGAGTCTTGAGAGTCGGGATGCTCGAATCTTTTTCCTGACTCAAGACTCCAGACTCAAAACTCAAGACTCGCCAGAGAAAGGTTCGCCATGTCCGACGCATTAAAACAAATCATTCGCGAAGAAGGGAACCTCGCGCTTCCCACGACGCTTTATCTGCACACTCAACTTTTGTTCAACCGCGAGGTAAGCTGGCTTGAGTTCAACCGCCGCGTGCTGGAAGAAGCTCTCGACCCGTCGCAGCCGCTTCTGGAAAGACTCAAATTTCTTTCGATTTTTTCCACCAACCTCGACGAGTTTTTCATGATCCGCGTGTCGGGTCTCAAGGAACAGATCGAGCAGGAAATCTCCGACCTTTCGCCCGACGGGTTGACGGCGACTGCGCAGTTGAAACAGATCAACGCGCGATTGCTGCCGATGGTCGCCGAGCAGATGCGTTGCCTCAAGGAAGAAATCCTTCCGCAACTGAGCGAGTGCGGCATCATCATCACGCCTTATCGCGCGCTTCCGGATCGCGAGCGCCGCGCGCTCAACGATTACTTCATGGAAAACGTCTTCCCAGTGCTTACGCCCCAGGCCGTCGATCCGAGCCATCCGTTTCCATACATCTCGAATCTGAGCCTCAACCTCGGCGTGATGATAGAACCCGGACAGACGACCCTGCCGGGGCCGACATCGCGAATGACTCAACCGCGATTCGCCCGCGTCAAGGTTCCGCCCATCGTCCCCCGACTCGTCCCCATAGGCGATTCGGGAATGGAGTTCACATTCCTCGAAGACCTCATCGCGGCCAACGTTCACATACTCTTTGCCGGAATGCACGCGGGCGAGTCTCACGTCTTTCGAGTCACCCGCGACGCTGACATAGAAATCCGCGAGGACGAAGCCAACGACCTGCTGCGAATGATGGAGATGGAACTTCGCAAACGCAGATTCGGCGCGGCGATTCGCCTGGAAGTTTCTTCTACGATGCCCGGCGAAATGGTGCGCTATCTCGCAGGCTCGCTCAATCTGACGGCAGAGGATGTCTACACCGTAGATGGGCCGCTCAACGCGCCCGACCTGATGGCTCTCTACCGCCTCGACAGGCCGGAACTCAAAGATCGACCGTTTACGCCTTCGATGCCCGCAGAGTTTCGCTCCGATGAGCCTGTATTCGATGTCATCCGTCGACAGGACGTGCTGGTTCATCATCCTTACAACTCGTTTTCGAGCGTGGTGGATTTCATCAGCACCGCCGCAATCGACCCGGATGTGCTGGCCATCAAGATGACGCTTTATCGAACTGGGCAGGATTCGCCAATCGTGCGCGCGCTCATCAATGCTACTGAGCGCGGCAAACAGGTGGCTGTGCTGGTGGAACTAAAAGCGCGCTTCGATGAAGAGAACAACATCGAGTGGGCGCGTCAGCTTGAGCGCGCGGGCGTCCACGTCGTCTATGGAGTGCTGGGGCTGAAGACTCACTGCAAGCTTGCGCTCGTGGTGCGCCGTGAATCGGGCGCGCTCCGCCGCTACATTCACATAGGCACGGGAAACTACAACCCGACGACCGCCCGCATATACACAGACCTGGGACTCTTCACCGCCAATGACGCCATAGGAGCCGATGCCACGGATTTGTTCAATTACCTGACGGGGTTTTCGCGCCAGACTCAGTATCGCAAGCTGTTGGTCGCGCCGGTCAATCTGCGCGAGAAGATGACCGAATTGATCGAGCGCGAAATGGAACATTTCAAGGCGGGGCGCGAGGCTCGCATCATCGTCAAGGTCAACAGCCTGACAGACACAAAGATAATTCGCGCGCTTTACGGGGCGTCGCAGGCAGGCGTGCCTATCGAGTTGATCGTGCGCGGCATCTGTTCTCTTCGCCCCGGCGTCGAGGGGCTTTCCGACACGATCACGGTGACGAGCATAGTCGGGCGATTCCTCGAACACAGTCGCGTCTTTTATTTCGCAAACGGAGGAACGGAGGATATCTACGTCGGCAGCGCGGACTGGATGCTGAGAAATCTGGATCGAAGAGTCGAACTGATGACGCCCATCGAAGATGCGACGCTCAAACAGCATCTCAAGGAAATTCTCGAAGTGGGTCTTCGCGATAACGTCAAAGCGCGAAGGCTTACGCACGATGGCTCTTATGTTCGCGTGCGCCCCGAAGCGGGAGAAGCCATAGTCGACAGTCAGGCGCACTTTCTCAGCTACTACAGTTCCAACTCATTCGAAGACACCCTGAATCCATGAGCGGCGACGCGGTAAGAACATTCTTATGCATCGAGATACCCGCTGCCATTCGCCAGCGCATCGAAGAGTTGCAGCGCACTCTTCGCTCTCTCGACGCTCAGGCAAGCTGGGTGCGCGGGCAGAATATTCATCTGACGTTGAAATTCCTGGGGGATGTCGAGCGCACTCGAATTGAAAAAGTGATCGAAGCCGTAACGAGCGCAGCCCTTGAAATCAATCCATTTGAAATAGAAGTCGGCGGCGCGGGATGCTTCCCTTCTCCGCGGAGTCCGCGAGTGCTGTGGGTGGGACTTACGCGCCTGACGGACGAATTCAGACAACTTCACCGCATCGTTGAAACCAGTCTTGCGCATTCAGGCTTTGCGCGCGATGAGAAAAAGTTTTCGCCTCATCTGACCATCGCTCGTTTGCGCTCTCCGCGAAACGCCGCGCTACTGGCCGAAAAACTGATCGCTACAGGATTTGAGCCTGAAAGTTTCACTGCCCGCGAAGTGATGGTGATGCGAAGCGAACTCAGTCCGGGCGGATCGATCTACACGCCGCTGGCCGTAATCAAACTCGGCAACGCCAGTCAACCCGCGTAATGAATCTTTTGCAAACCTCGCCCGCTGATTGCAATACTATTGCCTTATGCGCGTCAAAATCATCGCCGCAGTTTTGACCATCAGCGATTCCTGCTCGCGCGGCAAGCGCGTCGATGAGTCCGGCCCTGCTGTCAGAGCCGAGATAGAAAAACTCGGCGGCGAGGTCGTCGCCGCGGAAATAATCTCGGATGATCGCGATCTCATATCTTCACGCCTTCGCCATCTGGCCGATGGCGGCGAGATAAATATAATCTTCACGACCGGCGGGACAGGTTTCGCTCCACGTGACAACACGCCTGAGGCCACGCGCGATGTGATAGAGCGTGAAGCTCCGGGCCTCTCGGAGTTGATGCGATTGCGCAGTCTGGATTCGACTCCGCTTGCGCCGCTTTCGCGCGCCGTGTGTGGAATCCGCGGGCGGACTCTTATAGTCAATCTGCCGGGAAGCCGTCGCGGGGCGGTCGAAAATTTTACTGCTATCAGAAGTTCGCTGCCTCACGCCATCGGGTTGCTGACGGATCAATCGCCCAAGTGCGCAGGCTGAAATAACGGAGTTAAGGATGACCGATCAACTTCTTTACGCGCTGGCCGCAGAAGGTCAGCTTCGATGCACAGCCGCAGTCACGACCCGTTTGGTCGATGAAGCGTGTCGTCGTCATGGCGCTTTTCCGACGGCTTCCGCCGCGCTCGGACGCGCCCTGACGGGCGGGCTGCTGATGGGGGCGGGAGCGAAAGACCTCGAAAAAATCACGCTTCAGTTTCACTGCAATGGGCCTGTGGGAAACATAATCGTTCAGGCCGACCCGCACGGGAAAGTTCGCGGGTATGTGTCCAACCCGGCAGCCGATCAGATAAACGGCAACCCTCACGGCAAGCTCGACGTGCGAGCCATCGTCGGCGGTGGAATGCTTCATGTGACACGCGACGCGGGTTTTGAAATAGGGTTGATGAAAGAACCCTACCGCGGCATGGTGCCGATAGTGTCGGGCGAGATAGGCGAAGACATAGCTTACTATCTCGCCAAATCCGAGCAGATAAATTCCGCCGTGGGTCTCGGCGTGCTGGTGGAATTCGAAGACGGCACGAGGGAGGAATCTCTCTCTTCGGTCGAGACCGCGCTTGAGCGCATGAGGGTTCGTACAGCGGGCGGTTTCATCATTCAGGTGATGCCGAGCGCGGAAGAAAACCTGATAGCGAAAATCGAGCAGACCATCTCTCATGCCCCAGCTTCGACTGAAATGATCGCGGACGGGATGACGGCTGCCGAGATGCTGCAAACGCTTGTGGGCGATCTCGACCTTGTGACGCTCGAAGAGAAGGAGCCGCGCTTCGAGTGCCAGTGTTCGCCCTCGCGGGCAAGGCTGATAATCGCGGCGCTCGGTCGCGAGGAAATCGCAGACATGCTGGCGAAGGATGATGGCGCGGAGTTGATCTGTCATTTCTGCAACGCGACGTATAAGATCAGCGGCGATGAGTTGAAAAAAATGCTCGAAGAGGAAGGAGATGTTGGAGGTTAGATGTCAGATGTTAGTCAGATTCGATGGCTGACTTCTTATGGATGAATTCAAAGACAAGATAGCGATAGTGACAGGCGCGGCGTCAGGCATCGGGCGCGCGGTTGCTGAAGAGCTTGGCCGATGCAAATCGATAGTCACTCTCGCCGACATAAACGACGAAGGCGCGCGCCGGATCGCTGAAGGAATCAATTCAACTGGCGGACGGGCGCGCGCCGTGCGGCTCGATGTCTCAAGCGCGGAAGACGTAGAAAAGCTCATCGATGAAACCGTCTCGGAGATGGGAAGGCTCGATTATATCTTCAATAACGCGGGCATAGGCGTCGGCGGCGAAGCTTATGAAATCGATCTCGAACACTGGCAAAGGATCATCGATATAAATCTCTGGGGAGTCGTTTACGGAACGCAGGCCGCTTATCGAGTGATGGTAAAACAGGGATCGGGCCACATCGTCAATACGGCTTCGATTGCGGGGCTGATCGCATCTCCCGGCATGGCTCCTTATTCGATGACCAAGCACGCAGTCGTCGGGCTTTCGATGGCGATCAGGAATGAGGCCGCCAGTTTCGGAGTCAGAGTGAGCGCAGTTTGTCCGGGGTTCGTTCAGACAGGAATCTACGACGCGGGAACGGTCGTCAATATCAGCAAAGAAAAAATCAAGGAGAGCATTCCCTTCCGCCCTATAGAGGCCGACCGCGCGGCTGAGATCATCCTTCGCGGCGTCGGTCGCAACAAGGCGATCATCATTTTTCCGTTTTATGCTCGACTCTTTTGGTGGTTGAGTCGCATTCATCCCGGATTGCTCTCTCCGCTTGTGCGCAAAACGATGAAGGATTTTCGCTCTTTGCGCACGAAGCCCTGAATCACTGGCATATCCAGCCAAGCGAAAAATAATGTGGCGATTGCAGACAAGGTGTGGATTGTCGGGCCATTATGCCTCACCTCTCGTCCCCAGTCGCTGTTGCTTTATTCCTCGACTCGCTCCTGTTGCCCTGCGGACTGGCCGAATCGAATCGAAAATAATTCCTGAAATCGAACCTGTCATTACCCGTATGGGGCTTCGCCTCGAAATCACTTCGCGGGCATAGGGCTTGCACCTGTATTCCTGCCGTCAATGTCTGATGGTATGGATAGCGGCTTGCGCCTCCGGCAAACGCATCCATCGGCCTCGGCAATTCGATTCGAGTTTCAGTTGCGAATGCCGTAACAACATACTGATCTTTGCTGTCAGAGTGGCGACTCAGGGACATGAGAGTTCTTATGACAACACCTAAAAAGATTCTCGTCGTCGATGATGACCGCTTGATGAGAATGATGCTCAATATGATGCTGACGCGAGCAGGTTACGAAGTGCTATCGGCGGAAAATGGGCGAAGCGCGATTGAAAAGGCCTCGTTGGAAAAACCCGATCTGGTGCTGACCGACGGCCTGATGCCCGACATGCATGGGCTGATTGTCTGCAAAACCATCAAGGGTCTCGCGTCGCCGCCCAAAGTCGTGCTGCTGACGGCAAACAAGACAGAGATGAAAAAAGCAGAGACGTGCGCCCCTGATGATGTTTTAATGAAGCCTGTAAGGTCAGCCGTGTTGATCGACTGCATCGAAAGGCTGCTTTCCGATGCCTGTCAGTTTGCAGAGTTCGGATCATAACCGAACGGATGAAATGAGGTGAAGGAGATCGCTCGCGTTCAAGCATCAATACGGCGACGAATTTTCGCGTGACAGAATTATATGTTGCCCACCAAACATCAAAGGGAGGCTCTGACCGAGATCATCAACAACGCTCTCGCGCGCACGGCTGCTTCACTTTCCGAACTGACCGGCTGCCGCGCGCTGATGGGCGCAACGGGAGTGGCGGTCTGCGAGGCAGGCGATCTTTCGAATGAACTGGGCGGCTTTGTCGAAAGCGAAATCGCTTCTGTTCATCAGTCAATAACCGGTTCCGTGTCAGGAGATGCCTTTCTGCTGCTCGACCACGGCGACGCGGCGCGGCTTTCGGAACTGCTTACGAAAGAGAAACCGTTGACGAATCAATTGAACGAGTCGGATTACGAGGCGCTGACTGAATTCGCCAACCTTCTGCTCGACGACTGTGTCGACGCGCTCGGAAATTTTCTTGAGGCTCAGGTGATATTATCAGTTCCGCGCCTGCATCTGGAAAGCCTCGACCATCTGCTCGACCGGCTTGCGGCGGGCAAACAGGAGCGTCGACGCGCGCTGGTCGTCCGGGTGTCGTTCGGATTGCGCGACCGTCTTTTGAATGGGTGCCTGGTAATGGCGCTCCGTCTTGATTCGCCTGACCTGTTGATGCCGGTCGAGCGCCGGGAAGAAGCGCAGATCGAAGTCTAAGCATTGGGGCGTTGCCGACGATGAATCATACGAAAGCAGAAACGTCGATTGAGACTGCGGCGCTCGAAGGGTTCGCCGATCTTGTTCCACTCGGCATTGTGACGACCGACGCGGAGTTGAACATAAGAGGGTGGAATCGGTGGCTTGAAGAGCGAAGCGGGTTGAGCGCAAGCCGGGTGAAGGGGCGTAATCTGCTTGAAGTCTACACGGATCTGGTCGAGCGCAAATTCGACCGTTATTATCACGCGGCGCTCAGGGGCCATGCCCGAGTTCTCTCGCAACGTTTCCATCGCTATCTGCTTCGCCTCCCGCCCAAAGCGGGGGTTATCGATTTCGAATTCATGCAGCAAAGCGCGCAGATCGCTCCGCTCGTCGAAGATAACCGCGTAGTCGGGACGATCACCGTCATAGAAGATGTGACCGAGAGGGTGCATCGCGAAACGATGCTCAGGGATCAAATCCTGGAACTGGAGGCGCTTGAGCAGAAGAACGCCGCGCTCTATCAATCGATGAGCGAGTCTGAATCGCGTTATCGAATACTCTCCGATCAATCTCTGTTGGGCGTGTATGTGATTCAGGATGGAAAGTTCCGCTACGTCAATCCGGCATTCGCGCGCATGTTCGGCTACGGGCCGGAGGAGTTGATCGACACCATCGATCCGTTCGATATGATTACCAGCACGGATGCGGATAAGCTGGCCGACGCCATAAGATCGCGGCTGTCGGGCGATAATGACTCGAACTCCAGAGAGTTTCGCGGCGTGCGTAAGGACGGAACGATTTGCCACGTTGAGAGCTTCGGCACACTGGTGACATACAACGACCGCCCTGCGGTGCTTGGCACTCTGCTCGATATCACCGAGCGCAAACAGGCCGACGAAGAACGACGAAAGACCGAAGAACGATTTCAACTCGTCGCGCAGGCCACCAATGACGCGGTCTGGGACTGGAACCTTGAGACAGATGCGGTCTGGTGGAATGAAGGAGTGACGACGCTCTTCGGATACAAGGCGGAACAGGTCGGGAAGGATGTCAACTGGTGGTATGAAAATATCCACCCGGAGGAGAGAGAAAGAGTCGTTTCCGGCATTCACGAAGTAATCAACAGTGGGAGCCAGTTCTGGACTGACGAATATCGCTATCGTCGGGGCGACGGCACTTATGCCTACATCATGGATCGCGGCTATGTGATACATGATGTAGAAAATCGCCCTGTGCGTATGCTCGGAGCGATGGCTGACCTCACTGAGCGCAGGATGGCCGAAGAGATAATGCGCACATCGGAGGAAAGATTCTCCAAAGCGTTCAATTCCAGTCCCTGTTCCATGAGCATCGTCACGGCCAGAGAAGGTATATTGATCGATGTCAACGAAACCTTTTTGCACACGACCGGCTATTTGCGTGAAGACCTTATAGGCCGCGCGGTCGTCGATGTCGGCTTCTGGGCTGACCCTCAAGAATACGAAAAAGTATTGAGGCTGCTCAAAGAGCAGGGGTTCGTGCAGAATCTGGAATCCAGATTCTTGAAAAAATCGGGCGAAATGATAGTGGAGTTGTTCTCGGCGGAGAAAATAGAGATCAACGGCCAGCGGTGCGTGCTGACAACCAGCGTCAATATCACCGAGCAGAAGCGCGCTCAGGAAGTCATAAGGGCGTCAGAGGAAAGATTCTCCAAAGCGTTCAACTCCAGTCCCTGTTCGATGAGCATTCTCACCACCAGAGACGGCAGGTACGTCGATATCAACGAAGCCTTCATCCGATCAACCGGCTATTCGCGCGAAGAGACCATAGGCCGCACGGCGGAAAACCTGGGCATCTGGGCTGATGAGGAAGGCCGCGACAAAGTATTGAGACTGCTCAAAGAGCAGGGATTCGTGCAGAATCTGGAAGTCAAATTCTCGAAGAAATCGGGCGAAGAGACAGTAGGGCTGTTCTCGGCAGAGAAGATAGAAATCGGGGGTCAGCAGTGCGTGCTGGCGATCAACGTCAATATCACCGAACAGAAACACGCTCAGGAGGCGTTGCAGCGGAGCGAGGAATACTTCCGGTCGCTGATAGAAAACGCTCACGACACCACGACTATCGTCAACGAACAGGGAACCATAATTTACACCAGCCCTTCGTCGGAGCGAGTGTTGGGATACAAACCAGAAGAAATGGTGGGGCGAAATTCCTTCGAGATGCTCCATCCCGATGATTTGCCAGTGGTGATGGAACTCTTCAACAGCACACTTGGCAATCACGGCTCTGCCGAAAAGGCGGAGTACCGTTACCGGCACAAGAACGGCTCGTGGAGAGTGATGGAAGCGATAGGCAACAATTTGTTCGGCAACCCTGCTGTGCGCGGCGCGGTTATAAATGCCCGCGACATAACCGAGCGCAAGCAGGCCGAAGAAGAGGTTCGCCAGAGCGAAGAGCGTTACCGCTCCCTGTTCGAAAGCAATCCGCTGCCTGCGCTCGTGCACGACGCTGAAACCTCCTACTTCCTCGCCGTCAACGACGCGGCCATAGAACACTATGGCTATTCGCGCGAAGAATTCCTTTCGCTGAAAACCACCCAGATACGGCCCGTTGAAGAAGTTTCGAAATATATCGCTCTGGTGGAATCACAGCCTGAAAAATCGGGAAATCACGGCGAATGGAAACATCAGAAGAAAGATGGAACCGTTATAGATGTAGAGATAATCTCGCAGCCATTCATATTCGAAGGAAGGTCAGCGAAACTCGTCATCGCCACAGACATCACTGCGCGCAAGCAGATGGAAGAAGTCATGATGCGGGCGAAAGAAGCTGCCGAAGCGGCCAATCAGTCCAAGTCGGAATTCCTCGCCAATATGAGCCACGAGATTCGCACCCCGATGAACGGCATCATCGGCATGACGGAACTCCTCATCGACACTCCGCTCGATAGCGAGCAACGCGAGTATCTGGAAATGGTTCGCCTTTCAGCCGATTCGCTCCTCGAAATCATCAACGACATTCTGGACTTCTCGAAGATAGAAGCGGGCAAGCTCAGACTCGACTCGTCCGAGTTCAGATTGCAGGATACTCTGGGCGATACGATGAAGACCTTCGCTCCGCGCGCTCACGAAAAGGGCCTGGAACTCGTCCTCCACATCGCGCCGCAAACGCCCGACACTCTCATAGGCGACGCGGTGCGACTGCGCCAGATCGTCGTCAATATGCTTGGAAACGCTGTGAAGTTCACTCAGTCGGGCGAGATTGCTCTGCGCATAGAGGTCGAGGAGCAAAGCGAGGAGGAAGTGATTCTGCATTTCTCCATCCGGGACACAGGAATAGGTATCTCTCCCGAAAAACAGCAGTTGATCTTCGAAGCCTTCACGCAGGCCGACGCATCGACGACTCGTAAATTCGGAGGCACAGGTCTGGGGCTTGCAATCTCTTCGCGGCTGGTCGAGTTGATGGGCGGAAGCATCTGGGTCGAAAGCGAAGCGGGACGCGGAAGCACATTCCATTTCACCGCTCGATTCAGCGTCAAAGGCATAAAAGTTCAAAGCAATGATTCATTGCTGGCAGGACTCAGCGCGCTCCTGGTCGATGACAATCAAGCAACCCTTTGCGTGATGGCGGAGGTTCTTCATTCGTGTGGAGTGAGCGTCCGTTTGGCGGATGGCGCAGGGGAGGCGTTGAAAGAAGTGATGCGGGCGCGCGAAGAAGGAAGAAGTTATGATGTGGCAATAGTAGATGCGGGGATGCCGGGCATCGATGGATTGACCCTCATATCACTGTTGAAAGAAAACCGGCAGATCGTGCGCTCGGCCATACTGCTTGTGTCAGCCGTCAAGGGCCGTCCGGCCAGCGCGTCGGAAAGCGATCCTTATATAGCCTGCCAGTTGATAAAACCTGTCAAGCCCGCTGAGTTGAAAGCGGCGATGCTCCGGATTCCGGGCGCAGTCGGCGCCCATAGACATAAAACTCCTCTCGGCGCAAAGAGGGTTCTCCCCGCTGCCCGCCGCCCCTTGCGCGTGCTGCTTGCCGAAGATAACCCGGTCAATCAGCATCTGGCTGTGCGAATGCTCGAAAGGCATGGGCACAGGGTTGTGGTCGCGAACAACGGGCGCGATGCGGTCGAGGCTTTCGAGCAGCAGCCATTCGACCTGATCCTGATGGACGTGCAGATGCCGGAGATGAGCGGCTTTGAAGCCACCGTTGCGATTCGCTCCCGCGAATCACAGACTGCCAACCGTATCCCGATAATAGCGATGACGGCTTATGCGATGAAAGGCGACCGTGAGCGATGCCTGGAGGCTGGAATGGACGGCTATGTGTCGAAACCGGTGCGCGCTGAAGAGCTTTTCCGCGCTATGGAATCCGTCCTGGCCCGCAGCACAGCTACAGAAGCGGTCTGAAGAACTTCGCGCCTCCGCGACGCCTTATTCTTGCGCCCTTTGGCTGCATCGCGTTAATATGAGTTGCGCGACCAGTCAGCTTCAAGGAGCAAGGGATGCATTTCAAAACCAAGATCGCCATCGTAGTCTTTTCCTCGATCATTGCCTTCTACGCCATCATTGGCAGCTTCATGTCGCATTCCGGGCAGGCGGTGGCGCGAAGCGGTCAGTATGGACAGTACAACACCTTCAACGAAGTGCTCAGTCACATAATCCGCGACTACGTCGATCAGCCTGATCTTGAGAAGGTGCGCATAGGAAGCCTTCGCGGGCTTGCCGACGGGCTTGATCCTTATTGCGCATATCTTACGACGGAACAGGTCAAACAGTACGATCCGAAAGCGGTTCGCGGAGAGACAGGGATGATACTGTCGAAATGGAATGGCTACTCTTACATCATCTCAGTGCTGAAAGGCTCCCCGGCTGATCAGGCGGGCATACGCGATGGCGATATAATCGAATACGTCGGCAAGGTTCCTTCGCGCGATCTCAGCCTGTATGACACCGAGCAACTCCTCGGCGGCCAGGTTGGAACTTCGGTCGAGGTTCGAATACTTCATCGCGGCCAGTCGCGCAAGATAACGCTCGCTCGTGCAAAGATCGTCCAACCGGCGATAGAGTCGCGCATGGAAGAAACCGGCATCGGTTACATAAAGGCAACCTCTCTTGCTCAGAACAAATCCGCCGAGATAAAAACTCAACTCGCCGATCTCATCGCGAAAGGCGCGCAGAAGATCGTTCTGGACCTGCGCGGATCGGCGAATGGAAGTATCAACGAAGGCGTCGCAGTTGCAAATCTTTTCATCGGCTCCGGGGTGCTGGCTCGCGCGATAGGCAAAGAGGGCAAAGAGACTCAAGTCTACAAAGCCGATCCCGCCAAAGCAGTCTTCAGCGGGCCGATGGCAGTCATCATTGATCGCAGCACTGCGGGCGCGGCTGAAATCATCGCCGCTGCCGTTCGCGATCAGAAGCGAGGTGAAGTCATAGGCGAGCGAACTTTTGGAGTGGGAAGCGAACAGCAACTCTTCCCGCTTACAGATGGAGGGGCATTGCTGCTGACGACGGCAAAATATGCGCCCGCCACAGGCAAGCCGTTTATGGAAGAGGGCGTCGTACCTACCGTCAAAGTTGACCGCCCCGCTGAAGAAGAATTGGTGCTGCCTCCGGGCGATGATGAGGAAGAAGGCGCGGAGCCTGAGCCTCAACAGCAGGTCGCTCCGCCAAAGACAGAGCATCCGGTTGAAGATGTTCAGTTGAAGAAGGCTGTCGAAATCCTCAAGCAGACAGCGGCAAAGGGCGCAGCAGCGCAGAAGCGCACCGCTGCAAACCTCAATCAGGCTTCAGACCGTCCGGTAAATGAAGTGAAAGCCGCAGCCTGAAAATTTTTCTCTGACGCTCCAGCACGAAAAAAGCCGCTTCCAGTGAAGCGGCTTTTTTTGATCAGCCCTTCATCATATTCTTCATCACGAACCAGATGTTGGCCGGACGTTCGGCCAGCCGTCGCATGAAGTACGGATACCAGGAACGACCGTAAGGCACATAAACGCGCACTCGCCAGCCCTCATTGATGAGTGTTTCCTGAAGATCCCGCCTCACTCCATAGAGCATCTGAAACTCGAACTGATCCGCTGCGATGCCGCGCGACGAAGCGAATTGTCGAGTCGCCGCGATCATGTTTTCATCGTGAGTCGCTATGCCGTGATAGACGCCTGACCTAAGCAACGCCTCCATCAATCTGATGTAGTTCGCATCGACGTCTTTCTTTTTTGGAAAAGCGACCGTCGCGGGTTCCTTGTAAGCTCCTTTGCACAATCTCATCCTCGCCTCTGCGCCAAGCAGGTCTTCGATATCCTTCTCGCTGCGGTAGAGATAGGACTGGATGACTATGCCGACGTTTTCGAACTCGTCGCGCAATCTTCTGAAGATTTCCAGCGTCGAATCTGTCCTTGTGGAATCTTCCATATCGATTCGGACGAAGTTCCTACGGCTCGCAGCGGCCTCAACTATTGCGCGGGCGTTCTCGAAGCAGAGCTTTCGATCTATATCGAGTCCCAATTGAGTGAGCTTGACCGAGACGTTTGAATCGAGCGCGTTCTCTTCGATGGCGTCGAGTATGCTGATATACTCGCGCACTTCGTCTCCGGCTTCTTTTTCAGAAGAGATCGCTTCGCCCAGATGATCGAACGATGCGCTGATTTTCTTCTGATTGAGATGGTGTATGGCTTCGACGGCCTGGGGAAGTTCCTCGCCCGCGACGAACCGGCTCGTCACATTGTTGAAAGATTTGAATCGAGTGAGAAAGTTTTTGAATCCTTCGCTTGTCGAAAGGTAGAGCAAAACAGCTTTGGTCACTATTTCCTCTTCATTATGATTTTTAACAACTTCAGGGCGACTCACCCGCCAGAGAATAACCCGACGACAAAGCTTAAATCAATCTTCTCCGCGCTGGCCTCCCTGCCTTAAAAAAAATCGTTGACTTCCGATCCTCATTTCGCTTAAACTTCGGCTCTGAAATTGAAAACAGTTTTCAATTTCAGAACCAGGAAACCCGGAG
Organism: Blastocatellia bacterium UBA7656; assembly: GCA_002483445.1. Lineage (GTDB taxonomy): Bacteria > Acidobacteriota > Blastocatellia > UBA7656 > UBA7656 > UBA7656. Next base: position 51,515 of record DLHY01000043.1, read on the forward strand.
GGTGGGTTGGTCTCATAAATCATGGCGCAACAGTGGAGGGATCATGCACAGGATTCTGCTTTCAGTTCTCAGTTTCGCAATCATATTTCAAACAGTATCCCCCGTGAGAGCGCAATCGAATCGCGCTTTCATCGAGGGGCGGGTAACAGACCAGCGGGGCGCGGTCGTCGTCGGCAGCCTCGTCAGATTGTGGCGGCAGCCTGCGGGATTTGAGCGCATCGCGAAAACAGATGGCGCGGGCGCTTTCAAATTCGACAATCTCACGGAAGGCGAGTATCGCCTCAGCGCCACAGGCGAAGGGTTCGCCTCGGTGACGCGCGGGATAGCGATTTCGGCAGGGCATAATCAACCCATCGAAGTCACACTTCAGCCTGCCTCGATCGCTGAAGAAATTGCAGTCAACGGCAATCAGATAGCCGAAACGCCTGAAGAGATCAGGCGCATTCCCGGCTCGGTGGAGCTAATCGATAAGAAGACGCTTGATACGAGCCGAGTCTTCAATTTCGCCGAGGCGCTGCGAAGGGTTTCGGGCGTCAGCGTCCGCGATGATGAAGGCTTCGGCACGCGACCCCACATCGCAATTCGCGGCGTCAATCCCACTCGTTCGACAAAAATCCTTCTGCTCGAAGACGGCATACCTCTCTCTTATGCTCCCTACGGAGACAATGCTTCTTACTACCATCCGCCCATCGAGCGATTCGAAAGTGTCGAGGTGCTGAAAGGCTCAGGGCAGATTCTCTACGGCCCTGTGACCGTCGCCGGAGTGGTCAATTACATCACCCCCAACCCTCCGGCAAAACCTTCAGGTTCGATAACTTTGATCGGAGGAAACCGCGATTATTTCAATGGCGAAATCAGCTTTGGCGGGACGTGGCGCAATACGGGTCTGATTTTCAACTATCTGCGCAAGCAGGGCGAAGGCGCGAGGGAAAATGTAAGATCAGGCATAAATGATTTCAGCTTCAAGCTCGTCACTCCTCTGGGATCGCGTCAGGCGCTCACGCTGAGAACAAGCTATTACGGCGAAGATTCCAACGTCACTTATTCCGGGCTGACCGAAGAAGAGTATCGGACCAATCCGAGGCAGAATCCATTTCGAAACGATTTCTTTTATGGAGATCGCTTCGGCGCATCAGGCACTCACGCTGTTGTCTTAAACAACAATCTCCTCTTCACGACGAACGTCTATGGCTCTTTCTTCAGTCGCGACTGGTGGCGGCAGTCGAGCAATTCGCTTCAGCGGCCAAACGATGCGGCTGATCCAAATTGCGGAGGTCTCGCAAATCTCAACTCGACCTGCGGCAATGAGGGCCGCCTGCGCGATTATTATCTGTTCGGCGTGGAGCCGCGTTTTCGCGTGAGCCACACTCTGTTCGAGACGCAGGGCGAATTCGATTTCGGCGCGCGCCTCCACTTTGAAAATCAGCATCGACTTCAGGAAAACGGCAACCGCCCGACTTCGCGCTCAGGAGTCATCGTAGAAGACAACAGGCGCGAGAATCAGGCTTATTCCTTTTTCGCTCAGAATCGTTTCATATTCGGCAGCCTCATCATCACTCCCGGATTTCGCGTCGAGCATATCAAGTACGAACGCGCCAACAATCTTGCCAACGAGGGCGCGGGCGTAACCGGCAGGACTCAATTGACCGAGATAGTGCCGGGCATCGGAGTCTCGTACAGCTTCAAAGAAAAGCTCACCGTCTTCGGCGGCGCGCATCGAGGCTTTGCTCCTCCACGAACTGAAGACATCATCAACAACACGACGGGCGGCATCGTCGAGCTTGAACCCGAATTGAGTTGGAACCACGAAATCGGCCTCCGCAGCCTGCTTCATTCGGGCGTGAGAGTGGAAGCGACTTTCTTCCGCATGGATTATGAAAACCAGATCGTACCCGCAAGCGTCGCCGGAGGGCTTGGCGCGACTCTCACAAACGGCGGCGAAACTCTGCATCAGGGGCTTGAGTTCAATGTCCGCATAGACACGGGAACCATTATCAAGTCCGCGCACAACGTCTATGTCCACTCCACATACACCTGGCTCAGGGACGCGAAGTTCACCAAAGCTCGTTTGAGCAACATTCCGGGTTTCAGCGCCGTGTCTGTCACAGGCAATCGATTGCCCTACGCGCCTGAACATCTGCTCAACTTCAGTCTTGGATATTCCAATCCGTCAGGTCTCGATACGCTCGTCGAAGCGGTTTACGTAAGCCGCCAGTTCGGCGACGATCTCAATACAATCGATCCTGTTCCCAGCGGGCAGCGCGGATTGATTCCGAGCTACATAGTGTGGAATGCCACAGGCAATTACAACGTCGAGTCGTGGCGCGCGACCTTCTTCGTGACGGTCAAGAATCTGTTCGACAGAACATACATCGTTGATCGCACGCGCGGGCTTCTGCCCTCAAGCCCGCGACTCGTTCAGGCGGGTCTCAAATTCAGATTCTAATCATCGGAGGAAAATATGTGGTTTGAAATAGCTATCACAGCCAGCGGCTTCGCTCTGGGAAATATTCTGTTCGGCCATTTTGAGGAAGGCACGCCCAAGTGGAGAAGAGTTTTGAAATTCTTTCTCTTCATCGGCCTCACGATTCTGATTTCAACGACCGCCGGACGAAAATGGTTCTTCGTCTTCCTCGGCGTGATGATGGTTTTTCCTCTGGTCATCCATCTGTGGTGGCTGCCCCGAAAAGGCATTAACGGATGGACTGGCGAACCGAAAGAAAAGTACTACGAACTGCGAGGCTGGAAGATGCCTGATCGCGCTTGAAGATGTGACAGCAATCGTCGGGTTCTCTCTATATCTTAGGGCGCGAATCCAAGACGGCGAGTCAGGTTCGAGAATCGAGGCTCCCCGCGAAACGCGTCGAATACCGGATCAGTTTGAATATCGAGCAGGCGGTCTGAGTGGGCTTGATAAGCTTTCTCCAGAAACTCAAACACGCGCTCTTTATCGCCAAGCCCCGCATAGATTTTTGCCACATAATACGGGGATATATAGCGTCGCTTTGACATCTCCTCTAATTTTTTGAGCGCATTTTGCACTTCGCTTTTTTTGCCCAGTCTGGCGTAGAGCCAGCCCAAATCCGAATAATAGGCGGGGTCGTCTCTGATTTCCAAAGCCTTCCTGATCTCGGACATAGATTCTTCGAGCATTCCCAACTGCGCCAGTGCAAGCCCGATTCGGCGATGTGTCTGCGCGGAATTCATATCCAGGCTCAGGGCTTCTCTATAAAATGCTATCGCTTTTTCATATTGCCGCCCACAGTAGTATATCCAGCCCATCTCATAGCGAATCCACACCGATTGCGGATCAAGCTCCTGCGCTAACCGCAACTGTCCGATTGCCTCCTCGAATCTCGATTGCTGTGTGAGAAAGCGACCATAAGCGAGATGCGCCAACGCATAGTTCGGATTGAGTTCGAGAGTGCGTTTGTATTCCGCCTCTGCGCCCTGCTTGTCCCAGTCACCCCACCATTTGGCCTGCGCTATCGAGAGATGCGCTTCGTCGAGCGACTCGTCCGCTTCGAGAGCCTTCAGCGCGTATTCTTTCGCCTTAGGCAGCGCAAAACTCGGAGCCAGAAAATTATCCGAAGCCATGTTGAATACATCCGACAAACCGGCGTAAGCAGGCGCATAGTTCGGGTCTAAAACTATGGCCTGAGAGAAGCTGTCGTGAGCTTTGTATCCGCTCTCCGGGTTGGCCTGATTGAGATAGGCGCGTCCTTTCAAGTAAAGCTCATAAGCTTCGGCGCTTTCGGTTGAATGCTTCCTTAATCGTTGCCTCTCGGTTTCAGTTACCCTCACGGCAAGGTCTTTTGCCACCCGTTCGGAGATAGAGTCCTGAACCTTGAAAATATCGGCGGCCTTTTCGTCAAACTGCTCGGACCAGATGACGCGCCCATCTTTTGTGTCAAGAAGGCGGACGGTGACTCTCAGACTGTCGCCGAGTTTCTGGACGCTCCCATCCAGCACATATTGAGTATTCAATTGGCGTCCGGCCTCAACAGAGTCCTGTTGAAGGCCCGCGTATTTACTCACTGCGCTGATGGGGCGAACGGTGATTTGTCTCAGTTTACTCAATCTCGATATGAGAGTTTCTGCCATTCCCATCTCAAGATATTCATTGCGGCTGTCAGTCGCCAGCGGTTTGAAGGGCAGCACCGCAAGGGATTTCGCCTGACTGGCTGGCTCTTCTCGATCTCTCAACAAGTAGTATGCGGCGATGATCAAACCGACCATCGTCAGGCAGACCATCGCCCAGGCGGCTATGATTCTCTTTTTTCTTTCCGCGCTGGTTTTTCTCTCTTCGAGTTCTTCTATAGCCGCGCTCTTTTCAGCTACAAGGTCATCGTCCGAAATAATTTCAGCGATGAGAGTCGGGCGCGCATCCGCCACCTTTTCGGTTTGATAGCTCACATGAACGGTCGTCTCTTCATCGCCGCAGATGTTCGTCTCTTCATCTTTCGATTCCAGGGGCGCGCTGCGCTCAAGCCTTAGCTGAAGGGCCAGTTCCTGTCTGAGGTCTTTCAAATCAACAAGCATTTCCCTGATCGCCTGATAACGCTCTTCCCTGTCCTTGCGCAGCGCCTTTGACACGATTCGCTGCAATTCGGCTGGCGTTTCCCGTACATACTGACTCAAAGGGGGCGGGTCTTTCTCCAGTATGGAAACAAGCACGTGGCTTATGGTCTCGCCTCTGAACGGCTTTCGTCTGGCGATCATTTCATAAAGCACTACTCCGAAGCTGAATATATCCGAACGGGCGTCGACCTGACGCCCTCTGGCCTGCTCAGGCGACATATAATTGGCAGTTCCCATCCTCGTGCCGGGATCCGTCTGGAAATGCGGAGTGCGGAGTGCGGAGTGCGGAATAGCTGCGTTTTCTTCATTCCGCATTCCGCGTTCCGCATTCCGCACTTCAGTCAGCTTGGCCAGTCCGAAATCAAGCACTTTCAGAATCCCGTCGCCGCGCAGCATGATGTTTTCCGGCTTGATGTCTCGATGCGCGATGCCTGCCGCGTGCGCTGCCTCAAGCGCACTGGCTATCTGTATTGCGATATCGAGAACCTCGCACAGACTGAGCCTTCGTCGAGATAAGGCAGCGCGCAGCGTCTCGCCGTCTATATATTCTGTGGCGATGAAGTGAATAGAATCTAACTCTCCGATATCGAAGATGGTGATGATGTTGGGATGATTCAATGACGATGCGGTGCGAGCCTCCTGTTGAAAGCGGCGCAGGCGCTGTTCATGTCTGGTGTAGAAGGAAGGCAATATCTTCAGCGCAACCTTGCGCCCCAATCGAGTATCCTCGGCAAGATAGACTTCGCCCATTCCGCCTGTGCCGAGCGGGGACAGGATTTGATAAAAGCCTATGCGTCGCCCGATCATCCCCGTCGGATCGTCTATCGGCGCAGCCGTATCTTTCAAAGCAGGCACAGTCAAAAAGCTCTCGTTCTCACTTGAAGCGAGCAAGGATTCCACTTCCTTACGCAACTCGTCATCTCCCTTGCAGGCTTCATCGAGGAAGCGGGCGCGCTCTTCAGGCTCGCGCCCAAGAGCCGCTTGGAGCAGGCTATCGATTTGTTGCCAGCGTTCAGGTGTCATACCTTGAGTAACGACGGAATCAGTTTGTACGGAGCGGTCTTATCGCAATTGCTCCTGTCGACGAGCAACGACGAGATTTGGTTTTGAGAGAGTATAGCCATCTCTCGCCATTTCTACGACGCGATGAACGTTGAGCGGGGAGATTATAGCATTTTATTTGAACTCTGCTACTTTCGATCCGCCTGTCGCATAATCAGGTGGGTAGCAATGAAACCGCCGCGACGACAGGACGAGTCAACTTCGAGAAAGAGAACTGAACGACGCGAAACATGAAATCTTCGAATGGGCGCAAGGACAAAGCGCGCAAAAAAGAAAAGGTTGAGCCACGCGACTCAACCTTTTCTTTCAATCCTTCTATCGCTTGAATCAATTCAGAATCTCGACGCCCGCCGCCGTCATCTGAACTATTTCCTGCGGCCCTTTGATCTTCTCAGGGTCTTGTTTTCCGCCCGACTCCTGAGCGATATGTTTTGCGTGATCTTCGCTGATGGTCTTCTTTTCCACGATGCCTTCGAGTATGACTTTTCGGCCTGAAGCGTCTTTAGGCACGAAGAAACCATAGTCTTTGAATTTGACTCTCATCTCCTGCTTGCCGTCTGTGACAACGAGCCAGCAGCCTTTTTCCTGACAAACTTCCGTTATCTCGCCTTCGATTTTTATAGTCTTGCCCGAAAACTTCCCGACATCGGCCAGAACGTCTTTGAGCGAAACCGCTTTGGCGTCAGTAAACGCCGCGCCGAAATGCCCGGACTTCTGCGCGGCTGTCGCAATGGCGCAAAGAGCCATCACAGTTAAAAGCGCCTGAATTTTACGTATCATCATTATTCCTCCGAAAATGTAGAGCAGGCTGTCAGCCTGCGGATTCTCCGAATCTTCATGCCTTCAGCGTGTGAACAGGCTGGCAGCCTGTTCTACATCAAAGATTCCTCCCGGTATGATTTCGACCCGAAGGATTATATTCATTCATTCCCGTTTAGGCCAACTTACTTGAACGCCGCTGGTCGGTGTGAGATATTGACTGACGATATGACATCGAATCTGCGGCTTCACTACACGCTTCTTTGCGAAGACATCCGTCTTGAAATCGATCACAAGCTCAGTCTTATGGGAGTGTTTTATTCCATTCAGGTGCCTCAACTGCCTGTGACCGTGCTGAAGATCGTCGTTCTGAATCACTGGTCGGGCGAGGGGCAATACCTTTCCGAAGTTCGCCTTCTTACTCCCGACCGCCATCAGCCCATAGCCGTCTCGCCTCCCTCTCCGTTCGAGATTCCGCCTAACGGATTTGCCGATAACGTGACCATATTCGCCAACATCACCTTTCCCGCAGCGGGAAATTATGTGCTGCAAACGATGGTCAACTCGAACGTCTTCTCTGAACAGTCGCTCACCGTGACCGACATGAACACTCCGCAGTCAGTCGCTTCGTCCGAAACGATTCAATGACACGCGGTTGACCCCTCGACAACAGGCGATATAGGCTTTCACTCGGATGCCTGATCCTGACGCCATGAATAAAGAAGGACTTCTCAAATGTTTAAGCCCTGATGCGCTTGCCGCATTCGACCGCGCCCGTCAGCTTGCCCGCACAAACGGAGGCGCGCTCTCGCCCTTACACCTGTTTGTCGCCGCGCTTGAAACCGTTTCAACTCAGACCGACGAGAATAAAAATCTTTTCGAGACGGCGCGTCAGGCGCTCACATCTCGTTTCCCTCTGCCCGCGCAATCGATCACTGTGACGAAAGAAACTCAGTCGCTGCTCGTGGAATCTGTCCGACTCGCTCACGAGGAAGGATGCTCGATTGCGACTCTTCAGCACTTGCTTCGCGCAGCCGTCAATCAACCTCTGGTCAAAGAATCTCTCGGTATTGAAAAAATCGCGGAGATGCTCTCAACGATTCCTCTATCGGCAACCGACTTTCAACCAATCGCGCAATCTCGCGCGACGCGCCCGCTTGCAGGCGCGCTCAACGAGTTCTGCACCGATATGGCTGAAGAGGCTATCTCCGCCGCCGCTCATCCCTTCATAGGGCGCGAGCGCGAAATCACAGCCATTCTGGAAACGCTTTGCCGCAAGCTCAAGAACAATCCTCTCCTCATAGGCAAACCGGGCGTAGGAAAAACCGCGCTCGTTTCAGCCGTCTCCGTCCGACTGTGCCGCGGCGAAGTTCCAAATCGTCTGCGCGGCAAGAGAATTCTGGAAGTATCCCGGTTGCGATTGCTGGCCGACGCGAAATTCGCGGGCGAGATAGAAGAGAGGTTGAAAACTCTGCTCGAAGAAGTGCGACACGCGGGCGATGTGATTTTGTTCTTCGACGAGATTCACACTCTTCTGGGCGCGGGAGGATCGAGCGGCGTGGGCGACGTGGCCAACCTGTTGAAATCTTCCCTCTCCCGCGGCGAAATCACCTGCATAGGCGCGACCACGCTCGCCGAATACTTCAAGTACATCGCCCGCGACGAAGCCCTCGCGCGCCGGTTCAGCACCATCACCATCGAAGAGCCTTCTTTGGATGAGACGCGGCGCATTCTGGCTCAAGCCCGCAGCGCGTTCGAGACATATCACTCGGTGAAAATTGATGACGATGTGATAACGATGATCGTCGAGTTGACCGACCGCTATCTGCATTCGCGCTGCTTTCCCGACAAGGCGTTCGATCTGATGGACAAGGCGGCTGCGAAAGCCACGCTTGCCGGACTTGACCTTTTAACCCGCGAATGCGTCACTGAAACATTGTCAGAAACGACTGGGCTGCCGCTTGAAATCATGGATGAAGACCCGGCTCAACGGCTCGAACGACTGGAAGAAGTTCTCAACTCCGCCGTTCCCGGTCAGGCGCGAGCCGCCCGCGATGTCGCCCGCGTCGTTCGCATAGCGAAACTCGGACTTGAGCTAAGACCCGAACAGCCCGATGGCGTGTTTTTATTCCTCGGCCCTGAAGGAGTGGGCAAGCACGAGATGGCAACTGCGCTGGCGAAATTTCTTTACGGCTCGGCGCAGAAGATGATCGATTTCGACATGAGCCAGTTCACCGAGCAGTGGTCTATGTCGCGGATGATCGGCGCAGAACCGGGCTATGTCGGCTACGGCGACCGAAGCGGGTTGCTGTCGAAAGCAGTCGAAGACAATCCTCATGCGGTGTTGTATTTTCGCAACCTCGATCTTGCCAATCAGGTGCTTCAACAATTCCTCGGCGAAGCGTTCGAGCGCGGGAAATTCACAGATGCTGAAGGGCGCAAGTTATCGCTCTCGAACACTACGGTCGTGATGTCGCTTTCGCGTTCGGGGGAAAGCCATAAGTCCGGGCAGATGGGCTTTTCCGCGCGCTCGGAAGATGAAGAAGATCGCCGCGTAGCCTCAAGCAGGTTGAGCCGGGAATCGAGGACAGGGTGGGGGCTTGCGGACTCGCTGGTTGCGGCGATAGATGAAGTCGTGGAGTTTCAGGTGTTGGATCGCGAGGCTACGGAAAAGATTCTCGCCGAAAGGCTGGAATCCTTGAAAGCCCGTCTCGAATCCGCGCAGCCTGTTCGCGTAAGCCTTGCGCCCGACCTTGCGGGTTTCTTTGCCGAGCGACTGGCCTCGGAACGCAAAAGCCTTGCTCATCTCGAACGATTGTGGCAGGAAACCATCGTCATACCTTTCACTCAGCTTCGCATCAGTCACACTCCGCAGGGCGCGCGAACCCAAGTATCGATTTCGGTCGAATGCGGTCAGGTGAAAGTCACCGCGCTTTGAGCTAGAGTCGCGCGGCGGTTTGCTCTACAATAGCGCCCGATGGAATTCAAGACCGAAGCTCACAGACAAGCTTACGAAACCACGCGCGGTTATCTTCACACGCTTTTCGGCGAAGTGAACGTCAAAACGGTGGACGAGGCTTTCATACTTCAGGAAGGCTCGACCTTCGTTTACCTGCGCCCCTTCGCCATAGGCGAGAAGAAATCAGGCGTCGAAATTTTTTCCTACGTCGTCATCGATATCGATGTGACAGAAGAGTTGATGCGCTTTCTGCTGACTTACAACTTGAGGCTCACGCTCGGCGCATTCGGGCTGTCGATAAACGAGAGCGGCAAAGGCACGGTGATACTGACTAACACGATACTGGCCGATACGATGGATCGCGATGAGCTTTACGGATCGGTGTCTGCGATTGCGCGTGTGGCCGACGATATCGATGATCAGATAGTCAAGTCGTTCGGCGGCGCGACCGCGCTCGGCAAGGTGATGGCTATTCAGAATCCTCCCGAAGTATGGGAATGAAGTATGCTCAAAGTGGGACTCACAGGAAGCATAGCGGTCGGCAAGAGTTCCGTGCTTTCGGTCTTCCGTGAGCTTGGCTGCGCCGTGTTCGACGCCGACAAGATAGCGCACGCGGTTATGGAGCCGGGCCGCGAGGCTTATAGGGACATAGTTGGAGAATTTGGGGAAGAAATACTTGCTGCCGACAAAACGATTGATCGCGCGAAACTCGGTGCAGTCGTTTTCGCAGACGCGGAGAGAAGAAAGCGACTCAACGAGATCGTCCATCCGCGAGTCATTGAAGAACAAAATCTCCTGCTCGGAGAAATCGAAGCGCGAACGCCCGACAGCATCGTGATAATGGATGCCGCGCTGATGATCGAATCGGGCGGATACAAAAGATTCGACAAACTGATAGTGGTTTTTTGCGATCCTCAGTCGCAGCTTGAGCGGCTGATGCGCCGCAACAATCTCTCGCGCGAAGCAGCCGAGCTTCGCATCCGCGCGCAGATGTCTTCAGATGAAAAGCGCAAATATGCCGATTATGAGATAGACACATCCGGCTCTCTCGAAGAGACCCGCAAGCGCGTGATCGAAGTCTATGAAGAGTTGCGCCGGTTTCAGCAGTTGAAAACAAAGTCCGGTTGATTATGGCTTTGGGATTGCCTCGGCAATTCTCAGCGGGCGGTCACAATCGGCTGAAACTGTTTTAGCTTTTCGCTGATGTACTCTTTTGTAGGCACGCCGGTCATCTTTCCGCCTATCTTGTATATGCGGCAGCTATAAGAGACGCCATCATTTTTTCCCTCAAGGTCTTTGCCGTCGATGCGAATCGAAGGCGATCCCTGAAAGCCGACCTCAGCGGCTCTCTCAGGCGATTCAACAGCGATCAGCTTGAGAGTTGCCTGGATTTTGCTTTCTCTCAAAGCTGTTTTCAGGTTTGCAATCGCCTGTTTATGAGCCGGGCAACTTTTGAAGTAAAGAAACTCTATGTTCATTTTCGCTCTGCCTTTTATCTTTTGCCCCGTGTCCTGTTTTGGAGTCTCGCTCAACATCTTTTTCAGTTGTGTTGTGAATTTCGCCGTGTCCAAAAGCGAAGCCTTCGCCACTCCATCAAGCTGATGCATCCAGAAATCGGGCAATGGAGGATCGCCTTCCCATTTCGCGGCGGCTCCATAAAGGAAGTAGACATCCCAGGCCATCTCTCTTCCGGTATTGAGAACGCGCTCCCACGCATTGCCGGTCAGGGAATCAGGGTCGGTAAAATAAGCAACCCTCTTGTCAGGGAATCTTCGCGAGAGCTTTCGAGATTCCCCCTGAAAGTCGCCTCCGAAAATCGGCAGCCAGACTATGTAAGCCATCAACCGATCATCAGAAACTTCCCTGAGTACTTTTTCCATGTCGGAGAACCCCCGACGGCACATGGGTCAGGTAGGGGAAAGAAGAGCTATCAATCGCACCTTGCCGCTGTCGCGCTGGAATGCTTCTTTCAACTGATCAAGGTTGCGCAATTCGGTTACGCCCGCCTTGCGACCGTCCTTTTTAACTGCGCCGCATTGACCTGTAGCCATCATCGATGGCCCTATAAAACAGAGGCTCACTACGAGAGCAGATAACAAGTATTTGCTCAGAGTTGACTGTGGCGTTTTCATCTCTTTTTCTCCTTTCGCGAGATTTCAACTATGACGGGGCATCTTGCCGCTGCTCTGTGTTTGTTCAGTTCGTCTTCACACGCGGCAAGGTAACGCGAGAGCGCGCGGCGGAACTCGCGCAACGTTTTCACGCGCTCATCAACATCGGCAAGTTTCGTATGCAGAAGGTCGCGCATACGCTGACATTCCTCCACACCGCCGCCGCTCGTGAGCAATTCTTTGATTTCATCGAGTGAAAGACCTATGTCCTGCGCCTGTTTTATGAATCGCACTCGCTCAACTGTTTCTGTCGTGAAGAGACGAAAGCCGCCTTCGGAGCGCGGAGCGCGCGGCAGCAACTTCAGCTTTTCATAGTAGCGAACTGTGTCGACGCTGACGCCAGCGCGACTGGCTACTTCACCTATACGAAGCTCCGTTTGCATCATGAAAGAGTGTACACCCTTGAGCAGGCTCCAGAGTCAAGAGGAAAGTTATCCCCAGCGCATGTTGGCAGCCTAAGTAGGTAGCCAAAAATTT
>DLHY01000155.1 GCA_002483445.1 Blastocatellia bacterium UBA7656
GGAACCCCTTTCGCTGTTCACACTTATGCAAGCCGCTATAATCTGCCGTCTATTGCTGTGCGCGCTTTGGCGCATTAGTCGCGGTCATAATACTTGCTCGGCTCTTTAACCGCGCCATCTGCGGCATCGCACAAGCGACGAAAGCCCGGCAACATCGCAAGCCACACATCTTCACCCGCCGTTTCAACTACCTTTTGCTTGACGGCGGGACGATCCACAAGCTGCTCCTGTTTGAGCAGGAAGACAGTATCATCGAGGTCTTTCTGGCGTCCGGCATTGAGTTTCAGAATCACAAGCCATTCAGGTGTCACTATGCGAATCCCGTTTGGCAGCTTGATCGCTTCTTTCAAAGCCGAGCGATAATACTTTTCGTAGCCATCGTTTCGCACGATCCAATCCACCTGGACTTCGTATCTGCCGACCTGAAGTTTGTAGCTGCTGCCGCCAAAGGTGAGCCTGTGTTCGGGCGTCAGCGACAAATGCCCGGAAGCGATGATGTCGACGTCTTTCGTGAGACGAGGGCTTCCATAAAGGTGCATCGCCAGCCCTCCCGCCACTGCCCATTCAATCGCCTCCCTGTCCGCAAGTCGCCCCGCCTCCTGCGCTGCTTCCAGTCCCGTATCAGTTGAAATCATCGGGTTGGCGACACTTTGCAGCACCCGCTCGACAAGTCTTTGATAATCATCTTCACTCATTGCTTTGCTTCTGTTTTCTTCACCACCGAGATTCTGATTTCCGACGGATACTGACGAGAGTGATGAACAACGTTATGAGCGACCACTCCTTTCACTTCGTCGAAGTTTTTTCCGCCCGTGTTGAGGTTTCGATCAAAGCGCGGGAAGTTGCTGCTCGACACGCAGACCTTTCATCTGCGAATCCTTGAGAGCCGGACGCGGCGCAGATTTTCGAGTTCTGCCCTGAGTGGAAGCCAGTATTGCCGGTCGGCTTCGCGCTCCAGCCTTTCTTCCTCAAGAATCGCTTCGGCCAGAAGCGATTCATTTCCCGGTCTGACGAGCTTCAAAAGCGGGCGTTTGCGAATCAACTGCGCTGGCACGCGGCCCTGCCCGCGGGCAAGTTCAATGAGCAACTCCGGCGTGCGCAGTTCAAGAAACCAGAATCGTATCTGATCCGCATTGGGATGGTCGCGGTTCGTGAAGTAATTGACCTCGACCAACCGGCGCAGCATCGGCCAGTCCTTGTCGCGCTGAGTCTTCTTTGCCTGAACCAGATCGGGAAGCGACATCAGTTCGCATTTCATGCCGTCTTCAAGAGTCAAAGTCGTGCGCCGTCTCCAAAGCTTCGTGAACGAGTCAACACCGCGCATCTTCGTCATCACGTCGATTCGCATACCGGCGGCCTGCGCGTCCTGACATCTGAAATGAACCGCATGGCCCCTGCGAAGATACTGGGCTTCGAAGGGCGGCACGGCGATAACTTCTGCCTGTAATTCTCTCAACGCAAGGTTTAGTCTGGCGAGGTTTTCCGCGCTGGAAAGTATGGCGAGATCAGTATCGCGGCTAAACTCTGCTGCGCCGTAGAACACGCACGCCTGACCGCCCATCAGCAACGCGCGCACTCGGTTCGCGCGGATCGAAGAAAGGACTCTGAGTATCGGGTTCCCTGTCAAGCGAGCCTCCCAGAGAGAGGTAAGCTTCCCACAACTTATGCGACTCGCGCCAGCGTTCGAGCGGCGTGAGCCGATACCACTCGGCCCATTCTTCGCCAACTAACTCTTCGATGGAAATCATGTCACACAATCGCGCTTATAATAAGCCCAGGGCTGTTGCAAAATCCTAGGCGATAGGCTTCCAGCGTGCTGGTCTCTCGCATTCGGGTATCACTCGCCTCCCAAAGTCTTGCACGCAAGATGCGTGCGCTCCCAGGGCTATCTACTTTTTTTGTTGTCAAGCTACTTTGCAACAGCCCTGATAATAAGCCGCTTCAGCCTGACGAACAAGCTAACGCGACGCTGATGAATTCTTCACCACCGAGATTCTGAGTTCTGACGGATACTGACGAGAGTGATGGACGGCGTTGTGCGCGACGACGCCTTTCACTTCGTCGTAGTTCTTTCCGCCCGTGTTGAGGTTTCGATCAAAGCGCGGGAAGTTGCTGCTCGACACCTCGATTCTAACACGATGGCCCGCTTCGAAATAATTACTCGTCGTCATCGCCTGAAAAGCCACCTTGTAAACCTTACCTGCCTGCATCCACGTCAGAGGCTTGTCGTACCCGTTGCGATATCTCATCCGCTGGATCGTCTCGTCCAGATTGTAAGCCCGACCGTCAGGATAGACATCGATCAGCTTAACAGTGAAGTCCGTGTCCTTCGCGTCCGACGACACGTAGAGAGTCACCTCTACCGGGCCGCTCACTTCTATCCCTTCCTTCAGAGGCTCGGTCGTGTAAACCAGAATGTCAGAGCGTTCCTCTATCTTGCGTTGATCGAACGCGCCGCCCGCTACAGCGTTCCCAGTGCAGCAGACATTCCCGCCATAAGACGGCACAGGATTCATCGGGTCGTAGTCGAACCTGTCGGGGTTATCCTCTGCCGGAGCCGTAGCGACGAGCGAGCCGTCGCCGTTTAGCGTGTTCGCGCGTCCGCCGCTCGATAGATAAAAAGTCATCGGCTGTGCGCCCTGTGGCGGCCACGTATCCGATGACTGCCACTTGTTTATGCCCATAGTGAAGTAGCGCACCTTAGGCATCTTTTCTAAAATGCCGTTTTGCTCTCCCTTGAGAAAGTAATCGAACCAGCCCCATGTCAGTTCGTCATAGTTCAGCCGCGCATCGCCCATACTGCGTTCGCCGACGATTGTATTTTCCGAAGCGCGTTTGTAAGCGCAATGGAGCGTCGGCGCGATCACGGCGTACTGCTGATTGGCTACCTCAGGCCGCGCAGTCTTTCGGACGTGATTGTATGCGGCGAGGTTTGGCCCAACAGACACGTCGTACCACGACATGAACCAGAACCCCGGCACGTTGATCTTCATGTTGTCGTGCCACAATCCTCCCTTGTACCACGCCGGATCGTTCGGAGCGCGACGGATCATCGCGCCGCCCGTCTCGACTGGCATAGGGTCGGCGAATATTCCGCGCGGCCCATCGACAGCCTTGATGATGTCCATGACGGGAAGGTGGCGGAGCGCCTTCGACCAGTCTACGGGCGGCAACTGCTGCGCCAAATCGAACGACTTCGACGCGCGAATCAAATCCTCCTGAGAAGTGTTGGGCGGAAACATAGGTCTCACCTGATTCTGCTGGCCATAGAGCCACGCGATAAAGAGCATCTGAACCGCGCCGCCGCGATACCAATTGCCCTGCTCCCAGTACGGGCCTACACGTCCGACGCCAGCGCCGAACCCCTGCGGGATCATCGCCGCAAACGCAGGATTGCCCTGAGCGGCAACTGCCATCTGCCATTCGGCGGTCGAGGAGCAGCCGATAGCGCCGACCTTGCCGTTCGACCATGATTGTTTGGAAATCCATGACAGGGCGTCATAGCCGTCAGTGAGGGGCGGGCCGAGTATGTCGTAATTCCCTTCGGAGAAGAAGTGACCGCGCTCGTTCATCTGAACGAAGGCATATCCGCGTTTGACTGCTTCAAGCTCACTCGTCATATCGCGCGGCGCGCCGTTGCGTACATCCCAGAAATTGAAATTGTAGGGCGTGCGAACGAAGACTGTCGGATATTTTTTCGATGTGTCTTTGGGGCGATAGACATCCGCCGCCATACGCTTGCCGTCGCGCATCTCCACCATCACCTTGCGCTCGACAATGGCTATCGATTGAAGTTCCATTTCAATCGAGTTCCGTCGAGCTATCAGTTCAGGACTCGCTCCGCCGCGCCCCTGTCCGGGAGTGTCTTGAAGGGCAAAGCCGAATCCCGTTACGACAACTATCAGAGTCCAGAAAATCTTCCTTCGCATACGATTGCTCCTTGTGTTTTTATGGCCCACGAACATCTCATCCTCCAGGCATTGAGCGAGACGACGAGCAGGCGGGATATATCATAACCACCAGCCGGTTGCAATCATTCGCTTCACTCTGAAAGCCTGGGAGCGCGCGCGAGCCGCGCGCTTGACTTGCAATATCGAACATCAAGGGAAGAAAGAAAAGCTGACGGGTCTTCATACCTTCAGCCGCACGAAAGCATGAGACGTGCGGGCGAGCCGCCCGCGCTCCCAGCAATATCCTTTCCTTGCGCGCTCGCACGCTATCGCGAAAAAATCTTTGTTACGCCGCGGTGAATCGTTGCGCTTCACTGCGCATCTCAAAAAAAATCTGTAAATATTTTTCTCGCCCTAAACCTTCGCTCGCGCAATCACTTGTCTCAAAATCCATTGGCTGTTTTAATGCGGATTCGCAGCAGTTCACAAAATCATCTGTTGTTGACGGTCGGGTTTTCTGCTATCGTGGAAATTTGGTTGAGCAACCTAAAACATTACAATGGCACACGTTAGCTAACTTTCGCCGGATGCGAAAACTAGCCCACAGGAATCGCAAAGAGCCGGTAAAGGGAACCTGTGTGCGCGAGGTTGCCCATTGCCTGATGTGAAGCGAAGAAAACGAGAGGGAGGAACATGACTGCAAACGCCATATCTCCATTGCCCTACAAACCGCTGGCCGACGCTCCGGGTACGGTCGAACTGGAAAAACAAATCGAATGGTATCGCCTGATCCACCTCGGCAGACTGCTCGACGAAAAGGCGAAGAATTATCTGCGTCAGGCCAAGGGATGGTCTTATCACGCTTCGCACGCGGGCCACGACGGAATTCAGGTCGCTTTGGGACTCGCCTTCCGTCCTAATAAAGATTTTCTCTTTCCTTACTATCGCGATATGCTCACGTGTCTGGCCGCAGGCATCTCGCCGTATGAAATAATTCTCAACGGCATCTCCAAAGCGGATGACATAGCTTCCGCCGGTCGTCACATGAGCAATCACTTCGCGAAAATTTCCATAGGCATCTGGAACGTCTCTTCCTGCACGGGCAATCACACGCAGCACGCCGCGGGACTGGCGCGCGCCGTCAAATATTACGACGCCGACTCGATTGTATTTTCCAGCCAGGGCGAATCAAGCTGTTCCGAAGGCTATGTCTTCGAAGCTCTCAACGGAGCGAGCCGCGAGCATCTGCCCGTTATCTTCGTCATTCAAAACAACGGCTACGGAATCTCCGTGCCAGTGAGCGAACAGACAGCGAACCCGATAGTCTCGGATAACTATCGCGGGCTGCGCGGGCTGACGATTATCAATTGCGACGGGACGAATCCGTTCGATGCCGCAAGCGCGCTCAAACGCGCGACCGACGCCGTTCACGCCGGCGGAGGGCCGGTGCTGGTTCACGCATTCTGCGAACGCATCAACGCGCATTCCAACTCCGACCGCCACGAAGCCTATCGCACAGCGGAAGAACTTACGGAAGTCCGCACATTCGATCCTTACGAACGATTGCGCCTGCACCTGCTCAACGTCGAGGATGTTGAAGAAGTCACTCTGCTCGCCATAGAAGAAGAGAACAAGGCCATCGTCGCCGATGCAGCCGAGAGAGCAGAAGCCGCGCCCGAACCCGATCCTTCGACGGCGACTCTGTTCGTCATGCCGGAAGAGTCGAAGATAGAGCCTGAGAATCTGATTGCCCGCGAGGGCGATGTGATCACGATGCTGACGGCCATCAATCAGACTCTCAAGCATGAATTCCGGCGCAACCCGAACACGTTTCTCTGGGGGCAGGACGTGGCGTCGAAAGAGAAGGGCGGAGTCTTCGGCGTCACTAAAGGAATGCAGCAGGAGTTCGGCCCCGGCAGAGTCTTCAACGGCCCGCTGGCGGAAGATTACATCGTCGGGACGGCTAACGGGTTTGCGCGATTCCGCGAAGACTTATGGGTGGTGATCGAGGCCGCGCAGTTCGCCGATTATGTCTGGCCCGCTATGGAACAGATCGTAGACACTTCGCACGATTACTATCGCTCGAACGGCCAGTTCGTGCCGAACATCGTCTGTCGCCTCTCTTCCGGCGGATACATCGGCGGCGGGCTTTATCACTCGCAAAACCTCGAACCCGTACTCAGCACCCTTCCCGGTCTGAGAGTCATCACTCCCGCTTTCGCCGACGATGCCGCAGGGCTTTTGCGGCACGCCTTGCGCAGCCGCGGCATCACGTTTTTCCTTGAGCCGAAATATCTCTACAACCAGACATTCGCCAAGTCTCCCGATCCGGGCCAGGACTATGAAATACCTTTCGGCAAGGCCCGCGTTCGTCGCGAAGGCAAAGATATGACGATAGTGGCTTACGGCACGGTCGTTCACTGGGCGTTGAGGGCGGCGGCGCAGCTTGAAGAAGATCACGGCATTCAGGCCGAAGTGATCGATCTTCGAACAGTAGTTCCGCTCGATATGGAAACTGTAGCCGCTTCCGTGCGCAAGACTTCACGTGCGATGGTCGCGCACGAGGATAAGGTGTTCAGCGGATTCGGAGGCGAAGTCGTCGCGCAGATAACTGAGCAGTGCTTCGATTATCTCGACGCGCCCATTCTTCGCGTCGGATCGAAATTCGCGCCCGTGCCTTTCTCGAAAATATTGGAGCGCGCCATTCTGCCGCAGGTCGAAGACCTCTATCAGAAGGCGCTCACTCTGGCTCAGTATTGATTGTGCCTCTTCATCCGGCAATGCGCCCGCTCCCCGTGGGGGGCGGGCTTTTTTTTTGGCCTGGGGGCGCACGCTTCCAGCGTGCAGGATTTCAAAGGAGGAGCTTATAGAAAGCCCCATAGTCTCGACCCATCAGGCAAGCACGCAAGATGCGTGCGTTCCCAGAGATGCTTCCCTTATAATCCAATCAGGCCGCATCAATGCAAAGGGGATTGGAAGGCGCGTTGAAAAAAGCGATTTTTTTATTCCTGCTCATTCTTGTTTTTCCTTCCAGCATCAGGCAGGCCAATACAGCCATCGATATTACTTCGCCTCTTTCATCTTCAGCCGAGCGCGCGCCGCTTGAATCGATGGACGTTTATAAAGAAACTCTCGCCGCTCGCGGAATCAATCTCGACGATCAGGGCGTGCTGATAGAAACGATGGAGGGTCGCGCGCTCGCCGAGCATAACGCCGATACTGTTTTCAATCCCGCGTCGGTGATGAAACTCGCCACTTCCTTTGTCGCCCTCTCGCGCCTCGGACCCGATCATCGCTATCGAACGAACTTTCTCATCGACGGGGCGATAGATTTCCACTCGCGAAAACTTGCGGGCGATCTTGTCGTCGAGGGCGGATTCGATCCGATGTTTTCCTACTTCGACGCGCAGGAAGTCGCTGCGTCTCTCGTGCGAGCAGGCATCTCGCGCGTCACAGGAAGCCTGCGCATCAGCGGCGCATTTTATTTTTTCGCCAGAGGCTATAGCTCGAATCTTTCGCGTGAGACTTCAGCCGCCAAACTCCGTCAGGCTATAGAGCGCGCGGGCATCCGTATCGAAGGCTCGACCAGGTTCGGTGAAAGATCAGGCCGCGCCCTCGTCGCTCATTATTCGGATCAACTGGCCCGACTTCTGCTTTATCAAAACGCGCACAGCAGCAACGCCATTGCCGAAGTCGTGGGCGAACACCTGGGCGGGCCGCAATCGATTCAGGAGCAACTGACTCGCGATCTTAAGTTGAGAGACGACGAAATTTACATCGGTCATGCTTCAGGGCTTGAGTTCAATCGAATGACGCCGCGGGCTTCTCTGAAAGTGCTGCGCGCGATGATCGGATTGCTGTCGAAATACTCTCTGCGCCTCGAAGACGTGATGCCGGTGGCGGGAGTTGATTCAGGTACGCTCAAAGGCAGGCTCTTGGGCGACGATGTGCGCGCTTCAGTTATCGCCAAGACGGGAACGCTTGCGTCGTTTGATCGCGGAGTGAGCGCGCTCGTAGGCATCGCGCAGACAAAGCGCGGCCCGTTGTTGTTCGCCGTTTTCAACTCCAACGGGAGCGTCAACGTCTATCGCCGCTTTCAGGATCAATTCGTCGAGCAGGTAATCAGCGAAGCAGGCGGCGCGGTTCGAGTGTCGCGAACCGAAGACGCGCTCGTTGATGAGACGCCGCGCTCAATCACGCAGTTGATCGATGAAGCGAATCGTTAAGTTGAAGTCGATAATAAATCGCCTTCACTCGCAAGCCTCCTCAATGGTAAATTCCTTGCTCACTGAAAAGATCACTAAAGACATTGCTGAATGAAACTAAGAGTCCTGCATCACGATCACTGTTTTGACGGGTTCGCTTCGGCGGCGGTTTTTTCACGCTTCTTTGCCGAAAAGATCGACCGCGAGGCCGAAGTCGCTTTCAACGGGCTTGCTCACAAGCCGAATCAGAAATTCATCGAGGAAGAATTATTTGACGGCGATCACAACGCCATAGTCGATTTCAAGTACAGCCCTTCTTCGCGCCTGACCT
This sequence comes from Blastocatellia bacterium UBA7656, assembly GCA_002483445.1. Lineage (GTDB taxonomy): Bacteria > Acidobacteriota > Blastocatellia > UBA7656 > UBA7656 > UBA7656. Next base: position 8,427 of record DLHY01000155.1, read on the forward strand.
GGTGGTTCGATCATCACCAGAGCGCGTTTCTCTCGACCGCTGACGAAAAGCATTTTCACTCGACCCCGTGGCCGACCAAGTTTTACAACCCGGATTATAAATCCTGCACCAAGTTCATAGCCGATACGGTGGCCGAACGCTATGGCTTTGACGCCCGCGACCTCGACGAACTGATTCGCTGGGCGGATATAATCGATGGCGCGCAGTACGAAGACTCAAAAACCGCAGTCGAACTGAAAGCGCCCGCGATGAGGTTGATGCTCGTAATAGAAGCGAGCCGCAACTCCGGGCTTATGCAAAAGATCATTCGCGACATGCAGTCGAAGTCGATGAGTGAAATCATCAGCGACCCGGCAGTCGATGCCGAGTTTCAGCCGCTCTACGCGCGTCACCTGAAAATGATCGATATGATCCGCGACTCAGCGCGCTTCGACCGGGGAGTGATCTACTTCGACCTGAGCGCGGAGGACGTCGAGGGCTACAGCAAATTCATTCCTTATTATCTCTTTCCCGAAAGCGTCTACTCGGTGGGTGTGAGTTTATCGACTCATCGATCAAAAATTTCAGTGGGTTTCAACCCGTGGAGTCCTTCGCCGCGGCGTCACAATCTGGCTTCGATCTGCGAGCGATACAACGGAGGAGGCCACGCGGTCGTGGGCGCGATTTCATTCCGGCCCGATGAAATCGAGCTTGCGCGCCGCTGCGCCGGGGAGATAACTGAGGAGCTTAAAGGTCAGTGACAAGCCATGAGGTTATTGTTGCGGAGGCTTTAAAGAAACCCTTTCATTTGTGAGGTGATGGGTTGGGGAGAGAAAGTTTCGGCAACATCATTCACCTCCTCTGCCATGTCCTTCATACTTCTCTCTCATGAATTTGGCCATCGTAGCTGCCTGCTTCCACCTCAATCTTTGCTACCTCCCTGCTTTTCCTTTCTATATCCTTTTCCATATCCTTTTCCATATCCTTCATCCCTTCTCTCACTGCCTTCCTGTGCATCCTTTCTATATCGAGCATCGCTTCTCTCACTTCCTTGGCTCCTCTAAGCTCCCTGTCGAACTCGATTATCGCTTCTCTCACTTTCTTGAGGAAGGCTTCTCTAATCTCCCTGTCGATTCCAATCTTCCTGTCGATCTTATCTAGATTTTTTAATATTCCTTGTATGCTTTTCAATTGGGCGTGAACCTCCTTATTCTTTTTGTGAAAAATCCTGTTACAAACAACGGGCGACAGAATCATTAGGAAAGCTGCGATTGCAACGCACCCAAGAGTTACCGCTCTAGTGGACATACCTAACAGCAAGTCACTAACTAAGGCGTATGAAAGAGTCAGGATAAAAACGAAAGAATATGCAACGAGCCTCGCGCTCCAGCTTTCGTACAAAACCCTCGGCTTATGCGCTTCCTCAAGGGGACAGAAGCGATGGATTTTATTAGTCTCGACCGTCATTGTCGTAACCTCCTAATCGTGAACGCTACCACCTCTACGATGAATCCGACAATGAAAATTATAAAAGTTATGACGTTGCCGTAGTAGTGGATTTTGATAAAGGTCTCCTTTTCTTCTTCAGGAAAATCCATGTGTTTGGTGGCAAAGTAAAACCCCCATAGAGCTATAAAGAAGAATCCCACAATCAAAGTGTGCGCAACAAATGCCTTGAAAAAATCTCTGTATTCCAACCATATTTCAACAAACCACAGCTTCTGCAACTGCGTTTCTTGCTGATTTGGTTCTTTTGCTTCCATTGGGCAGACGATTGTATACCTCCTGAATTTATCGAGTCAAAAGTTTAAGTAGTTGCCGCGTTTCTTGACACTGCAAGACGCGCTTCCTATAATGACAGCCTTTCAAACGCACAGAGACGGAGGGGAAAGTGATCAAGCTCGACATAGTGAACCAGGTGGCCGATAAGACGGGTGTTCCAAAGATCAAGGCTGAGATAGCAGTCGAAGCTTTGTTCGACGCTATGAAGGCGGCGATGCAGCGCGGAGAGAGAATCGAACTTCGGGGCTTCGGCGTGTTCGTCGTCAAACCGCGCAAGCGCGGAGTCGGGCGCAATCCCCGCACGGGCGAAGTGACCGACATCCCGCCCGGTAAAACAATCAGATTCAAACCGGGCAAAGAGCTTCAGTCGTGATGCGAACTCATCACTTCTGTTGACAGCCCTCGGCTGTGCGGTTGTATTCTAAATTTGTGGAAAGCACAAATCAGCCTTACCTGTTCCCTGAACTCCAGCAGTCCGAACCTCTGGCAGCGCGCGCGCTGACGACCCCCGAAGAACTTTCACCTTCGCGCGTCGCGTTCCATCTTTTTCTTCTCTTCGTCACCGCCATAACGACGACTCTTACGGGCGCGGCTTTTTCCGTCCAGATACAGACGGCGGCAGATTCCCTCATTGGCGAACTCTTCAGCCCTTTTCTCGCAATAGCCCGACAGTCAGCCGCGGGAAATTATGAAGCCCTTGCCAGCGGACTTTTATTCACCTTTACGCTTCTGACCATTCTGGGCGCGCACGAGCTTGGGCATTATTTCGCGTGTCGCTACTATGGCATTCGCGCAACTCTTCCGTTCTTCATTCCCGCGCCCCCCGTGCTTACTCCGTTCGGCACATTCGGCGCGGTCATAAAAATCAAGGAGCCGATTTATTCGCGCCGCGCGCTCTTCGACATAGGAATAGCAGGGCCGCTCGCCGGTTTCGTCTTCGCCGTGCCAGCGTCAATCATCGGATTGATGTTTGCCAAAGCCGCGGCTCCGCCCACCGCAGCCGGGATGCAGTTCAACGATCCGCTGCTGTTCATGATCGTGATGAAAATCATGGGCCTTCCGCAATTCATCGAGTGGAATCCGGTCTACTGGGCCGCATGGGGATCGCTGCTCGTAACAGCGTTGAATCTTTTTCCCGTAGGTCAGCTTGATGGCGGGCATGTGCTGTACGCGGTCACGGGCCAGCGCGGTCATCAATTGGTTTCGCGGATGGTTTGCGCGGCGCTCATCCTGCTCGCAGTTTTGTCTATGGTCTGGTACTCTTCGCCCGTGTGGCTGATCTGGTCGCTGGTGCTTCTCTTCATGCTCAAGATCGGCCATCCTCCCGTCATCGAAGAAGAGCCGCTCGGCATGGGGCGAATGGCGCTCGCCGTCCTTGCCGTCTTGGTTTTTCTGCTTTGTTTTATGCCTTTCCCCATAACGATGTCGTAAGCAAAAATTTTTTCGAGGGACAGCTATGAGCGAAAGTGATCACCACAGTCCTCCGCCGGTCGCTTATCTGGATGAGGACTTTCTCGGAACTCCTGATGCAAGACCGATCAGGATTCTTTCCGAATACCTTGAGCCTGCCGCACGTCTACGCCGATACAAAGTGCGCGACACGATAGTTTTTTTCGGCTCGGCTCGCTCGGTCGCTCCCGAAAAGGCCGCGAAGATAAAAGAAGAAATCGAAGAGAAGATCAAACAAGCAGGCGCGCTCTCGGATGAACTTCAGGCCGAACGTGTGCGCGCCGATCAACTCATAAGACTTGCGCGGTACTACGATGACGCGATGGAGCTTGCGCGAAGAATAACCGAATGGTCTAAGGGGCTGACCACCGGGCGGCACTTCATAATTTGTTCAGGCGGGTCGGGCGGGATGATGGAAGCGGCCAATCGCGGAGCTTCCGCCGCCCGCGGAAAAACGATAGGACTAAACATCGATCTGCCGTTCGAGCAGAATATCAACCCCTACGTCTCGCGCGAGTTCGTTTTCAATTTTCATTACTTCTTCATGCGCAAGCTGTGGTTCGTCTATCCTGCGAAAGCTCTGGTCGTTTTTCCCGGCGGATTCGGCACGATGGACGAGTTATTCGAAGTCCTCACGCTGATACAGACGCGAATGCCGAGCAAGACCATGCCGGTGGTTTTATTCGGAAAAGAATTCTGGGACGATATAATCGACTTCGACGCGCTGGTGCGCTGGGGAGTCGTAAGCCCTCAAGACCTCGACATCTTCTACAAAACCGACACCGTAGACGACGCCTTTCAATATCTCACCACCAGACTCGGAGAGCTTTATCTGAAACAGGGACTCGAAGAAGTAAAACTTACCTAGAGCCTGGAGTCTGGAGTCTGGAGTCTGGAGTCCGATGTTCGGACTCTCGACCTGACCCTGATGAATAGCTCATCATAGGCGAGCCGTGTCCGGAGTCTGATGTTCTGACTCTCGACTCCAGACTCCGGACTCCAGACTTTCAAGCATATACATCCGTAGTCAGATATCTCTCGCCCAAATCGGGAAGGACTGCAACCACGCGCTTAGATTCGCCCATCTCGCGGGCAATGAGCAAGGCTGCCCAGCATATCGCGCCTGATGAGATGCCGCACAACATACCTTCTTCGCGGGCGAGGCGACGCGCCGTCTGCTTTGCGTCTTCGTATTCGACCGGGATTATGCGGTCGATGATTTCAGTGTTGAGAACGCGAGGCACGAATCCCGCTCCTATGCCCTGAATCAACTGCGGAGCCGGAGGCCCGCCCGATAGCACGGGAGAATCTTTCGGCTCGACCGCGACGAGTTTGACCGCGCGAAGCCGCTCTTTTAGAACTTCGCCCACGCCCGTGATCGTCCCTCCCGTGCCAACTCCGGCGACGAAGGCATCCAATCGCGCGTCGGTGTCTTCCAGTATTTCAATCGCAGTCGTGCGGCGGTGAATGGCAGGATTGGCCGGGTTGTTGAACTGCTGAGGCATGAAGCTGTCAGCAGTTTCTTTCATCAATTCTTCCGCGCGATCAATCGCGCCCTGCATACCGAGATTATCAGGAACTAGAGCTATCTCAGCGCCGAGCGCGCGAAGCACACGAATGCGCTCTTCGCTCATCGAATCGGGCATCGTCAAAATGATGCGATAGCCGCGAGCGGCTGCCGTCATGGCAAGCCCGATTCCTGTATTGCCCGAAGTCGGCTCAATGATCGTGGTTTTGCCGGGAGTGATCTTTCCGTCGCTCTCGGCTGCTTCGATCATAGCGAATGCGGTTCTGTCCTTGATGCTGCGCATAGGGTTGAAGGATTCGAGTTTCACCAGCACTTCGGCTGACCCTTCGGAGGGCAATCGATTGAGCCTGACGAGCGGCGTGTATCCGATAGCATCAAGCACGCTGTTGCAGATTTTCGGTCTTCGCGACATCTTCGCCTCCTCATAACGGAAAAGCAGACTACCACAGCGCGGCGCAGGCTGTCAGCGCGCATCTTTGGATCGAAAAAAATGGAAGAAATCAAAAGGCTCTCCTGTCTAATGACTCGAAAATATCAGCAAGGGGCCGTTGATGTAGAACAGGCTGCCAGCCTGTTCACGCTCTGAAAGCATGATAATTGGGGAACCGCGGGCTGCCAGCCTGCTATACCTGTTCCAAGGAGGAGACTATGAAGATTGCCGCTCTGATAGCGATTTTTGCGCTTGCCTTCGATACAGCCGACTTCAACCGCGTTGAAACGCTCGGCTCCGATTCGATCAAACAACCTCTTTTCACCGAGATTCCTGCCTCGCCCATCGGCGTCGGGCCTTATGCCGGAGAGCCAGCCGTAGCCGACTGCAACAACGATGGCAACGCCGATATCATTTTAGCCTGCGGCACCTGCTGCGGCTCGCCCGCCAAACCCGAAAGCGGACACGTTATGGTGTTGCTCGGCGACGGGCGCGGCAATTTCAATCGAGCCAAAGACTCGCCGATAAAGATAGCTTCATCGGCGCGCAAGATAGCCGTGGGCGATGTCAACCGCGACAACCGATTAGACATTCTCGTGGCGCAGCACGACAGCTATGATGTCGTCATACTGATCGGCGACGGACAGGGAGGATTCAAACCCTTGCCTCCTGTCGCGGCGAGCCGAGGCGGACGCCCACACACTCATGACATAACTGCGGGCGATGTGAACGGAGATGGGAATCTCGATTTTCTGACGACGAATGCGAACGACCATAACATCTCGGTTATGCTCGGCGATGGCCGCGGTAATTTCGCGCCCGCGCCCGCGTCGCCCGTCACGGCAGGGCGTCACCCTTATGACGTGGTCGCTCTCAGCGATGTCAATGGTGATGGAAAAGTCGACATCATCACGCCCGATCTTATGAGCAGCAAAGTGGTGGTACTTCTCGGCGACGGGCGCGGAGGATTTGCGCGCGCTCCAGCATCGCCTTTCGCGATGGGGCCGCGTCCGGGTTACGTCTCGGTCGCTGATATCAACCGGGACGGCAAGATGGATTTTGTGGCGACGCACGATGATGATCCGCTTGCAGTGGTTATGCTCGGCGACGGAGCGGGAGGATTTCAGGCGACTCTGGGTTCGCCGCTTCGACCGGAACGAGCCGTGTGGGGAACCGATATCGGAGATGTCAACGGCGACGGGTTTGCGGATATCGCTATGGCGTCAGGAGCGAGCGCAAGCGTAGTGATAATGCTCGGCGACGGGCGCGGCGGATTCACTGCTGCGGCAAAACAGCTTCGCGCCGGTACGTGGGTAACTTACGTCGCGATGGCTGATTTCAATAAAGATGGCAAGCCTGACCTCGTGGCGAGTAATTATGGAAGCGGCGATATAAACGTCTGGCTGAATGCTACGAAGTGAATCAGCCGCGCATTGCTTCATGAATGAACACCTATTCACCGCCGAGCAACTATGTTCGGTGTCAAGAGTGATCAGCGCTTTTTGTTAGAACTATTTAGAAATGCGCCCTTTTCCCTCAGAGGCCGCCCTTACCTGTGTAGTCAGGCAAGGGCTTGAAATTCTCTACACTTTCAAGCCCCTCCTTTGTATCTGCTTCTCTTCCTCCTTCCAACTCTTTCTCCAAGGATGATCTGGCGACGGTTTGTACTTCCTCCCGACTCCTTTCGGCGACAGGCTCCGAGATACCCGAACCGGCCTTTCGGGAAGCTTCTCATAACCTATATCTTCTCCTCGATAGTTGAAGTGGAGTTCTCCGTTGAGGCACTTCCTCACCATTACTTTTCCCTCGGCAGGTTCATACTTGCTTTGGCCTTTGAGTTGATAGAAACCGTTTTCAAATCTCACTAACCAGTCCCGGCTCACACTTCTCTCCTCTTCTCGGCAAAACATTGAGACCAGGTCCAAACCCGCCGACGAACGGTGGAAATCTTCTTCCTCTCTTGGCTCCACTGCAAACTTTGAGTTGAGTTGAGCGCGGCTCTCGACGCCTTGAGTTACCCGGAAGACTTCCGCGAGAACGGAGGCACGACTCGAAGAACTGTAAGCCGCGACGCCCGACTTGATGAGTTGATCCCCGTCGGGCAGAGTGTGCAGGTGAGTGTCTTCAATCCTCTGACCCGATTGAGAAGCGCGCCCGTCTCGTTTACTCGATGAGACTCGCCTTGAAACTCAGACCGGTTTTATATCCCATATCTCGCTTGCGTACTCTTTGATCGTCCGGTCGCTTGAGAATTTTCCTACCCGCGCCACGTTCAAAACGGCCTTGCGCGTCCACGACTGCGGGTTTTTGAATTCTCTTCCGACCTCAAGCTGAGCCTCTATGTAAGACGGCAGATCGGCCAGAAGGAAATACTGATCGCGCTCGATCAGTATGTTGTAAATCCATTCGAAAAGCTCAGGCTCTTCCGCGCAAAACAGATTCGAATTGAAGGCGTCCATCACCCGCTTCACATAAGGGTTATTCTCGTAATGCTCTCGCGGATTGTAGCTGCCATCCGCGATCATCTGCTGAATCTCATGCGCCTTCAATCCGAAGATGAAGATATTCTCTTCGCCCACTTCTTCCCGTATCTCTATGTTCGCCCCGTCGAGCGTGCCAATGGTCAAAGCGCCGTTCATGGCGAACTTCATGTTTCCTGTCCCCGACGCTTCCTTCCCGGCGGTCGATATCTGCTCGCTGAGATCAGCCGCCGGGATGATTTTTTCCGCAAGCGAGACGCGGTAATCAGGGATGAAAGCGACCTTGATCAATCCCTGAATTCTTCGATCACGATTGATGACTCTGCTGACGTTATTGATTAGTTTTATGATCTGCTTTGCGATCAGATAACCGGGCGCGGCCTTGCCTGCGAAAATGTATGCGCGCGGCACTTCGACCGCCTGACCGTCTTCGATGAAGCGAAGGTATTCGTGAATGATATGCATGACGTTGAGCAACTGTCGCTTGTACTCGTGCATTCGCTTGATCTGAACGTCGAACAACGAATCCGGGTCGACGACTATATGCGCCGTCTGCTGTATGACTCGCGCAAGGCGCTCTTTGTTCGCTCGTTTGACCCGGCGGAAGTCTTCCTGAAACGCGGCATCGTTGGCATGAGATTCAAGCGCGCGCAACTGATCGAGATCCTTTATCCAGCCCTCGCCCGTCGCCCGCGTGATCAGACGCGCAAGACCGGGATTGGCTTTGAGCAGCCATCGGCGCTGGGTCACGCCGTTGGTCTTGTTGTTGAATCGTTCGGGCCACATCTCATAAAAATCCGGCACGAGCGTGGTCTTCACAAGCTCTGAGTGAAGTTTGGCCACGCCGTTTATCGAATGGCTTCCGACTATCGCCAGATGCCCCATGCGCACCTGCGGGGATTCTCCCGTTTCGATCAGCGACATGCGTTTCTTTCTCTCTTCGTCTCCCGGCCAGCGCAATTCTATCTGATCGAGGAATCGCCGCTCTATCTCACGGATGATTTGCACGTGGCGCGGCAGCACGCGCTCCAGCAGCTTGATCGGCCATTTTTCCAGAGCTTCGGGCATGAGCGTGTGATTGGTGAATGCTAAAGTCGCGACCGTCATATCCCATGCGCGCTCCCACGGCAGATCGTTTTCATCCACAAGCACCCGCATCAATTCGGCTACAGCCAGAGCCGGGTGCGTATCGTTGAGTTGAACGGCGACACGGTCTGCGAACTGATCGAAACCATGATGATTTCTCATATAGCGGCTGATGATGTCGCGCATCGCGCAGGCCACGAGGAAGTATTCCTGAAGCAGGCGAAGCTCGCGCCCCTTCTCGATTGAGTCCGACGGGTAGAGGACTTTCGATATGGTCTCGGTGGATATTTTCATCTCGACGGCCTTGATGTAATCGCCCTGATTGAAAATGTCCATGTCGAATTCGTGAGACGAGCGGGCGGAATAAAGACGCAGGAAATTGACTGTGCTACCTCCGTGTCCGACTATCGGCATATCGTGAGGGACGCCTATCAAAATCTTCCAGTCCATCCACATCGGGTTGTAATCGTTCGCGCGGTCGCCGGCATGTTCGATGTGGCCGTATACGGGAATTATGCACACTTCGTCGGCGCGGCGAATCTGCCAGGGCGAGCCATATTCGAGCCAGTGATCGGGCTTCTCCTTTTGATAGCCGTTTTCAATCTCCTGCTTGAACAATCCGTATTCGTAATTGATGCCATAGCCGAATCCCGGCATATCGAGTGTGGCGAGCGAATCGAGAAAACAGGCCGCGAGGCGACCCAATCCGCCGTTGCCCAGCGCAGCGTCGGGTTCTTTCTCTCTGATCTCTTCGAGGTCGAATCCCATCTGCTGGAGCGTGTCGCGGCACAGATCGAGCAGTCCCAAACTGATGAGGTTGTTTCCCAGCAATCGCCCCATCAGAAATTCCATCGAAAGGTAATAAAGCCTTTTGGCATCGGATAGCTCATATCGCCGCTCGGTTTCGATCAGGCGGTCGATTAGGCAATCTCTTATGGCAAGAGCCACGCCGAGAAAAGCGTCGCGCGCGTGCAGCTTTTCCCATCCCTTGCCGAGCGTGTATTTGATGTGCGCTCGTATGGAGTCCTGAAATGCAGAGACGTTATCGATAACGGCTCTGTCAGTCTCAGCGATCATTCTTCTCGTCCTCCGGTAATGAATTGCAGAATTCCCCATCGCTGGCCCTCCCTTATGATTGAGAGGTCAGCTTTGAAGGTGAAGCTTTCACCATCGAAGGGCATTTCGTCAACTGCTCCCGAAAGCGAGAAGACCTCTGAGCGATTCCTCAAAACCCGCGCAGCCCTGTCGACAGTAAAATCGAATCCGCCAGGGGCCAATGATTGCCGCCTTCGATGTCCTTTTCTTCGACAGCCTTCAGCGAATGAAATAGGCGCTTCGACACGGGCGAAACGAGACTCAGCGGAAAAAGAGGGCAAAGTTTTTATGCCTTGCAAGGCGCTGGCTGACCCGCAGATTTTACTTTTTGTATCTTGACATTTAATACGTCGCAACATAAATTAAGGTACTCTCGAAGCAAAGATATATCAGGCAGCCTGACAATCGACTCTTCTGGGCTAAGGAGAAATTGCTATGAGAAAAGTAAAACTGTTTCTGTCGTTTATGCTTCTATTAGTTGTTCTCATAGTAGGAGCGATGAGCCAGCGAGTAAGGGCAGATGAGGGCATAAAATGTAATTGCAGTGTGTATGCGTACGATCAAAGGGGCAGAAAGCACCTTCTCTATCATGGCGTTTTTGTGACGATTGAAGAGGATGGAATTCCATTTACGATTTGCGACGCGCAGACTTGCGAGGCTTTGCTCGAATAGAGTAACCCCTGTTCACAGGCGCTTTCGCCTGTCCGCTGTTGTTAGAAGTCTCCTTCCTTGTCCTGCGGGCGGCGGGCGGGTGGATTCTGCTATGATCGCCCATTTTCTGAGTCCGGTTTTGCCGCGTCGCCGCAGGACGTGGAGTCAATAGTCGGAGGCGGTCAGGATACGCTCTGAAGAGTGCTGTCGGGAAGATGGAGGAACCTATGCTGATCAAATCAAATTGTTTCGGGCGTATCATAGTCGCAGGCTTCTTATTGGTATGTCTGGTCTGTGTAACGATTCCGACAGGTGTTGCGCAGGGTACCAGGAAGGATGATGATGCTGCGAAAAAAGAGTATAAGGCGCGGGTGCGAGATCAGATTGCTTCTTTCATCGATAATGTGTTTTATGAGTTCAACGATCTCAAGGACAAGTGCAGCCTCGCCACGAGAGTAGAACTTGCAGAGCAGTTGATAAAATTTCTGGCTCAAAAGCGTCCCGCTCAATGTCGAAGACTGTTGGATTCATTATTCGCAGAAACTCTCGATGTTCTTAGTAAGGGCAAGGAATCCTCTAAGCCCTCTTCTTCTGTAAATGAGGAGCGAAGCGTTACCTTAGCTATTAATAAGATATTGCGCATCGCGGCGGGAATAAGCGGCAAGTTAGCCAGAGACTATCTCAATAGGTATATAGAGGCGGAAAGAGAAATAGAAGAAAAGAAGGCTCGACCTTCATCAGATTATTATTTAAGGCTGGGTGTTGAAGCCGTTGATGCCAACCCGAATCTGGCATTCGATATAGGGCAGGAGTTTTTAAAACAGGGGCCGAAAATAAACACTGATGTTTTGCGCTTTATGTACCAACTCAATGAAAAAGATGTCAGCCTCGCCGACAAATTCCTCATTGATGTTTTGCGCAATATCAGGTCTCGGAAAGGGAGAGATGTTAATGAACTATTGCTTATATACTCATACGTGTTCGGTCTCGATGTCATTCCAGTTGTTTCAGCCAGGGGGATACTCCCGCTCTATGTCCCCTACAAGCCATTATCTGAAGCAAGCCCGGTCTCGCTCTCGACTGTCAGGCTCTTCCTGATGACAGCTTCAGAAATACTACTGGATGATTCCAGGTACGACTCGAACTTCGCGCACCTTCTTTGGGGGGCGGAAGGAGATCTCTTCATGATCAAAATCATCGAGCATCAGGTTAGCCAATCGCTCCCTCAAATGGCTGCCAGCATCAAGGAGCGACAGAATTTTCTGGCCTCTTGTGTGACAGCCGAGCGAGCATCTGTCGTGGAGTCAGACATCGATAAGTGGAGCAGAGCGGCGAAAAAAGAGCGGATGAGACAAAACGAAGAATCTTCTCCCGAAGATAAAGAGACCCTCTTACAAAAAGCCGGAAAGTCCACTAAACCGGATGAAAAAGATATGTTGTATTACGAAGCCGCTAATCTGGCTGTTGAAAAAAGAGAATATGGCGAAGCCGTCGAAATATGTGAAAAAATATCCGACTCGTCGCGCGCCTCGGTCAAAGATTTTATAGTTTTTGCCATCGTCCAGATCGAGCATAAACAGGGAAGTCCTGACACTGCCAGAGAATGGGCCAAACAAGTAAGCGACTTGACTCAGCGAGCCTATCTGTTGACTTTGATCGCTCAGACTTCGATAAACAGAAAGCAAAAAGAATTTGAGCAAATGATGGACATCTTGGGAGAAGTCGAATCCCTCGTTTCCGGGATCAAAGATGCTCGTGAAAAAGTGTCTGTCCTGGCAGGGATTGGAACTGTTTTCTCACGTGTAGGCCACAATAAAGCCTTTGAGTATTTTCAGGAGGCCATAGCACAGGCAAACAAGACTGAGAATTTTCCTGGCACAAGCTTCATCACTCGTGCTGTCAAGGTCGGCGACCATTTTTTTTCTTACTCTCTCTATGATCAGAATTTATCCTTGTCTGAACTGATTTTTCAGCAGGCGCAGAGAGATTTCTTCGAAGCGTCTCTTCTAGTAGACAGCCTCAAAAGTCCTCTGGCTCGGTTTCGAGCCAGACTGACTCTTTACAAAGCCGGAATTACAGAGAACTAGCCTGTGTGAACGCTGCTTCAAAAAACCTGGCTTGAATCAGGCTGACATGCACATATCGAGGGACAGCCGTTTAACAGGAGAACTCAATATGGAGAAGGAGACCATCGCTGTCGAAAGAGGAATTCATACGAACAAGCGGAGGCTTTTCGATCTTGAATATATAATCCTGATAGTGGTGGTGCTGATAGCGATTTTCTTCATTATAAAGCTGTCGAGGCAAAACTCTTTACTCAACTCATTAGTACGAGAATCATCAGAGTCATTGTGCGGGCCTCAATCATTGCAGGTGGGCGATATCATTCCTGCATTTAAGACTGTTGATCTGAAGGGGCAACCGGCTGAAGTTATTTTCAATGGATCAACGAAGAATCTTATATTCGTTTTTTCCGCAGCCTGTGATGCGTGTGCGCAAGAGATTCTTGCCTGGAATAACATTGCTGCGAAATCGACTTCGAAGAAATATTCAGTTCGAGGAATATCCATCGACTCTCTGGACGATACCAATAAAAACCTGTCAGGCAAAAATCTGCAATTTGAAGTATTGATGATGCCAAGTGTATCAATCCTGCGAGCCTGTAGAGTGGTCAGCATTCCCGTGGTGATGATAGTTTCCGAGCAAGGCGCTGTTGAGTGGTTTCATTATGGAGCTATGACAAAAGAGAAAGTCACGGAGCTTCTGTCAAGGCTGAAAACAGTTTCATAAAACAGTCCATTGCGCGGGCAGCAACCTTGTTTCCTGACCTTCATTCGCATTTTTTCGACAACCTTCGATTGGTTGAGGGGGTTTTGACGCGGGCGAAACGAGACTCAGCGGAAAAAGAGGGCAAAGCGTTTTTCCTGCAAAGCCGCGCTCATTGCTCGCCCGCTTCCCATCGCATTGTTCTCTTCTTCCACAAAGCGAAAAATTTTCAAGGGTGAGTTTTCCTCTTTCGCTTTCCTCATCCGCGCGAGTTCTCTTGCCAAAGCCTCGCATTATCAATGCCTTGCTCCTCTGAGGCGCAGGTTGAAGCGAGCGGCACGCGGATTGTACAAAGGAATGCTCGCAGATGAAAGGCATCGCTTTCACAAGGGTGGAGCTTATATGTACAGAGGACCGAAAATACTGGTGGCCGAAGACGATCCGGCGTTGCAACATCTGCTGTGGAGCGTGCTGTCAATGGCAGGCTACCAGGTCGTGCTTGTCGAGGACGGAAAGAGCGCAGTGGAAACAGCGCAATCGGAAAAACCCGACCTCGTGCTGACTGACGGCTTGCTGCCCAAACTTCATGGTTTTCTTGTCTGCAAAACGATAAAGAGCTTCCCGAATCCTCCCAGGGTCTTTATCCTCACGGGCGTTTACACCAAACCGGCCTACAGTTGGGAAGTAAAAGATGCATACGGAGCGGACGATTTTCTCACAAAGCCGTTCGATATCGAGGAACTGCTCTCGCGCATAGCAGAGCAACTCCGCGGTGTTCGACTCGGCGAGGCTGCCGCCTGAAGAGGGCAGCGCATTGATGAGGCGCGATTATGAATTCAATAACGGAAAACACAGACCAAATCCTCAACCAACAGGCGCAGTTTCTTGCCCATGGTCACTTAGACATCCTCGATCTTCTGTTTTCAACCTTTCAGGCCGCGCTCAAAAAGAGCCGCGAGCTTGAGCAGAAGGAGAGAGAGTTAAAGGAGGCGATGAAAATGATCAGCGAACTCAGAGAGATCATTCACGCCTGCGCGCACTGCAGAAAGATTCGTGATGAGAAAGACCAATGGCGAGAGTTGGAAGACCCGTTCGAGATGAAATTCAACGCCAGCTACAGCCACACGGTCTGTCCTGAGTGCGTAGAGGCGTACTACCCCGACTTCAAGAAAAAAGTCGTCAACATGTGATTCTGTCAGTCGCAACGGTCGATGAGCCGAACTACAGGCTATATCCTCTCCATATCCTGCTTAGGTAAAATTCGCTCAGGATGATCGCTCATCATCTGGCGCAAGCCAAAAAGAGCCGTCTTCATCCTCAAACCCGCGCGCTAAGGGAAACCACTCGTCCGCATCCTGTGCGGCGACGTGATTGCCGCAGCGCCTCAAAAACAGCGACGGGTCTGGTCTTCGCAAAGCGACGCGACCCATTTTGTTCGGCGGCAAAGACCGTCCGCTTTCGTCAATCACTTCGATAAGGTGACCGGGCGCGGCGCGCCCGAGAGAATCGGCAGGCGCAGCGAACCATCGGTCACAACTTGCCATAATCATCGGCGCTTCCTGAGCGCCGTGAGCCGAAGCTATGGCCGCGCCGATTTCCTTCGCCCGATGAGGAAGAGCTTCATTGATGGAGTAGATGCTCCTCAGACGGAGATCATATCGCTTCTCGGTATCTTCGAGATCGGCGGATGAAATCATCAGATTCGTGACCCTGTATCGCTCGGCGACCGCGAGCGCATTGCCCGACTCGCAGGCGACGACCGGGAGTCCGTAAAACCACGCGGGGTAGAGAAACCCGAAAAGCGATTGTGCCGACGACCATTTCAACGGCGTATGAAAAATCGCGTCGTCCGAAAGATCGAAGTTGTTCACCATCTCGAAAGCCGGAAGGCTGCCCATCAAAAGAGAGTGACCGTGAACGACACCCGCTTTGTCAGCCTTGTAAAAAATAAATGCGGGCGTGTCGATCTGCGTTTCCGCCATCGCGAAATCTGAAGACGCCGCGTAGACCTCTCGCCAGAAATTTCTGTCTGTCACGTACTCATCCAACTCGGCAGCGACAAAGACGGCTTCGAGCGATTTCAGATTCGATATCGAATCCATGCGGGCGCGAGATCGAGGCGACAGCACTATCGCTTTTGTCTGACTGTCGCTGATTGCATATTCGAAATCGCGCGCGGATAAATCCTCGGCGAGAGGCGCGACCGCGCAGCCGAGTTTGAGCGCGCCGAGATGCGCGACCGCGAGAGCCGCGCACTGAGGGAGCATCACCGCGACCGCATCCTCCGGTTTCAATCCGAGGGCGGCAAGCGCGCCCGCGAACTTGTCAGAGAAGAAATCCATCGCGTGGAATGTGTAAGTATTTTCGCCCGCCGGTCTCACTTCGATCAAAGCCGTTCGCGCGTCGTCGTGACGGCGCAGAACTGCCTCGGCGATGTTGAAGCGATCCGATACCGGCCATCGAAAATGTCGCGTCGCCGTGGCGTAGCTTTTGAATCTGCCCAGCCGCGGGGCGAGGTCGTCCGTCTTCATCGCTCCTGTTCCTTTGTCGAGGAATCTGATCGAATCAGTTCCGAATCAGGCTCGCTTTCGTTTTCCGTCTGTTCCCGCTTTTGAAGTCTGCCGTAAAGCTCCGCCATTTCATAAAGCCGTTTGCCGATTTTTTTGTTCAGCGCATCCGCCCGCATTCGCCACCCCCAGTTGCCTTCGCTGCTGGCCGGAAGATTCATCCGCGCCGATGAATCAAGCCCCAGCGCGTCCTGCATCGGGACTATGGCGAAACAGGCGACGGAAGCGAAAACCTCTCGTATGAAATCCCAGTGAATCTCTCTGCCGTTTGAGCGAAGATATTTCAAACATCGCTTGCGCTCGCGTTTGATCTGTTCTTCGTCGCGCGTCGACCCTCGACCCGCCCGACTGTCGAACCACCCAAGTGTCGTATCGTTGTCGTGCGTGCCGGTGTAGACCACGGAGTTTGGCGTGTAGTTGTGCGGCAGATCGATGTTCGAACTGTCGGAACTGAAAGCGAACTGAAGTATTCGCATACCGGGCAGACCGAAATCATCGCGCAAGGCTTCGACGTCGGGCGTGATCACGCCGAGGTCTTCAGCGATGATCGGAAGCTCTTCGAAAGTTTTTTTCAGGACGGTCAGCAACTCGCGCCCCGGAACTTCGACCCATCGGCCACGCTCTGCGGTCTTGTCCCCGGCAGGCACTTCCCAGCAGGCGGCGAACCCGCGAAAGTGATCGAGGCGGATGATGTCGAACAGTTTGAAATTGGCCTTGAACCTGTCTATCCACCACCGAAAGCCTGTCTCTTTCATCCTCTCCCAATCGTAAATGGGATTGCCCCAGAGTTGACCTGTCTTGCTGAAATAATCGGGCGGCACGCCCGCGATGACGAGAGGATTCCCCTCATAGTCAAGCTTGAATGATTCAGGATGAGTCCACACATCGGCAGAGTCGTAAGAGACGAAAATAGGGATATCGCCGATGATCTTTATCCCGCGCTCACGGGCATACTCTTTCAGAGCAAGCCATTGATTGAAGAAAAGATATTGATAAAACTTTTCTGCAAGGATTTGATCTCTCAGTTTTTCTTTTGCCGCTGCCATCTCTTCTTTGTCGCGCCTTGCGAGTCGAGGCGACCAGCGATTCCACGCCGCGCCGTGATGCTCATTCTTCAAAGCGCGAAACAATGCATAGTCATCCAGCCATCCGTCTTCTTCGCGGCAAAAATCGAGAAAACCGGCGCAAACCTCCGAGTCGTCCGTGCATTTGAAATTATCGAACGCGCGGGCAAGCAGGGAATTTTTGTACTCGATCACCCGACCGAATTCGATTCTTTCGTGTGAAAATTGCGGAACGTGTTCGATGTCCGAAATGGACAGAAGCCCGAGGGCTGCAAGTCGCTCAGGGCTTACGAGCAGAGGATTCCCGGCGAAAGCGGAAAAGCATTGATAGGGAGAATCTCCGTACCCTGTGGGACCCAGGGGCAACATCTGCCAGAGGCTCTGTCCCGAAGCCTCAAGAAAATCGACGAACGTATAAGCCTCATCTCCGAGATCGCCTATGCCGAAGCGAGAAGGGAAGGATGTGGGGTGCAGCAGGATTCCGCTTGATCTTTGAAAAGCCATGTTTTTCATCCGGCATTGTGCCTCAAAAAGAGAAAGAGTCAAAGCGATTGTATAATCAGCGAGTCGAGTTGCTATCATACCGGGCGAAAGGAGACTCAGATGTTGACGGGCAAAGTGAAAGGATTTCCGATTTTTGCATTGCTGATTTCATCGCTGTTGTTGATTGCGACCTCCGCGGCGCAGACGAAAAGAGCGCGTCCTTCAGACGACGGACTGCTTGAGCGCGCGCTCAGGGGAAGGGCGCGAATAATCGACCTCTCGCATACGTTGAGCGCAGGAGCGCCAGCCTTCGGCGGCGAACGCGACGCTTTTCGCTACGAGAAACTCGCCGACATAAATAAAGAAGGCTACGCAGCAGGCGCGTTTCGCGTGCCTGAGCATTTCGGCACTCACCTCGATGCGCCGGGTCATTTCATAGCTTCGAAGGAAACGGTTGATCGGATCCCGGTGAAAAAATTCATCGCGCCCGCGGCGGTAATCGATATTCGCTCGAAGGTCAAAGACAACCCCGATTATCGCCTGACGGTCGCTGACATCAAGGCGTGGGAGAGGGGCGGCCCCATCCCCACGGGCGCGGCAGTGTTGTTGCTCACGGGCTGGTCTGCTCGCTGGGTTGATGCAAACAGGTATCGCAACCCTGATGCCGACGGCGCTCTGCACTTTCCGGGTTTTTCAGAAGAGGCCATCGAGTATCTGATCAAAAACACACGGATAGTCGCGCTCGGCATAGACACACTCTCGATTGACTATGGCGCGTCGAAGGACTTCGCCGGACACAAGCTCTCGCACGCAAACGGGCTTTATCACATTGAGAACCTCACGAACCTCGACAGCCTGCCCGCCCGAGGGGCAGTCATCATCGTTGCGCCGCTCTCGATCGAAGGCGGATCAGGCAGCCCTGCTCGTGTGCTGGCTCTCGCGCCGTGAGTGCGGAGTGGGGGAGTGGGGGAGTGGGGGAGTGGAGGAAGCTTTGGAATCCTGCATCCGATTCTCCGCACTCGCCTGTTCAAATCTGCTTTCTCGTTCTTTCGTCACTTCGCCCATACGCCCATACTCCCATACGCCCATACTCCCACACTCCCCCTTGACTCAGGGCGCACGGGCCAATATAACTACATTTCCGCGCGTGGAAGATAAGACTAAAGGATGGCAATGAAACGAAATCGCAATTCCGTGATGGCTTCACCATCTGTCGGCAACGGCGATGAGGATTTCACCTTGAATGCTTCAGGCGTCGGCGGGGTCGGAGTCGCTCCCCGAAAGCACGTGGGAAACGGAAATGATCATCACCCGGACGCGATGTCCGGGGCCATCGAAGGATTTTTCGATCTGGCTTTGGATGAGATCAGCAGCCTTCGCGAACGAATCGATATGGAGGCCATCGAGCGGGCGGCGCGGTTGATAATCGAGTGTGAATCCCTCGGCGGGCGCGTTCATGTGACCGGCATAGGCAAAAGCGAACACGTCGCCCGATACCTGGCATCATTGTTCTCTTCGACAGGGACGGCGGCTTATTTCCTCCACGCTACCGAATGCGCTCACGGTTCAGCCGGACAGGCCCGCGAGAACGATGTGGCTATTGCAATCTCCAACAGCGGAACTACGCCTGAACTCCTGTTCGCCGTCGACGCGCTTCGCAATATAGGAATAAAGATCATCGCCGTGTCAGGATCAATGGATTCCGCTCTCGCAGAAGTCGCCGATGTTACGATATGCTCCGGCGTGTTTAATGAAGGAGGCGAGTTGAATCTCGTCCCGCGTGTGAGCATAATAGGAAAGCTCTTTGTGTTATGCGCGCTGTCGGTCGTGCTTGAAACTCACAAGGGGCTGACCCGCGAGCAGTACGCCCGCTGGCATCCCGGCGGCGCGCTTGGTCGTCTGGCTCGCGGCGAATGATCCGGGCGCGACCAGATGTATTAAAGGCGAATCCCCCTCGCTGCGCGTCATAGTGTCCTCTCATAAGCCTGCACTTCCCCAGGTTTCGGGTACAACATTTTTATTGATGTTTCTCCTACAGAATGTTATTTAATGGCTGTTGCCAAAGATGGATTCCCTCAGGTGTTGGAAGTCGCGGCACAACACCTGAATACAGAAATTCAGATTTTGCTTTGATTTGACGCTCCCTGTTGTATTGTGAAGAGGTTCATTCATCAAAACTGATTCTGCGTTACTCTCTCCCCGCGCGGAACCGGCGTTTGAGAGGTGAGGGCGAAGATTTCTTTATTGCCCAGACACATCGCCACGCTGTAAGCATCGGAAATCATTGTGATTCTTATGTCCGTCTGAAATCATCCGCCTTTCGGATGGCATATCTGAAGATTTATTTTTTGAGACCATCCGGCCCTGGCTTTCAATCCCGGTACTGTGAGGCTGTTAAGACAGTCAGGAGAAAAAATGGAAACCAAGAGAATTCTCATGGCCGAAGACAACCGCAACGACGTTGAGCTTACGCTCACGGCTCTGGCCGAGCACAACCTCGCCAATGAAGTCGTCGTGGCGCGCGATGGCGTCGAGGCGCTTGATTATCTTTATCGCCGCGGGCGCTTCGAAGGGAGGCCGAACGGAAACCCTCTGGTCATATTTCTCGATCTCAAGATGCCTAGAATGGACGGCCTCGAAGTGCTGCGGCATATCAAGGGCGATCCTGATTTGAAAACGATACCGGTGGTTGTTTTGACTTCTTCTGCTGAAGAGCAGGACGTAGTTGAAAGCTACAACCTCGGAGTCAATGCCTACGTCGTCAAGCCGGTCGTGTTCGATAGCTTCATCGAAGCGGTCAAGCAACTCGGCCTGTTCTGGGTTTTGATAAACGAGCCGCCGCCGGGAAGCGTAGGAAAGTTTTAGCTGCTGACAAGGATGAGAAGTATGACAGTCCATCTGAAGATTCTGCTGCTTGATGACAGCCCCAATGACGCGGAGCTTGTCATCGCTGCTATCGAGGAATCGGGATACTCCTGTCAGTATGATCGCGTCGAAACGCGCGAGGATTTTCTGGCGCGTCTCGATGCCGGTTATGACCTTATAGTTTCAGATTACGGCCTGCCGTCTTATGACGGACTTGCCGCGCTTAAAGCCGTTCGCGGGCGTGACCTTGAAATCCCTTTCATACTCGTTTCCGGGACGGTGGGCGAAGAAGTGGCAATAGAGAGCCTCAAGGCGGGAGCCACCGATTACGTGATGAAAAACCGGCTCTCAAGGCTCGGCCCTGTCGTCCGTCGCGCGCTTCGCGAATGCGAAGAGAGACGGCAGCGCCGAGAGGCTGAAATCTCTCTGCGCGAATCTGAAGAAAAATTCCGCGCCATATTTCAGGAGTCGCTCGACCTGATAATGACTATCGATGGCGAGGCCGGGCTGATACTTCAAGTCAATCCGGCAGCGCAAAGAAACCTCGGCTACGAGACAGAGGCTTTGACCGGAAAACATTTTTCGATCCTCTTTCCTGAGGCTTCGAAAAGCTCGCGGAAAGATTTGCTCAATGAGTTGCGAGTGCGCGGAGCCGTATTCGAATCGCAGGAAATTCAGCGACAGGACGGCTCCGTATGCCTTATGGATCTGACGGCGAACCTGATCCCGTGGGGCAAAGGCAAAGCGGTGCTTGCTACTTTCCGCGATGTCACCGAGCGCAAACACCTCGAAGATCAGCTTCACCACTCGCAGAAGCTGGAAGCCATGGGCCGTCTTGCCGGAGGGATCGCTCACGACTTCAACAACCTCATCACCGCGATAATCGGCTACAGCCAGATTGCCCTGACCCGACTGGCAACCGGAAACTCGCCCTTCGACGAAATCGAAGAAGTGATCAAGGCAGGCAAGCGCGCCGCAAGCCTGACCTCTCAGTTGCTTGCTTTCTCGCGCAAACAGATCGTGCAGCCTAAAATTTTAGACCTCAACGAAATCATCTCCGACCTCAGAAAAATGCTCGCGCGGTTGATAGGCGAAGACGTGCAGTTGAGCGTTGCCCTCGATCCTGCGCTCGGACCTGTGAAAGTCGACCGGGGACATATAGAGCAGGTCATAGTCAATCTCGCCGTCAATGCCCGCGACGCCATGCCGGAGGGAGGAAAACTTTCTATTCAAACCGAAACCATTCTCCTCGATGAACCCTCTGTCCTGCATTCAGGCTGTCAGCCCGGAGCATATACCGTGCTTTCAATATCAGACACCGGAGCGGGAATGGACTCTGAGACGCAGTCTCGAATCTTCGAGCCGTTCTTCACCACCAAAGAGAAAGGCAAGGGGACGGGGCTGGGGCTTTCAACCGCCTATGGCATCGTTCGACAAAGCAGCGGCGCAATCACGGTCGAGAGCGAGCCTGGGCGCGGAACCACTTTTCATATTTACCTGCCCGTCGTAAAAGAGGCTGACTCGTCTGCTGAAGAAAAGAATGCCGACGAAAGCGCGACGCCGGGAAGCGAAACCATACTTCTGGTCGAAGACGACGCAGGCATTCGCGGTCTCGTGAGAAGAGTTCTTGAGATGAACGGCTATCGCGTCTTCGAATCGGAAGACGCGGAAGAAGCCATCGAGAAATACCACGCTCATAAGGAAAGCATCAATCTCATACTGACCGATGTGGTTATGCCGGGGATGAGCGGAAGACAGATGACCGGCTCGCTCGGCCCGCTCCGCCCCGAAACCAAAGTGCTGTACATGTCCGGTTACACGGGAGATTCCCTCAGCGGTCAAACCGATCTCGCATCGGATCACCCGTTCATACAAAAGCCGTTCACTCTCGATGACCTTGCCCGGAAAGTGCGCGAAGTCCTCGAAGGCCGTACTGCGAGGTGACTCGATGGGTCTCTCAAATCAACTGGTCGCTTTTACTCTCGATGAGCAGAGATTCGCCCTGAGCCTCGCTTCAGTAGACGAGGCCGCGCGCATGATGGAAATCACCCCGCTCCCCCACGCGCCTGATTCGGTGCTGGGAGTGGTCAATATACGAGGTCGAATAATTCCCGTATTCAATCTCCGCAAACGTTTTCATCTGCCCGAACGTGAGGTCGAGGTGAGCGATCAGTTGTTGATCGCCCGCTCGTCGCACAGAACAGTCGCGCTTGCCGTCGATGAAGTGTCGGGATTCATCGAATGCGCGGATGAAAGAATAGTTGCCGCCGACGCCATTCTGCCCCAAATCGATTATGTCGAGGGAGTGCTGAGACTCGACGATGGAATCCTGCTCATTCACAACCTCGATTTGTTTCTCTCGCTCGATGAGGAAGAATCGCTCGACGAATGTATGAAGGTCGAACATGGCCATCAACCACTCTGAAGCGTTGCTTGCACAGGTGGCCGAAACGTTGAAGTCGAAAACCGGCCTGCGATTTCAATCGGATCGCCGAGGCGATCTTCAACGCGGCATCCAGTCTGCCGCCCGCGAGATGGGCTTTGACGACTGGCAATCGCTCGCCTGCTGGCTCCTCGATTCTCCGCTTGCCCGAAAAGATATCGAAACGCTGGCCCGCCATCTCACCGTCGGCGAAACTTACTTCCGCCGCGACCAGAAAGTATTCGAATTTCTGGAGCAGACCATACTGCCGGAAATAGCCCTCACGCGCAGGCCGCACGACAGAAGGCTTAGAATCTGGAGCGCGGGCTGCTCGACAGGCGAGGAGCCGTATTCAATCGCGATCTCCGTTCAAAGAGCCATCCCCGACTGGAAAGAGTGGAACATCACGCTTCTTGCCACAGAGATTCACCTCCGCCTCGTCGAGAAGGCCCGCACGGGAGTTTATCGCCAGTGGTCTTTTCGCAATTGCCCCGACTGGCTCAAACAGTTATATTTCACGCGAAAAGACAACGACTTCGAAATCGCCCCCCCGATCCGCAAAATGGTTTCATTCGATTATCTCAATCTCGCTGAAGATGTCTACCCGTCGCTCTCTACGGGGACGAACGCGATGGATGTCATATTCTGCCGAAACGTGTTGATGTATTTCGACGCGGAAGCGGCTCGAAGAGCCATCGACTCTTTCCATCGATCCTTAGTCGATGGCGGATGGCTGGTTGCGGGAGTGACGGACGCGCCTTCGAGTTTTTATTCGCGCTTCGAGCCGATCAGTTTTCAGGGCGCGACCCTGTACAGAAAATCATCGCGAAAGACGCCTGTGAGCCTGCCGAAAAAAGAGATCGCGTTTCCCGCTCCGCCCGTCGTCGGGCAAAAGAGCGAGTCGAGAGAGAAGAAGGAATTTCCCGTCGTCGAAGACCCGATTCGGATTGCGCGCGGGTTTTACGATGAGGGCCGATACGAGGAAGCCATCACAGAGCTTGAAAAATCCCTCTCTCGCGGATTGCCGAAATCGGAAGCGATGGCGCTCATGGCTCGCTCCTTTGCGAATCAGGGGCGGCTGGAAGAAGCGCGCGAGTGGTGCCAGCGAGCCTTGCTTCGCGACAAACTCGACGCCAGACTTCATTACCTGCTGGCGGTGATCGTAGAGGAAGAGGGAAAGCCGCAGGATGCTGTCATCGCGCTCAACCGCGCGCTTTATATCGATTCGAACTTCGTGATGGCTCACTTCAAGCTGGCCGGTATCAAACTTCGATTGGGCAAGAGCAAAGAGTCGCGCAAACATTTCCAACACGCGATGTCGCTTCTCGCCGCTCGGCGCGATGATGAAATCCTTCCCGAATCGGAAGGCATAACAGTCGAGAGGCTCAGGTCGATCATTCGAGCGATTGTCGAGGAGTCCTCGATGTAACGCAATCTGCCAGATTGCGCCACTCTTTCTGAGGAGCCGCGGATGTACAACAGGCTGCCAGCCTGTTGACACTCTGAAAGCATGAAAATTCGGGGAAGCAGCAGGCTGGCCGACGACTGTACATTTTCGGAGGAGAGCGCGCAATGAATCAACAGACCGACGACGGACGAAAGATAATCGACTGGAGCGAGATTCATCGCCGCCTTCAGTCGGCGCGCGCTGCGCTCGAAGGCGCAATCAGACTCACGCCTGACGAAAAGAAAGCGATCCTCAGAGAAAGGGCCAGAGCGATGGCCGCAGAGCCGCCGCCAATACAGCGGGACGAGATGATAGAGGTCGTCGAGTTCAATCTCGCTTATGAGAATTATGCGGTCGAGTCGCGATTCGTCCGCGAGGTTTACCCCCTGCGCGAGTACACGCCGCTTCCCGGAGCGCCGCCCTTCGTGCTAGGTCTAATCAACGTTCGAAGCCAGATACTTTCGGTCCTCGATATGAGAAAATTCTTCGACCTGCCCGAAAAAGGGCTGACCGATCTCAACAAAGTCATCATAGTGCGCCATCGCGATATGGAAGTCGGGCTGCTTGCCGATTCGATCATGGGCGCAAGACGTGTGCGAGCGGATGAGATTCAATCGTCGTTGCCTACGCTTGCAGGCATAAGGGCTGAATTTCTCAAAGGAGTCACACGGGAGAGACTGACCATCCTCGACCTTGAAAAGATACTTTCCGATAAAAGGATCATCGTGAGCGAAGAAGTCGAGGAGTGAATCACGCAGACGGAGGCTGAAGGAATGAGAATGACTATAGGAAGGAAAATCGCGGCTGGCTACGCGCTTGCTGTGACGGCTCTTTTGGTAATAGGAATAGTTCTCTACAACACGACGAGTCGTCTCACTGAATCAGTCGAGCAGAGAGCACGCACATATCAGATGCTTGTCGGAATTGAGGAATCGCTGTCGGCCCTCAAGGACGCCGAGACCGGAAGCCGCGGATACACCATCACGGGCGAGGAATCTTATGTCGAGCCTCATAACGAGACAGTCAGGGAAATCGCTCCGCTGATGAAAGAATTGAGGACGCTCACTGCTGATAATGACGCGCAGCAACGCAGGCTCGACGCCTTCGAGCCTCTGATTATGAAGAAACTGGATTGGGGAAAACAGACAATCGAACTTCGCAGGACGCGAGGCTTCGAAGCGGCAGCCCAGCAGATTCGCACCGGCCAGGGCAAAAAAATCATGGACGATTTGCGAACAGTAGCCGCAGAGATGGAGACGGCAGAAGACCTGCTGTTGAAGCAGAGAATTCAGGACGTGGAGGCAAACAGGCAGATGGCATTCTCGATAATCAAATACGGAATTTCATCAGCGATCATTTTAATGGCAGCGGTCGGCTTTTTTATCACAAGGAACATAACCGGCCCTGTGAATGAAATCGCCGCGCTGTCGGATCGAATAGCTGAAGGAGATTTGAGCGCAGACCCCCGCCAGTATGATCGCTCGGATGAAGTGGGCGCGCTTGCGCGAGCCTTCAGTCGGGCGATCAGTTATCAACGCGAGATGGCTCGCGCGGCGCACGAAATAGCATCGGGAAACCTTGCAGTCGAAATCAGCCCGCGCTCGGAAAAGGACACGCTCGGACGAGAATTGTCTTTGATGATCAGAAGCCTGAGAGACGTAAATAGCGAGGTGATGGAGGCGATAAACGTGTTGGCATCATCAGTGGGAGAGATACTTGCCGTTATCTCGCAGACGGCAGCAAGCTCTTCGGAAACGGCAGCGGCAGTAAGTGAGACCAGCACCACTATCGAAGAAGTCCGTCAGACTTCGCTCTTGTCGAGTCAGAAAGCGGGTTATGTGTCAGACTCCGCGCAGAAAGCCTCTCAGGTGGCGCAGGCCGGAAGGCAGACTATCGAAGAGTTGATCGAAGGAATGAACCGCGTTCGCGAACAGATGGAATCAATCGCGGCGAGCATAGTCAAACTCAGCGAGCAGAGCCAGACGATTGGCGAGATAAACGCGGCGGTGAGCGATCTGGCCGAGCAGTCGAATCTGCTTGCGGTCAACGCGGCGATAGAAGCGGCAAAAGCCGGAGAGCAGGGTAAAGGGTTCGCGGTCGTGGCCGGAGAGATAAGAATCCTTGCAGAAAGATCGAAGCAGGCGACCTCGCAGGTGAGGACGATCCTTCTGGATGTGCAGAGAGCCGTCAGCGCGGCGGTGATGGTGACAGAGCAGGGAAGCAAGGCGGTGGAATCTGGAATGAAGCAATCGGTCGTATCGGGAGAATCGATAAGGACGTTGGCCGACAGCATCTCGGAGTCAGCGCAGGCGGCCACTCAGATAGCGACATCGAGTCAGCAGCAGATAGTGGGGATGGAGCAGGTGGCGCAGGCTATGGAGAACATCAAGCAGGCGACCGCGCAAAACGCCGCCGGATGTCAGCAGGCGGAGTCGGCGGCGCGAAGCCTCAACGAGTTGGGACAGAAGCTCAGGCAAATGATCGGGCGCTACAAGGTTTGATTTTTTATGCCGAAAAACGATGAAGAATTTCTCGAACGTTTGCTGGCGACCTTCCGCGTCGAGGCGGACGAGCATATAAAAGCCATCACGGCGGGGCTGATCGATCTGGAAAAGAGTGATGCCAGCGACCGGCGAAAGGAGATCATCGAGATCGTTTTCCGCGAGGCTCACAGCCTCAAGGGCGCGGCCCGCGCGGTCAATCTTGCCGATATCGAAACTATCTGCCAGTCGATTGAAAGCGTGTTCGCTTCGCTCAAACGCGGAGAGGTCGCGCTCTCGCCCGATTCATTCGACGCGCTTCACCGGGCTGTAGACGCCGCGGCTCGGCTGCTTGAATCTTATGAGCCGGGGCCGCGAATAACTCGACTCGCCGCCGACCTCGATTCCATTATCAGCGGCTCGCCCACGGAGGCAAGACCTGCCGCAGAGCCGATTGCCCCAATCGAAGAAAAACCCCGTCTCGTTGATACGGTGAGAATCGCGACCGCGAAACTCGATTCCCTGCTGCTTCAGGCCGAGGAAATGCTTTCGGCAAGGCAGGCAGCCATGCAGAGAGTCGCCGATATGCGCGAAATCAATCAATCGCTGGCTGACTGGAAACGCGAACTTACCCGCATTGCTCCAGACGCCCGCGCGATCAGTCGCTCGATTGAACAGAGCGCACAGATAAAGCACAGGAGAAAGGACGATCCGCGCGTGGTGAAACTGCTCTCTTTCGTCGATCAGAGCGGCATCTTTTTCAAGTCTCTCGAAGGACGACTGTCAACCCTCATACGCGCCGCCGAAGCGGACAGCCACCTGCTCGGAGGCAGAACTGAAAATCTGCTCGAAGACATGAAAAAAGCATTGATGCTTCCTTTTTCGTCGCGGCTCGAAATGCTCCCCAAGATGGCGCGCGATCTGTCGCGCGATCAGGGCAAGGAAGCGCGCGTTATAGTCCGCGGGGAGGAGATAGAAATAGACCGGCGAATACTCGAAGAGATAAAAGACCCGCTCATTCATCTCCTGCGCAACTCGATAGACCACGGCATAGAGCCGCCGCCCGAGCGCGAGCGAAAAGGCAAATCGCGTCAGGGGACTATCCTTGTGGCCGTTTCTCCGAAAGATAGAGGTAAAGTCGAACTCACTATCTCGGATGACGGATGCGGAGTCGATATACAAAAAGTGAAGGACGCGGCTATCCGCCTCGGCGTTCTATCACGGGAAGAAGCTGAGACGAGCGACGAATCCTATATAGCTTCGCACATATTCAGATCGGGACTGTCGACCAGCCCTCTGATCACCGACATTTCGGGCCGCGGGCTTGGGCTTGCCATCGTTATGGAAAAAGTGGAAAGGCTTGGAGGGAGAGTTGCGTTTCAAACCGTTCGCGACAGAGGGGTGAGCTTCACGATAACTCTTCCCGTCATGCTTTCGACTTTTCGCGGAGTGATCGTTCGAGCGGCTTCCGCGCTGTTCGTCTTTCCGACTTCGAGCGTCGAGCGGGTCGTAAGATTCAGGAGCGAGGATATACGCACGGTTGAAAATCGCGAGACGGCCCGCCTCAATGGAGAGCTTGTTTCCATAGTCCGACTCTCCGACGCGCTGGGGCTTGCAGCGAGATCGGAGCCGGACGCGCGCGACCGGCTTCAGGCAGTCATCATTGCTGGCGACAGGCGAATAGCCTTCGCCGTAGATGAAGTCCTGCGCGAGCAGGATGTGCTGGTCAAGGGACTCGGTCGTCAGCTTGTGCGCGTGCCGAATATAGCGAGGGCGACGATTCTGGGAAGCGGCGAGGTCGTGCCGATACTCAACGTCGCAGACCTTGTGAAATCGGCTGCCCGCAGCGCAGGGGCCGCAAGGCGGGAAGCGATCAGGGAGGAAGAAAAAGATAAAAAGTCTGTGCTTGTGGTTGAAGATTCGATCACCGCGCGGACGCTCGTGGCAGGGATTCTGGAATCGTCAGGCTACAAGGTGACGACGGCTTTCGACGGGATAGATGGATTGACCAAACTGCGAAGCGGGAATTTCGATCTCGTGGTGTCGGATGTCGATATGCCGAGGATGAACGGATTCGATCTGACGGCGAAGATAAGAGGCGACCGCAGGCTTGCTGATATGCCTGTGGTGCTGGTCACGGCTCTCGCGTCGCGCGAGGATCAGGAGCGCGGGATGGAAGCAGGGGCCAACGCCT
Source organism: Blastocatellia bacterium UBA7656 (assembly GCA_002483445.1). Lineage (GTDB taxonomy): Bacteria > Acidobacteriota > Blastocatellia > UBA7656 > UBA7656 > UBA7656. The sequence continues at coordinate 37,195 of DLHY01000155.1, forward strand.
ACATAGTCAAAAGCGATTTCGATCAGAGCAATCTGCTCGAAGTCATAAGAAGATTGATTTGAACGAGGGCCTTTGATGTGGAACGGGCTGCTCGGCATGTACTGAGTAGTCGCATGGAAGAATGAAAGCCGGGAGCCGGAATCCAATCTCAGAATGCGCGCGCACTTTCTGACTCCAGACTCCAGACTCTCGACTTTTCTAAGGAGTCTTCCCTGTCGCCAGTGACGACGCCCTGAAAAGATGAAAAGGGCTGCGTCCGATGTCCGACAAGCTGCCAGCTTGTCGTTGCCGCCCGACTGCCAGCCCTCGACAAGCTGGCAGCTTGTCGGACATTTTCTGAGGAGTCTTCCATGCCGTCAGAGACGACGCCCTGAAAGTATGAAAAACAATCGAGGGTTCGGACTCTCAAGACTCTCCGAACTCTCCAGACTCTATAGACTTTTACTGAGGAGGCAAGGTGATCAGGGTTCTTGTGGTGGATGATTCGCCCGTGATGCGCGATTTTCTCGTCCGCCTTCTGTGCGCCGATCCTGAAGTGGAAGTCGTCTCGACGGCGCGCGATGGCGAAGAAGCCGTCGAACTTGCTCTCCGCCACCGCCCGCACGTCATCACGATGGATGTCAATATGCCGAACATGAACGGATACGAAGCCACGCGAAAAATCATGGAAACCGTTCCCACTCCCATCGTTATTGTGACCGGCGGCGTAGATACGAAAGCTGTGGCGACGACTTTTCACGCGATGGAAGCGGGAGCCTTGATGGTGTTGCCGATGCCCGTCGGCGCAGGACACCCGGATCACGAAGCGATGGCGCGCGACCTGGCGCTGAACGTGAAACTGATGAGCGAGGTCAAAGTGGTGAGGCGTCGCCCGCGCGCTGCCAAAGCGCAACTGCCAGCCGCGCCTCCGGCAATCGAGCGGGCCGCCCCGCAGGTTCAGATCATTGCAATGGGCGCGTCGACTGGCGGGCCTATAGTGATTCATACTATCCTTTCGAAGCTCCCCGGAAATTTCCCGCTCCCTCTCCTGATAGTTCAGCACATGGCCCCCGGATTCGTTGCCGGGTTTGCCGAGTGGCTGACTGAATCGACCCGGTTCCCCGTTCATGTCGCGCAGGATGGGGAATTGATGTTGTCGGGCCGCGCCTACCTGGCCCCCGACTCTTTCCAGATGGGCGTGGGTCTCGGATACAGAATAAGACTCAAAGACGACGAAGCTGAGAATGGATTGCGTCCGTCGGTTTCCTATCTCTTCCGCTCGGTGGCTGAGGCTTTCGGCAGGGATGCCGCCGGAGTGTTGCTCACAGGGATGGGACGGGATGGAGCAGCGGAGTTGAAACTGATGCGGGATCGGGGAGCCATAACCTTTGCGCAGGATCAGTTTTCTTCAATCGTGCATGGGATGCCGGGAGAAGCGATACGTCTCGGCGCGGCGACCCGCGTGCTTGCCCCCGAAAGGATAGCTGAAGAACTTGCCCGCCTTGCGCATAGACAATGAACAGAGGTCCGTATGATCGATGAGGGAGCAAATGCTGTCAGCATACTCGTGGTCGAAGACAGTCCGACGCAGGCCGAAAGGCTAATGCACATTCTTGAGCGCCAGGGCTACGGGGTCTCCTCGGCCCGCAACGGACGAGAAGCTCTTGAGAGCCTGAAGCGGCGAAGAGTAGATGTAGTGATAAGCGATGTGATGATGCCTGAGATGGACGGCTTCGAACTATGCCGCGCGCTGAGATCGGATGAATATCTGCGCTCTATTCCGGTCATCCTGGCCACTTCGCTCTCCGACCCTCAAGACGTGCTGCGCGGGCTTGAAGCGGGAGCGGACAACTTCATCGTCAAGCCTTATGATGAAAGCCTGTTGCTTGCGCGCCTCCGGCACCTTCTGGCAAACGATTGGGTAAAAGAGAGCGAGAAACTGGATGCGGGGTCGAGCATTTTCTTAGGCGGGCGCAAGTACAGCATTACTTCCAATCGCCTGCAGATTCTCAACCTTCTGCTTTCGACCTACGAAGCGGCGATGCAGAAGAACCGCGAACTGATCGAGGCGCAAAAGGAACTCAGGGCGTTCAACCAGAGACTGGAGAAGACAGTCGAAGAGCGGACGGCGAAACTGCGCGCGGAAATAATCGAACGTCATCGAGCCGAAGAGGAAATAAGAAAGCTCAACTCAGCTCTCGAACACAGAGTCGCCGAGCGAACCGGGCAGTTGGAAACCGCGAACAGGGAGCTTGAATCGTTTTCTTATTCAGTAAGCCATGACCTGCGCGCGCCGCTCCGCCACATCGATGGATTCGTCAAGATGCTCATCAAACGCGAGGGCGGAAAACTGGACGAAACATCAGAGCGATATTTGAAGACGATTTCAGATGCGACCGTGAAGATGGGAAGGCTCATAGATGATCTGCTGATGCTTTCGCGCACATCCCGCAAGGAACTTCAGACCGAACAGGTCAACTTCGACCGCCTGCTTGAAGATGTCGAACACGAGATAGCCCCTTTAAGAGTCGGGCGGCAAATCGAATTGAAGAAGCGCCGCTTGCCTCAAGTCGAGGCCGATCCCGATCTGCTCAGAATAGTTCTGGTCAATCTGCTGTCGAACTCCATCAAATACACTGCGCCGCGCGATGTGGCGAGTATAGAAATCGGAGTGACAGAGGAACAGAAAGACGAGACGGTTTTCTTCGTCCGCGATAACGGCGTGGGCTTCGATATGAGGTATGCGCATAAACTGTTCGGAGTGTTTCAACGGCTGCACGGCGATCATGAATTCGAAGGAACAGGAATCGGGCTTGCGACGGTTCAGCGAATCATCCACCGTCACGGCGGGAGAGTATGGGCTGAAGGCGAACCTGACCGGGGAGCGACTTTCTATTTCACTCTGAGGGTGAATGCGACCCGCGTTTCCCTCGCAGATGAGATGAGAGAGGGCGTCATTGAACAAGGGGGAGAGCGATGACAGACAAACTCAACATACTTTTTCTTGAGGACAACCTTCTTGATGCTGAACTGGAGGTCGCCGCTCTCGAAGAATTCGGGATCGAATGCGTATGGGAGAGAGTCGATAATCGCGAAGATTTCCTGCAACACATCGAGCGCGGCTACGACCTGATCATCGCCGATCACAGCCTGCCGTCGTTTGACGGGATTACGGCTGTCAGTCTGCTTCGCCAGCGCGGCTGCGACACTCCGCTGATTCTCGTTTCAGGAACCGTAGGCGAGGAGGTGGCCATCGATAGCCTCAAGGCGGGAGCTACGGATTATGTGCTGAAAGATCGGCTGGCCCGGCTCGGCCCTGTCGTCCGTCGCGCGCTCCGCGAACACGAAGAGCAAAGGCAGCGCCGAGAGGCTGAAGAATCGCTCAGGGAATCGCAGCGAAAATACGAAGACCTGGTCAACTCCATGGAAGGGATCGTATGGGAATGCAATGCCGAGACATTCGAATTCAGTTTCGTCAGCCGACAGGCCGAACGACTCCTGGGCTACCCTGTAGATCAATGGCTTGCAAGCCCGAACTTCTGGCCCGACCATCTGCACTGTGATGATCGCCAGTGGGTGGTCCAGACCTGCAAACAGGCAACGCTTGAGAGGCGCAACCACGAATTCGAATACCGAATGATCGCCGCCGACGGGCGGGAGGTCTGGCTCAGAGACATAGTGTCAGTGGCCGCCGATCACGGCCATCCGATCACGGCGCGCGGCGTGATGATCGATATCACCCATCGCAAGAAGGTTGAAGAGGAGAGAAAGCAACTCGAAGAACAGTTGCTTCAGGCCCAGAAGATGGAATCCATAGGCCGTCTTGCCGGAGGGGTGGCTCACGATTTCAACAACCTGTTGACGGCCATCATCGGTTACAGCCAGTTGATGCTCGCGCGCATGGGCGATGAAGCGTCTTTTCGCAGAGAGGCCGAGGAGATAATGCGCGCGGGCCAGAGAGCCGCTTCTCTGACTTCACAACTCCTCGCCTTCAGCCGTCGCCAGAAACTCGAAAGAAAAGTCATCAGCATTAATGACACGATCAACAATGTGATAAGGATGCTTTGCCGCATTATCGGAGAAGATATCGATGTAGATGTTCAAACCCGCGCCGGAGAGCCGGTCATTTTCGCCGATCTGTCTCAGATCGAACAGGTGCTGTTGAACCTTGCCGTCAATGCGCGCGATGCGATGCCTGGGGGCGGGAGTCTTATGATAGAGACTGACAACGTGGAGCTTGATGACGATCTGTGCCGTAGAAATCTATGGGCGAAGGCGGGTCGTTTCGTGCGCCTCGCGGTTTCAGATACCGGCACAGGGATGGATCAGGAAATTCTCAAGCGCGTCTTCGAACCTTTCTTCACTACGAAGGATAGCGGCAAGGGAACGGGACTGGGATTATCGGTCGTCTATGGAGTCGTTCAACAGCACGACGGGTTGATAAACGTCCACAGCGAGCCGGGACGCGGAACCCGCTTCGAAGTTTATTTCCCTCTGCATGGCGAGGCGACCGAAAAAGAGCCGGATGAAGAGTCGCTTCCTGCGCGCGGCGGGAAAGAGACGATCCTCGTGGCTGAAGACGAGGAATCGCTGCAAAACCTCACGCGAAAGATACTGTCGAAACTCGGCTACAGGGTTTTGATGGCGCGCGACGGCGCTGAGGCTCTTGAGATTATCGAAACCGGTGGCGCGGAGATTGATCTTTTGATACTCGACATGGTGATGCCGCGAATGAGCGGGCGCGAGGTCTATCTCAGGTTGCGCGCGGCGGGAAGCGACATCCCCGTGATTTTTATGACCGGCTATTCGGCTGATATGGTCGACACCGTCTTCGTCGAAACCGTCGGCGCTCCGTTTCTTCGCAAGCCTTACGACATCAACCAACTGGGCAATCACGTGCGCAGCGCGCTCGATCAGAATCGAGGGTCTGGCGGAAAGACAGCCAAGCCTATTGCCTGATGGCCACTATGTCGAATGTGAATTTGATCTCGTCCTTGACCTTTACCGTCCCTCCTGCCACCGAGACGGGCGTTATCTTGTAGTCGGTCTGTTTGAGAGCGAAGCTGCCCGTCGCGCGCATAAGGTTATCGCCAAAATCGATGCGCGAGACTATGTGGACAGCGCCCGTGACTCCGTGCAGCGCAAGGTCGCCCCTTATGTTCGCAGTGTAGTTTCCTTCGCCCTTTTTCTCCGACTCGGTTTGAGTGGACTTGAAGACGATTTCAGGGTACTTCGAAGTCTCAAGCACCTGATTGCGCATGGTCGCTTCGATCTCCCGTCGGTCGCTGTCGCTGACTTTATCGATGACGGCGAGAGAATCCGACTTTATAGTGAGTTGAAGCGAAGCGGGGGAGAGCGAGCCGGGCGTTATCAGAGCTTCGCCCGAAAAATCGCGAATCTGAATCGTGTGATCATGCGCGAACATTTTGAAAATCCCGGAACGAAAAACCTGAACTATGAAGCGGCTCTTCCCCGAATCGATTCTGTAGCGAAGCGAAGGCGCGGCGGGCAACGATGCCGCGTCGTTTGAGGGCGGCTGTATTGCCGCTTCCGTGTAATGGTTCGAGCCTGCGAGCGAAAGCAAAAGGCAGATGGCAGCGGCTGCGAGGGTGACGGACAAAATGACAGGGCGCTTTTTCATGAAAGATTTCTCCTTCTGTATATTCGATCTGGCAGAACCTTGAGAGTAAATAATAAAACAAAGCGTGAGTCTTACGAAACTCGGAGGCGGGAGGAAAAATGCGAGGCGGGGCTATCGTAAGGCGCGAACCTTGAGGATAATCAACAGCCCCGTCTCAGGGTCGGAAAAACCGACCGCACAGAAAGAATCGAAGGAGTAGACCTCAGTCGTCTTCCCTTACTGAAGCCCCCGGTTAAGATGAGCCTTTGGGCCGGAAAGTCGGAAAATCTCGCGGCTCTTTGCAAAGGTCGATTGATGTCTTATCATCTGAAGCGATGAAAGCGGAGAGCTAATGTCAAAGAAAAGATTATTGCTGTTGAGCAATTCGAAAAACTACGGCCAGGGCTACCTTGAACATGCCGCGCCGGTGATGAAAGACTTTCTCGGCTCCGCGAATCGGGTTCTCTTCATTCCCTTCGCGGGCGTGCGCGTCTCTTTGGATGATTATACGAGCCTCGTGCGATCTCGCTTCGAAGAGATGGGATACCTCCTCGATTCGATTCACGAAATCGCGGATCGGAGAGAAGCCATCCTGCGCGCTGAAGCGATTGCCGTAGGCGGAGGCAATACTTTTCATCTGCTGCGCGCGTTGTATGAACTCGATCTGATAGACGCTATTCGCGAAAGCGCGCTCGGAGGCGTTCCCTACACAGGCTGGAGCGCAGGATCGAATGTCGCCTGCCCGACCATCCGAACGACCAACGATATGCCTATAGTCGAGCCGCCGAGTCTCGACGCGATTGGGCTTGTCTCTTTTCAGATCAATCCTCACTACACGGACTTTCACCCGCCCGATCATCAGGGCGAGACGAGAGAAGACAGGATTCTCGAATTCATCGAAGTGAATGCAGACGTGCGAGTCGTCGGACTTCGCGAAGGAAGCCTGCTTCGTATAGAAGGCGACGGGATAAATCTGCTCGGCGAAAAGAGCGCGCGGATATTCCTGAAAGGCGAAGAGCCGAGAGAATACGACCCTGGCGAATCTTTGCAGTTTTTGTTGAACGAAACTGAAAACTGAAAACTGTATCCATAGGAGTTCGTCGAATGATTTTGATGATGCGCTGCACGCTCACCGCGCTTTCGATCATCGCGCTTGCTTCCGTTTCTGTCGCTGATCGACAGCAGAAGAAAAAGGCCGCCGCGCCTGAAGTTTTGATGACCATCGAAGAGATGTCCGGGGTCGAAGCCGTCATAACGACAGACCTCGGAGCGATTCGATTCGAGTTCTTCGCAGACAAAGCGCCGAACCATTGTCGCCATTTCATCAAACTCGCCCGCCAGGGTTTTTATGACGGCTCGGCCTTCCATCGCGTCATTGCGCGCGCAATCATTCAGGGCGGAGACCCGCTGCTCAAAGACTCCCGTACTCCGCGCCAGCGATGGGGATCAGGCGCATTGAATCAGTTGACCGACGAACTGACCGACATCAAACACACTCGCGGAGTGGTCTCGACCGTCCGCATTCCGGGACGAGCGAACAGCGGCGGCGCGCAATTCTTCATCTGCGCGTCGCCTCAACCGTCGCTCGACTCTCAGTTTTCGGCCTTTGGGCAGGTCACGGAAGGAATCGACATCGTCGAAAAAATTTCGCTCGCTCAAACCGATGCCAATCAACTCACGGTCAATCCGGTCAAAATAATTTCCGTCAAAATAGAGCCTAAGAAAACGGAGCCGTTTCGCGATGCGACCCTCGATCAACTCAGACGAGACGTGCTGCTGCGCACAACGCTGGGAGATATCACGGTTGAAATCAACCCCGATCTTGCGCCCGAACACGCGCGCAATTTTCTGAAGCTGGTTGAAACCGGATGGTACGATCACACTGCGTTTCATCGCGTCATTCCGGGATTCGTCATTCAGGGCGGCATAGGATCGACTCGCGCTGAAGGCGCGCCGCACGCGGCTGATCGCTGGGTGCGCAAGCTCAAAGGCGAATTCAAGAACCTTCAGCATGTGCGAGGCATTCTCTCGATGGCTCGCGCGGATGATCCCGATTCCGCCGATACCTCTTTCTTCATCGTGCTGGGTCCGGCCCCGCATCTCGACGGCAAATACACCGTATTTGGAAAAGTCATCGATGGATTCGATGTGCTGGACAGAATCGAAAAAGTCGAGCGCCAAGGCGAGCGCCCTTTAGAGCGCATAGAGCTGATCGAAGCGGCGATCAAACCATAAATGATCAAACTTCGGTTCCGGGCGGATACACGAAGCCGCAGGCGATGATCTGCCACCCTTCTTTCGAGCGAGCGAGTTCGAGATTGAGAATCAATCCCGGCTCTAACAATCGGGCGACCTCTTCAGGAAAGATGATAGGACAGGCGCGAGTTTCAGTTATCGTGTCTTCAGCTTCAACCTGACATCGCTCGATTTTCAAAATGCGAAAGTATCCTTCCATCGCGCCCGCCTGATCAGGCGCGTCGAAGTCATAGCGACTGCGCCCGCCTTCTTCGAATGAAGTCAAGAATTCCGCAAAGCCGAACGCGCCGCCGCGGTCGGAAAGATAATTGTTGAGTCGGGAGAAAATTTCCAGCGCGCGAGGAAGCGAGGTTTCAAGCTCAGTCAGAATTTCTCTTTGCTCTGAAGCGAAGCGGTAGACGGCTTTCTCTTCCGCCCATTCCAGAAAATGAGCGAGCGCCGGAATCAACTCTTTCGGGGAAGGGGATTCTGCGCTCGCCTGCTCGACGAACCATCGGGCGAGGAAATCGCGCAGGCGCGCGGGAGTCAGATCATCAATCTTTCCGTTGAAATAGCGGGCAAGCAGGGCGAGGCAGGTTCGATCAGCGGAATGCGTTTGTTCGAGGAACAAATTTATCGCTTCAGCAATCGTCATCGCTTTCTGACGGATGTCTTTTGCGTCGCTTTCGCAGTGACTTTTCGCGCTTTGCTTTTGGCAGCGGGACGGGCAGTCTTTTTTGCCGCCGCGCGTTTTTTGGCGGCGATGCTCGTAGTTTTTTTCTTTGTCGCTGCGGCTCGTTTTCTGGCCGGTTTCTTACGACCGTCGAATATGTCCCACAATCGCTCATCATCTTTGAGAGTATCCAGTCCTTCGACCGGCTGTTTGTAGTGAAGCAGCACGGCGTAGAGATGATCGATTGAAAAAGTCTTGTCGTCGAGCAGGGCGCGCAGGACTTTCTGCACTCGCTTGGGCGTTTGTTCCGCGATGCGCTCGAAAGCGACTATAGGGATATCAGGGTCTTTGATGTATTTCCACAGCAGTTCCTGCCAGCCCTCGACATCGCGGTCGGGATTATCAGTTGAGAATATGCGCCTGAATCTCTGGTAATCGGGCAGCAGCACCAGTCCGTCGAATTCATCGCAAAGTATGGTCACTTCTTCGGCGTGAGTAAACTCGGAAGGGAGAGGCTCCATTTCGGGCAGTATGAGATCGTGACCGAATTCTTCGCGAAAAGTTTCAGCGGCAGTCTTTCCGGTCTCAAGGTCGCGATGCTCGATGAGGAGGTAACGCTGAAATTCCTCCATGCGGGAATTGAGGTCGCGGATGGTGACTGAGACCTCTTCGCATCCGAAGAAATCGCAGAAGGCGCTGCACTGCTCGCGCTGGGCTTTTTCCAGAGCTTCGGGCGAATAGAGGCGGTCGAGGCTGCGTCGAATCTGGACTTCTTCGATGGCCGACCGTCGATCAGGCATTATGATCTGAATGCCTGAGAAGATGAATTTGTCGCCGAAGGGGAGCAATCGCGCGGCCATGTACTGCCTGCCCTTGAGCGCGGATTTCGCGAGAGGCTTGATGGTCGCGACCTCGAAAGTTTCGTTGCTGTCGAGATCAAGCAATTGAAGCGAGTTTTTGCCCAGGGATCGAATCTCGAAAACGCTGCTCAATGAGTCAGTCCAGTCGAGAAGGATTTGGCGGTCGCTTTCCGTGATGCGATTGTTCGAAGCGAGGAAATGATTTATTGCGGCCTGTCCGTTTTCGTCGAACCAGTCGAAGAGGAAATAATCGAGCAGAGCCTCCGTTTCATGTTTGTCGGCCATCTCGGGCAGCAACTTGCGCAACTGATCGAAGCGGCTGTGAAGCGGGCCGATGGTCGCGAAGTCGCGGAGTTGTTGTTTAAGCCACTCGGCGCGCTCGTGACTTACGAGTGAGACTGTCGATTGTGCGGCTGGTTTCATAAAACGTTCCTCCTCCACTGAGGGACTTGAGAATTCTAGTCTGCCTTCTCGGAAAACGTCAAAGGGGTAGTGATGAAATAGTAATGCTGGAATTGAGGGAGTCTTATTATGAAGGGTTCTTTCACCGCAGAGTCGCCGCAGAACGCTGAGACCTCGCAGAGAAGAAGACCTCTGCGCAAGCTCGGTGTCCTGCGGCGACTCTGCGGCGACTCTCACTCCAATAGTCGAGCATTACTTTTTTACCGCTACCGTCAAAGGAAGTGGAGGAAAACACAGAAAGATGATCACCGCTTCGATGTGATCATCTTTATTGCCTGATCTGCCGCTTCACTCAAAAGCGGATCAAGGCTTTGAGAAGCCTGACGGAGCGCGGGCAAAGCCGAAGCCTCGCCGATCAGTCCGAGGGCGAGAGCCGTTTGTCTTTTCACTTCAGTGTCTTTATCCGAAAGCAGCATCTCGATCAAAGCCGCGACAGCGCGTGATGCCGCGTGTCTGCCCAGCGCGCGAGCCGATTGAGCGCGGACGAAATCAGATTTGTCTTTCAAAGCGACGATCAGAGGCTCGATAGCCGATTCGTCCCTGTACTGGCCAAGCGCAAAGGCAGCCGCGCCGCGCACCTCCGCGTTTTTGTCCTTCAGCGCAACGATGAGCGACGGTCTCGATTCGATGCTTTGCAACTCGCCGAGAGCGTAAGCCGCCTGCTTTCGCACGTGAAGGCTTTTGTCCTCAAGGAGTTTTGCGGCTATGAGTGACGCGGACTGCGTATCGCCCATCCCGGCGAGTCCGTTTATCGCCGCCGCGCGCACTCTCTCCGACACGTCATCAAGGGCCGCGCGCAATGCCGCTGCTGCTTCCTTGCTTCGCAAAATTGAAAGTGACACTGCGGCGTCGAATCGCTCTTCTTCGTCGTCGGAAGAAAGCCGCGCCGCGAGTCGCGCCAGTTCGGAATCCTGCGGCTGAGGTTGAACAAACAGAGCCGCGCCGATAGTTGCGGCGAGCAGGATGAGCAAACTCGCAATGGCAGCCGTCAAAGGTGCGCGCAAGATATCACCGCTTGTCAGGAAGTTTTTCGAGCGACGGCGAAGTTGTCAGCCCTGCGACGAATGCGATCCCATTCGAAGACGACGCGGGCGCGCCGGTTCTCTCTGGCTTCTTCCAGAGATTTCACTATGTCATCGTCGAAGAGGTTGCCGAGGGCGGGCGGTTCGCGCAGAGATTCTATCATCGAAATATAGTCGAGTACGGCTGCACTCTCAGCTTCGGTGAGCGTTTCGGTTTTGCGCTTGAGCAACTGGCGATTGTTGGTTGATTCTCCCATCCTGCACCTCCTTTGGGGCTGAGGCGGGAGATAGGGGAATCATCCCGCGCGCTTTTCAGCCATCTTGTCTCGTGAGACGCGGCCCACGACTCTTTTCATCAAAATCCCTCTGACCTTTCCTTGATTGGGATGCCCTCCATATTAGCCCACTGCCGGGGCCAAATCAAGTTTGACACTGTTTCAGTCCTTATTATTTTCCGCTTGCGGAACATTTCCTGCGAGAGTATAAGGGAGGCATGAAACTCATCGGCGTGAATGATGCGGCGGAAAGACTGGGCGTGAGCAGTCGGCGCGTTCGATCTCTGATTACAGAAGGCAAACTTGATGCGATTTATGTCGGCGGCGGCTATGTCATGGAGGAAAGCGCATTGCGCTCAGTGACCGTTTATGGAAAAGCGGGCCGACCACCCAAAGCAGAAAAGGAAGCAACAGCAAAGGCGAACGGGAAGAAAGCGAGGACCCAATGAGCGAAGATCGCATTCAACGACAAATCGAGTTCATCATCGAACAGCAGGCGAAGTTTACCACTGACATCATTGAACTGAAGCAGGGCATTACCGAGCTTAAAAAGAGCCAGCAGCAAACCACAGAGCATATAACTAAACTCGCGGATGTCGTCCTCAGCCTGACCAACATCGTCTCCGATCATGCCAGTCAAATGGCGGCGCTGGTCGAACAGGGCAAAGAGACGGACGCAAGGCTCAATACGCTGATTACTATTGTCGAGCGTCACATCTCAAACCCGAATGCTCACGAGGATGAAGCAGGAACAGGTTGAGAGAGTAGCCATGCTGATAGGAAGAAGCGATCCCATCGAGCGCATAAATCCAGATATAAACCGGGGAAAGTTCCCCGATGATTTCGATCCTGACGGGATTCGCGGGGAGTGGAAGAAGGAGTTGATCGGGCAATAAATCGCTATGTGGCCGATACTCACGCCCTGTCCTGGTATCTGAATAAAATTGCGGCGATCTGGTGACCGATTTCGACTCGCCTCACGCTGGCGTCCTGAGCCAAATCAAGTTTGACACTGTTTCAACGCGAAACCTAAAATTGACTGACTAAAAACCATGAAGAGGAGTTAGCATTGCAGACGAGAGACGAACTGAGAGACCCCATCACCCCTGTGAGCGCCCGCGCCCTTGCGGCAGAAACTCCAAGAACATACCCGGCATCCATTCGCACCGCAGCCGTCATCGCCGCATGGCTTGTGCCGGGAGGCGGCCACCTCCTGCTCGGACGTTTTGGCCGCGCGCTGCTTTTCTTCTTCACTCTGGTTGGCTCTTTCGTTTTGGGACTGAGCATCGAAGGAAGACTGTTCTGGCCCACTGTGGCCGATCCGACTTCGTTCATGCATTACGACCTGATAACCGTTCTGTGGTCGTTCGCTCAGATAGGCGGAGGGCTTTGCTATGTGGTCTCCTATGCTTTGGGCTTCGGCCTCTCTGCGCGCCCCGAAGCGGCCACTTATGAATACGCCAACACGTTTATGATACTGGCGGGACTTTTGAATTACCTCGTCGTCATCGATGCTTTCGACATCGCATCAGGGAGGAAACGCTGATGCATTTCTTTATGATGGCTCTCTATGCCGCAATCACCGCCGTCGTACTCGCGGCCATCGATCCTAAGGCCGAGACTACACGCCAGAAGGCGCTGCACGGGCTGAAAACATTTGGCGGATTTTTAGGCATCGGTCTTTTGCTTTCGCTGATTCTCTATCCTCTGCCGTGGTGAAAACATGAAAGTCGCCTTCGTTATCTTCGACGGAATGACGACGCTTGATTTCGTCGGCATCTACGATCCGCTAACAAGACTGAAAACCATGGGCTTCATCGAGGACTTCGAGTGGGATATCTGCGCGTTCACTCGTGAAGTCATCGATCCTGCGGGGCTTCGCATCACGCCGCAGAAAGTAGCCCAGCCGCTCACGTGTGATATGGTCGTCGTGCCGGGTGGATACGCGACGAGAAAGCTTGTCGACGATCAGGAGTTCATCCGATGGCTTCAGACGGCGCGCGATTGCAAATTCAAGGTGTCAGTATGCACAGGTTCCGTCCTGCTCGGCGCTGCCGGATTTCTTGAGGGGAAACGAGCGACCACTCATCGCGCGTCTTTCGATGAGCTTCGACCGTTTTGCGGGGAAGTCTTAGACCGTCGCATAGTCGATGAAGGCGACACGATCACAGCGCGAGGCGTAACTTCGGCAATCGATCTGGGTTTGTATCTGTGCGAAAAGCTGGCCGGACGTGAAGTCAGGGAACGAATACAAAAGCAGATGGATTATGAGCGTGATTGCTGAGCGCGCGCCAGCCGCTCGCCTCACGCGCTCAATGCAACGAGCGACGACTCAATCCCTGCACACTGGAAGCCCGCATTCGACTGCTCAAAACTCTGAATCTCTTGAAACCAATACGGTTTTTTAGAAGATTCTTGACAACCAATCGAATCAGGCGCAATCTTGACTCGCCCACATTAAAAGAGAGGTAAAATGTGCAGCTTGCCCGCGTAATCGGAACCGTTGTTGCGACCGTGAAGAATGAGCTTCTGGAAGGGCGAAAGCTGCTCGTCATACAGCCTCTCGACGCGAGTTTGAAGAACGCGGGCAAGCCGATGATCGCAATCGATTCTGTGGGCGCGGGCGCGGGAGAAGTCATATTCTGGTGCCGGGGACGCGAGGCTTCTTTTCCCTTCGACCCTCTGGAAGTGCCGACCGATTGCACCATCGTCGGCATAGTCGATACTGTGACACGCATCTGAGATTTCAGATTTGAGATTTGAAATCTGAGATTTCAGATTTGAAATTCGAGATTTGAGAGATGATACTGGCGCGGGTTGTCGGCAATGTTGTTGCAACACAGAAAGACAGTCGCTACGAAGGCGGGCGGTTGCTGCTCGTCCAGCCAATCGATCTGGACGGATCGAGCCTCGGCGCTGAAATGATCGCGCTCGATTCTCTTGACGCCGGGGAGGGCGATACTGTCGTCGTCGTTCGCGAAGGCTGGTCTGCTTCGACCGCCTCTACGGGGCGACCCGGCGCTGCCATTGATTCCGCAATAGTCGGCATAGTCGACACGATTGAGCAAAGATGAATTCTTCGGACAAGGAAATCGCCCGCAGTATGCTCGCTGCCTTACTCAGTCGGCTCGACGGCTCTCAACCGTCGGCCTCGCTGCCCAATTCGGTCTTCATCGTCGTTTTGGATCAGTCGAATCAGAATCAAACTTCACCATCCGATACTTCGATACCAACCCATCGCGCGGAAGTTTTGCGCGATGTTCATCCGAGTCTTCTCAGACTCGATCTACCCAAAGCTGTTTGTTCGGATTCTGCCCCCAAGGCATGTTTGATGGAACCTGACCGGCACTGCATAGATTCCGGCGCGTGCGAAATGCTAGGGCATTGACGCGCCATCAGCCGGTCACAAGTGGAAAAGCTCAGTCGGCAAGCCGCGACTTGCGCTACATCTTTTTTGCAGGGGGCAAGACATGCACAAAACAGCCAGCCTCTCGTATACACACAACGGCGAACAGAAAACTTTCTACATCAGCGAACCGGTCTTTCGCATCGGTCGCTCGGATGAAAACGTTCTGGCCATCGATAACCCTTACATTTCGCGCTCGCACGCCGAGATGGTCTTAACCGAAGGCGAGTATGAACTTCACGACCTCGGCTCCACGTCTGGAACTTATGTCAATGGCGAGAAAGTCACTCGCCATATCCTGAAAGATGAGGATCGCATAAGACTCGGACGCGGCCTCGGCGTAGAGTTGACCTTTCATCTACAGGCCGCCACTCACCCTCTGGCATCGGTCGCAAAATCGGTCGGCCCGCTTATGCCTGTGCGCGTGATCGCGCCCGATGACGCCCGCTTTCTCAACACGGCAGAAATGCCCGCGACCTCTGAACTTCCGGGCGCGACCATCGAATGGCTGCGCGCGCTTTATGAATTCACGAGCGATGCGCTCACCGTTCAGACTCCCAAAGACCTCTCGGACAAGCTGGCCGAGTTCCTGCGCCGCTGGCTCAAGTCTGAAAGATCGGCGGTTCTGCTCTATGACCGCGAGCGCGACCGGCTGGACTTGCTCGCCAAGCAGCCCGCTTCATCAAAATCCACCGGGCCGAGCCGCACGATAGCCGAGCGCGCCTTTCGCGAAAACGTCGCGGTGTTGAGCCTCGACGCAAGTTCGGACGAACGTTTCTCCTCGCACGACTCGGTTCGCTTGCAATCGATACGATCAGTGATGGCCGCGCCCATCGGGTCGAAGACTCGCGTGTGGGGAGTCTGCTACGTCGATCAACTCAACGAAGAGCGCGCCTTCGATGATGAGGAACTGGAATTCCTCACCGCCGTCGCGCGTCAGGCCGGATTGATTCTGGAAAATTTTTATCTGCTTCAGGAGCAACGCCTCTCGCTTGAAAGCTTCATTCGCTCGCTGGCGGCATCCATCGATGCCCGCGACGACGACACGGCTGGGCATTCTGCGCGAGTGGCCGGTTACTGTTCAGCCATGGCTCAGGAGCTTGGGCTTGACGCTTTGGAGTGCCGGTTGATTTATTACGCCGGACTGCTTCACGACTATGGCAAGATAGGCATCCGCGATGATGTGCTTCTCAAACCGGCTAACCTCACCCCCGAAGAGTACGAGCATATCAAGCAGCACCCGACGCACACCTACAAGATTCTTTCAAAGATTCGTTTCCCTGAAGAACTGTCAAAGATACCGCTTGTGGCCGCCGCGCATCACGAGCGATGGGACGGGACGGGCTATCCTTACGGGATGGTCGGCGAGGAGATTCCTCTCGGCAGTCGCATAGTAGCGGTAGCCGACGCTTACGACGCGCTGGTTGAAGATCGCGTTTATTCGGTCGCGGTCGAACCTGAGCGGGCAGTAGAAGAGATTCGTATGCGGGCGGGAACTTATTTCGACCCTAATGTAGTCGAAGCCTTCACGCGGTATTTCAATCGCCGTCTCAAACCGCGCATTCGCCGCCGCAAGGCCGCGAAATCGCCCGGCAGCCAGATGAGTCCCGAAGCTCAAAAGCAGGAATCGGCCATGGCCGCTTCGGATTAAATTGAAGTTTTTGCAGGGGCCGTCCTCTGTGGCGGCCCCTGATTGAAGACAGAGCGACCTTTCCAAACAAGATCGTTTTTGAATCCGGGCCGACCGCCGCACGACAATGGCAGAACGATGAGAGTTGCGCGGCGGCTCTGGTGCATGTTGTTGGTAGACCACTTTACGCGACATGTACAGAAATCATCTCTCTCTAACAAAGCTTGCGATTATAGAAAAGAAAAATGTGGCATAAATAATTCCAACAAAGATTTCAAAAACCACCAGAAGCCTCGCCAAATGAGTTACAGGAGCTATATCCCCATATCCCACAGTTGCGATTGTTACCATACTGAAATAGATTCCGGAAACAATATCAAGTTTACCTACATTGAATGCTTTTTCATCAATATTTGAAACAAACACGTATGCAATTGCGAAACCATAGATGGTAAATGCGAATGATAGAAACGACGCCATCAACGTATGCACCCGTCCGAATACTCCGTCTTCCATCTCCTTTCTCAATCGGGATGGAAAAACCAGAAACCCGAATAGTGACTTTCTGCTAAATCCATATAGGCTTGCAGCCGCATTGAACGCATACTCCGAAACCAGCATCCATAGCTGAAGATATAGGAACAGACCAAATATGATACTTAAGGCATTCGGCTCAAAGGTTCGACTAGCTACCAGCATAGGAACCACAAATAGATAAAAGATTGCTGCAGGTCCCGTGATAAGCGAAAAAAGAAAAGCTATCACGCGAAAGATTCGTTTTCGTTTTAACCTCTTTATCCGTCTTGCTCTCTTAGCTTGTTTATCCATTCTCTGGTTAATATGGACTCAGCAACAGTCAGCCTTGATTGCTTCGCTACATATCCGTCCTTTTCACCATCGCAGAAATCATTCGCGCGATCTGATCAAGGCGCGAAAACGTGGCGCTTTCTTCGCGGCGAAACGTGGCACTGTGAATCGCGTCATTGATTCGATATCTGATGGTGAGAATCTGCTGGCGGGGAGGCTCTTTGTTTTCATTGCCCGCGAGCCTGCCAAACAATCCACGCACGGGAGCTTTGCCGACTGACCGCAGCGTGGCCGATGTGCGCGCCTCGACTATCTGATCCGAAGCGATCCACACCGCGCGGGTTCCCGGCATCACTTCGCTTATTTTT
Source organism: Blastocatellia bacterium UBA7656 (assembly GCA_002483445.1). Lineage (GTDB taxonomy): Bacteria > Acidobacteriota > Blastocatellia > UBA7656 > UBA7656 > UBA7656. The sequence continues at coordinate 54,532 of DLHY01000155.1, forward strand.
ATCCCGTCCGCTTGAACCGTGAGCCTGATTGGAGTGGGGTCGGTCAATCGCTCAAGGCCGTCGAGGTATTCAAGCTCGATGACGATCTCGCGCGCTTTCGACGGGTCGCTTTCAAACATCGCTCCGCACCAGAGGCAACTGTGCGCTTTTGTCGCATTCATTCGACCGCAGGCATGACAATGAAGCTGTTGAGACATATCTGATCGCGCGATCAGTTTAACTTTCTCCCGCGCCAGTCCGCCAGTATCTCGCGCGCTGCATTCAGCCCCGGCGCTCCCATCACGCCTCCGCCGGGATGCGTTCCCGACCCGCACAGATAGAGCCTCTCAATCGGCGTGCGATACTGCGCCCACCCGGCGACGGGCCGCAGAAAGAACAACTGATCGAGCGTCATATCGCCGTGAAATATATTGCCGCCTGTGAGCGAATAATCCCTCTCCATATCGAGCGGAGAAATAACCTGCCGATGAATGATCGCCTGCTTTATGTTCGGCGCCTGTTCTGAAAGAAGATCGATGCACCGGTCGGCGAAGCTCTCCTTGATCGAATCCCAGTCCCCGTCGCGCAGATGATAGGGAGCGTACTGCACGAACATCGACATGATATGTTTTCCCGGCGGCGCTATCGAATCGTCGTAAGCAGTCGGAATCGTTATCTCAAGCATAGGGTTTGCAGACGGGCGACCTTCTGCCGCGTCTTCCCACGCGCGATCCATGTAATCCATCGAAGGGCAGATGTGAATCGTCGTCTTGTGCTGAGGCGCGAGGGACGCGCCCGGAAGCGCGGTGAAGTCGGGCAGCGCGTCAAGCGCGAGATTGATCTTGACGACCGAGCCGTTGATGCGAATCTTTTCGACTTCACGGTGAAAATCTTCTTCGAGCGCGTCAGGCTCCATGAGTTTGAGAAAAGTGATTTTCGGATCGGCATTCGAGATGACTGCGCGGGCGTGAATTTCTTCGCCGCTCGCAAGCGCGACACCATAAGCTCGATTGTTGCGCGCGAGTATCCGTATTACCTCAGCGCCAGTTTTTATCTTCGCGCCGCGGGACTCAGCCGAGCGAGCTATCGCTTGACTGATCGCGCCCATCCCGCCGCGCACGAATCCCCACAGCCCGCGCACCCCTGTCGCTCCGCCCATCACGTGATGAAGCATGATGTAAGCCGTGCCGGGAGTCGACGGGCCGCCATTTGTGCCGATGACTCCATCGGTCGCAAGTGTGGCTTTGATGTGATCGGACTCGAATCGCTCGTCGAGATAATCCCTCACGCTTCCGGTCATAATCCTGATGAGGTGAACCAAATCGGGATCGCGAAACCGAATCGCTTCCAGCCCGAATCGCGCCAGTCCGATCATGTCTTTCAAACGACGGCGAACGATATTGGGCGGAGTCGTCAGCAGAAGTTTTTCAACCCACTCGCTCAGTCGCACAAGGTCATGTTCGAACTGCGGATAGATCGCCGCGTCGCGCTTTGAAAACTTTTCCAGTTCGCGCTGAGTCGCAGCCATGTCCTTATGAAAAAAGAGGTGCCGCCCATCGGGGAAGACCGTGAAGAAAGCCGGGTCTTTGGGGTAGAGATGAAAGCCGAATCGTTCAAGCTCAAGCTCGCGAATGATCTGCGGTTGAAGCAGGCTGCAAAGGTAAGAGAGAGTCGAAACCTTGTAGCCCGGCCATGCCTCTTCGGTCACGCACGCGCCGCCCGGAACCCCTCGGCGTTCGAGGACTACGACGGAAAGACCTGCGCGAGCGAGATAGGCGGCGGTCACGAGTCCGTTATGCCCGCCGCCGATTATGATTGCGTCGTATGATTTGGTCACTGGTTGAAAGTCTCCGATCTGAACAGGTGACAGGTGTTGGGTGAAGGGTAACAAGCTCACCTCTTCGCCCTGTTCCCTGTCATCTGTTCCCTATAACCTTCTTATGAGTGCGTATCCATATTTCATCGACTGCGCCTTCCTTGAGCATCTTCGTTATGTAGACGATCTGCCCGGTGTGAGTGGCGATGTGAATCGCCACGTTGAAGATAAGATTGAAGACGGTCGGATTGTAGCCAGTCTCGGAAGTCGCTTGGGTGAAGCGCGAGGTGTCGAAGGATTCGAGAATCCCGGCGGCCTGATTTATGGTCTCGTTGAAAATTTCAAGGAGTTGTTCTTTTGCGACTGGGCCGCGCTCCGAGAATTCTGCCGGACGGTTGCGCGTGTACTCAAGCCCGCCAATTTCGCGCGAGAGATAATGGCGCATAGAGCCTGAGAGATGAAGTACGAGGTTCCCGACCGAGTTACTGGTTTCGTTGGGTCTCCACCAGAGTTGTTCTTCGTTTAGTTCTTCGATGCAGGCGCGAATCTGTTCGGGCAGTATTCGAGTGATGCGGCTGCGAAGGGCTTCGAGTGCGATTGTATCGAGTTGCATAAAGCTCCTTGTGAAAATCTGATGTCAGAGGAAGCGAGGAATTCTAGTTGTTTGAGATGGGCTTTTCAATCCGCGAGGTCGGTTGCGCCTTTTCGTGCCATATTTCCGCGAAAATTCTTGATAGAACAAAGCGGGCCGTGATAAATTTTTGAGTCCAGTGATTTAGCTGGACAGGGGGTTGGCTGACCGGGCTTGAGGCGGAAGCAGGCGATTGAAACGGTCATAAGAGAACCGGCGTTTGGAATGGTGAGTAAAACGTCGGCTTGCATAAAAACAGAGATAAACCAGGCAAGACTTATTTACCGCCCAGGCTATCCGCAAGCCCCGTTGCCCTGCCTCTACAGAAAATCTCTTGCTCTGCTCGCTCTGTGGTTTTTGTAGGAGTTGATAGCCGCCGTGCTTGAAGCACTCTCACCGCGCATCAAGTGTTTTCAGATAATTTCTGTGGGTCTTATGGGGTTGGTATATGCAGATGCAGGAAGATTCATTATCGGTTTCGATCTTTGAAGCAGCTATATGTTTGCACAATTCTCTCGATGCAGGGGATGTCGTATCTGAAACGATGAAATTGCTGCCGCGCCTCGTGCGCGCCGACGCCTGGGCTTTCTATCTGAAAGCGGAAAAGGCTACGCGGCTCGAACTGGTCAGGGTCATAAACGCCGGGTTTGGTCGCGTAAATCCCATAGTCGATATCGGTGGCAATGAGACTCCAATCGCGCGCTCCGTCATCGAGAATAAAATAATTCAGACGCACACGACGAGCGAATCCGCAGAAGGAGTGAGCCTTATGTGCGTTCCTCTGATCGCGGGGCATAGATTGATAGGCGCGATTCAGGCGGCGCGCAATGGCGAGGAGCCTTTTGCCGCAGTCGAGGTTAGGCTCATCGAGATCATCTCAGCCTCGATAACGAGGGCGCTTGCAAACGCGATGGATTATCACCATGCTACGCGACAGTCTCTGATCGATGACCTCACACGCCTCTACAACGTGCGCTATCTTTACCGTATGCTTGAAAACGAGATTCGTCGCGCGGGCCGTTACGGCTGGCCGCTGTCGGTCGTCTTCATGGATCTGGACGGCTTCAAACAGGTCAATGACGCGCACGGCCATTGCGCCGGAAGTCACACGCTTTCGGAAGTCGCGCAGGTAATCCTTATGTCTGTCCGCGAAGTCGATTTCGTCTCGCGCTACGGGGGAGATGAGTTCGTCATAATGCTGCCGGAAACCTCTTCGCGCAAAGCTGTCGAAGTGGCCGAAAGAGTGCGCTCGAATATCAGCGATCACAGCTTCGATGGCGGGGTCGGAGCTGATATTCATCTGACGGCGAGCTTCGGAGTGGCCACCTTTCCGGAACATGGGAGCGAATCGGAGAAACTCATAGAACTGGCTGATGCTGCTATGTATCAGGCCAAACAGCGCCACAAAAACACTGTCAATGTGGCTGCATCCTGATAACCACGAACAGGCGCAAGGCGCGCCTGAAGGAAAGTAAGAACGCTTAAATGTGGAGAAACCTGTTCAACCCTTTCTCAAGCGATTTAGCGATTGATCTTGGAACAGCAAACACGCTCGTTTATGCCAAAGGGCGAGGCATCGTAGTCAGCGAGCCTTCCATAGTCGCAATCAACAAACTAACCAACAAAGTCGAAGCCGTAGGGAAAGAGGCCAAAGAAATGCTTGGCCGCACACCAGGCAATATCATCGCCATCCGCCCTATGAAAGACGGCGTGATAGCTGACTTCGAAGTGACTGAAAAAATGCTTCAGTACTTCATTCGAAAGGCGCACAACGGTCGCACATGGGTTTCGCCCCGCGTGGTCATCGGCGTTCCCGGCGAGATAACTCAGGTCGAACGTCGCGCCGTCGAAGACGCCGCCTATCGCGCCAAAGCGTCGAAGGTCTATCTGGTGGCTGAAGCTATGGCCGCCGCAATCGGCGCGGGACTTCCCATCACCGAGCCTTACGGAAATATGATCGTAGATATCGGCGGAGGCACGACCGATATCGCCGTCATCTCGCTTTCGGGCATCGTCTATTCGCGCGCTGTTCGCGTCGCGGGCAATGAGCTTGATGAATCGATCATTCAATACATCAAGCGCAAGTACAATCTGCTCATCGGCGAGCGAACTTCGGAGACGATCAAGATAGAGCTTGGCTCTGCCTGGCCGCTCGATGAGCCTTTGCAGATGGAGATCAAGGGCCGCAATCTGATCGAAGGCGTTCCTCGCACCATAACCATAACGGATGAGGAAGTGCGCGAAGCTCTGGCCGACCCCATTTCGACGATCATAAATGCCGTAAGAGTCGCGCTCGAACGAACGCCGCCCGAACTTTCCGCCGACATAGCCGAGCGTGGAATAGTGCTGACGGGCGGAGGCGCGCTGCTCAAGGGCATAGACAAGAGATTGATGCACGAGACGGGCGTGCCTGTCTCTCTGGCGGAAAATCCGCTGGCTTCGGTCGCCCTGGGAACCGGAAAGATGCTCGCCGACTTCGATCTGTTGAGCCGTGTTAGCTGGGAGAACACGATTCTCCATCATGGAATCTGATGGCAGGGAACAGGGAACAGGGAACAGGGGACAGGGAAGAAAGACAAAAACTTCGTACCTATAACCTGTTCCCTGTAACCTGTTCCCTGTAACCTATGAGCGCAAACCCTGCACAACAGAAATCGCACTGGCTGCTGGCTGCGCTCTTGCTCGCGCAGATAGTGCTGATGTCGGCAAGCGCGCGAGATCAGCAGAGCGGACAATCAATGCTGCGAACGTGGATCATGACGCCGCTCTCGTTCGTGGCGAATCGCGCAGACCGTGTTTATTCGGCTGTATCCGGGTGGATTGCAGGCTATGTCGCGCTCCGCGGCGTGAGGGAGGAGAATGCGCATCTTCGCGAAGAAGTCGAACGGCTGACCGCCGAGCGCAACGAAGCCCTCGAACGCTCGAACCGCCTCGATCTCGTCGAGCGCGAACTCGGACTTCAATCGCGACCTGTATGGCCGTCGATAGCGGCCAATGTGGTTTCGCGCGAGATGTCAGTGTGGTCGCGCAGGCTCATCATTGATCGCGGGACCCTGGACGGAGTCAAAAAGGACATGCCGGTTGCTACAAATAGCGGAATAGTCGGGCGGGTGGTGAGCGTCGGCCCTAACTGGGCGCAGGTTCAGGTGATAACGGACAAGCAGGCGGGCGCGGGCGCGATGCTTCAAAACTCGCGCGCAATGGGCGAAATGCGCGGACTCGGCTCGGATCGCTGCGAGCTTAAAAGCATCTCCACCGCGCAGGAAGTCCAGATCGGCGAAGCGATCATCACTACGGGGCTTGATCGAATTTATCCCAAGGGCTTGTTGATAGGCACGGTCGAGCAGGTTGAAAGCGATCCCAATTCGCCGTCGCTGAGGATCATCATCATTCCGTCAGCGAAGGTTGATCGCGTCGAAAACGTTTTAGTGCTCATGGTGGAAGAAAAGGATTTGAAGATGGAAGAAGCCGATAAGAGCAGTATGGGTTCGAGGTGAGGGTGCAGACACTAAAGTGCAGACACTAAAGATCGCTCTTACAATTTTCATCGCGCTAATCGCGGAAATGCTGCTCTCGAAGAGGCTGTGGTTCTTTCAATATCTCGATCTGCCGCTGATAATCACGGTTTATTTCTCTTTGCAGCGCGCGCCCGTTCTGGGGATGATTACAGGGGCGGCGGCAGGAATCGCGGGCGACGCCGTAGACGGCGGAGTGCTTGGCACTGGCGGGTTCGCAAAAACTTTGCTCGGCTATATCATAGCCGTGTTGTCGATCAAGTTTCCGCTTCAGAACCCGTTGGCTCGACTCGCGGTCGTGGCAGTGGCGTCAACCGCCAGCACGATCATCTACGTCGGATTGAACCTGATGCTCGACAGAGAGATTTCTTATATCGCCAACTGGATCGAGTTCAGCAGGGTTATGGGATGGAAGACGCTGACCGACACGCTGGCTTCCGTTCCTGTGTTCTTCATTCTGGATCGCGTGTTTCCCGATCAGCCCGCCGCTTCGCGGATGGCTATAAAAAAGAGGTTCTATGAGTAATCAGAGCCTGAAAGAAGAGTCCTTCGATTTCGATCTGAGATTGAAAGGCATACTAATCGTCACAATAGGGATTTTCGTCATACTCGGCATAAGATTCTACTTTCTTCAGATTTCGCGGCATCACGATTTTCAGCAGCGGGCCGAGAACAATCGCATTCGTGAAATTCCCATACTCGCGCCGCGCGGCGCGATTTACGACCGCCAGGGCAGGACGCTCGTCGATAACACACCCGCTTACAATGTGGTGATTTATCCCGACCTCGTGAAAGACCCCGCTCAGACCATAGATGCGCTTGCGCGGTACTTCGGAGTCGACCGCGAGCAGGTAGCCGCCGAGCTTCGCAACACAAATCGCTCGAAGTCTCTGCCCATACTCGTCAAGCAGAACGCAAGCATACCCGACCGCCATTGGATAGCCGCTCACGGTTTCGATTACCCTGAGATAAATATCGAGCTTCAGCCTCAACGTCGCTATCCGCACGGCAAGCTTGCCGCGCACGTTCTCGGCTACATCGGAGAGATAAGCCCCAGACAACTCGAAGACCCCCGTTATGCTGAAGCCGGATACAAACCGGGCGACATCATAGGACTTTCGGGGATCGAGGCTTACTACGACAGGGATCTGCGCGGCGAAAACGGAATGAAGCGCGTTATGGTCGACAGTCGCGGCGTGCCGCTTGAGACGCTCGAAGAAATTCCTCCGAGAAAAGGGCGCGACATCTTCACCACGCTCGACATAGATATTCAGCAGGTCGCCGAAGAGACCTTCGACAACGCGGGTCAGCGAGGTGTGGCAATAGCGATGAATCCGCAAAACGGCGAGATACTGGCCCTCTCCTCGCGCCCCGCCTACGATCCCAACATCTTCGCGCAGAACGTCATTTCATCGGGAGAGAAGCGCGCCGAAGTGATCGCGCTCATCCGCGACCCTGAACATCCGCTCTATAACAACGCCATTCAGGGGCGCTATCCGACAGGGTCGACGTGGAAACTGCTGATGGCGGCAGCCGCGCTCGAAGAAGGGATCATCACGCCCAAGGAGTCGAGCATAGTCTGCGGCGGCGGGATTCAGATGGGCAATCGCTTCGTTGGGTGCATGGGCAATCACGGCGCGCCCGCTATTCACCCGGCGATAGTTCATTCCTGCGACGGATATTTTTACCGCCTCGGATTGAAGATGGGCATAGACAAGATGCACGAGTGGGTAGTGAAATTCGGGGCAGGCGGGCGAACGGGAATAGACCTGCCTCACGAAGTGAAAGGATGGATACCCGACCGCGATTTCAAGCGCAAGCTGAATCCGAAAGACCCGGAATGGAAAGATTTCGACACCGTGCTTGCTTCCATAGGCCAGGGAACGGTTGCCATAACGCCTATGGAATTGTTGTATGCCGTGTCGGGCATCATCGCAGAAGGACGTTACATCGCTCCTCATGTGATGAAGGAATTGCGCGACCCCGTGGAGCCGTACAAGGAAGAGATCGTTGAATTGAAACTCTCGAAAGAGACCATCGATATCGTGAGCTATGGCGCGTGGGGCGTGGTCAACGAAGGCGGGACGGCGGGCGGCCTGTTCCCGCGCGAACTCAACGTCGGAGGCAAGACCGGAACCGCTCAGGTGATAGCGAAAGAAAAAGTGCGCGGGAAAGAGCATCACGATCATGGATGGTTCATCTGCTTCGCGCCGCTTCACACTGAAGAAAAACCGGAAATCGCGGTAGTCGTGCTGACTCCTAATGGCGGATTCGGCGGCAAGGTGTCGGCTCCAAAGGCGAGGCAGATCATCGGCGCTTATTATTCGAAGAAGCTCAATCGCGCGGTCATACCTGAAATGGCGGGCCGATTCGGGCTGGAGCCATCGAAGGCGGAAATCTCGACTGCCCGACGGTGAGTCTTGAGAGTCTTGAGAGTTCAAACCATCCGACTCTATGGACTCGATAGACTTCGAAGGTTAATATGCTGCTTGAGTGCATCCTTGAACCGCAGCCCCCTTCATGAGTAAACGGCAATGGTGGAACTGAAGAGAAAAACTTTGAGAGACATCGACTGGGCGCTTGTCGCGGCTCCCGTCGGGCTGACTCTTTTCGGCTGCCTCGGCATATACAGCACTGCGCCCAACCATGACTTCGTTAAAAAGCAGGTGATGTTTCTCGTCCTGGGGCTTGTCGTCGCTACGGTCGCTATGCTGACCGATTACCGAAAAGCCATCACTGAGATCGCGCCGTTCTTTTATGCAGCGACGCTCGTTCTTCTCGTCCTTGTCCTCTTCATAGGCGAAGAGATCAACGGCAACAAAGCGTGGCTGAGAATTCCCGGCCTGTTCGGATTTCAACCCTCGGAGTTCGCCAAGCTTGCGACCATAATGATGCTGGCGCGGTTTATGTCGCGCCCACGCACCGGGGCGCTTTCGATCAAGGACATGCTTGTGATGGCGGCAATCGTTTTGCCTCCGGTCATCCTCATCGCGCTCGGAAAAGACATCGGCACGATGCTCACATTCGGCGCGATACTCGGAGCGTTTTATTTTCTCGGCGGGTTGCGCAAAAGATGGCTGGTCGCGGGAATCATCGCCGTCGGAGTGGCGCTCGTCGCTATCTATCCGCACCTGAAGCCTTATCAGAGAGAACGTGTTGACGTGATTCTCAATCCCGAAAAAGCTGACCCTAGGGGCTACGGCTATCAGACTATTCAATCGATGGTGGCGGTCGGTTCGGGCGGCGTTTTGGGAAAAGGGATAGGCGAAGGCACGCAGGGCAAACTCGGTTTTCTGCCCTACGCCTATTCGGATTTCATAGGCGCGGTCGTCGCCGAAGAAACCGGATTCGTCGGCGTGCTGTTGATGATGACTCTCTACCTGACGCTGATTTATCGCCTGGTTCACATAGCCGAGGGCGCGCGAGACCGCGCGGGCGCGCTGATGGTGATGGGGTTGGTCGCGCTCATCACTTTTCACATAGCCTGCAACCTCGGAATGGTCGTCGGGCTGATGCCGATTATGGGAATACCTCTCCCGTTGATGAGCGCGGGCGGGACGGCTGTGATAACCATATTCGCGGGCGTGGGATTGGCCCTGAGCGTGAGGCTCAAGCGATTCGTTAATTGATCGTCAGTTGTCATTCGTCAGTTGCCAGTCACGACCACTGACCACTGACCACTGACCACTGACCACTGACTATGAACAACATCGAAAAATATAAAGCGGCTCTCGACCGCATACTTCCAACCGTAGAGAAACCGGCCCGCTACACGGGCGGCGAATGGAACTCCATCCGCAAAAATCCGGAAGAGATTCAAACGCGCATCGCGCTTTGCTTCCCCGACACCTACGAGATAGGCATGAGCCATCTCGGATTGAAGATTCTCTACCGACTGCTCAATGATCGCGCCGATTGGTCAGCCGAGCGAGTCTACGCGCCCTGGCCCGATATGGAATCGCGCCTGCGCCAATACGACATCCCGCTGCTTTCGCTTGAAAGCTACACGCCGCTTTCGGATTTCGATGTCGTGGGATTCTCGCTTCAGTACGAACTGACTTACACAAACGTGCTGACGATGCTCGATTTGGGTCGCATACCGCTGCGCACTGCGTATCGCTCGCTCGACGATCCTTTGATCATCGCAGGCGGGCCTACGGTTTATTCTTCAGAGCCAATGGCCGACTTCATCGATGTCCTGGTTATCGGCGATGGCGAAGAGACTTTCCCTGAACTCGTCAAATGTTACACCGAGGCCAGAGACGCCGGTCTCTCGCGCGAAGAGGTTTTGCGCCGCATAGCGCGCATAGAAGGAATGTATGTGCCTTCGCTCTACACGGCCACTCGAAGTCCGCATCACGGTTTGCTCGTCGTGGATAAACCCAAAGACCCGGCAATACCTTTTCCGGTTCGTCGCCGTTACGTGGCCGATATTGATGCGTTTCCTTTTCCGTCGGACTCGCCCGTTCCTAATATCGAAGCCGTTCATGATCGCGTCGCCATCGAGATAGCCCGTGGCTGCGTCGATGGATGCCGCTTCTGTCAGGCGGGGACGATCTATCGCCCCGTGCGCGAGCGCGACCCGAAAAAAATAGTCGAAACGATAATCGATGGCATAGAAAAAGGCGGCTATGACGAAACGAGCCTGACCTCGCTTTCGACCGCCGATTACACCTGCCTTGAGCCGCTGGTCAAGATGCTGGGCAGTGAGCTTGAGCGGCGCAAGGTGAGCTTTTCAGTTTCGTCGCTTCGCGCATCGGGAGTCAAAGAATCGCTCGCGCGCGAAATAGCCCGCGTTCGAAAGACCGGTTTTACCATCGCGCCCGAAGCCGGCACTCAGCGAATGCGCGATGTGATAAATAAAAACGTCACCGAAGAAGACGTATTGAATTCCTGCTCCGTTGCGTTTTCGGAAGGCTGGTCTTCGATCAAGATGTATTTCATGATCGGGCTTCCCTCGGAGACGGACGAAGACGTTGCGGGCATCGCGGAGCTTGGAAGAAAAGTTCGCGATCTTGGCCGAAAGAAATTCAACAAGTCGGTCAAGGTAACATGCTCGGCTTCGTTCCTCGTTCCCAAGCCGCACACGCCATTTCAATGGTGCGCGCAGGAAGACATCGAATCTATCAAGCACAAGCAGCGAATGCTTCGCGAGATGGGACGCCGTTATCGAATCGATGTGAAAGTTCATCACGCAGAGACTTCACTGCTCGAAGGCATAATCTCGCGCGGCGACCGCGATCTTTGCCGCGTGATAGAGCGCGCGTGGCGGATGGGTTGTCGCTTCGACGGATGGACTGAGCATTTTGATTTCGACCGATGGATGGAGGCTTTTCAATCGGAAGGCGTCGATATAAGACCTTATCTTAAAGAATTCCCCGTCCGCGATTTCTCAAGCCCTGCCGCGCCGCTCGTGCAATTGCCGTGGGATCATCTCGACACGCTCGTGAAGCAGGACTACAACGCCCGCGAGTACATGAAAGCGATCAAGGCGAAGATATCTCCGCCCTGCGAATTGCCCGTCAAGGTAATCGATGGTCGCCCGACTGCCATCGCTCCGTCGCATGACGAGTTCGAGCGCGTAGCCTCTCAACCGCTGCTCTGTTATCACTGCGGGCTGGAATGCGACCTTGGGGTTTCGCGCGAGCATCTTCAAAAAGCGTTCGCGCTTCATGAAGAAGTTCGCACTTACGAAGAGCGAATGCGCAAGCTCGAAGAAGAAATTCCTAAAAGCCCGCTCGTGCAACTGAGCAGGGGTCAGGGGTCAGGGGTCAGGGGCCAGGGATCAGGGAGTAGGGGTCAGGGGTCAGGGATCAGAGAAGAGAACAAATCCGACCCCCGACCCCTGCTCCGCTATCGTGCGGTCTATGCGAAAGGCGAAGAGGCGAAATATCTTTCGCACCTCGACCTGACGCGGACATTGCCGCGAGCGTTTCGACGCGCGGGCATAAGGCTGGGCTACAGTCAGGGTTTTCATCCGATGCCGCTCGTTCACTACGGTCCGGCTCTGGGCGTCGGCACGCGGGGCGATAACGAGTTTGTAGATTTCGATTCGGTGGACGATCTCGACGAAGTGGAGTTTATTGATCGAATCAACAACGCGCTGCCGCGCGGCCTTAGATTCAAATACGTCACGAGGCTCAGGGAAGGAACGCCGTCTCTGAGCAAGGAAGTCAATCGGGCCGAATACACCGTCACGCTCGACGCGCCCGAAGTAATCTCGGCAGTCGAGCGCATAAGAGCCGAGCGAACGGATATGTCTGAAGAGTCGCATCAATGTTTGATCGATGAATTCCTGTCGCGCGAGTCGTGCGTGATCGAGCGAGTGCGCAAGGACAAACGCCAGAGAGTCGATGTGCGACGTTACACTGTTCATCTGGGTCTCGATGAAAATCGTTTGCGCATAGTGACCGAGATTTCGCCGACTGGGGGCGTCAAGCCTGTCGAAGTGGTCGCGGCCATTTACGGTATGACCGCTGACGAGCAGGTGTCGATAGGCTCGCGAGTGTGCCGCCTTAGAGTTTATTCCGAAGACGGGTCGGGCAAAGTTTTCCTGCCCGGCTGTGAAAATGTCGCCTTGCAGGATGCCGTCGATCAGGCGATGGCGGCGGGCGATTGAGAAAGAGAAACCTAAGCGCAAGCCGAGAGCTTGCTCGGGGCGAAGATCGTTTGGCTCTACGAGCCGCAGCGGAAAACAGCGATCCGGTCGCCTCTGTTTGAGAATTTTTGAAGACTAAATCGAGATTCTAGCCACCGGGTTGAGTGGCAGGGTTAAGCTGCCTCGGACACGTCGCTGCCTGCGCGCGAGGCGGAATATTTTTCGCAGGTCGTTAAGACGGGGGCCGACTCCCATCGGAGCGTGAATACGCTCGTACCGGCTCAGTCGGATGTTGAATTGCAAAATGATTTGCGCAAGCGTTGCGCACAGTCCGCATTCATCGCCGCTCTGCGACAGGTAAAGAAAGCCATCAGGCTCATTGTTACCCGCCCACTGCCCAACCCTGAGCGAGAATCGGAACAGGAGAGTTCATGGCAAAAGAGATGATCATAAGCGCCAACCTTCATGAAAAGAAGGTGGCCATTCTCGAAGACGGGGTTGTGACCGAGTTTTACGTCGAGCGCAAAGACCAGAATCAGGGAGTCGTCGGGAACTTGTACAAAGGCCGGGTGATGAAAGTGCTGCCCGGTATGCAGTCGGCTTTCGTCAACATCGGTCTGGAGCGAGACGCTTTCCTTTATGTCTCGGATTTCACCGAGTTCATGGAAGAAGAAGACGAGATCGATTTCAAGGAAACGACTGAAGAACAGCGCCCGCGCAGAGATGATCGCCGCCCCGCCGCGAGGGGTCGCGCTCATCCCCCGTCAACGGTCGAAAAACGGATCGAAGAGGTGGAAACCGCGGTCGAGTTGGAAGACATTGTTGAGCAACTCGCGGAGATCGCTGATGAAAGCGGCATAGTGCCGCCGCCCGAAGATGAACAAGAAGGCGAGGCAGTCAAAGTAGCGACCGGCGACGCTGAGGTCATGCCTGTCGAAGACCTTATAGCCGAGGCTGTGGTCGAGCCGATCTTCGAAAAAATCGTCAGCGAAGAAGAGGCTGAAGAAACGCTGGCAGAGGAAGAGGCTGAAGAAAAGCCGCGCCGCGCGCGCGCGCGCCGCGCTCCCGCTCGAAGCAGGAAGAAAGAAGAGCCTGAGCCTGTCGATACGGGGAAAAGAAGAAGAAAGAATGCGCGACCGGCGGTTGAAGAAGAAACTGTTGAAGAATCGGCGGTGGAAGAAGCGGCAGAAGAATCTCAATTCGAGCGCGTCACGGATGAAGACCTCGAACAGGAAGCGGGAGAGTTGCTCAAAGATGCGATGGTTCAGGAAAAGATATTCGAGCGGATTCACACAGCAGAGTATCAGACCATTCCGGGCCGCGCGGAGCCTGAACCTGAATGGCGAGTGGGCAGCTTCCGCTCTCAGTTGAAAGAGCAAACCGGGTTCGAGCGCATAATCGATGAAAGCGCGCCCGAAGAAGAAGTGGTCACAAGCCTCGGTACGCCCGTCGTGACTCACTTCGCCGAAGCCGCCGCTGATGAAGAAGAGCCGGTCACGCCTTTCCGCCACATCGCCGACCTGATTCCTCTCGACCTTATCGCCCGCGCGGAAGCAGCGGAATCTGCGATTGAAGAAAATACAGAAACAGAAACTCCGACTCAATCCGCAACCCAGGCGGCTGGCGCTGAAGAATCTGAGAACAGTGAATACGCGGAAGCTATGGAAGAAGACCGCAAGGCTGAAGTGCGGGAACGGAGAGGCCGCACGGAGTTCGCTTTGCGGCGCGGCGGGCGCGGGCGAAGGCGCGGGCCTCGGCGC
>DLHY01000150.1 GCA_002483445.1 Blastocatellia bacterium UBA7656
GCTTAACGCTTCCCACTGCGGAGTCAACGCGCCGTTTGGAGGAGGTCAACCCGCAGCGGGCAAGCTCGGCGTGAGGTTTGATCGCGCCGAATATGAGACATCGGGCAGGTTGAAAATCACCGAAGTCATTCCGTTCGGCCCCGCCGCAATCGCCGGAATCAAAACGGGCGAATACCTCCTGAGCATAGAGGGCGAGGCAATCGATGGGCGAGCGAATCTCGATGAACTGCTCGGTTACAAAGTCGGTCGTCGGGTCGCGCTCACTATCGCGTCTTCTTCGGATGGAGCCGGTCGCCGCGAAGTCATAGCGAGACCGGTCAGCACCGGAGCCGAAAAAGGACTGCTCTATCGCAAGTGGGTCGAGGAGCGACGCGAGTATGTAGCGAAAGCGAGCAACGGCAGACTCGGCTACGTTCACATGCCGGACATGTCGGCTGGTTCGCTTGCGCAGTTGTACATCGATCTGGACGCTGAAAACCATTCGCGCGAGGGAGTCGTAATAGATATTCGAAACAACAATGGCGGCTTCGTCAACGCTTATGCGCTCGATGTATTCGCGCGTCGCGGATACATGAGCATGACGAGGCGCGGCGGTTTCCCGACTGCTCCGGCTCGAAGTTCTCTCGGCCAGCGCGCTCTGGAACTGCCGACCATTCTGGTCATAAATCAGCATTCGCTTTCTGACGCGGAGGATTTCACCGAAGGGTATCGCGCGCTCAAACTGGGCAAGGTAGTCGGCGAGCCAACATCAGGGTGGATCATTTACACGACGAACGTGACTCTGATCGATGGGACGGGCTTGAGGCTTCCGTTCATCAAAATCACAGGCGCGGATGGCAAAGTCATGGAGTTGGTTCCGCGACCCGTCGACATTGCGGTTCAGCGACCCATAGGCGAGAGCTTCACCAGTCGAGACTCGCAACTCGATGCAGCCGTCCGCGAACTGATGCGCCAGATCGGCGCACGCGGACAACAATGATCAGGAGTCTGGAGTCGAGAGTCTGGAGTCAATATCTTCCGACTCCAGACTCCAGACTCTCGACTCCAGACTTTCAAAGGAGAAGGATGTCACAGGAGACCTTTCATAATCAGGTGAGTCGATATTTCGCAGCGGTGCGGGCGATGGATGTCGAGGCATGGCTTGCGACGTTTGCCGAAGACGCGGTGAGCGAAGACCCTTACGGCAGCCCGCCGCTTGAAGGCAAAGCCGCGCTCAGTCAGTTTTTCAACGGGATCGCTTCGGCCTTCGAGACTGTCGATATGCGCGGCGATCACATCTTCATCTCAGGCAATGCGGCGGCGGTGAAATTCACCATCACCGGAAGGGGAAAGAACGGGCGCGACATAGTGGCTGAAGGCATAGATATCTTCGAGTTCGATGAAGAAGGATTGATTCGGCGGGTGAAGGCTTACTGGAACCCTGCGGCTATGATCGCCGAGCTTCAAAGCTAAAGGACACGAAGAGGCGCGCCTCTTCGTGTCCTTTCAAGTTTCACGGAACGTCTACGAACACATTCGATCTGAGTCCGTTACGGATTGCGCGGATGCGGTTGGCTCCCGCGCGGAGATTGAGTTCCTGCATCGTGCCTTCGATCTCCAGATCCTTGCCCGATTTCGTCGGATGGATGCCTGAAGGCGGATCGATGATCACGCCGTTGATTTCAATCTGAACGCCTGCCTTGAGATTCTTCCCCCGGATGATGAGCTTATCGGTTTTGTAAGCAGCCGACTTGATCCTCGGCCCGCCCGCGTCGCCTGCGGTGAAATCAGATTTCAAGGCATTGCTGATGTTGCCGCGGCTGTCGATAATGGTGAGGCTGACCTGAGTCGCTTCGGGGAAATTTCCCATGTTGGGAAACTCGAATTCGAAGAACTGCGAGGGCAGTATGCCCACATCGATTGCAAACGGGGCGGTCTGGCCCAGGACATTGTTTTTCTTATCGAGCAGTTGAACCTGAGCCTGAAGCACATCGCCGTCCGCGTCGGTCAAAGACCCGCTCAGAGTCAGCACCTGTCCGTTGAGGTCTCCGGCAACCGAGCTTATCACAGGCTTGTTATTGCCTGTGGGAAATATCCCATAGCCGAACAAGTCAAGAGCCTTCACATCATGTCGCGTCACGGTCTGACGTTTCCCCATGGGGATAGTCGGATCCATTATGCCTATGCGCAGGCCGAACAGCGTATCGTCTTTCCAGTGGCCCGGCTCGTTGCCGTCGCCGCCCATGTCGGACAGTCCCGTAGACAGCGGCAACTCTTCCGTCCCGCCCATGAAGAAAAAGTGATTGCCTCCTGTAGTCAGTATGCGCTCGACGGTTGAAAACGAATCGAGCGTGGCGCTCGGCGGAACGCGGAACATATCCCACGAGGAAGCCGCAAGCGGGCATTCAGGATGAGCCTCAACCAGCCCGACTGTTGAATAGAAACCAAGCACGCGCCCCATCTCGCGCGAAACAACCGCATCGAAATCGAACATGCTCGAATCGATTCCGTTGGTGAAATCAAAATCGTAAGGCGAAGTTGAGTTGATCCAGATCGAAGGCCGAGGCCCGTACAGCGGCGGATTGTAATCGTCCGTCGCATGGCGATCTATCAGGCCGGTTGCTCTGAAAACCGCAGAGGGAACCTGAACGTTGAAGGTCTCGCCCTGATCGGTCGGCAGCACGGGCTGAGGCAGGCGGTAATAGAGTTCCAGTTCTTCAGGCGTTGAAGCGTTGTCGAGCAGATGCTCGAGGAATTCCAGATAATGCCCTTCGCCGAAAAGAATCTGAGGATTGGTCACTCCCGCAAGATCAGGCGGGGCCGGGTTGCCGAAACAGTTCGGGCCATAATCGATATCGATGATGACGGTCATAGGAGTGGAAACGACCGATTCCCATGTCTGAGCCGCTTTGACGAAAGCCTGCTTCGCCTTCTGATTGGCGTCAAGCTGCGCAGTCGAGCGCAGCAGTATCTTCAGCCCCGTCTGCGCCGAAGGCTCGACGGAAGAAAGCAAGGTCATATCGCCAGCATTTTCTATTTCGCTGACAAGGGCTGATTCTTCCGCAGTGGCGTTGCGCGCAAGCAATGCTCCATCGAATTGATAGAGCGCGCTCACGCCCCCGACGCCGCGAAACAGGCTCTGGGAGCCTGATGCGTGGACGGATGTATCTGCCGTGTGAAATAACGGTAAAGAGAAAAGGGCTGCTGCCAGCAGCAAAGCTAAATGGCATCGTAAAATAAATTGGCTTCTCACGTTTTTCACCTCCGGAATCAAGGAAACGATCACCAGTTTGGGGTAGCGACTCGGCGTTCAACAGATGAAAGAGCATCAGCGTAGGGGCAGCGTGGAAGGTTGCGGGCAGTTTCTGCTCGAAACACACTTCCGGGACATAAAAAGCTTATCGCAAATTTTCGCTCGATCAATACTTTTCTTGGGCGAATCGGTTGCCCGATGGCGGGCCGACGCGATATAAGAAGCGGGTCGCAAGATCAGTCGCGGGCACCCTTTAGTCCTGTTGATCATCAAACTCGCTGCCCGAACGACTCACAGCGCGACTTTTTCGAGGTCAACTAATGAATAGCAACCGCGCTTCCCTTCACTGGCTGTTATCGCTTTGTCTGATTTTTTTTCTCATAGCCGCAGGGTGCCGCACGAGCGACAACTCGCCGACGTTGACTCTGGCCGTAGTATCGGGCGTCGAGGGCGACGCGCTCAAAGAAGCGGCCCGTGAGTATCAACAACAAACAGGCGCGCACATCGAAGTGGCTGAGTTTCCTTACGCCAACCTGTTTGAAAAAGAGATGATCGATCTGAACTCCGCGACCGGGGCTTACGATTTGATAATGATGGACGATCCGTGGTTCCCGCGATTCGCCAGTCATCTCAGCGACCTTGCCCCGTTTTACCAGAAGCGTAATCTCACGGTGGATGACGACTTCGTGCCTGCATCGATTGCGCTGTGCAGACACCCTTACGAGACTGGCGCGCTTTACGCTCTGCCTTACGTCGGCAACTCACAGTTGTTTTTCTATCGCAAAGACATTTTTGAAAAACACAATCTTCGAGAGCCTGCGACGTGGGATGAAGTTTTAACGGCAGCGAAGACTATAAGCGAAAGAGAGCTAACGGGAGCGTCGGGCGGAGGCAGATTGTATGGCTATGTGATGAGGGCGGCGCAGGGCAACGCGGTCGTGGCGGATTTTATGCCTATCTTCTGGGCCTTCGGCGCGGAGATGTTCGACTCGGAAGGAAAGCCCGCGGTCAACAGCGCGGAAGGAATCGCGGCGTTGAGGTTTATGCTTGAGCTTGGAAAGCACGCGCCGCCCGGTTATGTGAGTTTCAACGCCGACGAAGTCTCCGCGCATCTGCTTCAGGGTACGGCGGCGATGAGCATCAACTGGCCCGCGTGGATAAGCGCGTTTGGTGACGAATCGAAATCGAAAGCCATCGGGAAGATGGCAATAACCGTGATGCCGGGAGCGAACCGGTCGGGGCAGGCCGAGATAGGCAACTGGCTCGTTGCGATTCCCAAAAGCGCTAAGAACGCTGAAGCGGCGTTTGATTTTCTTGTGTGGGCGACTTCAGCCGAGCAGATGAAAAAATCTGCGCTTCGCGGCAATCCACCGACGAGAAGATCGGTTTTCAAAGACTCGGAGTTGATGGCGAAGTTTCCTTCTTACCCTGCGCAATTGCGCTCGCTTGAAACGAGCCGCCCGCGCCCGCGCACACCCGCCTGGAACGAGATAGAAAATGTCTTCGGGATATTTTTATCGAAGGCCAACAGCGGCGAACTTTCGGCAGAAGAAGCTATGAATCAGGCCAATCTGGAGATTGCAAAAATTCTTGAGCGGAACAGATGATAAAAAGCAGGGTCTGAGGCCGAGGCTTGATGCGGGCAAAAGAAAAGCGATGACAAACATTCAACCTGCGGCAATTTTTCCGGGCGCAAGAGAATCCATTGCGCGCTTAAGCTCCTCTTCTATATAAGCTTCCCCTACCGGTGTCTCAAGAATGGCAGGGACAGTCTGGGGAATCAAATGAGCTACTTCTTTGAAGGCCCGAATCGCGCCTTGTGAAATACGATCATGTTTGCTGCTGGTATTCACCTCGCTTATATGAAGTTGACGCAGTCGATTTCCGAAAGCCTTTAGGATTCGGTAAGCCTCCGTCATAGAACTATCAACTTGGCGTGCGTGAGCTATGTCGAAGCAGAAAAGGGCTTCGGGCAACTTGCTAAAAATCGTTTCTAGTTCTATTACTGTACGACCTATTGGCTTGCGCTTGTCCATGTTCTCTATACAGAGAAGGTTTCCAAATTCAGACCACAGTTCGAAGCGGTGAATAGCGTCTGGATGCAAAACTATGGGCCAACCGTAAGGGACAAACCTCCTTAGTTGGTCTACTATATTCATCTCTTCATCTTCACTAAAGCTACTTGGAGCATGCACAGAAATATATTCGTACCGCGATAAATCGAGTGTGCCAAACGCTTCGACCAGATGAGGCAACTCGTACTTTCGAAGAGATGATAATTCGATGGCGTTGACAGGCTTCTCCTTCAACATAGCGAGTGCCTGACGGAAGTCTGACAATGCAAGTGCGCCTGTTGAGAAACCTATTGGTCTCATTAAAACACTCCGTAAATCTTTGTGAGTTCGTAAAGGTCTGTGTCATTCTTTTTCAAAAATAGCTCTGTCAAAGCATCCTGAATTTCATGACTGAGTTTCCGCACATCCTGGTAAATCAGGTCGGACGCCACATTGTCCCTCGACAATTCCTCCAAGTGTTTACGCTTTTCACTATCGTCAAGCAATACCAAGAACTTATTATAAGTGTCAAAGAACTTGCGTGCCACTTCACTTAAATGTGGATAGCGCAGAAAAATGTCAGCCACTATTTCGAGCGGAGTTTTTTGGGAATACTTCCATAAATGATCGACAAACGAATGCAGTTTCGTATCGCCTCCACTTACTTCTGGTGAAGGTTTCGGTCTATCAATTTCGCAACTGAAACACATCAATAATCCTGATACATAAGTGAGTTTCCGAGATATACGCAACTTAGCGGCTCGGAGTGCCCATCCAACATCAGCCCGCTGACGTTGCTTGTAAGCAAAATCCACAGCTACTGTTCTCCAATAACGAGCTATATCATTTTGGAGAAAGCGTGGTACATTAAATGGGCCCGCCGAGTATGTTAAACCGTAGTCTTCATTTATGTATCGCCTGAGTATGTTCCTGATAACGCGCTCATGAGCATCTGCACGCCCAATGGCAGCCGATTCTAGGAGTAATAGAATTCGTTGCGTAGTATTCCGATTGGTATCATCACCTCCTCCAATTCTATGAATCAAATCGTGGCTAAACGTCAGACCACTAAATGTACCTTCTCTCCCTGGCCCTTTCCCTGTCCTATTTACATGTTTTTCAATCTCCAGAGCATCATCAAGATGTTCTGGATTTGCGAAGCCATCAACTAACAGCGTCCAATCAACATCGCTTCCAGATGTGAATTCATCGCGAGCTAGTGAGCCGAATACGACGATACTGGTGTCTTCAGAATCATAGGAATCCAAAGCTTCACGCAGCCGCTTCCGTTCATCTTCAGCATTCCTGCGAGCTTTCATTATTGCATCCCAAATGACTCCAAGCTCTTGTTGGAGTTTTTCGAGGGAATTGTTTTCGTTTCCTGATCTCATTATTTCGGCACAGGAAAATGGAACACACATCTTCGTGCTAAAAGCAGGGAGATTGGTGAAAGTTGGGCAAAGAAACTGATCATGTATAGTATCAAACTCGTCCGGTTGAAGATCACGCGGGTTGCTGTTCGAGCTTTTCAACAAGCTTTTCCATCTTGCCTTCAAGATAGTTTACATCTCCGCGCAGCTTGTGGATATCGCCGCTCATAGCGTCGAGTCGGCGATCTATTTTCCTGAAGCCCTGATTCATCTCTTCACGGACGTCTGCAAAGCCTTTGTTCATCTCTTCACGGATTTCCGCATTGCCCTTGTTCATCTCTTCACGGATTTCCGCATGGCCTTTGCGCATTTCCTCTTCGATGCCCGTGAGTCTCTGCTCGATGGTGCTGCGAAAACTCTGAAATTCAGTCGTCAGCGCATTGATCCGCTCAAGCAGCGTTTCCAGCATCGGCGTCGTTTTCTGATCATTGTCGCTCATGTCAACTACTCCTTCGCATTCTTTATACTCTTCCCGCGATTGGCATACAAGCGATTCGCTTTTGGATGGAAAGACGACGATCTCACGCATTGAGCCTGATGTAAGTCAGCAATCCTTTTGCGGCGAGTTTGCCTTTCGCGTCAAACACGTCGCAGTCGGCGACTATGATTCTTCGCCCATCGCGTATGAGCGTGGCCTGAGCAGTGACGCGGCCTTCGGTGATCGCGGAGAGATAGTTGACTTTCATCTCGACCGTCGTGAATCGGTCATGCGGGCCTGATGATCCGATTATCGCGAAGGCAACGGCTGTGTCGATGAGCGTGGCTATCGCGCCGCCGTGCATCACGCCCTGAAGTTGCATCAGCTTTTCATCTACCTCCACGCTCAACTTTGCGCGACCCGGTTCGATGGAATCGAGTTCCAATCCGAGGAGTTGAGGAAAAGGATTGATGTTGAATTTTTCGCGTATGGCCTGCTCTCGCTCCGGTGTTATTTCCATGTTCTGTCTCGAAATCTCGCTCCTTTATTTCTTCTTCGCCGATGATTTTTTCGGCGACCTCAACAACTTGATCTTTTCCTGCGCCTTTCTTTGCCGGGGCAACCATTGATAGACGCTCAAATCGCAAAAGCCGCTTTCGTTGAATACTATGCCTTCGGCCTCAAGCATCAGGCGTTGAAGATCAGGTTGATGAAGTATGACGCGGCCCGTGGAGATTCCTCCGCGAGAATTCACCACCCTGTGCCAGGGGATATTTCTCTCGTCCTGCGGAGTGGCGTGCATAGCCCAACCTACGAGTCGCGCGCTGTAGTTGTCGCCGAGCAGTCGGGCTATCTGGCCGTAGGTCATCACCCTCCCGCGCGGTATGCGAAGCACTCGTCGATAAATCTGCTCGAATACTCGCTCGTGTCCTTCGATGGTTTTCTTTTTGACAGATCGGGCGCGGCTCATGTCAATAAAGCGCAGGCGGCTCGACGCCCGCAAGCCGGAGGTAAGTGAACAACTGCCCGCGATGATGGATTTCATGCTCGATCAGTCCGCGAAGCAAAACTATGCGCCGCATCTCGCGCCCGAACGCCTGGATTTTTTCATTCAACTGATCGAGTGTGAGTTTTGACACTTCTTCGACAAGCTCCGAGTGCTGGCTGTCGAACGTGCTTACGATATCGGCGACTGTCGCGCCTGCGAGATCGAGTTTGACTCTCTGCATCGCGCCTGAAAGCGCCGAACGCACGATGGCGGCCTCGGATTCAGGTATGTGAGTGACCAGTTCGCGCAGGGTGAACATTTTTTCACCGGGCTTCCAGTCCAGCTTATCGTCGGGCGCGGCGGCAAGCACGCGGGCCGTCTGTTTGTGAATACGATTCCAGTCTCGGACGAGGCTTTCGGTTTCCGGGCAACTCATCTTTTCCTCCTCAAAATAATGTACAGTAGGCTGCCAGCCTGCTGCTTCCTCAAATGTTCATGCTCTCAGGATATCAACAGGCTGGCAGCCTGTTGTACCTGACGACTCCTCAACATTAAATTTCAGACCGTCATTATGCGATGGCAGGAGGAGGGTCGCAACCACAGGCGCGGTTTTCATCACTCAAAGTGCTACTTTTTTTGTCATCCGTGTAGCAACAAAATGTGTCTCCAAGAGAAATGGAGTGATGTGTGTCGGATGAATTTCCAACAAAGCAGGCGTGCTGTCACTGCTTTAGGGGATTGCAGAAAAAGCAATCTAACACAATTTGTCAACGTGGGCTAACGTAAATTGTTAGCTACGGGATGAATGACAGGGGTCAATACTGAAAGTGATTTCTCAACTGCCGTGGGCTAACTGAAACCTGAAAAGCTGAAAGAGAATTCATAGACCGAACAGTAAGTCTGATGGCACGCACATTGCTAAATCCAGACGTGGTTCTAGCAGTTCGACAGTTTTGAAAAGAAAGAAACCTCTTCTGCTCAGAGCAACTGCGGGATGCAGAACTAAATGCGGAGAATGGAAGGGAGGATGGGGGCCCTGCCTTCCATTTGACGCAACCTCCAGGCCCAAGAGCCTCGGAGGCGCTGAGAGAAGCGACAGACAAGACGACACAAAATAAGTTTCTGATGTACAGGCATAAGGGGGCATGGCTTTACATCAGAACTTAAACGGGCCGCTGATCAAAAGATCAGCGGCTTTATTTTTTTGCGCTATCGATTGTCACGACCGCTGAAACTTCCTGCTCATCAATCCACAAAAAATTCGCCATTGCTTGACACCCCCCGACGCGGGATTTATTCTCAACCATCAGTGACCCGCGATCCACTGTCAAAAACCTGGAGGAAGGAAAAACACAGTATGCCCAAAAGAGTTCTCAGCTTTGCCAATGAGCAACAGGTGAAGTTCGTCGATCTTCGATTCACAGACCTGCCCGGCGCGTGGCATCACGTCACCGTTCCCATAAATCAATTCGGCGAAGATACGTTTGAATCAGGCATTGGATTCGACGCATCGAGTTTGAGAGGATGGGCCTCGATCAACGAATCAGATATGCTGTTGATACCCGATCCGAAACGGTTCTGGATCGATCCGTTTTTCGAAGAGCCGACCCTTTGCATTTTCGCCAATGTAGTTGATCCGATGACGGGCCAGGGCTACGGGATGGATCCGCGCTCGGTCGCCGCCCGCGCCGAAAGCTATCTGAAATTCACCGGAATTGCCGATACCTGTTACTTCGGGCCGGAAGCTGAGTTCTTCATCTTCGACCACGTCTCTTATCACAACGAAGTCTACAGCGCCGGGTACAGTTTCGATTCTTCGGAGGGCATCTGGAATTCGGGCCGCGCGGAAAACAATCTCGGCTACAGAGTCCGGCACAAGGAAGGCTATGTCCCGCTTCCGCCCGTCGATTCGCTTCACGATCTGCGCTCTGATATCGTTCAGAATCTTCAGCAGGTCGGCATAGAGCCTGAGATGCATCATCACGAAGTGGCGACGGGCGGGCAGTGCGAAATCGATTTCCGTTTCTCCACGCTGCTCGGAACGGCAGACAATGTTCTGCTCTTCAAATACATCGTCAAAAACACGGCTTATTATTATGGCAAGGCTGCGACATTTATGCCCAAGCCGCTATTTGGCGACAACGGAAGCGGGATGCACTGTCACCAGAGTTTGTGGAAGGGAGAAAAACCGCTCTTTGCCGGAGACCGATACGCGGGCATTTCAGAGATGGCTCTTCATTACGCGGGCGGTATACTCAAGCACGCATCTGCGCTTGCAGCCTTCGCCGCGCCGACTACGAACAGTTATCGCAGACTCGTTCCCGGATACGAAGCTCCGGTCAACCTGGCCTACTCGCGCCGCAATCGCTCGGCAGCCATACGCATTCCTATGTATTCGCAATCGGCTGCGGCCAAGCGGCTTGAGATTCGTTTCCCCGATCCCTCGTGCAATCCGTATCTGACATTCGCGGCCATGCTGATGGCCGGACTCGACGGCATACAGAATCAGATCGATCCGGGCGAGCCTCTTGATAAAGATATCTACGATCTGTCGCCCGAAGAGTTGAAGAACGTGCCGACTCTTCCCGGCACGCTTGATCGCGCGCTTGAGGCTCTGGAAGCCGATCATGAGTTCCTGCTCAAAGGCGACGTATTCACCGAAGAGCTAATCGAGCGATGGATAAGCTATAAGCGGCAGAAGGAAATCGATCCGGTTCGTATGCGTCCGACGCCTCTGGAATTCCAGATGTACTTCGATGCCTGATCGCGAACGTTTTAATATTCAACGTCGAGTCGCCGGAATAATTCGGCGACTCGTGCGCTCTCACCTGCTTCTCGCCATTCGCAGAAAACTGATTGCGGTCGAAATGATGTGAGGTAAAATGAGCTCACGCTGATGAGATGGGTCGGAGTTCCTATGCGATACAAAACCATTGCGGCGGTGGCTCTTCTGCTTCTGATGACCTCGGCTGCTGCTGCTCAGGATAAAAAGCCTGACGCTCAGTTGAAGCGCATCGCCGTAAACAGCATCGACTGGTGGAATCAGACCGCAGATGCCGTGGTGACGGTCGAGATAACGAATCCCGCAATCGCGATGCGCGTCAAAGATGTCGGCTATCATCTCCGTCTCAACGGCGCGCAGGTGGCCGAAGGAAAACTCGACAGAGAAATTCACCTCGCCGCCGCTTCGACGACCGATGTCGATCTGCCGGTCACTGTCAACCTGCGCGCGCTGCCCGCCGCCGTCTGGAATATCATCACTGGCGGACTCTCGCTGCATTATGAGGTCGAAGCGGAGTATGCTCTTTCAGTCTTAGGGATCAACACCGAGAGGATGAAAACCGCATTCAGAGGCGACGTGCCTGTGATGAAAGCTCTCTCCTCGCTTTCAGAAAAAATCAAAGAGAAAGTTGTCAGCAAACCCTGAGTGAACGATTCAAGAGAAATCTCCGGCCTTCTCCTCGCAAAAATCGACGAGCAGATAGAGCGATTGCTTCATCTGCTTGCGCTCGTCGAGGAAGACAAACTCGACTGGCAACCTGAAGAGAATTCTTTCAAGATGTCGGAACTGCTCGGCCATCTGCTCGAATGCCTCGCAGGACTGTGCGCCGTGCTTCAGAAAACTCACCCTGATCGATTGGCGCACTTCGAGCGACTGCGCGAGATGAAAGTCAATCACCGCTGCGGCATCGAAGAAGCGAGGCTTCGGATTCGCGACTACGAGCGTTCGATTCAGGAAGGGTTTTCAATTCTGACGGACAGCGATCTCACTCGTCGCATTCCGACTGTTTTCGTCCCGGAAGGCGAAGCCGTGTTGACACTGCTGCTCGGAAACCTTGAGCATATCGTCAATCACAAGCACCAGCTTTTTTTCTATCTGAAACTGCTCGGCGCGAGCGTAGAGACGCGGGACATTTATCATTTTCGCGGCGAGTGAAGGAGGCGGAAAAAGCATGTCTGCTCTCCGGTATGACAGGCAGGGCCGCGAGGCTCGACTTTCACAAGAAGAGTGTCGCCGTCGCAATCGATCTCGATTGACGTGACGCGTTGAGTGTTGCCCGAGATCTCGCCCTTGTGCCAGAGCGCGCGACGCGAACGACTCCAGAACCAAGTCTCGCCCGTCTCAACGGTCTTCGCCAGAGACTCGGCGTTCATAAAGGCAACCATCAACACCTCGCCCGTCCGAGAGTCCTGCACAACAGCGGGAACAAGGCTCTGCTCATCGTATTTCACTTCGTTGATGATTGAATCGGTCATTTGTCGCTCATCTCATCGGCAATCCGCGAGCGCGCAGATAATTTTTCGCTTCCTGAATCGTAAACTCGCCGAAGTGAAAGATTGACGCTGCAAGAACGGCTGAAGCTTTTCCTTCGCTCAAACCTTCATACAGATGATCGAGCTTGCCCGCGCCGCCTGACGCTATGACAGGAATCGAGACGGCTTCCGAGACTGCTCGCGTAAGCTCAAGATCATAACCATCGCGCGTGCCGTCCGAGTCCATGCTCGTGAGCAGTATTTCGCCTGCTCCCATCTCTTCCGCACGCCGCGCCCACTCGATCACATCGAGACCCGCTGGCCTCCGCCCGCCGTGCGTGTAGACCTCCCATGTGGCAGGTGACAGGTGACAGGGAACAGGGGACAGGGAGAATGGTAGAGAGTTTGATTTGGCACCGGAGCCAATATCCTCTCCGCCCGTAACCTGTTCCCTGTTCCCTGTCACCTTCCTGGCATCGATTGCAACGACGACGGCTTGAGAGCCTAAAGCCTTCGCGCCTTCGGTTATTAGCTCAGGATTTTTGATCGCAGCCGTGTTGATCGATACTTTGTCCGCGCCCGATGCGATTATTTCGCGCATGTCTTCCGCAGTTCGAATGCCGCCGCCTACGGTGAAAGGTATGAAAACCGTGTCGGCCACTCGCCGCACCATATCACGAACGATATCGCGGCTGTCGGACGATGCAGTGATGTCGAGAAATACAAGTTCGTCCGCGCCTTCGCTATCGTATCGTCGGGCCTGCTCCACAGGGTCGCCTGCATCGATGAGATCGAGGAAGCGAATCCCTTTGACCACACGACCGCGATCAACATCAAGACATGGGATGATTCTTTTCGCCAGCATTTTTATTCGTTATGCGTATAGCTTCTTCAAGCGTGAAGCGATTTTCATAAAGCGCCTTGCCCACAATTATCGAATCGACGCCGTCGCCTTCAAGTTCGCACAATCGCTCTATGTCATCAAGCGAAGAGACGCCGCCCGATGCTGTCACCCGCGCGCCTGATGTCAAAGCCATCTGCCGCGTCATCTCGAAATTCGGCCCCGCGAGCCGCCCGTCTCTCGCTATGTCCGTGTAAATGATCCGCTGCACTCCTAAGCTGGCGACTCGTTTCGCAAGATCGAGCGCGTCTATTTCTGTCGCTTCAGTCCATCCTCGCGTCGCCACACTGGAGCCGCGAGCGTCGATTCCTACGATGATCTGTTCGCCGAACTGATCGACTGCTCTGGCGAGCAATTCAGGCTGCTCGGCTGCCAACGTTCCGATGATGACGAAACGCGCGCCGACCTGTTCTATCAGAGATTGTATATCTTCGAGCGAGCGAAGGCCGCCGCCGACTTCTACGGGCATGTTTATCTCTTCGATTATTCTGCGGATGATTTTTTGATTCTCGCTCGCCGCTCCGAGGAATGCTCCATCGAGATCGACTATGTGCAGGAGTTGCGCGCCTGCTCGCTCGTAGCTGCGCGCCACTTCCACAGGATCGCGGTCATAAACTTTTGCCGACTGTTCGCGCCCCTCAACGAGACGGACGCACAAGCCGCCCTTCAAATCTATAGCAGGTATGATTTGCATTTGCGTTGCAAGATTGTAGAAGCTCGTGAATGCGTCCACAGCGAAAGGGTTATTAACCGCAGAGACGCAGAGGCGCAGAAGTTGCGCAGAGAAGAGACTCCGCGCAACCAACAAGCCCTGTGTTTTTTCTCTTCCCGGTTCATTCGGATGGCTCACGCAGCTTTGCGATTTTGTTTCTGGCCGGGGCGATAGCTTGTTTTGCTGTTCGCCTTGATCTCCGGCAGAGTGAACCACGAAGGCTTGAACTGCTTTTTCGCATAAGCCTCGGATTGATCCAGATGATGAGGCGATGCCGGATCACTGCTCAGTCCGAAGACCAGAATCGAGCGAGCCTCGACCTTCGGCCCGAACTCGACTACGCTCACGAATGAATGGCCCGCCACTCCGTAGCGGCGCTTCTGACCTTTTTCGGGCCGCGCGTAGAAATTGAAAACTATTCCGAGCCAACCGGGTGCGCCCGCGACCGCGAAGCTTTGCTTCGCATCGCTGAAAGGTTCCTCTCCGCCCGTGTGTCCGCGCTGCAAGCGATTGATCTCGCCCCACGCAACGCGCCACGTTCCGAAACTCTTTTCAAGATCAAGTAGGACTTCTTCCATAGCTCGAATCACCATCGGAGCTTGCGTGTTGCGCTCGCGGACGAAGCGTTGAATCTTCTCGAATCCAAGCGCGTAAAGCGTCATCGCTACGGAATCCGTGGCGCTGACAAAATTCCACGCTTTGAGTTCGGCTATCGCGGGCGCGAGTTTTTCCGCGCGCGCCGCGTCCGTCTGTTTGAGCTTTTCCCATTCGGCTATGACCTGCGGCACCTGCGTCTCAGCTTCGATAACGGTCGTGTCGAAACCGGCACGCGCCCATTCATCGAACGAGAATTTATCTTTAGTCGCCAGAATCCGCCGCGAAATTCTCGCCCGCGCGTTGTCCTGCTCTCTGACCATGTATTCGGGGAAACTCTCTTTCGCCGGGTTGCCTTCCGAGGTTGTTGTGAAAGGGGTCTGATTGCAGTTTTGAACGAATCCGGTTTTGGGATTCGTCACTTGCGGAAGCTCTTCGAACGAGTGAAAGCCCTGCCATTCAGTTTCAGGGTTGCTGCCATCGACGGGCTTCGTCCAGTCGAATTTCGTAGACCTCTTTGGAACCGCGCCGTTGTAGACATAAAAAATATTTCCGTCGCGGTCGGCATAAACGGCATTGAACATAGGCACTGCGGTTCGCGACATCGCTGCTTTGAATTCCGTAAAGTTGTGCGACTTGCCCATCTCGTACCACTCTTCGATCATCCCGCCTTCTTCGAGCCGCGAGAGTTTCACCGCCAAAGGCTTCCCTTCTCTGATAGAAACTATCGGGCCGTGATGAGTCTTGCGGAATTTGAAAGTCTTCGCCTGCGTGCCTTTATCAGTTTTGATCTTTATCGCTTCAGTCCATTCCGTAGCCTTGCGATAACCGTCGCCGTAGCGATACGAGAGCGGGTCTTTCGGATCGTCGAATTTTTCGGCGTAGACATCGGCTATGTCGGGATCGTTTACGGTGTGGCTCCATCCAAGAAATTCGTTGTGTCCGAGGGTCGGAAAGCCTGAGCCGAAGAATGACGCGCCCGCGATGTTCCATCCTTCATCGCTGTGAAGATGGCCTTCGTACCACTGGCCGGGGCCGAAGAAGGGCTGATGCGGATTGATGAATAAAAGCGGACGACCCGACGCGCTCTTTTGCGCCGAGACAGCCCACATATTCGAACCGATCATTGGCTCAGGCTGCCAGTCCTCGTTTTCTTCTGCGCTTGCTTGAGAAATTTTCTGCGATCCGCCAGCCGCATCGCCTCCGACTTCGGTGACTGCGGTTTTTATTTCATCCTGTCTCAGTCCGGACTTGCCGAATATGAAGAGTTGATAAAGCGTGAAGCGTCCGAAAGCATAAACCATCCACGGCTCGAATCGGGTTATGAGTCGCGGTTTGGTCTGCGGATTGGTAGCGAGAAAATAATTGAGTCCGTCGGCCACTGAATCGGCAAGCGCGCGGATGCGGGGCTTTGTGCGTTGATATTCAGCCTTCGCCAGTTTCGTAATCTCCAGCGCGCGATTGAGCATATCGCCAGCCAGCGCGCTTTCGCCGTGAACTTCCGAGCCGCGACCGAGCGCGCGAATATAGCTGTCTTCGATCTGCCAGAAGTTGTCTTCCGCCTGCGCATAAATGTATCCGAAAACGCAACTCGCGTCCGTAGGCCCATAGATATGAGGCACGCCGTAGGAATCGCGATAGATAGTCACACGCTGGGCAATGCGTTCGAGTCGCGGATCAGCCGCGAGTGCCGGGACGACCGGCAGACAAGTTGCGATCAAAGCGAGCGCAACGGTGGCAAGCAGCATTGAGCGGATTTGTTGTTTGATTGATCGAAGAACATTCACACGGCGCGCATTCATATTGGCTCCCCCTTTGGTGATCGAGAAATTCATCTGTGATTTGCGCGCATTTTATAACCTCCGTCAGCGATGCGCAAGCAGGGGGCTATCGTGAATCGACCTTCTTCGCCGCGTAAAGATCGGCGAAAAGATATTTGATCTTTCCATCAATGCCCTGAAAAAGAGCTATCTCGTTTTCATCCGAAGCGCCGTAGACAAATTTCAATCTATCAACTCTCTTGAGCGGATGCTCTGCTGAGTTGAAGCGAACGAATAACTTTCCATCCTTCGCGAATATCTCCCACGTCATCGGATGATGAGAGTACACGCCTGCAAAATCTTTCATCTCCGACGCGCTCACGGCAATCGACCGCCGCGGCTTTTCTTCTCCCTTCGCTTCGAGCGGAAGCACTAACTCCATAGCTTTGTCCATCGTTCGCGGAAGCGTCTCGCCGCTTCTATTCGTCAGTATGATGACCGCAGTGCGATGCTTTCGCGCCATCTGAATCATCGAGCCATAGCCGCGACTGAATCCGCCGTGACCTGTGAAATCAATCCCGCGATAACGAAAATTCATCAGCCCATAGCCATAATGCGAATCTGCATCGCCGGGGATCGCCGCGTGAGAAGCTGCGATCTTCGCAACGAGCGAAGGCGACAACACTTGTCGGCCTTCGAGCTTTCCATCATTGAGAAAAGCTATAACGAAGCGAGAGAGATCGTTCACGCTCGAAAAGATAGAGCCTGCCGCCCATTGCGCCGTGTTGTTGAATGCCGGTCTTATCAAGACAGGCCTTTTGTTTTCGCCCACATTGTGACCGAGCGCAAGCGGCCACGTCATTGCAGATGTCGGGCGAAACGTCGAGCGATTCATTCCCAGAGGCTTGAACAAAATTTCTTCCATTGCGTCGGCGTAAGGCTTGCCCGCGACCTCTTCGATCACAAGCCCCGCCAGCCAGTAGCCCGCGCTCGAATAAGAATAAATGCGCCCCGGCTCAGTGAAAAAAGAATCGTCTTTCCAAGAGCGAATCATACGTCCGAGCGCGGCTTCATCCTGAGATTGCAGAGGCTCGATGGAGTCGCGAAGCCCTGCTGTGTTGCTTATCAATTGATGAGCCGTCACCTGAGAAAGTCGCGGGCTGAGTCCGGGGACATAATTTCCTATGGGCGCGTCGAGTTTGATCTTTCCCTGTTCGGCCAACGCGACTATGGCCGCGGCAGTGAACATCTTCGTCGTAGACCCCAGGCGAAAGAGCATATCCGCAGTGACCGGAGCGTTGGTTTCAACAGATGCCAAGCCTAAGCCTTTGGCAAAAAGCACGCGATCATTCTGAATGATGGCAATGGCTGCGCCGGGAGTATTTTTTTCCTGAAGTTCAGCAAGCAGGGTTCGTTCGAGATCGGCAAAATCTATCGATGCGGAACGGCTCTTTTCTATGAGCGGGAAAGAAACCAGAGCCATAATCGCCAGAACCATCAAGGTCAGTTTTACGTTCATCAGTGTTGTCCTCATCAATCAGGAGTATTAGAATAAGCGTGCGTTCCGTTTTACCTGTGGCTATTATCATTCGGGTTGAGGGTGATTGTCTTGAAGAAACGGTAAAATTTGGATCATAGAAACTTCAGGGAGCTTTCATGGCAGTCAGTATAAATCAGCGCGGAGTAGTTTATGAGTTCGGCCCGTTCCGCCTCGATGTCAAAGAAAGACTCTTGCTCCGAGACGGCGAGCCGGTGTCGTTGATGCCCAAAGCATTCGACATACTCGTTCTGCTGGTTGAAAACAGCGGCCACCTCGTAGATAAAAACGAAATCCTCAGTCAGGTCTGGCGCGACAGTTTTGTGGAAGAAGGCAACCTCGCCCAGAACGTCTATCTGCTCCGTCAGGCGATGGCCGATTCCAGGCAGCAATGCTCCATAGAAACGGTTCGCGGGCGCGGCTATCGCTTCGTCGGCAATGTCGTGGAAAGCAGCGAAGAAATCACGGCGAGAGAGCAGACTGCGCTCGTCGTAGTCGATCAACAGATTGAAAACATCGCGCCGCCTGCCTTAGTCGTTTCAGAGAGTCGCCTGTGGCCGCGCCTCGTCGCTTTGGCGGTTTTGGTTTGCGCGCTCGGCGCGGCGGTTTATTTCTTCGTCACGAAGAACGCGACACCGGAGAATGGATTCAAGGCGAAGTCAATCGCCGTCCTGCCGTTCAAAGCTCTCAGCAATGAAAACCTCGATGAGCCGCTCGGATTGGGGATGGCCAATTCGATGATCATAAAACTCAGCAACCTTCAGCAAATTCCTGTCCTTCCGACAAGCACCGTTTTCAAATACACGGGGCGCGAAACCGATCCTCTCATCGTAGGGCGCGAGCTTGGAGTCGATGCCGTTTTGGACGGCACGATTCAGCGAGCAGGAGACCGCGTGAGAGTGACCGCGCAACTGCTTTCAGTGTCGGATGGGAAAACGCTCTGGTCTGACAAGTTCGACGAGAAGTTCAGCAACATCTTCGCCGTGCAGGATTCCATATCGGAGCGAATGGCTATAGCTTTGGCTCTTCAGATCAGCGGGGATGATAAGAAGTTGCTTCGCAAACGTTACACTGACGATACGCTGGCTTATCAGGATTATGTGCGCGGGCTGTATTTCTGGAACAAGAGGACTGAAGAGGGGATACGTCTGAGCATTCAGTATTTCAGCGACGCAGTTGAAAAAGACCCCGGCTTTGCGCTGGCTCAGGCGATGCTTGCTGATTCTTATGCGCTGGTCGGCTATTATCAATACAGTTTGTTCCCGCAAAAGGAAGCCTATCAGAAAGCGAGAGTGGCTGCGCAAAAGGCATTGCAGATGGACGAGACTCTCTCGCAGGCGCACATAGCTCTGGCTACGGTCAAGCAGTTTTACGATAAGGATTTCGATGGGGCTGAAGAGTCTTATCGTCAGGCCATCGCGCTCAACCCCGATTCAGCGACGGCGCATCATCGCTACTCGCAGTTATTGCTTGTGCGCGGCAGGCTTGATGATGCGCTGATAGAGATTAAACTCGCGCAGCAACTCGATCCGCTTTCGGTAGCGATAAACAACAACCTCGGATACACGCTTTATCTTCGCCGCGATTACAGTCAGGCTGAAAAATTCTGCCGGAAGGCTCACGAAACTGAGCCTGCGGCAGTTCAGCCGTTGATCAATTTAGGGATGATCTACGAGCAGCGAGGCATGATCGATGAGGCTTTTACGGTTTTGAACAAGGCGCGGACACTTGCGGCTACGAGTGTGGCACAAAGCGATGTGCTTCAGGCTTTGGGGCATGTGTATGCGGTATCGGGCAAGAAGGACGAAGCGCGAAAGGTCTTGCAGGCGCTCACGCAGTTATCGAAGCAGGAAGAAGAGGCTCAACTGAGCAAGGCACTGGTTCATTCAGGGCTTGGCGAAATCGATGAGGCATTTCAGGTATTGGAAGTAGAATCAAAAACGTGGCCCGCGACTCCGACTGTTGTCACACTCGACCCGCGTCTGGACTCACTCCGCTCCGACCCGCGATATCAGGAACTTGTCAAACCTCCCGGCCCGCTGTCGGGAGAGATGGATAATGAGAATTGGCGGTAGAAGTGTCTTGATAGCTGATTATGCCTCTTATACATAGCTTGATGATTTATTAGAAAAAGAAAAGCGTCCTCCTCTAGTAAGTACGATATGAAACAGCTACAGCAATTCACCGCAATCATAGAACGAGAGAGAGATGGCTACGTGGCCCTTTGTCCTGAACTGGACATTGCAAGTCAGGGTGATACGGTCGAGGAAGCAAAACGCAATCTGAACGAAGCCATAGAACTTTTTCTCGAAGCGGCTGATCCTTCCGAGGTGCAGAACCGGCTACGTGAAGGGGAGATTATCTATGAATCTAACTGAACGAATCACGATTGATCCTGAGATATGCCATGGGAAACCGACTATTCGCGGACTGCGTTATCCGGTTGAAATGATTCCTGAACTGCTCAGTTCAGGTATGACTCCTGAAGAGATTCTGGCTGACTACGAAGACCTTGAACGTGAAGATATTCTCGCAGCCCTGTCTTATGCCACGCGACTCAGCCAAATCAAGAGCTTATACTATAAGGCCGAAGAAGGGAGGCAACTATGACAACCAAAGAACTGATTCAAGCTGAAATCGAGCATCTCAACGAGCAGGAATTGGACGAGTTGTATAAGCTCGTTAAGGATTTCTCTCAATCAGAGCAAAGCGGCAAACAAAGTCTCATGTCGAAATTGCAGAGTATCAAGATAGATGCCCCGGAAGATTTTTCCTCTAACTTCGATTTCCAAGATGGCAACTGGAGGAAAACAGCGTGAAGCACCCACAGCAATTCACCGCAATCATAGAACGCGAGGGAGATGGATATGTGGCCCTTTGCTCTGAACTGGACATTGCAAGTCAAGGTGAGACGGTCGAGGAAGCAAAACGCAATCTGATCGAAGCTATCGAACTATTCATGGAAGCGGCTGATCCTTCCAAGGTGCGGAACCGGTTTCATTAACACCGCGATTGATCGCGGTGAAAAGCGAGAGGCCGGAATCCGAAACTGTTTCAACAGTTTTTTGTTTTCAAATCTCGTCGCATCCGTGCAAGGCGCAGGCAAGGGAAACTGTTGAAACAGTTCCCTGATTTCGAGTCGCCCTGTTCACCGCGATCAATCGCGGTGTTAATGAGAGAATCGGGTGTTAATCAGAAGCAGCCTGTTCATCCAACAAAAAGCCACTGTAAAATCGCGATTGATCGTGGTAGAACTTTTCCAGGAAACGGCTGATACTTCCGAGGTGCGGAACCGCTTTCATTAACACCGCGATTGATCGCGGTGAGTAGCGATGGCTGAGAACCAAAAACTGTTTCAACAGTTTTCCTGCCCGCGCAGATGTCCTTCTCGATAACATCTGCGTGTCCGACAACCAGCCGACGAATCAAAGGCAGCGGAGGGAAACTGTTGAAACAGTTCCCTGATTTCGAGTCGCCCTGTTCACCGCGATTCATCGCGGTGTTAATCAGAGGGCGGCCTGTTCATCCAACTGAAAATCGCTGTAATATCGCTATTGATCACGGTGAAAAACGACGGTCAGAATCCCGAAACTGTTGCAACGGTTTCCCTACTGGAGAAACAACTATGTCGATGCATTCTTATTCGCGATGCTGGCTCCATCTCACATGGGCCACTCTCAATCGCCAACGTATGCTTCCCAAACCCGCAGCCGCAAAAGTATCCGGCCAGCTTTATGAGTACGCCGAATCGAAAGGGATTTACATGAAGATCAATTATGTCAATCCCGATCACACCCACGCGCTTATAGACCTGCCGACGAAGTATTCTATCGAGGAAGTAATCAAGCTGCTCAAAGGCGCTTCGTCGCACTGGATCAACGCCAACCAAATCATCAGCGGCAAGTTTGCGTGGGGACGCGGGTACGGCGCGTTTTCAGTTTCGCATTCCAACGTGTCGGCAGTGGCAAACTACATCGCCAATCAGGAATCGCATCATAAAAAGAAATCATTCGCTGAAGAAATCGAGGCTTTCGTGCGGGCCTACGGCCTTCAGTGGCGAGATGACGGATGGGATGAATCAGACATCCGGGAGGGCGCTTAAAGTGCGGCGAGGTGAAACTGTTGAAACAGTTTCTGCGGATTGCTTTTCGCTTTCACCGCGATGAATCGCGGTGTTAATGAGAGGTTTGTTTTAACTGCGATCAAGCATGGTGTTAATGCCGCGCTCATATTCGCCTGCATTCATCCTGTTTATTCATGTGCAACCCTCAATAACGGCAGAGCGCTTCGACCACCACGTCGATTGAAGCTACATCCGATTAGATGTTCCCAGTGGCTCATTTTGCTCCCTTCGAAATTCAGGTGGCCGAAGCGCCCTACATCCTTTGCCCCGCGGGCAATCTCATCTCGTACTGATGCAATAAAGATTTTTCAATCCTCTTATAAAAATCCGCCCGTTCGCTATCGCCAGCGATGCGTAAATCGGCTCGCCCAGCGAGTTCGTCCGAATCACTTCATGCTTTGCGCCCGCTCTGATGACGAAAGTATCTCCGTCTTCGCTCGTCACAAGTATCTTGTCCTCGAAAGCCACAGGCGAGGCCGTGAATGTCGCAGGCAAAGGAACGCGAGCGCCTTCATAAATCACCTTGCCTGTTTTGGCATCGAGACACGTCATAATCCCGCGATCAGTTATCAGGTAGACCTTTTCGCCCACCATTATCGGCGAAGGCACATAAGCAGTTCCCTTTTCATGCTTCCACGCGATTCGATCCGAGTCGGTTATATCTCCCCTGCCGCCCGCGCGAATCGCAATCGCCCGCTTGACGTGACTTCCGATTGACGGAATCACAAGACCGTGACCGACCAGTGGAGTCGGCACGATGTAACTTTCAAGCCCCTTGCATCGCCAGAGTTCTTTTCCCGTAGCCGGATCATAAGCGATTATCAGTTCAGCCCCGCTGGCGACCAGTTCCCATCGATTCGCTGCCCGAACAAGCACAGGCGTAGACCAGCAGACCTGAACCTTGCGCGGAGTCTTCCACACCTGCCTTCCGGTTTTTTTATCCAGCGCGACGATGAATGATTTTTCGCCCAGGTCTTCGTCGCATTGAAGGATCACCAGATTTTCAAACAAGACCGGACACGTCGAAACTCCCAAACCGAGCGTGCCTATCTTGCCGACATCGGCTTTCCAGATTTGCTTTCCGCTGAAGTCGTAACAGTAGACTCCCTCCGATCCGAAATACGCATACACATATCGACCATCGGTCGCGGGAGTCGCCGCCGCGTAACTTCCCTTGCGGTGTCGTGAATCAAAGGCGGTTCCTTCGTAGGCCGTCTTTTCCCAAAGCACGCGCCCGGTGACGGCATCAACACACATGACTTTTAATGTGTAGATGCGGTCGCCGCCCACGGCATCAGGGTGTTTGAATTCCTCCCGGTCGAAGTAATGCTTGACCGGCTTGGCTCCCTCGACGATTGCCCCTTCGATTGAAGTCGTCAAAAATATGCGATTGCCCCACACTATCGGCGATGAATGTCCAAGCCCTTCAACGGGAGTTTTCCATTTGATGTTCTTCGTGTCGCTCCACTCGGTCGGCAATCCTTTTTCCGAAGAGACGCCCTGACTGTCAGGCCCGCGCCATCCGGCCCAGTTCGGCCCGCCCAGCGCGGTGATCGATAAAGCTGTTGCAAAAACTATAGCGATGATTATTCGCTTCATCTCTCTACCTCGACCGATCAGTTATCGGAAAACTCCGCCGCGAGAGGTTTATCGACGCGCGGGCGTTTATCTCTGTTAGCCAGTTCCCACGCGGTAGCGAATATGGTTCTAGCGACTCGCTCCATATAATCGAAGTCTATCTTTTCAATCGAATCCGACGGCTTGTGATAATCCGGGTGATCGCCGTCCATGTAAAAAATTATCGGGATGCCTTTTCTCGCGTAGTTGAAATGATCAGAGCGAAAGAAATACTGATTCGGCTCTTTCACGTCATCATATCTGTAATTGAATTTGAGATTGAGAAACGCGCGATTGACCGATTCGCTCAACTCGAAAAGTTCCGTGCTCATCACCTTGGGGCCGATCAGGAATACTTCATTCGGTTCGGGCATATCGGATTTCTGAGGATCGCTATCGCCCGCCTTTTTGCATCGCCCGATCATATCGATGTTGAGATCAGCGACGATCTTATCTATCGGCACTGTCGGGTTGAGCGTGAAGTAACGCGACCCCCAGAGTCCCCGTTCTTCGCCCGCGTGCCAGATAAACAGAATCGAGCGGCGGGGGCGCGGCCCTTGTGAAAAAGCTTCGGCCATCGCCATCACTGAAACGGTTCCTGATCCGTCATCATCAGCGCCATTGTAGATCGCGTCTCCATTGACAGGTGTGCCAATGCCTACGTGATCGTAGTGCGCGCCTATGGCCACATATTCGCTTTTAAGCGTCGGATCGCTGCCTTCCATCACTGCGACGACATTCTGCGTGTACTCCGTTTTGGTTTTCACCCCGATGGTGAAGCTGACTTTTTTGCCGAGGCTGAAATCGAAAGGCTCGATAGTTTCGCCCGTGGCTGTCGCGTTGAATATCTGCGCTCCGTGGCGACTCTCACCTCCAAACAAAGCCGCAAGCATTCGCGGCGAAGCGGTGATTGCAGGAATCGGTGCGGCTTCGGACGAGACGAACTTCTCGACTTCGACGCTTCCCTCCTCTTCAGCCTCGTGCCGCGACTGTTCCCACGAGGCGAGGTTTTGAAAAGCAGGGATGATTATTCTGCCCAATGCGCCGTTGCGCTGACCGTAGGAATAAGCGTTGTCCCATTCTTCGCCCTGCTTGCCCGTCAGGTCGTGAAAGGTGACGCCTTTCGGGAAACCTCCGATATGGACGATTATCTTGCCGCGAACATCGATGCCTTTGTACGCATTCAGGTTCTTCGATTTGATCGCCCATCCGTGACCGACGAAGACGAGCCGCCCGCTGGCCGAA
Source organism: Blastocatellia bacterium UBA7656 (assembly GCA_002483445.1). GTDB lineage: Bacteria > Acidobacteriota > Blastocatellia > UBA7656 > UBA7656 > UBA7656. The sequence continues at coordinate 24,866 of DLHY01000150.1, forward strand.
CCCGCGGCGAGTGAGGCGAGAAAATCCTTACCGTAGTTGAAAGCCTGCCCGTTGATTTCGGCTTTCGTCTGAGCCGCGTCGATCAGAGTGCGGCGCAAGGCTATGCGCTGAAAGTAAGTGCCGTTGTCGCCCGCCGGACGCAGCCCCCAGCGCGAAAGATGCGAAGCCAGATAAAGCGCGGCGGTGTCCAATCCCCGTGAAGGAGTATTGCGACCTTCAAGCTCGTCGGAAGCGATGAAGGTCAGATAGTCTCTCAACTGAACGGCGGTCACAGCCTCGACATTGCCGTGAGGTTTCGACGCTTGAGGCTTCGACTGCTTCTGTCCGGCAACCGATGCGAACGGCATCAGAAGCGCGACGACAAAGAGAAAACTTAATGTTCTGATTCTTTTCATAACTTCTCAGCAACCGATGAGGATTCGATGAGGAAAATGCGCCCCGGATGATTCCATCATCGGTCAGCAGGCAGAATACTGAAGCGTGCGATTATAGTCTTTAATGTTAGATCAAAGTTATCTCAAAGTATCTTCAAACCTCTGGGGGCGCACGCTTCCAGCGTGCAAGGCTTCAGGTATTGCCTGATACTCGAATGCGTAAGACCAGCAGGCAAGATGCCTGCGCTCCCAGGTTTGAATTCAACACAATCACGGAGCTATGATAAGACCTCCTGACGGTTTCGTTTCCGCGCCTTCCTGACGAGGTGAAAGCCATGTCCGGGATAGTATTCGCAGGCATAGCGCCGCACCCGCCGCTTCTGGTTCCTGAAATCGGCGGCAGTCGCATCGCACAGGTTTCGCATTCTCAACAGGCGATGAGGGATTTTTCGCGCCGACTCATACTCGCCAGCCCTCAAACCGTGATCGTCATCTCGCCTCATTCACCGCTCGACCCGAATTATTTCACCGTCCGGGCCTCTTCTCATTTGCGAGGCGATTTTCGCGAATTCTATGCGCCTCATGTGAAGCTCGATCTTCCAAATGACTCAGAGATGATCGAGGCGATCAAAAGCGCCGCCATCGAAGAAGGCGTCGAGTTGAAAGAACTGGCGCGCGATCATCCGCTCGATCACGGAGCGATGGTGCCGCTTTATTATCTGCGCGAAGCCGGATGGCATGGCCCGGTCGTCGTCATCGGATTCACTCATCGTCTGGTCAAAGAACATCTCGCGTTCGGTCGCGCGATAGAGCGAGCCGCGCGCATGTCGAATCGCAGCGTTGCTCTCGTGGCAAGCGGCGATTTGAGTCATCGCCTGATCGAAGACGGCCCTTACGAGTATGAACCGACCGCGCACGTGTTTGACGAGCAGATAGTCTCAGCCATAGCGCGAGGAGACGCCAGCGGCGTGACCGACATCGACCAAGACCTCAGAATTCGCGCTGGTGAATGCGGCTATCGCTCGATAGTCGTCGCGCTCGGATGCGTCGGAAAAAATCTGCGCGATCCTGAGGTGCTGAGTTACGAAGGCCCGTTCGGCGTGGGCTACCTTGTGGCCGTGCTGTTTGACGAGAATAAAACATGAAACAGTTTTCAGTTTTCAGTTTTCAGTTTTCAGCCGTTTTATTCTGACTGCTGATTTCTAACTCCTTGCTTCGAAGAGTTTTTCACGAATTCGGCTAACCCACTGGAAACTGAAAGCTGAAAACTGAAAACTGTATGCCGAGGAAAGTAATGCTCGAACGCCCGCCCGATGATATATCGCCGACCGCTCTTGCCCGTCTCTCGGTGGAGCGATTCATTAGAGAAGGAGCAGAGATAACTCCGCCTGACTCCCCGATTGGAATTCTGGCCGAGCGAGCGGGCGCATTCGTCACTCTGCGCGACATCCAGGGCAATCTTCGCGGATGTATAGGCACCATCGAACCTGCCTGCCTCAACGTAGCTGAAGAAATAATTCACAATGCGATAAGCGCGGCCATTCGCGATCCGAGGTTCAATCCCGTCATCGCTGGCGAGCTTTCGCGCATCGTCTACGGAGTCGATGTGCTTTCACAAACGGAACCTGTGCGCGGGCAGGAGGACCTCGACCCTTCGGTTTACGGCGTGATCATCGAAGCGACGGAAGACCATCGCCGCGCCGTTCTGCTTCCCCGAATCGAAGGCATCGAGACCGTAGACGAGCAGTGGAATGCAGTGCATCAGAAAGCCGGTCTTCGAATTGGAGATCACGTTCGAGTTTTGCGATTCACAGTGAAAAGATTCGGGAAAGATTAGCCGACGGGACTGCGCGTCACTGAACCTCGCTCTTTTTGGTTATGTAGAGTTTCGTTATGACGACCGGGTCTGCGGGGCGCTCGGTGTTTTTCACAACGGGCGCTCTGACGATGGAATCCACAACGTTCATACCATCGATCACTTTGCCGAATATGGAAAACTGTCCGTCCCATTGCGGATAGTTGCTGGTGCAGATGAAGAACTGACTGGTGTGGCTGTCGGGTTCGTCCTGTTTTCGCGCAGCAGAAACGACTCCGCGCACGTGACGGAGTTTGTCTGAATACTCCGCGCGCACGGTCGGCAGATTGGATTGCCCCTGCTCCCACGTCGAAGGGTCGCCGTTGATGGTGTTCGGATTGCCGCTTTGAACAGCTATCGGGATTCCCTTGTTGACCAGCGCCCGGTGAAATTTCATTCCGTCAAAAAATCCATCGCGCGCAAGCGCCTTGAAATTCGCCACATGACGCGGCGCTTCTGCGGGGTAAAACTCGATCACTATTCGACCATAGCTCGTCTCAAGAACCGCCACTTCGTCCGGGCTTCCCGGATCGACGCCACAGGAAACGAGCGAAAGGATGAAACCAGCCGCCAGAGCCAAAAGCAATCTTTTCTTCATCAGTTTTGCTGACCTTCGCCTTCGAGCATTTCTTTGATAACACGGTTTACAACCTGCGGATTGGCGCGTCCGCCGGAAGCCTTCATCATCTGGCCGACGAAGAATCCGAGGAGTGTCGATTTGCCGCTGCGATATTGTTCGAGTTGTCGGGGATTGGATGCGATCACTTGTCGGGCCATCTCCCGGATCGCGCCTTCATCCGAGACCTGCCCGCCGCCCATTTCACTCACAACTTCATCTACGGACTTGCCTGACTTGTACATTTCGATGAGCGCGTCTTTCGCCATCTTGCCGCTGATCGTTTGGTCATCGATCTTTCTGATCATCGCGCCGAGCGATTCGGCTCCAACGGGACTTGCGCTGATATCTGTGCCGGTATTTTTAAGCTCGCGCACAAGCTCGTTGAGTATCCAGTTGGCAGCCGACTTGGGGTTTGCGCTGGCCCTTGCCGTCGCTTCGTAGAAATCGGCCATCGTGCGGGTATCCGTGAGTTGCGCCGCGTCGTCAGGGCTGAGGCTGTATTGTTCGATCAGTCGCCGCCGACGCGCTTCCGGGAGTTCAGGCATCGATTGGCGAACATGCTCGATCATTGTTTCACTGACGACGAGCGGAGGAAGATCAGGCTCAGGAAAATAGCGATAGTCGTGAGCCTCTTCTTTCGAGCGCATGGAATAGGTCTTCGAATCGCGCTCGTTCCACAGCCGCGTCTCCTGAATGATTCTTTCTCCCGATTCGACCGCCGCTATCTGCCGGTCGATTTCGTATTCGAGCGCGCGTTGCAGAAATCGAAACGAGTTGAGATTTTTAAGCTCGACTTTGGTGCCGAACTTTTCTGCCCCGCGAGGCATGATCGAAACGTTCGCGTCGCAGCGCAGGTTGCCTTCTTCCATATTGCCGTCGCATACGTCGGTGTATTGCAGCGCGCGTCGGAGATATTGAACATAATCGTAAGCTTCCCACGACGAGCGAAAATCAGGCTCGGAAACTATCTCGGCCAGAGGAACGCCGCTTCGATTCAGATCGACGTAAGATTTCGAAGCCGACTCCCTCATGCCTTCGTGCAGGGATTTGCCCGCGTCCTCTTCTATGTGAAGGCGATGGATGCGAAATCGCTTCATCTTCCACTCGATGGCGTGGCCCGACTCGTTGCGCTCAGAGGTCGGTATCTCTACCCATCCGCGCTCTGAAAACGGGCGGTCGTATTGAGAAATCTGATAGCCCTTCGGAAGGTCAGGGTAAAAATAATTTTTGCGCGAGAAGATCGACTCCTGATTGATCGTGAGATTGAGCGCAAGCGCGGCGTGGGCAGACATCTCCACGACCGCGCGATTGAGCACAGGCAACGCGCCGGGAAGCCCCAGACACACGGGGCAGGTGTTGGAGTTGGGTTCATCGCCGAAGCGCGTCGAGCAGGAACAGAAAATTTTCGATTCTGTTTTGAGTTGAGCGTGAATCTCAAGCCCTATCACGACTTCGTATTTGTCTCTCATAATATCCGCCTGAGCCGCAAATCGCTTGATCGCGGCTCCTCGTTTTCAATTGTTTGCTTTTTTCGGGACTCAGCCCTTTTCAAATTAAGAGTCAGTATAGACAAGGCAAAAGGCAAAAGGCAAAAGGCAAAAGAGTCGATCAGTGATGTATCCGTCATGAGAGGAAATTCGCAAACACCCCAAGTTCTTTACCTGCGACCGGGTGCTTAACTTTGCAAGAGTGACCATATTGATTCTTCGCGGCCACAAGTTCTCGCTGCAAAATGCTCTCAACAAGTTCTTTGCTGAGCCTGGCTCTGTGTTTAAGGTTTGAGATTGGAAAACGGTTGAAACCGTTTGTGAGAGAGTCACGCCTCTCGTCACCTCGATGAATCGAGGTGTTAATGAGAGGGTAGCTTTCCTCCCAGGGCTGACGCATTATCCCTATCAGACTCCAGACTCCAGACTCCAGACTCTCGACTCCAGGCTCTACAATTTATTCTCGCCGCGAACATAATACCGGAAAGCCATCTTGGCAAGCTTCCAGACCTTGCTCCATTCTATCTCTCCTTCTTCGCCGCGAACGAATCGATTGACGAGTAGCGTGCGCAGATACTTGCCCTCGCGCATGAACATAAACCGCTTTGCATAAGGGCGGGCGACCTCGAAGAAATTGAAATCAGGATCGACCTGCGTGCCTATGCCTTCCAGCGTCATGATAGCCCGCACGATGTAAGTGAAGTGCGCCGGTATGCGAAACGGGAATTCATAAATCACATGCGCGAGATCGAATATCACTTCCTTGAATTTCACCTCGCCTATCTTCAAACTCAGATAACGGTCGAAGAGAGTCTGAATGACCGGCTTGAATTTCTCTTCGTCATCTTCGGAAAGCTCTATGAAGCCGAGCCGCACCATGTCTTCGACCAGCCCTTTGACATCGCGCTCGACTATGTGAAAGAAAGCGTTGATGAGATTCGATTGAAGCTCTATTTCCAACCGCCCGACCATGCCGAAATCGAAGAAGGCCAGTCGTCCGTCTTTCATCAATCGGAGGTTTCCCGGATGCGGGTCAGCGTGAAAGAATCCGTCTTCGAGCAGTTGTTTGAAGTAAGTGCGCGCAAGCAGGCGTATGACCTTCTGAGGATCGTGGCCCGCGGCCCGGAGCGATTCGACATCGTTGACCTTCAAGCCTTCGATGAATTCCATCACGATCAATTTTTGCGTAGAGAAGACGTGATAGATGCGCGGGACGTAAACATCTTTCCATTCGGCGAAGTTTTTGCGAAAGGCTTCCGCGTTGCGCGCTTCCTTTTCGTAGTCCATCTCTTCCGTGATGGTCGAATGGAATTGATCGAGCGTCCCCTGCCAGTCTACGCCGCGGATGAGATTCGGGTAGCGATCAAGTCTTCGGGCGAGGCGACGAAGCGCACGGATATCGGATTCGATGACTTGATGAATGTCGGGGCGCTGAACTTTGACGGCGACTATCTGGCCGGTGCGAAGAGTTGCGCGATAGACCTGACCGAGAGAGGCTGCGGCAACGGGGGTGTCATCGAATTCGGAAAATATGTCCTCGATGCGGGCGCGAAGTTCGTCTTCGATAATGCGTCGGGCCTCGACGGTCGGAAAAGGCGGCACCTGATCCTGAAGCCGCGCGAGTTCCTGAATGTATTCGACGGGCAGGATATCGGCGCGAGTGGCTAGGGTCTGACCGATTTTGATGAAGGCGGGGCCGAGCGAGATGAGTTTTTCTCTAAGGTACGCGCCCTCGCGATGTCGAAGATCGGAGGGAGGGATTTTCTTTCGGCCAAACCATCCGCGAGAGTTGATGAAGACCCGCGCAGTGAAAGAGAAAAGCGCGAGGGCGACTCGCAGGAGTCGAAGATAGCCTTTGATTCCGATGGGCGGGTCGGGTTTGATTTCAGGTTTTTTAGTTTCCGCTGGCGCGAGAGATTCGGTCTCTCGCCTGACAAGTTCGGTGGATTTTGTTAGCTGCCGTTGCATTTGAACAGTAGTACGAGTTTTTCCGTCGCTACGTTGCGTAGGAACAGATGGCCCAGCGATTAGTCTGTTTCTCTACTTCTAGTCGTGCCAAAAAACATTGGCTCAAGTTCCCTTTGACTGCCCATCGCGAAAGCCTCGACTGCTTGCACGGGCAACTTCTCTGCCGCTACGCAGCAAAGGAGATCGCCATAAATGGAGCGACTTGAGATAAAACACAATCAGGCAAAATTCGAGTCAAGACATTTTGCATTTCCACATTTTGAACGCTACTGAGCAGAATCCTTTGATTCTGCCTCAAAGAATTCTGCTGTCTTTGCTAAGAAGTCGGGCTTGAGGGATGAGGCAAGCCCCAAATTACGGATTCCATTCACTGTATCAATCAGCTTGGAAAATGGAATGAACCCGCACACTTCCGGCAGTGGCCGCTCCCGCAAGGCAAAAGTAGGCCGTAGAATTTCCTGCTCTACTTTATTGCGCCTGTCATCGGGCGCAACCAAATAAAGTTTGATATCAAGATTTGGCTGCAAAGCTAAAAGATCGCTCATGCGCAAAAGGCCCGAATAAATTGACGTTGTTGATTCGACCTCGAATGCTGCAACTATAGAGTTTCCTCGAAGCCAAAGAACATCGATCAACTCAATTGTTCGGTTAGTCGCCTCATTGAATTGCGTTGGCAGTTCGTTAATGATACGGGGCATCGCGCCTAAGACAACACCATTCCAAGCTCTTGACCTATCGTTTCTTGCCACCCAAACGTCGAGTCCCATCTCTGCACCGAGACTCAGTAGTTCGTGCTGAATTTCGGTGTGACGTGATGTGTTAATCGCTTCGGCAGGTTCGCTAGATTCTTTGACTGGTATTTGCTCTAAGGATTTTTCCTCTGAATCAGGTACGCTAACAGCCACTCTAAGCGTGGTTCTTCCTTTTCGCCTTTCCGCGCTATACAAAGGTTTACGAGCAAGCTTCTTAGGATCGACTGGGCGAGCAATCGGTTGGATCTCTGCTTGGCGAAGCAGGCTGAATATGAATTGAGCATCTTCGGCTTTACGGAAAAGATTGGGGATCATTCGAACAAATCCTTTGAACTTTCCCTCATCTTTTTGTCCCGAATAAAAAGCGACTTTCCCGCGAAGCTGTTGCATTGGTACGCCATGTTCCGGATTAAGCAAAATCAAAGGGCGCACTTCAAATCGAACGGGGAACACCTCATCTTTCCAAATAAGGCTTCCATCATTCGTTGAGCTAATAACTTCAAGCGCTCCGACCCAACGCATGACACCAGTGAGATAACACAAGAAAACGTCTCCTGGCTTTACTTTATGTGCTGTTGCTCTCATTCTAGCGCGGAATCCGGTTATCCTTGCGCCCGATTGGCGAAATTCTTCCCAAGTCGTTCCCGTAAAAAGGTCAAGCCAGTAATTCATATCTAAACCTCCCTTCGAGGCTTACAAGATTCTGTGGAACAGAATTTGGGATAAACCGGCTTTCTAATCACTTGAACACCACGCGCAAAAACTTGAGCTTGCCGACCTGAAGCAAGATTTCCGTACCCGGTTCGCCTGCAATATCATGCTTCACATCGCTTACCTTTTCGCCGTTCACTCGGACGCTGCCCTGAGAGATCAATCGCTGCGCTTCCGTAACCGATGGCGCGAGTCCTTCAGCCGCAAGCAGTTTAGGCAACCTGATCGTTTCAGCCTGACGTTCAACCACAGCGATATCAGTCGGCGCTTTATGCTCGCGGAATCTTCTGTCGAATTCATCGCTCGCCGCCTGCGCTTCCGACTCCGAATGAAAATCGGCAACTATCCTGCGCCCAAGCTCCGCTTTCACATCTCGCGGATTTCGCTCGCCGCGCTCGCAGGCCGTCTTCATCGCTTCTATCTCTGCGGGCGCGAGGTCAGTCAGCAATTCGTAATAACGCCACATCAACGTGTCGCTAACTGACATCACCTTGCCGAACATATCATCTGCCGATTCCGTGATGCCGATGTAATTGCCCAGAGACTTAGACATCTTCTGCACGCCGTCCAATCCTTCAAGCAGAGGCGTGGTCATGATCAACTGCGGCTCGCGCACGCCATATCCGACCTGAATCTGACGCGCCATCAGCAGATTGAATTTCTGATCCGTCCCGCCAAGCTCGACATCCGCTTCCAATGCCACCGAGTCGTACCCTTGAGCCAGCGCATACATCAATTCATGCAGGCTGATGGGCGTCTGCTCCTGAAACCGTTTGCGAAAATCTTCGCGCTCCAATAACTGCGCGACGGTCGCTTTCGCCGCGAGCTTTATGAAATCGTCGCTCGTAAACTGTCCGAACCATTCCCGGTTGAAACGGATCTCGGTCTTTTCCGCATCGAGCAGCTTGAATATCTGCTGCTTGTAGGTTTCGGCATTCTCCATGATCTGCTCGCGCGTGAGCGGCGGGCGTGTCGCTGACCGCCCCGACGGATCGCCTATCATCCCTGTGAAATCGCCTATGAGAAAAATAACCGTGTGGCCGAGTTGCTGAAAGTGTCGCATCTTGCGAATCAGCACCGTATGGCCGAGGTGAATATCGGGCGCGGTCGGATCGAATCCCGCTTTTACTCTCAGCGGCTTTCCCGTCGCTGCTGATCGCTGGAGTTTTTTTCGCAACTCCTGTTCAGGTATGCAATCGACTGCGCCTTTCTTCAGGTACGCTATCTGTTCTTCTATGGTCATAGTTTTCAGGAGTCAGAAGTCAGAAGTCAGGAGTCAGAATGAATAAGGAAGTCGGCGCAAAGCGCCTCCGATTTTATTCTGTCTTCTGTCTTCTGACTCCTGACTTCTCCCTCAGTATCCAACTGCCGCGCCTCCCAAGCGGGGATCGGATGCGCCGAGTCGGATGCCTTTTTTCGGATCGATCATGACTGCGTGCGCATCTCCGATATAGCCCGGTCTTTCTCTGAAGATGTGGCCGCGCTTTTCGAGCGCGCGCTTCGTATCGAGGCTGAAACCCAATGGTTCCCATTGAATCTGATCGGGCATCCACTGATGATGGATGCGCGGCGCATCGATTGCCTGCTGGATGTTCATCCCGAAATCGATGACGTTGATGATGATCTGAAGCACGGTGTTTATGATCGTCGGCCCGCCCGGAGAGCCTGCGGCGAAGAATAGTTTTCCATCCTTCAACACTATAGTCGGAGTCATCGCCGACAGCGGGCGCTTGCGCGGAGCGATTGCGTTGTTTTCGCTTTGCAGGAGTCCGTAGGCATTCGGCACTCCGGGCTTGGAAGTGAAATCGTCCATCTCGTTGTTGAGCAAAACGCCCGTGCCGCGAGCGGTCGCGCCTGAGCCATAGCCGCCGTTTAGGGTGTAGGTGTTCGACACGACGTTGCCTTCGCGGTCTACGATGGTGAAGTGAGTCGTCTCCTGCGGCTCGTAGCCCGTGGGGTTTCCGGCTTTCACCTCGCTGCTCGGAGTTGCGCGATCCGGGTTGATGGTTCTGACGAGATCATCGGCGTACTTTTTCGAGATGAGTCCCTCGACGGGGACTTTGACGAAATCGGCATCGCCCAGGAATTCAGCGCGGTCGGCAAACGCGCGGCGCATCGCTTCGATCATCAGGTGAAGCGACTCGCTTGAGTTATGTCCCATCTCGGCAAGCTTGTAGTGTTCGAGCATGTTGAGCATCTCAATGAGCGCTGCGCCGCCTGAAGATGGGGGAGGCATGGTGAGGATTTCATAGCTGCGATAATTTCCGGTGAGAGGCTTGCGGACGGTCGGCTCGTATTCTTTCAAGTCGCGCTCGGTAATAAGTCCGCCGTTCATTTTCATATCGGCGGCGATGAGTCGCGCTGTTTTGCCTTCGTAAAATTCTCGCGGGCCGTTGAGTTTGATTCTCGCGAGAGTGGCGGCCAGTTCCGGTTGGACGAGTCTTTCGCCTTCTTCGAAGAATTTGCCGTCGCGAAGAAATATCCGGTTGCTGTCGGGGAATTTAGCCAGCAGTCGCGAGCTTCCCTGAAGGCTGCGCGCAAGCGGATAACTTATGGTGAAGCCTTCTGCGGCAAGGCGACGCGCAGGCTCTACGACGTCGGCCCAGCGCAATTTGCCGTGGCGTTTCAAAGCCAGCGCGACTCCTGCGACGGTGCCGGGAACTCCTGCGGCGCGATAGCCTATGGTCGAGGCGTCTTTGATGACGTTGCCTTCGCGGTCGAGATACATATCGCGGCTTGCGGCGAGAGGCGCGCGTTCGCGGTAGTCGATGACTTCCGCCGATCCGTCAGCGCGGCGAATCATCATAAATCCGCCGCCGCCCAAATTTCCCGCCGAGGGCCACGTAACGGCGAGTGCAAGAGCCACGGCTGCGGCTGCGTCAATTGCGTTGCCGCCGCGACGGAGAATGTCTACGCCGACGCGGGAAGCGATTTCGCTGACTGTTGCGACTATACCGTTACGCGCCCGCACAGGCTCGCGCGAAGCAGCACGGTTCGCGCCTGGAATAGCAGACAGTATTAGCAACAGCGCGAGTATCTGACAGGTTCTTTTTTTCATGACATCTCCTGAAATTGTGGCGCAAGCTGTTAGCTTGCGTTGCCCCCGATTTTCATACTTTCAGGGCGAAGCGCAATCCGACAGATCGCGCTATATCAACGACTCCATTGAAAGCTATGAGCGTTTTCCCTGACGGGTGTTGGCCCGCACTGTCGGCTTTGCGCGCTCTTTGCGGGCGAGGTAATCATCCACATCGGTTCGCAGCCGTTTGATTTCTTCCTCCGGCCCTTCGGCCATCAGCTTGTACCACTGTCGAGATTGCGGCAGCACTCCGCCTTGGAGCGATTCCAGTATTCTTTCCATCTGACGGATACAGTCTCTGGCCTGTTCCAATTGTTCTTCATTCGTAATCACAGAATTACCCTCAACAACCCTTTGAACAATTGCGGATCATACTTCACTCTCTGAAAAAAGCTTACCATCTCTTTGTACTCAGGCGAATCTTCTTCCATATAAAAAGCGTCGAATCCGTATCCGCGGCGAACTCGCTTTCGAGACAGAACATTATAATCAGCCGGACGCAGTTCCTCCGAAAAATCCACTTTTCTGTTTACGACGACGATCAAATCGATATCGTTGGGATCAGGCTTCGAGGTGATGAAACTGCCATCGACGATGATCGCTTTCACCACACCTGCTTGCCGCGCTTCTCTGACGAATGATTCCAGCTTTTCAAACAACATAACCCGACGATCCGATACCTGAAAACTGCCAAAGCGTTTTCGGATTTCAGCCCTCGCGCAATCCCATACGCCTGCGGGCAGGAATCCCTCTTCATTCAATTTCGGTATAGGCATCTATGAATAAAACCCCAGATACCACTCCATCAACTTCTGCCCGATGAACAGCGAGATTATCGCTGCCGGACCTAGAAATACTCCGAAAGGGATTTCCATCTTCATCGACCCTTTGCGCACTCGAACCAGCAGCAGCCCTACGACAGACCCGATGAGCGAGGACATGAAAATAGTCAGAAACGCCAGTTTCCATCCGATGAATGCGCCGACCATAAGCATCATCTTCACATCGCCAAGCCCCATGCCCTCTTCTTTTCTCACCAGATAATAAGCCCTCCGCACAAGCCACAGGCTCCCCCCTCCGACAGCCGCCCCCACTGCCGACCCGATTATCGCCACCGTCCATTCCGAAGACACGATAGCGCCGAACATCTCCTCCGTCGATTTATTGATCCACGCATCGGGCGCAAGCACCCTCAGCACGGTCATCACGAGCAGACCGGGCTTGTTTATTTTGTCCGGCAGCAGCTTGTGTTCAAGATCGATAAATACGAGCGGCACGATCAGCGAAACGAAAACCGCGTCCGCAAGCAGAACGAGCGTCAGGCCGTCCTTGAAATAAAGCAGCAGGTAGAGCGCAGCCACAAGAAGTTCGACCGTCGGATAGATGGGCGAGATTTTCACTTTGCAGCTTCGGCATCGCCCGCCCAGAATCAGATAGCTCAGGACAGGGATGTTGTCGTAAGACTTTACCGGCTTGTCGCACGCGGGGCAGTGCGATCCCGGAAAAGCGAGAGATTCGCCCCTCGGCAAACGGTAGATGACCACGTTGAGAAAACTGCCTATTATCAATCCGAAAAGAGTGATGGCTAGACCTAAGAAAAACGGCGGCACGTGTTCCATAAGTTCGTTCAATGACTCCATAAAGTCGAATTTCGGCTGTCATACTACCAGAACTCATTGCCACTTGCGACAATCTGGATTAAATTAGCGCGGCACGCATTGAGAGGGGACACATGAAAATACTTCAGGTCTGCTCGGCCAGCGAGATGGGCGGCGGCGAGGTTCATGTCGCTGATCTTGCGCGCTCTCTGGCCTCGCGCGGACATGCGATCTATCTCGCCGTAAGACCTGAAAGCCCGCTTCGCGCCCCTCTGGCCGGAGTCATCGCCTCCTGGCATGAACTCGCGCTTCGCAACTCTTTGGATATGCAGTCGGCGCGCGCCATCACCGATATAGTCAATCATCACGGCATCGATATCATTCACGCGCACGTGGGCCGGGATTATCTCGTTTCAGCCTTCGCCTCTCGCCGCACTCAGGCGCGACTCGTGCTGACGCGGCATCATTACCTGCCCATTAAAAGAAATCTGATTTACCGCTTGATGCTTGAGGATGTCGCCGCCGTCATAGCCGTATCGGAAAGCGTGAGAGAATCCATCATCGAGCGACTGGCGATACCTATCGAGCGCGTGCATACCATCCCGAACTGGATCGATGTGTCGCGCTTCCGTCCCATCGACCGCGAAGCCGCGCGCAGTATGTTTCAGTTTCGCTCCACTCTCGTCGTCGCCTGCATAGGCCAGATCACGCCCGCGAAAGGGCAGGAAGAATTCATCCGCGCCGCGGCTCGCGCCGTGACGATGCGCCCCGATATTCATTTCGTCATCGCGGGCGAAGAAAAAGAAGACGGCTCGCCTTTCACTCAGCAACTCACTCATCTGATCGATACTCTCGGACTCAACGGCAAAGTGTCATTCCTCGGCCACGTGCATCACATCCCGGAACTCCTGGCCGCCGTCGATGTCGTCGTGGTGCCTTCGTGGGATGAAGGCTTTTCGCTCGTCACCATAGAAGCGATGGCGGCGGGCCGCGCGGTGATGGCTTCAAACGTCGGCAGCATCGCCGGAATCATCACCGAAAACACTACGGGGCTGTTGTTCCCTCCGCGCGATTCAAAAGCGATGGCTGAAAAACTGCTGTGGCTGTTGTGGGACACAGGTATGCGCGAAAGATTAGGCCATCACGCGCAACACGAAGTCGCCGAGAGATTCGGTCGCGATCAGGTGATAGACCGTATCGAATCGCTTTACTTCGAGGTGCTGGGCGCGGGCCAATATAGGAAAGAAGTTGGGTAGTGGGCAGGGGTCATGGGTCATGGGTCATGGGTCATGGGTCGGCGGTCAGGGGTCAGGGGTCAGAAGGTACAGGTTCCTCCTGTCTCCCATCACCTCATCACCTCTTCACCTCCTCTTCCCTTTTCCCACAGTTTCAGGTTTCTCAAAAACACGTAGTGCGCGGCGAAGTATGAAATCGCCAGCCCCGGTATGCCGTCGAGAAACCCCAGCCTGAAAATGTAAGAGCGAAGAAAAGCGGCCATCGGTGAAAACAAAATCGAAGCGAGCGAAGCGCGTTTGCCTTTGATGAAAAGTTCTTCAGCCGCAAGCGAGGTGTAGCGATCCAATCGCTCGTGATGCTCCGATGAATTCATAACCGTGTAGTGAAGCAGATCGCCTCGGAGTCTCTTTATCTTTCCGTCTGTCTCTACTGATTCATGCACGAAGTCTCCGCGCCATCGCCCGCGCGTTCGATCATAAAGTCGAAGTTTATAATCGGGATACCACCCCGAATGCTTTATCCAGCGACCGAGATAAAAAGTTTTTCGGGGCATCTCGAATGCAGCGGCATCAGAGAGTTGATCTTTGAGTTGTTGAAGCTCTGCGATGAGCGCATCGGACAGGCGCTCATCAGCGTCGAGGTTGAAAATCCAGTCGTTGGCGGCCTGCTCGGCGGCGAAGTTTTTTTGCTTCGAGTAGCCGGGCCATTGCCTGATGAAAATTTTATCGGTGAACTGGCGGGCTATTTCAACGGTGCGGTCTGCGCTTTCGGAATCGACGAGGATGATTTCATCAGCCCACGAAAGCGAGCGAAGCGCGTCGGCGATATTGCGCTCTTCGTTTCTGGTGATGATGGTCGCGCTGATTTTCATTCGTCGGTTTTCAGATAAGCCGCGAGAAAAAACGCGGCAAGCCTGATGTCAGGACACATTTTGCAAATAACGAGTAGCAAAGGAGCAAGCCTTTTCGAGAAGCTTATTCCATGGAAAAAAACATCGCTGCTCGCTTGACTCAGTATATCACTGAGCTTTCGCCTTACCAGTCGAGAGACTCTCTGCCTCAACGTGTAGTTGAATCGCTCTATGATATTGGTTCGTCCACTCCCTTTGGCGAATACTTGATGCTGCTCGTCGGGGATCACTCCCTTATAGGCTTCCCAATCACCCGTGTCGAAGTTCGCCTCTCGACAATATACTTCAGACTCAATGTGCAACTTCTTTTCGTTAGTTGTTGGCTCTCAACTAGCCGCTTTCAGCCAACCCAAGCTTGTACTTGGAGCCAATGTTGAAAACAAAGGGCTTAGAAAAAATTGCGCATTAGATATCATATCAGCGGAGCAGGCGGCTCATTGGTTGAAAGCGCACTGTGATCTTTCATCAAGGCATGGTGGCACTGCGCCGTCTATGAACGACTCAGATAGAAATGTGACGTTATCGGGCCAGATGCAAGCGCCTCCATGACACCTCGCGCGCGCGTAAGATATTTATTATAGATATTCTTACAGCCAATCATACTGTCATGCAGGTGCTTGCACTTGGCCTTATCGAGTTAGACAGCCACAATCCTCGCGTTGTTTTACGCTGATTTTGAAAGTAATTTCACCTGACCGGACAGGGCAGTATGCAGTAGCCTGAAATAGGAGAGATACTACAATGTTCATTGCACTATTGACATTTTGTAATGTGTGATGTATAACCTTGATTCCCACAAAGCAGGTTTGAGCAAATCCGGGGAGTTGTATAGTTAAGCCGTGAAGGTAGGAGACTCTGATTATATCGGGTAGTCCTCGCACTCTGCGACTAATCGACTTGGGTTCGGTTAGAGTTTCACGCCTTAGCTATACAGCGTCAAATCCGGGGGTCTGGAGGCCGAAATGGCCTTCGCTGGGAGAGGTATGCGCGGCGCACAGAATCCACTTCTGGTCATCCCATCTCTGGCAGTCCTGGCAGATGTCGGGATCTATTTTTTCCCCAAGTCCGGACTCTTGCTTTTCGGATTAAAGGGGCGATTATCGAGGCTCAAATGAAAGCACGCAGTGACCGCCACTTTGGCGACAGCAAAGATACTGTCGGCTACCAGGACTTTCGTCGGCGGCTGGCAAATCCCTTTATCTCGCCCATCAGTCCCTATAAACCGGGGAAGCCAATTTCTGAAGTCAAAAAGGAGCTTGGACTTGAAAACATAGTCAAGCTCGCTTCTAACGAGAATCCGGCAGGCCCTTCGCCCCTCGCCCTGGAAGCGATACGGGCAATTCTGCCAGAAATCAATCTCTATCCTGAAGATAGCGGCATCGATCTGAAGCGCGCTCTAGCTTACAAGTGTGGCGTTTCATGCGACAACCTGATCCTGGGTCACGGCGCTACGGAAGTGCTGGAGATCATCGTGCGAGCTTTTGTTCGCCCAGGAGATGAGGTGATTTCGGCCCATCCGAGCTTTCTCTGGTTTCAGATGCTGGGACAGATGAGCGGAGCCAAAAACGTTATCGTGCCACTGCGAGAACACATACACGATTTGGAGGCGATGGCGGGCAGCATCACACCTGAGACGAAGCTGATCTTCATCGCTAATCCTAATAACCCGACCGGGACAATCGTGAGGCAACACGAACTCGCTTCTTTTTTAAGGCTGGTTCCTGATCATGTGTTAGTGGTTCTTGATGAAGCCTACATCGAATATGTCACAAGCAGGCAGATCAACACACTGGCATATATAGGGCAAAAGCCGATAATCATCGTAAGAACATTTTCCAAAATATCGGGGCTGGCCGGACTTCGTATCGGCTACGGGATAGCCGATACCTGGATCATTGAATCGCTTGAGAAAGTCAGGCAACCCTTTAATACAACTGCTCTTGCCCAGACGGCGGCGCTGGCCAGCTTAGAGGATCACAATCACCTCAAGCAAAGCCGCCAAATCGTGAATGATGGAAAAGCGTTTCTCTATACCCATTTTAAGAAACTGGGCCTAGATTACGTACCCAGCGAAGCAAATTTCATCTTCGTCGATTTTCGCATAGATGCGGAAGTCATTTTCAAAGCTCTACTTGGTCACGGGTTCATAATCCGGCCAATGCTCAAAACTTGCGCCAGGATCACCATCGGATCACCNNTCCGGCTAAGAGTCGGGCCGCAGGGCGTGGGTAAACAACGAGGCTCTTCAATGGTCAAATCCAGACATTGAAGATTGAGGGAGGCGACAATGCAAAATGAGAAGATCAGGTTTGTGGATTGCACGTTGCGCGACGGCGAGCAAGCCCCAGGAGTCTTTTTTACCCTGGAAGAGAAGCTGGCCATCGCCGATTTACTGGATGCCGCCGGAGTGGACATCTTAGATGCGGGAATGCCAAGCGTCTCGGATGAGGAGCGAGCATCTCTGGAGGCTTTGCTTGATCGCGGCTATCGCGCAACGATCGCTGCGACGGTTCGCGCCCTTCGCCAGGACGTCGATTTGGCGCTGGCCTGCGGGCTGAAAGAGGCTTTTCTATTTATGCCCGTAAGTCCGCAGCACCTTAAGCACAAGTTTGGCCTGACGCTCGAAGAAGCACAGCCAAGGATTGAGGAAGCTGTGGACTACGCGGTTTCCAATGGCCTGCGCGTCCATTTCGTCGCGGAAGATACCGTGCGCGCAGATCCCGCGCAGTTGGCTCCAATCTTAGACAGGGTCGGCAACCTCGGCGCTGCGAGCGCGATCATATGCGACACGGTTGGAGTCATGCGGCCACAGACAATGACCGGTTATGTCAACGATCTGACTCATCACATGGAGTCGGACATCGCCCTCGGAGTTCACTGCCACAACGACTACGGACTGGCGACAGCGAACACGCTGGCGGCTATTGGCGCCGGCTGCACTCTCGTCACAGGGACGGTGAACGGTCTTGGCGAGCGAGCCGGCAATGCGCCTCTCGAAGAAGTGATTTGTGCCCTGGATAACCTTTATGGCATGAAGCTGGACATAGATAAGTCCATCTTGCCGCGCCTGTGTGAAACAGTGGCATCGGCCTCCGGCGTATTTCTCACGCCGACCAAGCCGGTTGTGGGTCTGAATGTATTTCGCCACGAATCAGGCGTCCACGTTGACGGTATGCTAAAAGACCCGTCTACATACGAATCGATCAACCCGGAACAGCTCGGGCGAAGGCATCAATTTCTCCTCGGTAAGCACTCGGGTCGGGGTCTCGTCGAAGTGTTATTGGCCAGAGAAGCGATCGAAGCTCCGCCCGAAGTCATTACCCGCATTCTCGAACGAGTCAAGTCGGCCAAGGTTTCGCGCGATAAGACGCCATTTCGCGAGATGACCGAGCGATTACAGCAGTTCTGGTCAGACCACCTTTCATTTAGTGAAGACCAGTTTCGGGAGATTGCCCGTGAAGAGTTGAACTGTGACCGCAAATCCACGGTGGCTCGACCGCTTTGATTGCCAGGGCGCGGAGTTGAGAGATGAAAGAACAAACCCTTACTGAGAAGTTACTGCTCAGAAAAGTAAGCGAGCCGATACTGTCGGGGAGCGAGTATTTTCGGATTCCGATCGACCTGGTACTCGGCCACGACGCAACAATCGCGCTGCTGATAGATCGGTTTAAGAAAGCCGGTCAACATATCTGGGATCCGGCCCGCTGCTTTTTTGCCGCCGACCATTTCGCGCCACCCTCAACGCCAGAGCGAGCCGACATCTTGAACCGATACCTGAGCTTCGTGAAAGAGGAGTCGGTGCCGGAAGATTTGCTCTATCGCGGCATCAGCCACCAACTACTGGTTGAAGACCGCCGATGCCAACCTGGGATGGTGATCTGCGGCGCCGATTCGCACACGGTCATGGCAGGCGCTCTCGGATGCTTTGCGGCAGGAATGGGGTCAACTGACATAATGGCTATACTCCTTACCGGAAAAGTCATTCTGTCTATTCCCAAATCCATACGCGTGAGGCTGACCGGAAAGATGCCTTCCTGTCTGTTTGGAAAAGATATAGCCCTTGAGATTATCCGGCGCATAGGCGAGGGCGGCGCTTTGGATCACGCGCTTGAGTATCACGATCATACCGAGATGGGGATCTCAATCGATAGCCGGTTCACCATCTCCAATATGTCAGTCGAAGCAGGCGCGACTAATGGGGTATTCGTTCCTGATGAGACCCTGAAGCATTATCTCGAACGCCGTGATGCTTCGGCGCAAGGAGGCGGGTTATCTGTTGGAGCAGGTTTTGAAGCGATCTGGTTGCAGCCTGACGCGGGAGCCGACTACGCCCAGCATCTCAATATCAACGTCGAGGAAGTGCCTCCGCTTGTCGCCCTTCCAGGCAACCTGAGTCGGATCGTCCCGATCAGCGAAGTCGAACCCCGCCCGGTCCAACAGGTGTTCGTAGGCTCGTGCGCGGGTGGTCGCGTGGAAGACCTGGCAATCACGGCTCGGCTTTTGCGCAACAGGCGTGTGGCTCCAGGCGTGCGGCTGGTGGTCACGCCCGCCAGTCAGACAGTTTATTATCAGTGTCTGCGAAACGGCATATTCGAGGTTCTGGCGGAAGCAGGCGCGCTGATCACGAATTCCTCCTGCGGCGCTTGCGGAGGCATAGACAAAGGATTGATCGGCGCGGGCGAAGTCTGCCTGTCGACTTCCAATCGAAACTTTCGCGGACGCATGGGTTCGCCTGACGGTTTGATCTACCTGGCTTCTCCATTGGTGGCGGCGGCGGCGGCTATTTTCGGAAGACTCGTCGATCCGCGTCCTTTGCTCGAAGAGGCTGGCATTCACAATTTTCACTCTGATCCGTGGCCGAGCCGTCTCGGCGTTGCTGGAGGCAGTCTATGATTATCACGGGAAACGCCCTGGTAATGGGGGATAATGTAAATACGGATGTTCTGCACCCGTCGCAATTCTTCTCTTTAGACGACAACAAAGTGCGCTCAGGTTTCATGCAGGCAGCCTCTGGCTATGAGCAGGTCGGCACGGGCGATCTATCAGGCCGGATCATATTGGCTGGGGACAATTTCGGATGCGGTTCGAGCCGCGAAACCGGAGCGCGCGTCTTCGTGCTTGCCGGAGTGCGGGCCATTGTCGCTCGCTCGCTGGCCCGTATCTTCAGTTCCAACGTGCGCAATCTGGGATTGCTGGCCGTCGAATGTCCCACCTTGCCAAGTCTGACGGAGAGCGGTTTCGAAGTAGAGATTGACCTGGAAAACTCGACACTCGATATCGGGACTGAAGGCCAACGGTTCGCTTTGAAGCGACTCGACCCGTTCTGGGAGGCGGTCATTCGCGAAGGGGGGTTGATGGGATTTCTTGGTTTCAACAACAGTCAGTAGGTTGCCAAATGGCAAAGGCTCTTTTCCTGATTTCGCTGTCTACTGACGATTGATCCAAACGGCTTGGAGTGGAGCGACTGAATGGAGCGAAAGTTTATTCGGATCAGCGAAAAGGTGGCTGATTTTATGCGCGATAGCGATAGGGATCGCTCGCCCGATCAGTTTAACAATCTCGCGCTCGAGGTGTTCGAGTATCAATACCGCACCATCAAGCCTTATCGCCGGCTTTGCGAGCATAAAAACAAGACTCCCGAAACCGTCCGGGACTGGACAGAGATTCCGGCCGTGCCTGCGGATGCTTTCAAGCATTTCACGCTCTTTGCTGGTCAGCCGGATCAAATCGCAAAAACCTTCAGGAGCAGCGGCACGACCGATGCGCGCAACAGCAGCAAGTCGTTCTTCTCCGATACCGGCATTGAGTTGATGAATAGGTCGGTCATCGCCAACGCCGCGCGCATGTTGTTTCCCGATGACAGGCGAACCCGGATTTTGGCGCTGGCCCCCAATCCGGAGATCGCGCCGCACATGATTATGGTACACGGCATGAACCAGATGATCGGGCAGTTTGGGGACGAAGGCAGCCGCTTTTGTATTGGCGCCCAGGGACTCGACCTGAAGTCACTGCTTGACGAGTTGCAGCAGTGCGAGAAGCACGCGATAGCGGTGACGCTGATGGGATCTTCCTTCGGCTTTGTCCATCTCTTCGACGCGATGGAGGAGCAGGGGCTGCGGCTCGCGCTCCCTGACGGCAGCCGGTTGATGGACGCTGGCGGGTACAAGGGGCGCAGCCGGGAGCTTGAGCGGGCGGAGTTCGTCAAGTGGGCCTGCGCATTGCTTGGGCTGCTTCCAAAACGAGTAGTCAACCTGCTTGGAATGACCGAACTGGCAAGCCAGATCTACGACGGAGCGATTGCGCGCTCGGTTCGAGGAGCAGCCTCGGCGATGACGATGAAGGAACCTCCGCACTGGGTACGAACGAGGATACTCGATCCGACCACCCTCGAATTCGGAGACCTTAGAGAGATACGCGAGGCTCACTGTCCGGGTTTACTGCGCCACCTCGATCTGGCGAACGTCGAGCGTCCGATGGTCGTTCAGAGCGACGACATCGGGGTCGGATGCGAGATCGAGGAAGGGTTTGGCTTCGAAATTCTCCGGCGGGCCAGCGGCTCCGAGCCGCGAGGTTGCTCGCTGAGTGTGGAAGAGTTCAGCAGATCGCGTCCGGACTCAACTCTATCCGTTTCGTTGTGAGTATTTGGGAAATCCCGTCGCGTGAGATGCGGGGTTGATTTTGGGATGCCACACGGCAAGCGCGTGGAGGTTCTCGCTCGTTGCTACAAACGGCAGTAACATTCCTGAGACGATCGCTCCGGGTCTGTAAATGGAGATACATCGATAACTACGCCTGGTGAAAGGAGAACGCTCATGACTCAGCAGTTTCGTTTCAGCTTTGTCAGTGTCGCGGTCACGACACTATTACTGGCGACATTCTTTGCGCCAACCCTGGTGCAGTCACACGACAATCGAGTTGAATTCAATCTCACCGATGAGCCTGCAAGCTGGTACAAGAATGCAGCCGGCCCCGTTGCAGGGAATCGGTCGCTGGCAGTGGCGACGCCGGGAGTGGAAGTCAGATTTTCGGGCAGATCACATACCGTGCATACGATGACCAGCCTGATCTGGCCTACGGGCGCGGTTGGAATGCCTTTCGATACGGCGGCCATCAAGGGTGACGCATCCGTGGTATTGCAAACTCCGGGGCTGTACGTGTTCGTGTGCAAGATACATCCGTACATGCTTGGCGCTGTGATTGTTGACGGTCCGGCTACAGACGGATTGGATCTGGGAGAAAACATCAGCCTTGTTCACGGCGTAACCGTCCCGACAAGCAGCGATCTGGCAACCAGACTCCTGAGAACATTCTTCATCATCACGAATCCGTCCAACTGGCAGGACTTCAGTTCGTCCGCGCCCTGGCACATCAACTACCCGGACGTGAACGTTAGAATCACTGGCGGGGCCGTCGTCAATCTGCCTGCTGTCCTCAATGCCAGATACGGCAACGACACGACGCTGCCGCCCTTGTTCAATCCCACGACTCAGGGAGTTGGAGAGGTCTGGGTAAATACGCAATACGAGTTGACGCGAGGCAAAGAGAAGCCCGGAACAGCGACCTCTGTCAATGCTTCCACCTGGAGGATCACCAGAAAAGTGGCCCTGCCTCAAATCAACATGAACAACCCGCACAATATGTGGACGGATAGGAGTCAGGAACTCATCTACACGGCGCAATGGTTCGACACGAGGCTGACGGTCTTTGAGAGAAGGACGGGCCGATTGGTGCGAGACATACTGGTAGGCGAGGCGCCCGCCCACGTCATGACGAGAGTTGATACCGACGAGGTACACGTGACCATCAACGGGAGCGATCGAAACCGGTCAGTGGTGGAACTCTCGCCGCAGGCCCAACATATCGAAAGGCGAATAAACATCAACCGTCCGTATCCGCACGCCCACTGGATGAGCCACGACGGCAAAACCATGGTGACACCCAATATGTTCACCAATGACTCGTCAATTTATGATTTTCCTACCAACGAGGCGAACATCGCTCCGGTCGGAGCGCTTCCGATAGCGACCGGCATGATGCCCGACGCAAGCAAATACTACGTCGCCAATTACCTCGACAGCTCCATCACCGTCATCAACACCGAGACAGGAGCCGTGATCAAAACGATCAACCTGCTGGCCAACTACGATCCGATTGGCGGCGCCATAACCGGGCCGGTCGGGGGATTCCCGATTCAGACCCCGGTCAGCCCTAACGGCAAGTACATGGTAACGGGCAACACTCTGACGGCGACTATAACCATCGTCGACACGACCACCGATACCCTTGTGAAGAGTCTGCCTGCCGAGGCAGGTTGTCACGGCGTACAGTTCGGCGCCAAGAAAGGCGGCGGGTATTACGCTTATGTGTCCAATAAATTCTCCAACACCCTGATAGTAGTTGATCCGGACCCGAACAACGATGGAAATCCAGCCGATGCCGCCATCGTGGGAAGGATTCTACTGGTTGCGTCGTCGGGTACCGCCACCGACGACAGGGTCACAGGACTTCGAGGAATGGGCGGGCAAGGCGTGCTTCCGATTCCGGTCGTATACAACGGATGGGTACAACAACTGCCGCGGTTCTGGAAAAACCAACTGACGGCAAGGCAGAGAAATCCGTTCCCCTAGAAAGATAGACCAGGAAAAAGAAGTTTGGAGTTCCGCCTTCAGGCGGTTGGTTTGGCGAGCCGCAAAGACCGGGACTCCGAACAAACATTTTCTCGAATGCCATAGAATCGCTGTCAGATCAAACCAGGAAAGGATGAAACCCATGGCGCAGGAGATAGCCAGCGCCTGCTGGCTGCACCCCGACCTCAGAACGTCGGTCGCCACGCTGCCGGGAGGGACGACCAACTTCATCAAGCGGTACGAGCGCGCAGGCAAGACCACGGATGTCTCATTCGACCTGCTCTCGCCGGAGGCGCTGAGAATGGTCATCTCCTTTCTGCGTGATCGCTCGGAAAGAGCGATGCGGAAAAGAACCGTGCTGGAGATCGTCGAACTGCTGGATGTCGCCGCCAGGCGGTGGCTGGATCCGGGATATGCGCCGCGGCAAAAGGCTATCAGTCTGATCTCCGACATCACCGGTTTCTCACCCGAGATGGTGGCGCACGCGATTGACGAGGAGCAGTCAAGCTCGCGCGGCCCGCACTTGCGGCAGGCTCTGACGAACGAATTGGGCAATCCGGCCTTCCTTGACGGATTTCAACCCAACCGGAGGCTTGGCGGTTTTAGTTACGCTCTCGGACCGGGACTGGTTGGGGCGATCTTCAGTTCGAACATTCCCGCGCTTCCGCACCTGGAGGTGATGCGCGCATTCCTGACCAAGTCGGCCTGTCTGGGCCGTGTCTCGGCGGGAGAGCCAATCTTTCTCGCGCTGTATGCGGAGACCTTGTACGAGCTTGATCCGGAAGTGGCGTCTTGCCTGGCGGTGATCTATTGGGAGCGCGGTGATGATGAGCGCGAAGCGATATTTCTCAATGAGATCGGCCATCTTGTCGCTTATGGCGGCGACGGTCAGATCAAGCGATTGCTCAACGTGAAGCCACCCGCCCTGGAAGCGACGCTTCATGGACACGGTGTGGGGTTCACCTATCTTGCGCGCGGCGCGCTGAACCGCCGGAGCCTCGATGAGCTTGCCGACAAGGTCAGCTACGACTTCACGATCTTTGACGGTCACGCCTGTTTATGCCCACAGATATGTCTGGTTGAGACAGGGGGCGAGGTTTCGCCGCGCGAGTTTGCTCTCGCCTGCGCCCGCGAGATGGGCCAGTGGGCAAAACATCTGCCGCCGCGCCGGCTCGATTTGTCGGAGGCCGCCGCCAAGTATCGAGTGAGGGAGCTTTACCTGATGCGCGAGTCGCCCGCCGACGATTTGGAAGT
The DNA here is from genome assembly GCA_002483445.1 of Blastocatellia bacterium UBA7656. Lineage (GTDB taxonomy): Bacteria > Acidobacteriota > Blastocatellia > UBA7656 > UBA7656 > UBA7656. The sequence continues at coordinate 49,336 of DLHY01000150.1, forward strand.
GATCGCGGCGCCAGATGACCATTCGTATTTGATCGTCCTCGAACGACCCGAACAGTTCGAGCCGTCGCCTATGGGTCGCTTTTTCAGGATCGCGCCGATCAGCGGCTTCGCAGACGTAGAGCGATTGATCGGGCCGCTTAAAGAATATCTGCAATGCGCGTCCGTTGTGTTCGGAGCGGAGGAGACTGACGAACACCGCCTGCTGAGAAGACGGCTTGCTGAGTGGGGAGTTTCGCGGCTGGTTCCACCGGGCATTATGGGCCGCCCCTCCATGATGTGGCACCATGACGGGATGCCTTGTCTGGGAAAGATGGTCAGGTGGTGCGACAACGAGTTGGTTTCGCCAGATATGTTGCTTGAAGATAAGGGGCTGTCACAAGGGGTTTAGCCAAGTGGTGGGTCGAACTATGCGCCTTGACCTGAACTTCGGCCTCGGCGAGGCAAAGGCGTGCTGGAAGTGATCTGGTCTGGCAGAGTGCGCAACAGTGAGCGAATCGTGCTTTCTGAGATACCCTGCAGCTTCACCGGCAACGTTCCGTTTCGCGAATGCAAAAGATGTGTCAAGCGTTCGCCCGGTCAACTCGCAGCAGGGACGATAACCCAGGAACAACGAGCGCGATTCCTGGAGAGTGCGGTCAGAGCTTTTCAGGAAAAATAGCAGGTAGCACGACCGCGTGAGCGGCGGGAGGGGCGTCGCAGTTAATCCGCAATGCCCGTCTCACCTGTTCTTCTTCACGGTTTATGAGAGGCTGCTGTGAAATCGACAGCCTAATTCCAGCGCCAAACGGAGAAGGGTATTTCATGCCAAAAAAAGAGAGCTTTCCAGCAACAAAGAGGCTAGGTCAACAGGCGATCGTCATTGGCTCAAGCATGGCCGGTCTCATCACCGCGAAAGTTTTATCGGAGTACTTTGATCGGGTTACCATATTGGAGAGAGATCAACTTGAGGACTCGGCTGAACCGCGTCAGGGAGTGCCTCAAGGCCGCCACGTCCACGGTATCCTCACTCGGGGGCACACCATCATGTCGGAGCTCTTCCCCGGTTTAACCGACGGCCTCGTGGAAGGCGGAGCCTCGCTCGTCGATATGTCAAAAGACCTGGCGTGGCACCACCGGGGCCTGTGGAAGCGGCGCGTCGATAGCGGCGTCGCTATTTATACTCAGACCAGACCCTTCCTCGAGTGGCACATCCGCCAGCAACTCCTGGGATGCAAGAACGTTAATCCGATTTCGGAGTGTGACGTAAAGTCCTTCATGACCGATGCCGAGAAGCGTCGCGTGGTGGGTGTGGTGATTCATCGGCGCAACGGCGAGGCTCACGAAGAAGAGCTAACGGGCGACCTCGTCGTAGACGCGAGTGGTCGTGGATCACAGACACCTCGCTGGCTCGAAGATATGGGATACGACAAGCCCGAGGAGTCCGTCATTAAAGTAAATGTCGGATACGCAAGCCGACTCTATCGGCGCCTTCCTTCCCATCAAAAGCGATGGAAGGCTCTGATGTTGTACCCCACACCGCCGCAGGGCAACCGAATGGGCATGCTCTTCCCCGTTGAAGGAAACCGGTGGATAGTAAGCTTGATCGGGTGGGTCGGAGATCACGCTCCAGTTGACGAAGAGGGATACCTGGAATGGGCGCGCAATCTGGAGGCGCCTGATTTATACAACTTGATGTTGGAGGCAGAGCCGCTAACGCCCATAGTGACCCATAAGTTTCCATCCAATCTCCGAAGACACTATGAGCGGATGCGGCGCTTTCCAGGAGGGCTGGTTGTGATCGGTGACGCCATATGCAGCTTCAATCCCAGCTATGGCCAGGGTATGACCACGGCCTCCCTGGGCGCCATTACGCTGCGGCGTTGCCTGGATGAATGCGAGGGGAACATAGATCTGGCGGCGCAACGCTTTCGAAAAAAGGTGGCCAAGGTACTTCGAGCTCCCTGGATGATGGCTGCGGGAGAAGATCTCAGTTGGCCCGCTGCCGAGGGTACCAGACCTTTCGGCACCAAGTTCATGAATTGGTACTTGCGAAAGGTGCATGAACTGACTGCGCGGGACGGTGAGATACTCGTCCGGTTCTTGCGGGTTATGAACATGCTGAAGCCGCCTTACACCATTTTTCATCCGCGGATTCTGTTCCCCGTCATTGCCCACACTTTAGTTCCGAAGCGCCTGCAATATACAGAGAGTTCCGTGCAGGGCAGAGTTGTTCTTAACAATGAAAAAAAGTGACCGCCTGAAAGGAGGCCGGATATGTCTACACCGAATCGCACTTCAGTCCCAACCGAACCACTCCTCGCGTTGATGCAAATGACCACGGGGAAATGGGTGTCGCAGGCTATCTACGTCGCGGCAAAACTGAAAGTCGCAGATTTGCTGAAACAAGGACCTAAGAGCTATCAAGATATCGCGAAAAGCACTAACTCACATGCCATGTCTCTATACCGTGTGCTTCGCGCGCTGGCAAGTATTGGCATCTTCACCGAAATCGATAAAGGATCATTCGCGCTTACACCGATGGCCGAATATCTCTGCAGCGACGTGCCAAGCTCCGTCCGCGCCTGGGCCACGATGGTCGGTGAGGAATGGCATTGGAACATGTGGGGGGAAATATTGCTGGCGGTACAGAGCGGAAAGCCGTCCTTTGATCACGTCTATAATATGCGGCCGTTTGAATTTTTCGCCAAGAATCCGGAGGACGGAAAGCTCTTCGATCAAGCTATGACGGGCTTCTCCGCGGCGGAAATCGCCGCGGTCGTTGAGTCCTACGATTTCTCGCAATTCAACAGGCTCGTCGATGTCGGCGGCGGTCATGGCAGTTTGCTTATCTCAGTGCTCAAGAACAACCCTGGAGTGAAAGCAATTCTTTATGATCTGCCCCCTGTCGCTGAGGGCGCTGCGGAGGCGATGGCCAGCGAGTCGCTGAATCATCGGTGCGAGGTACTGGCGGGAGACTTCTTCGAATCAGTACCCTCAGGCGGCGATGCCTACATAATGAAGCACATTATTCACGACTGGAATGACGAGCACGCGCTTAGGATACTCAAGAATTGCCACCGCGCGATGGCGTCGGCCACCAAGCTGCTCCTCATTGAAATGGTCATTCCATCAGGAAACGAGCCGTTTTTTGGTAAGTTCCTGGATCTCGAGATGCTCCTCATCGGGGGCAGCGAGCGAACCGAATCTGAATATGCGGCTCTGTTTGAGTCTGCTGGGTTCAAACTGACCAGAGTCGTGCCGACCCATTCCCCAGTTGCGGTGATCGAGGGGATTCGTCTCTAGTCAGGCCGATTAGATTTACCGAAGCATGAATATGCCTTCATGCTCCAGGGCGAGCGCACTAATCTCAAAACATCAGGTTCGGCGCCAGTTGTGCGATTCGCTGGCCCGCAGCTTGCGCCCCTGTAGGAGTCACGAGTGCGATACACTAAGCCCGATGAACTGGTAGTCATGTCTTGGGCCGGAGGATGGGGCAAAAGTCTGTTTGAAGCGGTGTCAAAGCCCTTCACCGAACTCACAGGCATCTCCATCCGTCAAGAAATCAACATCGGTCTCAAACTCCCAACGACACTGCTGGAATCGCTCAAGGGCGGACTGCGACCACCCTTCGATGTGGTCTGGTCAAACTCCGTACCCGCGATGAGAATGGCGCAAGAGGGCTGGAGCGATCCGTTGGATGAAGACACCGTGCCAAACCTGACTGCGCTCGGTCGAAGGGCGAAGCCCGAAGGCTTCTCAGGCTGGCCTCTCGTATCACCTTACATCGTCCACTACGTAATGGCTTACCGCGACTCGGCCTTCCCCAACCGCAAGCCCGACACCTGGGAAGTTATGATGGAACCGCGGTTCAGGGGTAAGGTCGCATTGTATCCCGGCGGCAACGGGTTTTATCCAATCGCTCAAGCGCTTGGAGGCGGCTCGGTGGAAGACATCCCACGGGATATGACCCCCTGCTGGAAGTACCTTCGCAAGCTGAAACCGCAAGTCGGCAGGTTGGGCTACAGCATCGGCATGGGTGAACTGATATGCAGTGGAGAACTGGACATATGTTTCCGCGCTTTGACCAATGCGATTGCTTTCAAAAACGAAGGTGTAGATGTCTCCTGGGCGGCGCCGAGGGAAGGAATCACAGACACGGTTGATGCTCTCTGGGTTCCCAGCAATGTTCCGGAGAACGTTGCTTACTGGTCGAAACAGTATATTAACTTCGCTCTGTCTCCAGAGATTCAGGAGAGGTGGTGCGGTATGCTGGGGGTTATGCCCTTGCACCCGGAAGCTCGTCTGCCAGAGGCGCTTCGAGATGACCCTGCTCTTGCGAGATCGCCCGACGACTTTTCCGGCATACTGTATGTTCCGGAGATCGTCAAGATGCAGCATGAGTTGGAGTGGGAGGCGAAGTTCGATGAAATATTCTCATAGCCAATGTCAGTTTTCAGTTGTAACTTCTCAGCCCCGTGGGAGCGACCTGTTGCTCAAGATAACAGGTCTGCGATAGTGAAAATGATTTTTGCGAATTTCATGCTCGCTCCTGAGTAGATGCAAGATGTTGGATGTTAGAGGTTAGTACCCGAACCAACAGCAGGCGTGAATCTATTTCCGCTAGCATCTAGCATCCAACATCTCTACTTCACCACAAATCTCGCTCCGATCAACTCTTCTGAATTGCCGCATCTTGGCAATGTGTTTGTCTCAATCTCACGACAGTTGATCTTGCGGGAGTTTCTTCGCCCCGTATGCCCCAATCGGGCAGCTTTCTTCAGATACTTTATTGCCTCATCTTTCCTCTCCCAATAAATTGCGTATTCCGCTGAAAATGGCCATCGATTCCGTTTTCAACTGGCCACCGATTCCGACAAATGGCCAGTGATTCCGTAAAATGGCCACCCTCCCACATTTTTCTTTAAATCTTTTCTTTTCAGCATCATCAAGGCTGCTGGCGCAAATCAAAACCTGCTACAAGGGCCAGAATTGCATCAAGTGGCCATTCTCCGGAATGGGTGGCCAGTTTCGCCGGAATATGCACCTTTCTCCCACAACTTCAGGTTCCTCAAAAAAACATAGTGCGCGGCGAAGTATGAAGTCGCCAGCCCCGGTATGCTCTCCATCAGTCCCAGCCTGAAAATGTAAGAGCGAAGAAAAGCCGTCATCGGCGAAAACAAAATCGAAACCATCGAGGCACGTTTGCCTTTCATGTATAGCTCTTCAGCCGCAAGCGAGGTGTAGCGATCCAATCGCTCGTGATGCTCAGACGAGTTCATCACCGTGTAGTGAAGCAGATTGCCTCGGAGACGCTTTATTTTTCCGTCTGCCTCTACTGATTCGTGAACGAAGTCTCCGCGCCATCGCCCGCGCCTTCGATCATAAAGCCGGAGCTTATAATCGGGATACCAGCCTGAATGCCTTATCCAGCCACCGAGATAAAAAGTCTTTCTCGGCATCTCGAACGCGGCAGCATCGGTGGTTTGTTCCTTGAGTTGTTGAATCTCAGCGATGAGCGCATCGGAGAGACGTTCATCGGCGTCGAGGTTGAAAATCCAGTCGTTGGCGGCCTGCTCGGCGGCGAAGTTTTTCTGCCGGGAGTAACCGGGCCACTGGCGTATGAAAATTTTATCTGTGAACTCGCGGGCAATTTCAACGGTGCGGTCTTCGCTTTCGGAATCGACGAAGATGATTTCATCGGCCCACGCAAGTGAGCGAAGCGCGGCGGCAACGTTGCGCTCTTCGTTTCTGGTGATGATGGTCGCGCTGATTTTCATTCGTCAGTTTTCAGGTAAGCTACTGCAAAGAGCGCGGCGAACAGCAGATCGATCAGACCTAAGACGAGTATCAGCAGAGCGACTCTCTGTTGAAAGTAGAGTATCGGCACGGCGATGCCGAAGCTGATTTTTTCAAGTATCGCCGGGATCATCATCAATCGATAGCGACGCGGGTCGCGGGCCAGCAGCAGAAATAAAACCTGCCACGCGACGGCCACGCCGATGAAGCCATAGTAGAACTCAGGATGATTGACGGGCGGGGGGAACTCGCGCCCCGTTCTTTCTTCGGTGAAGAACTGCGGCACAAGCGCCAAGAGTCCGTAGATGCCTGCGATGGTGAATATGATTTTTGCGAATTTCATGTTCACTCCTGAAGATGTTGGATGTCAGTGGAAAGAGCCTTACGGCTGTCAGTCAGGGTCTGTTTGCAAAAGGGCCGTCGTCGTCCCCGACAATGAAATGATCGCTGCCTGAAACACCGGCATAAGGAGTCTACGCATAGAAGCATCCTTCGAGGCGCACTTTTATATTTTCATTCCTACATCACCCGCTCTTTCAGCTTCATATAAACAAACGACAAGACAATCAAGCCATAATTCACAAAGACGCAATAAGCACATACTCTCCGCTCACGGCAGCCGCGTCGAAGAATTCTACAAGATATCTGTAGATGTCGAGCATATACTCCCAATACTCTTCATCCCAATTATCGGGGGAATCATTTGCGTATAAACCTTCTGCCTCATGAAACTTGTCAGCGTGACGGGTTCTCAATGACTGCACCGGGATTTCGCCCAATGCTGCGGCAATCGCTTTGACCTCATCCGACTTGAAATATCGCACATAGTCGTAAGTGGCTTCGTAAGGTGTGTCGGTTCCGCCCATTATCACGTCGCAGAGAGGCGATAGAGCCTTGCCTTCTTTTTGAAAGGTTATTTCACCTGTAAGCAGAAGATGGAGAGCCTGCCATTCTTTTCCAATGTCGAGCAAACGTTGCTGATCCTGAGCCAATTCCCTTTCTCCGCCAAACCAGAAAGCCATGTGTGTTTCAGGATGGCTAAGGTAGTAATCGAATTCTTCCGGTGTTACTCGCCTATAGGCTTGTTCAATTCCCATGCTACATCACCCGCTCTTTCAATTTTCGCAGCACTTCGACAGCCTGATCGGGCGCGAGGTCTATCACATCGAGGTTTCTCAACTCATCGATTACCACTTCGTTTGCCGCTTCGAAAAGCGTCGGCTGATCCTGTTTCCTTCGCGATGGCAGATGCCTTGCGAGCTTGGGCTTGCCCGTCACGTCAAGCTCATTGGCTTCGAGATTGTTTAGAATTTCCCTCGCCCTTTCAATCACTCCGACCGGAAGGCCAGCGAGTCGCGCCACTTCAAGGCCGTAGGATTTCGACGCGCTGCCTTCGACTACTTTTCTTAAAAACACTATCGTTCCGCCTGAATCTCTCACCGCCATCTGATAGTTGCGCACTCCGGGAAGCAACTTCGCAAGGTCGGTCATTTCGTGATAGTGAGTCGCAAACAAAGTCTTCGCCGCGTGCTGCGGATTCTCGTGCAGATACTCAGCTATCGCCCACGCAAGCGATAGCCCGTCGAAGGTCGCCGTCCCGCGCCCGACTTCATCGAGCAGGACGAGGCTTCGCGGAGTCGCGGTGTTGAGAATGTTTGCAGTCTCGGTCATCTCGACCATGAACGTAGAACGCCCGCGAGCGAGATTGTCCGACGCTCCAACGCGAGTGAATATCCGATCAACTATCGCAATCCTTGCTTCATCCGCCGGGACGAATGAGCCGGTCTGAGCCATCAAAACTATGAGCGCGGTCTGTCTCAGATAAACGCTCTTCCCGGCCATGTTCGCGCCTGTTAGAACAATCAGACGGTCGGTTGAATTGTTCATGTACGTATCATTATGGATGAATCGTCCTGCCGCGTTTTCGATCACTGGATGACGGCCCGCTCGGATATAAATTTCATCTTCTTCAGTCAGCGCCGGGCGAACGTAATTTCTTCGCGCTGCTACTTCCGCAAGCGACAACAACACATCCAAAGTGGCTAGAGCCTGCGCGTCGGCCTGCACGCGACGCGCTTCCATGCCCACGCTCTGGCGAATCGCGTTGAATAACTCCTGCTCGATTTCAAGTATGCGCTCTTCTGCGCCCAGCACTTTCGATTCGTACTCTTTCAACTCAGGCGTGGTATAGCGTTCGGCGTTCGTGAGCGTCTGCTTTCGCTCATAATTCGCAGGCACGTTGCGCGCATTCGATTTGCTTATCTCGATGAAGTATCCGAAGACGTTGTTGAATTTTACCCTGAGAGAAGTTATCCCCGTGCGCGTCCTCTCGCGCGATTCTATCTGCGCGATTATCGTCTTGTTGGATGTCGCAAGCTCGCGCAACTCGTCAAGCTCCGAGTTGTAACCCGCTCGGATATATCCGCCATCGTTCATCGTCGCGGGCGGCTCAGGGTCAAGCCCTCTCTCGATCAGTTCGCGAATGTCCGCGAGTTCATCCAGGCTTTCGTTGAGAATTTCGAGCAACGAAGCCGTCGCATCCGCGAGCAGTTCTCTGATCAGCGGGATCGCATCGGCTGAGTTTTTCAAAGCGACAAGATCGCGCGGAGTCGCCCTTCCCATACTGATGCGGCCAATCAATCGCTCAAGGTCGGAAACTTTTTTCAACTCCGAGCGCAGGCGGTCGCGCAGAATCAGAGCGTTTTTCAATTCTTCAACCGCGTCGAGTCGCGCTGTAATCTCGCCCTTTTTCATCGAAGGCCGCAGCGTCCACTGCTTCAAAAGCCGCGATCCCATTCCTGTCACCGTATCGTCAAGCACGCCTGCCAGCGTCCGCTGTTTCGATCCATCGAGCGATTCGATCAGTTCGAGATTTCGCACCGTAGTCGAATCGAGTATCAGATAATCGTTCGGCTCGAAGTAGGAAAGCCCGGTGATGTGCGAAGCCTCGGCCCGCTGAGTTTCGCGCACATATTGAAGCGCCGCGCCCGCTGCGACGATGGCCATCTCTTTGCCAGTGAGTCCGAACCCATCGAGAGAGGCGACATCGAAATGCTGTAGCAAAAGATCGCGGCTGCTCTCGAATGAAAAGACCCATTCATCCTGCGCATTGAGCGAAGTCTCGCGGCCCGTGAGCGCGAACGCTTCCGTCTCGTTCTCTTCGCCCTCGCTCTCGCGCTTCGCGCCTCTCTTGAACAGTGGTTCGAGCGAGCGCGGGAAAATAATTTCGCGCGGGGCGAAGGAATCCAATTGATCAAGCGTCTGCTGCCAAGCCCCCTCGCCCGCAAATTCCGTGACGACGAATTCGCCCGTCGAGAGATCCAAAAACGCCGCAGCCATTCCCTGCCCCGCGCCGAAGACTGAAGCGAGATAATTATTCTCGCGGGCTTCGAGCAACTGAGTGTCAATCGCCGTTCCGGGCGTGATGATGCGGACGACTTCGCGGCGCACGAGTTTCGTCGCCTTCTTTGCGTCTTCGGTCTGATCGCAGATGGCTACGCGATAGCCCTTGCGAACGAGTTTGGCTATGTAGCCGCTGGCCGCGTGATAAGGCACGCCGCACATGGGGACGGGAGCGCCTCGCTCGCGGTTGCGCGCGGTGAGCGTGATTTCGAGTTCCTTCGATCCTATCACCGCATCATCGAAGAACAGTTCATAGAAATCGCCCAGTCGAAAAAAAAGAATAGTGCCGGGATGCTGGCGTTTGATCTCCTGATACTGACGGAGCATTGGAGTGGCATATTGCATGTTTGTCCTTTGTCCTTCGTCCCTTGTCATTTGTCACTCGTGGTCATCAGCTTTTTTCGAGCCTGACGATGACGAACAAAGGACAAAGGACAAAGGACAAAGGACATTATCCAAAAAATACTTCTGCGGTGCGATAGATATCTTCGCTGACGGTTTTGAATTTGTCGGCGATTTCTTCGAGCGGAACGCTCGTGATTTCGGTTCCGCGAAGGGCGGTCATCTTCCCGAACTCGCCGCGCTCGGCCATCTCGACTGCGTGAACCCCGAAGCGGGTGGCAAGCACGCGGTCGTAAGCTGTGGGCGTCCCTCCTCGCTGAATGTAGCCAAGCACGGTGACGCGAGTTGAAATTTTCGCGCGCTCCTCGATGTGACGCGCCAACACCTGGCCGATTCCGCCCAGCCTCTCTTTGCGATAGATGCTCTCCTTCTGCTCCGATGTGACGAAATCCTCATCCGGGTGCGGGCGCGCGTCTTCGGCCACGACGACTATCGAGAAGGGTCTTCCCTTTTCTTTTCGCTCCGTGAGCATCTGACAAATTTCCGATATGCGAAAAGGTTTTTCCGGGATCAAAATGATATCGGCGGCTCCGGCCAATCCTGCATAGACGGCTATCCATCCGCTGTGGCGGCCCATCACTTCGACGACCATCACGCGATGATGAGCCTCGGCTGTCGTGTGCAGTCGGTCTATGGCTTCGGTCGCTATTGAAACGGCGGTGTCGAAGCCGAAGCTGTAATCAGTTCCCGGCACATCGTTATCGATGGTCTTGGGGATGCCGATTATCGGATAGCCATGATCGCGCCACATTCGCATCGAGGCGGAGAGCGTGCCGTTGCCGCCTGCGACTATCAGAGAGCCGAGTCCGTATTTCTTCCAGTGTTCGCGAATCCGCTGAAGCGATTCTTCATCCTCAAGCGGATTGCATCGAGATGTGCCGAGTATGGTTCCGCCTTTGTATTGAATACCTGCGACCGAATAGCGGGTGAGCGGTTCTATATCGCCGTCGATCAGTCCCTGCCAGCCGGAGTGAATGCCGAGGACAGGAGTTTTTTCCGATGTGGCGCGGCGAACCACGGCCCGTATGACAGCGTTGAGTCCGGGGCAATCGCCTCCTCCAGTCATTATTCCGAGATAATTATCCATGATGAATTCAGCCTGTTCCCATCTGGGGTTTCCTCAGCGCGGCTTTGCAAGGTTGTTTCTCACATGACCGAAAATATATAATCGCCCATCGAATGGAAAACAGTCCAGAGAGTCTTGAGAGTCCAGAGAGTCTAGTGCTTGCGCTCGACACCGCATCGAAGGCGACGAGCCTCGCCCTGTTCGCGCAGACGCGCACGATTGCGACGCTGGGCGTTGAAGCGGATGAGCGGCGAAGCGAGCGGTTGTGGGCTGAGGTTGAATTTCTGCTCGACGAAGCAGGGAGGACGCTCGCGGATATCGATCTGTTCGCCGTCTGCACAGGGCCGGGAGGATTCACGGGGTTGAGAGTCGGAATAGCCGCGATAAAAGGTTTCGCTCTGGCAAGCGGTCGCCCTGTGGTCGGGGTGACTTCGCTCGAAGCTGCGGCCTTCGCTGCTGCGCCCGCCGAGCTTGTGTGCGCGCTCATCGGGTCATACAAAGGCGAGGTTTACTCTCAGCTTTTTTCATTCGATGCGGACGGCGCGCCCGTGGCTGAAACCGAGCCTGCGGTTGGACTGATTACAGAAACCATTGAACAAGTGGCCGAAATCGATGATATTGTCTTTGCCGGAGACGCCCTCGCGGAAAATCTTGACGCAATCAGACAATCGAGCGGCAACAGGCAGGGCTGGGAGATAAAAGCGACGCCGCGCTTTATGGCCGAAAGCATCGCGCGCCTTGCGGTGATAAAATCCGGTCGCGGTCTGGCGACGACGGCTTCAGAATTGCGGGCATGTTATGTGAGGCGGGCGGAGGCTGAAATAAAGCTGTCGCTGGGACTGTTGGGATCGAAGATCAAACGCATTTTGAGGGCGAGGTGAAGGGGGCAGGAAAGTTGTCAGTCAGTTCGAGAGAGCAAAGCCACGAATCCTATCTCAGACCTTTCGTGGTAACCCGTATGCATGAGGATGACCTCAGCTTGGTGGTCGAGATAGAGGAACAAAGCGGGCTGAATCGCTGGGGCTATGATGCATATCGGCGAGAGCTGCTCACCAACGCAAACGCGGTTATGTTCGTGGCTCGCAATCTCTACCCCGGCCCTTCGATCATAGGCTTTCTCGCCGGTTGGACTGTTGAAGACGAGATGCACATCAACAATATAGCCACGCACCCGGAATACAGAAGGATGGGCGTAGGCGAGAGCCTTATGGATGCGGCAATAGAAGAAAGCTGGCGTCACGGCGCTCGTTATGTGCTGTTGGAAGTAAGGGCGTCGAACGAGTCGGCGCAACTGCTTTATCGCAAGCTCGGATTCTCCTTCGTCGCCCGCCGAAGGGATTATTATCGCTTTCCTACTGAAGACGCTTTCGTGATGAAGCTCGAAATGAAATGATCTATCTCAGGTAAGCCGATATATATATGCGTCTTCTATGAGAGAGCCGTTGATCATGTTATTGAGAAGCCTGATTCCATGAGTTCCTTCGGCTTTCACAAAGCGGCGCAATAAGAGAATGAGCGAGTCTTTTGAATCAACGACTGTTATATCCTTCAACTCAATTTTTGATTGACCTTCAGGCATTTTGGCAATTACAGACTGGATTTGTTTGTAGGCTTTTTTCGGGCCATCAAGCTCCACATTCGGGCTTGCTATTATGAGCCGCCATGCGTTTGCATCAAGCTCATAAAACCAGAGCGAGGCAGACGCCTTGAAATGCGCTTCATCAAGGAGGCGTATCAACTCTGCTCCGGCGGAAATCATCTCACGCGATAATGATTCTTTCACCAAAATCTCTGTAGCCATGTCAAAATCCCATTCTTTCTGCTTACTATCGCCGAACGAAAATCTTTCGCTTTGGCTCTCGTTATAGAGGTCGAATAGCGCGACTTTTCATTCCAGTCTTTTACAATCGTCCAGTTCACTTCAAAGCTCGGATTCTTCTTTCTTTCGTTACGATGTTCCTGCTCAAGCCCGGAAAGATTGAGCAGTTTGTTCAAGTCATGAGTGTAGCTGCCTTTAACCCGTTCCAAATCAGGAAAATCATATCGCTTTGTTTGTCTGGCAATGTATGCCTTGAAAGCGCACTCGACAGCATATCCCAGGAGGTAGTAAGCCCCCTCATAACATCGATTGTCAAGAAGAGCCTTCGCCTCCCTGAGCCTGATCCTGGTGAGCTTCTGAAAATCGGCGCGATTCATAACTCAGATTATGCTTGATCCGGGATTCATTAGCCAATTCGTGTCTTGTGATGCTTTACAAAAAAACTCGCAGACAACCCGAGTACATAGAGAAGAAGGCAGGTAATCCGCATCTTATCAAGATGATCGCTTTCATCATTTCTTCTGGCAAAAATTTCTCTCTAAATTCCCCACAGCGCGCAGGCGTGCTATAGTTTTTCTTCTCATTATTTTCTGCTTGGAGGACGTTATGAAAAAAACTATCACCGTCGTGATTTCTTTCGCTATGTTTGCGGCATTGGCCATCGCGCAGGTTAAAGATGAACGACTCGCAAAGATCGAGCAGGAACTTAAAGGCGATGTTCCGCGCTTTCTATGTCTGAATGAAAACTTCGCCACTGCCGGTCAGCCTTCCGACGCCGCTTTCGCAAAGCTCGCTTCGAACGGATTCAAATCCGTCCTCAACCTTCGCACTGATTCGGAAGGAGTCGATCTCGCTCACGAGCGCGAGATGATCGAAAAAGCCGGACTTCGCTACATCAACATCCCCGTGGGCAGAGGCCCGTTCAAGGAAGAGCAGGTCAAAGAGTTCATCCTTACGGTCAAAGACAAAAAGAATCAGCCGATGATGATTCACTGCGGCTCGGCCAATCGAGTGGGCGCTTTCTGGATGGTTTACCTCGTACTCGATCAGGGCATCGCGGAAGACAAAGCTTTGGAAGAAGCAGTGCGCATAGGGCTGACCAGTCCTGATTTGAAGAAAGCGGCTCAGGATTACATCGCCGCTCACAAACAGGTCGCAAAATGATCGAAGAGAAAGAGCAGAAGCTCAGAGAGACTTTGCGCCGATTAGGCTCTGTCATAGTAGCTTTCAGCGGCGGAACGGATAGCGCATATCTCGCCTACATTGCTAACACTGAGCTTGGAGAGCGGGCGCTGGCCGTAACGGGCGACAGCGCTTCTTATCCGACTTTTCAGCGCGAGATGGCTGAAAAGCTGATTTCCCGATTCGGCATCCGTCACACGGTTTTGCTCACCGAAGAATTTGAAGACTCGAACTACACTTCCAATCCCGCCAATCGCTGCTACTACTGCAAGAGTGAACTCTACTCGAAGCTCCGGCAACTGGCCGATGAGCGCGGTTTTGCGGTCATACTCGACGGAACGAACGCCGACGACGAGGGGGATTATCGCCCCGGACGACAGGCCGCCCGCGAACGAGGCGTCCGCTCGCCACTGCTCGAATGCGGACTTACTAAGCCTGAGATTCGAGAGTTAAGTCGCCGCGCTGATCTCCCGACCTGGGATGAACCGGCTTCGGCGTGCCTCTCGTCGCGCGTGCCTTACGGTCAGGTCGTCACTATCGAGAAAGTTTCGATGGTGGATCGCGCCGAAAGCGAATTGAAGCGAATGGGATTTCGTCAGGTGCGAGTGCGCCATCACGGAGAGATCGCCCGCATAGAAATTTCCACAGGCGAACTTCCGCGCGCAATGAACGTCGAGGTGGCCGCGCGTATGTCTGCGGCTTTGAAGTCGCTGGGGTTTCGCTATGTCGCGCTCGACCTCGAAGGCTATCGCACGGGATCGCTCAACGAAGCATTGAGATAAACAACCTGAATCAATTTGACGCGGATCAGAAAACAGATCGATATCGATCCGCGTTCAGTTCTTTTCGATTGCCGCTTCGATATATTTCTCGCCAGCCATAGTTTGATTTCATCATCCTGTCCGGTGCGATACGCTATTACGCTATTATTTACTCAGCCTCCGCTTCGTGATATAAGTCAAGGCGTAAGGTGGTTGCCTTACTCGAAACGTGCATCCCCTGAGAATGTGCATCTGTCCCCCGAACGAGTTCAGGGAGCTTTAAATTAAAGAAAGAAGCTTTCGCCCAAAGGGGCCGCGCTTTTTTTCTGCCCAACAGTGTGCAATCAGCGGTCGTCTTTCGTATTGCCCTCGCAATCCGGCAGGCTCGCTTGCAGGGAGAGGTGTGCGCACTCCTTTTTCTCGCCAGTCGCCAGTGCAACAAGCGCGTCTGTCAATCCTTCCCGAATTGCTGAAACAGTCCGGTAGCGCAATCTGTCAGATCGCGCGGCCTGAAAGTACGCAATTTGAAACCGCGCAAGCTGACAGCTTGCGCCACGATTTCAAAGGAGCAAAGAAAATGATACACATAACTGAAGACATCCACACCACAGACGCTTTCACCAAACACCTCGGCATGTTCGCCTACCCGAAAGGCTCGAATCTCATCGATAGAACCCGTCCCGTCAGCCAGTGGATAAAACAGCGAACCGAGTTATCCACCTGGCCTTATGCCCGATCAATCGAGCGGTCTCCTGCGACTGAGACACGCCTGAGAACTCAAAACGGCGCGATAGTCGAAGGACTGAATTTCGGATCGCAGGATTATCTCGGCCTTGCTTCTCATCCTTCGATTCACGATGCCGCCCTGCGCGCCCTCAGAGATTACGGCCCGCACAGCGCAGCCTCTCCCATGCTTCAGGGCAACACGCGGCTTTCAAAAAGCCTTGAGCGCGAAATAGCCGAGCTTCTCAACATGGATCACGTTTTGTTGTTTCCAACAGGCTGGGCCGCGGGATTTGGAACCATAACGGGACTCGTCCGGGCGAATGATAATATCGTCATAGATCAACTGGCTCACGCCTGTCTCATGCAGGGGGCGAGAGCCGCGACCGAAAAACACTTTTTCTTCCGCCACAACGACATATCAAGCCTCGCAGCGCGACTTCGCTCGATCCGAGCGAAAGACTCCGAGAATGCAATACTCGTCGTTTCGGAAGGATTGTTCTCGATGGATTCAGACTTTCCCGATATCGCCGCGATGCAATCGGTTTGTCACGAGTTCGACGCCGTGTTGATGATCGATGTGGCTCACGACCTCGGCGCGATGGGGCCGGGAGGGACGGGCCAGTTGGGGCTTCAGAAATTTCTGGGAAAAGTCGATCTGGTGATGGGAAGCTTCTCGAAAACTTTTTCTTCAAACGGCGGATTCCTCGCCACCCACGATCTATCGGTCAAACAGTTCGTCAGCATCTACGGCGGGTCGCACACCTATTCGAATGCGCTCTCCCCGATTCAGGCCGGAGTGGTGATGGAAGCTATGCGAATAGTCCGCTCGGAAGAAGGCGACCGATTGCGCCAGATGTCGCTTGGAAACATCAATCATCTGCGCGAGCAGTTCGCCCGCATAGGGGCCGAATGTCTCGGCTCGCCTTCGAACATAGTCCCGGTGAGCGTCGGCGACGAAACGCTGGCCAAGTGGACGAGTTGTTTTCTTGAGCGCGACGGATTGCTGGCAAATCTGGTCGAGTTCCCAGCCGTCGCTCGCGGCAAGGCGCGCTTTCGGTTTCAGGTCATGGCTTCTCACACGGAAAATCAGATCGAGCAGGCAGCGGAAATATTCGCGCGATCAAGAGAGTCCGCGCGAAGGAAAACACAGACTGTGCTTGCCACGTCGGCTTGAGTCATGGTTATGAGAGGCAATCGGAGAGATACGAGACAGGATCAACAGGATTATTCAAAAAGAAGGTAGTGGTAAAAAAGTAATGCTCGACTATTGGAGTGGGATTCACCGCAG
Organism: Blastocatellia bacterium UBA7656; assembly: GCA_002483445.1. GTDB lineage: Bacteria > Acidobacteriota > Blastocatellia > UBA7656 > UBA7656 > UBA7656. Next base: position 65,757 of record DLHY01000150.1, read on the forward strand.
AGTCGCCGCAGAAAGCTGAGACCTCGCAGAGAAGAAGACCTCTGCGCAAGCTCTGTGTCCTGCGGCTACTCTGCGGTGAAAGAACCCTTCATAATAAGACTCCCTCAATTCCAGCATTACTATTTCATCACTACCAAAAAGAAATCCTGCGAATCCTGTTAATCCTGTCTCATTGTTTTCCTCCCGCGTCCGGGGCGTTACCGGCTTGAGGCTCTTTCTCTCAGCGGGCGGCTGGAGTATAGTTTCCGTCAGGCCGCCCGCCGCAAGGGTCGGCTCGATCACCGAAAGAAAGGAAGTCGCAAGAATGGACTTCGAAGAAATCAGTTCGATGGAAAACAAAATGAAAGTGCTGATTCTGACCGAGCATTTTCGAATAACGGGCGAGGTCGCCCTCATTCAGGGCGCGCGATTGACGGATTATCTGGCCAGTTCAAAAACATTCATCGCCGTCACCGACGCCGAGATTCTGGATCACGAAGGTCGAAGGGTTCTTTTCTCTTCCTTTCTCAACGTTCACCGCGATCATATCGAAGTGATCGTGCCGATAGATTTGATCAGTTGAGCCATGCTGACGAACACTTTCTGTCATGTGCCGGGCATAGGGATTCGAGAAGAGCAACGGCTCTGGTCGTCGGGCGTGCAGTCGTGGGAGATGGTCGGACAGACCGGCGCAAAGCTGCTGCCCCGCATCAAGGCGTCTGCTCTGGCCCAGGCCATCGAAGAATCGTTCCATCGACTTGAAGCGAATGACCCGAATTACTTTTCGAATCTTCTTTCGCCCTCTCAACACTGGCGATTGTTCCCCGACTTCCGCCACCGACTCGCCTACCTCGACATAGAGACCACCGGCCTCGCTTATCAGGACGAGATAACGACCATAGCGATCTACGACGGGCGCTCTATCCGTCATTATCTCAACGGAGTGAACCTCGAAGAGTTCAAGCGCGACATAATGGATTATTCGATGATCGTCACCTACAACGGCAAATGCTTCGATGCGCCGTTCATCGAGAGGTTTTTTCGCATAAGACTCGATCACGCGCATATAGATTTGCGCTACATTTTGAAAGACCTCGGCTACACCGGCGGACTGAAAGCGTGTGAGCGGAGGCTCGGAATAGACCGCAGCGAGCTTGAAGACGTTGACGGATACTTCGCCGTTTTGCTGTGGCAGGATTATCAGAAAAACAAAAACGCGAAATCGCTCGAAACCCTTCTGGCCTACAACATCGAGGATGTTCTCAATCTTGAGACGCTGCTCGTGAAGGCTTACAACATGAACTTGAAAGAAACGCCTTTCAGCCAGAGCCGACGCCTTGAGTTGCCTCGCCGCCCCGCGCCGCCTTTCGAAGCCGACCGCAAAACCATACAGAGAATCCGCCGTGAGCATCCGTGGATGAGTCGGGCGCGCAGGTATTAGAAATAATGAGCAGATCGTATTCAGTGCTGATAATCGATATGAGTCATTACATGGACGGGGAGAGCGAGTATCGGATAGATGGCTTTCCATCATTCGAGTTTGCGCGCGAGTTTGCGCGCCGCTGGGTTCGTGATTCGGTTGAGGAGTTGAGATCGCCTGATCAAAACGCAGACGAGTTGCGCAAGGCATGGTTTATGTGGGGCGAGGATGCTCTGGTTCTGGGCGGCGAAAGCTATGCCGGATCGCACGATCTGGATTTCTTCATCGCCAATCCCGCAACGGCAGAAGAGCGCGACTGGAAAGCGATCAAGAAAAAGGCGAAGCTTGAATGATCCTCTCCCGACGGCCCTTCTGTGTCTCTCTCAGGTTTTACCTCTGCTCAGAATAGACCTGGCCCTTGTATAAAAAAGCGAGATCGCCAGCGCCATCAATCCGACCAATATAAATGCCGCCACTCGAAACAAAGGGTCGAGATGCGCCAGATCGATCAGAAACAGATAGACCACCGTCACCAGTATCGCCGAAATCGCCATCAGGCGATACTTGATGCTGCTCAACCAGTAGCTCAACAGAAAATACATCACCGCAGTCGCCGTCCACGAAACCGTCACGTACTGGCCGGACACGGCGCGATAGAGAGCATAAAAGATCATCACAAAAGCGATGGCAAGGTAGACGTTGCGCAACATCTCGGTGCGAAGAGCCAGTCGCTCCTTCTGCCAGTTCATAACGCGGGCGCTGGAGAGCGCGACTATCGCAAAGCTGAAATTCACCTGATTCGATGAAGGCGAAAGCGTGAGGTACCCGACCAGAATGCTCGCATATATGAGCGAGTTCATAACGACCAGCGTCTTCGACCGAAACCACAGAGCCATCGAAACCACCAGCAGGCTTTGCAAAGAGAGCCACAAAAACGAAGTCGGAGCCTTTGCATAACCATAGATGGCTATGCTCAATGCCAGGTATCCGAAACAGGCGTAAATGGCGGGCGTGTACTGCCTGCGCGTGTTCAGCCATTGAACTATAGCCAGCAGGAGAAGGAACGCGGCCACAACGAGGTAAACGGTCGAATAGATTTGCTGAAAGTGAGTCAGCACCGCGAGCGCGATGAGTATGGAAAAGCCGAGCGAGTTGAGCAGAACCGATATGATCTTGTAAGTGTCGTCCGCCGAAGACTTTTTGCTGAACAGCGCAGGCCAGTAGAAAATCGCGGCGTAGAGGAAAAGATAGACGATGTTGTATTGATGCTCGGATACGGCCTGCGGTTTATGCCCGACCAGCGGATTACTCAACAACCAGAGCAGATGAGCAGCATAAGCGAGGATCATCGCCAGCAGTAGCAGATGCCGCCATTCGCGAGTAATCGATAGGCGCGTTGCAGCGACTGAACTGATAACCACAAGCGGCAGGCTTATCTGCGTCCGGTCGACGAGCAGCGCCGAGAGTACCGCCAACACGATGGCGATAGCGGCGAGTTGCTGCGAGTTGCGCCGGATCGCTATCCACAACTGAAACGCGCAGACCAGAAGCAGAAGCATCAGAGAAACGTAGACGTTGCCGATGAGCGGCGCAGCCGAGAAAAAGCCGAGCCGCATCGTCGTGTAGTACAACAACAATAAACTGCTTCCCAGCATCACTCGCGACAGATGAGGTATGTTTTGCTTCCATAGACGAGCAAGCCAGTAAAGGCCAATAGCGGCAATATAGCCTGTGGCGCTGGCAGCCACGCGATGGCCGTGGCTCTGAGCATAAGCCATAAGGAAAACGATGCCGAGGAACAGCACGCCGCTGCCTATCCAGGCGAGGCCGAATTCTCCGACGCCTAGTTCCAGTCCCGATCCTTCGTACTCACTCGATTCAGTCTCTTGAACGGATTCGTCGGGCGAAGTCGATTCAGGCTGGGCGCGAGGCATCTGAACCATAGACAGCCCCAGATGCGCTTCTAGTCGGGCGACGCGAGCGGTCAGTTCCTGAAGAGATTCGTATACACGCTCTTCATCTCGCTCTATATCCGGGGAGTTCATACTTGCTCACCAGCGATGATCTTTCGATATGACAGATTCTCTTCCTTCTCTCGATAAAGCGGCCATAAAAGATGGACGCAAGCTGTTGTCCGAGCCTGTCAGTTTTTTGTCATGTCCGAGAGCATCTTCAGGAATATCAACAGGACGATGATAATAAGTATCAGAATAATCGCCAGTTCCAGCATAACGGCCTCCTTTCCGAAGGCCCGACGACCTGTGTCAGCCTGCCTGATCGAGTCGCGCCCTTACTCGCCGCCTTTGCGCTGAGAGCTTTCGATCTGCCTCAATTTGAGGTAAACCAGCGCCGCCAGAAACAGGATGAAAAAGAGCGAAGCGGCCAGCCCCTTTCGCCTGTAGCTCCATTCGGAAAGCGAGTCTTCTCCTGCGCGATGGCCTTTTCGAGCTATCTCAAGCCCCGGTTTGATGACCCGGTCGACTTCATCGAGTGAGAAGCTGTGAATCAGCACTCTCGCATGAGTGAGCGCATCGCGGGCTTCGTTCAACTCGAATTTGGGACGGCTGACTTCCATCCCGGATCGCTCGGCCTGATTGAGGATATCGTTTGTGGCATTGATGGCCGTGATCAACTCACCGATCCTTGCGCGCATCTCGCCTGCCGTGACGAATCCATTATCTTCTTTTTCGGTATGGCAACTTGTACAAACTGACTTTTCGGCTGTGCCGAGCATTTCGTCGCTGGGCGGTAAAATATCATGATTGCTGTGGCACTCAAGGCACTCGCCTATCTGCATCGCGTCGAATGCTGTTTTATGAGGACTCGACGCAAAGAGAGTCGACTGGCGGGCGTGGCACTGACCGCAGACGTTGGCGACCGAGGCGACGCCGGGAGGCGCGGCTCCGTGATTGCCGTGACAGTCGTTGCAGGTCGGCGCAGATAAATCCTGCCGTTCATAGAGCGCCTTCGCATGGACGCTCGATTTGTATTTGTCGTACTGATCGCTGGCTATTGCGTAGCCTTTCATATAATCCGCGCTGGCATGGCATCGAGAGCAGGTCTCGGCCACATTGAGCGAATAGACCGGGGAGAGTGAATCGTTGACGGCTCGAATGCCGTGATTGCCATGGCAGCTTATGCAGGTGGCAACTTTTCGATCCCCGGCTTGAAGCCGCTTGCCGTGAACGCTCGTCCCGTATTCCCGCTCCTGATCGACGCGCAGAGCCGGAGCGAATTTCTTCATCTGATCGGCATTGCTGTGGCAGCTTCCGCAAAAAGCCGGGATGTTCTCAGGATCAGGTTTGCCGATGAATCCCTTTTTCGGATCCATCGCCGCCATCGGGTCATCCTGGCTTGCGTCGCCGCGATGACAATCGACGCAGGAAAGCCCGCGCGAATTGTGTGTGTCATTTTTCATCAACTCCACAGGTTTCAACAACTCGGCTTCCATCTGCGAATGGCACTCGACGCATGAATCTTTTTTCTGCGCCGATGCTCTGCCGAAAGAAAAAAACGCGATCATCAAAACGAGGCTTAACAAAACCGCGCATTTCAACGCGCGAGCCTGACCGTGGCGGCGCGGCTTTTTCAATGCACCGGGAGCCTCTGCGCAGTTCATGTAAATTGGGGTTTCCTGATTCATCACAGTCTCCATCAGGCGAGGTAGCCGATAATAGTCATCGTCACGATGTAAAGGACGATCAACACGCCGACGAGAGTGAAGATGGGTCTTCTCTTTTGCTGATCGTCCGAGCGATCCAGAAACGGAACCAGAAGCCACAAAAGCCCGCCTATCATGAAAACGAGTATGCCAATCACCTCGCCCTCGAACACGAAAATCCGGGCCGGTATATATTTGAGCGTTTGAAACATGAAGAGGAAATACCACTCAGGTCTGATGCCAGCAGGGGCGGGCGCAAAGGGGTCGGCCTTTTCGCCAAGCTCCCACGGAAAGAGCGCCGCAAGCGCAGCCAGCACACCTATCGCCAGAATCCATCCGATCAGATCGCGCAGAAAAAAGTTGGGGAAGAACTTCATCCGTCTGAGATTCTTCCCCTCATACTGAGGTGGAACGCTCATACCATGAAGTTGGACGAGCAGGAGGTGGATGGCAATTAGAACAGTCGTGATCGCAGGAAGCACTGCGACATGAAATCCGAAAAAGCGCGTAAGGGTCGCTCCCGTCACATCGTTCCCGCCGCGAAGAAAGCGAAGCAGCGAGTCGCCGACTACCGGAATGACGCCCGCGATGTCGGTCCCGACCTTGGTGGCGAAAAAAGAGAGTTTGTTCCACGGGAGCAGATAGCCGCTGAAACCGAACCCCAGAGCGATAAAGAGCAGCAACATGCCTGTAAACCATGTCAGTTCGCGCGGCTTGCGATAGGCTCTCAGGAAAAAGACGCTGAACATGTGCATAAAGAGCGTGGCTATGAGCAGGTTGGCCGACCAGCTATGCACAGAGCGAATCAGCCATCCGAATTTGACTTCCGTCATGATGAACTGCACGCTCTCGAATGCGTTCTCGGCGCTCGGGCGATAATAAAGAAGCAGGAGTATTCCGGTCACAACCTGCACCGAGAACAGAAACAGTGTCATGCCGCCGAGGTAATACCAGATCGTGTGGCGATGCAGAGGCACTTCCTTCTTGCGCGCCATCTCTGCCGCCGTCGTGATCGACAGCCTCTCGTCAATCCATAACCTGATCGAGCCTGCTCTCATAATCCCTCATCCTTTGGAGACGATGATTTCATCGCCGCGAGTATTAACAATGTATTCTTCGAGCGGGCGCGGAGGAGGCCCGCCAATGTTTTGACCGTTTAGGTTGTATTGCCCGTTATGACAGGCGCACCATATCTGTTTCGATTCAGGCTGATACTGAACTATGCAATCGAGATGGGTGCAGACGGCGGAGAATGCCTTCACCTCTCCCGAAGAGGTGCGCAGGATTAGGCCCGGTTTGTTGCCAAACTTGAAAATCTTTCCTGAGTTGGCTGCAAGCTCACTGACCTTTCCGGCAACGACAGAATTCTGCGCCGCCTCGATGACTTCAGGCGGAGTGATGAATCTGATTATCGGATAAAAGATGGCCACGAGCGTCGCCCCGAAACTCGTCCCCAGCAGATAATTGAGGAACCGCCGTCTGCCCGGATTCTCAATCGCCCTTTCTGCCGTCGCCGCACGGTTCGGGCAGTTCTCGCACTCGCCATTCTTCTTATGATTCACGTTTCCCATAGCCCCTCACGAAAGTCTGGTGTCAGAAGTCAGAAGTCAGAAGTCAGAAGTCAGAAGTCAGAATAAAACCACTGACCACCGACCACTGCTATAGCGATTCAACGCTACCCGGCAAGTTTGCGTATGAAGGCGACAAGCTCCTGAACCTGCTGCTGATTGAGGCTCTTTTCGTATGGAGGCATTTTCCCTTTGCCTTTGGAGATGACTGCTGTCAATTGAGCGTCTGACTGACCCTGAACGTCAGCCGAGCGCAGATCGCGAACCTTGAGCTTCTTTCCCATCACCGTGTTGCCGCTCCCATCCGCGCCGTGGCAGGCCGCGCACTTCGCCTTGAAAAGCGTAGCCACATCGAATGCAGGGCTGCCTGTCGCCTCGGACGAACTCAGTAAAATCGCAGCCATCGCGACCATCAGGAATGCCAGAACTATTGACGCTGATCTTTTCACCGATGAATTCATGTCTTCCCCCTTTATCAACATATTTATCGCGCTTCGCGGTAGCGCCTTTTGCATTACAAACGGCATTCCATAGCGCGAGAGGTTGAAGCGGTGACTGTTTAATGGCGATTCAATAAGCAGTTAGAAGATAGTCGGCATCGCAATCGAGATAGTGAAGTCGGGCTTGAGTGTCCCCGCTTGTCCCACAGGTTGGAAGCCATGGAGTGATTATCAATGATTGCGCCAGATAGCGTGGGACAGGAATGCACACCAGCGGACACAACAACGGAGCGGATTTCTAAATACGACGGAATTGCTCAACATCGATTCCGAATTTTTTTGCGAGCCGATAGATCATCTTGCGCGTCATCCCGGCCTCGGCTGCGGCTTCCGACACATTGCCTCTGTGTCGGCGAAGCAGTTCGACCAGAAAAGGCTTTTCCACCGATTCAGATTGTTTCTCTCTCATAACGGAGAAAGAGAGTTCTTCGTCGCCCTTGAGATGATCGGGCAGGTCGGAGAATTCGACCGAAGTTCCTTCGCCCAGCAGCACCGCGTGCTGGATGACGTTTTGCAACTCGCGCACATTTCCCGGCCAGTTGTAGGTGAGGAACAACTCCATCACTTCGGGCGAAAGCGAAGTGGCCGAGCGGTGATACTGCTCGTTGAATGATCGCAGAAAATGATTTGCCAGCAGCGGTATGTCTTCTCTCCGGTTTCTCAATGCAGGCAACTGAAGGGTGATGACATTGAGTCGGTAGTAAAGTTCTTCGCGAAAATTCTTGCTGGCTATTTCTGCTCTAAGGTCGCGGCTGGTCGCTGCAAGCACGCGAATATCGACTGAGATCATCTTCTCCGATCCCAGTCGGCGCAGTTCGCGCTCCTGCAACGCGCGCAGGAGTTTCGTTTGAAGAGTGAGCGTAAGTTCTCCGATTTCGTCCAGAAACAGCGTGCCGGTGTGAGCCAGTTCCAACAGCCCGCGCGTCATCTGACTGGCTCCGGTGAATGCGCCTTTTTCATGCCCGAACAATTCGCTCTCAAGGAGGTTTTCCGGCAGCGCGGCGCAATCCACTGCAATGAACGGTTTGTCCTGACGAAAACTATGCGCGTGAATGGTGCGGGCGATTAGCTCTTTGCCGGTGCCGGTCTCGCCCAGTATGAGGATGTTGGCGTCGCTGCGCATGACTTTTTGAAGCGTGCTGAAAACTTTCCGCATCGCTTCAGACGTGCCGATGATTTTATCGAAGCCGCGATTGAGGGTGAGTTGCTCGCGGAGGTTGAGGTTTTCCTCTACGAGAGACCTGTGATTGAGGGCGCGTTCGACTGCGAGGCGGAGTTGATCTGCGGTGAAAGGCTTTGCCAGATAATCGAACGCTCCGCGTTTGATCGCTTCGACGGCGGTATCGAGAGTGGCGAAGGCCGTAAACATTATTATCATCATCGAAGGATCAACAGAGCGCGCGAGGCTGACGATCTCCATCCCCGTGCGGCCCGGCATTCTCAAATCGACGAAGAAAAGATCGTAGCGACTGGATTTGAGCGCGTTCAACGCTTCAGCGCCGTCCGAAGCAGTGGCGACTTCATATCCGGCGCGCTCAAGAATCTTGCGACAACTGATGAGAATTTCCTTCTCATCGTCTGCGATCAGAATGCGGGCAGAAGCCATGATTATTCCTCCGCTGGTAGAAGGATGACGAAGGTCGTTCCCCGGCCCGGTTCGCTCTCGACGGTTATCGTCCCGTCATGCTCGGTGATGATGCCATGCACGATGGAGAGTCCAAGCCCCGTGCCTTTGCCTACTTCTTTAGTGGTGAAAAAAGGATCGAAGACGCGAGAGAGATTTTCGCTATTGATTCCCGCGCCGGTATCGGAGATTTCCAGGCGCATACGATCAGGTCGCCCAACTTCTCTGCCAGCGTGGATTCGCAGCGTCCCGCCGTCCATCATCGCGTCTATTGCGTTGCGATACAGATTTTCAAGCGCGCGAATGAGGCTTTCTTCATCCGCCAAAGCGCGCGGCAGACGGGGCGGCAAATTTTTTCCCACCGCGATATGATTCGCTTCAAGAGCGTCCCTGACAACCAGCAGGCTGTTTTCGATCACGCGATCCATCTCAGTCGGCCTGATTCGGCGCACCTGCGGACGCGAGAAGGAAAGAAGATTGCTCGTTATGCGGGCGATGCGTTGCGCCTGAGTCACTATGGCCTGCAGGTCTTCGCGGTCGCTCGTTGAAACGCTCTGGTCGCCATCGGAGAGGAGGAAGCTCGCCCGACTGAGAATGGTAGTGGCAGGATTGTTGATTTCATGCGCTACGCCGGTTGCAAGCTGGCCGATGGCGGCGAGTTTCGATGATTGCATAAGCTTTTGATGAGCCTCTTCTATTTCGAGAGCCTGATGACCTATCGTCTGGCTTGCGCCCTTCACGACAAGTCCGATCATAAATGTGGATAAGACGACTATCCCTGTGAAAAGCGCAAATATGATGATGATACGTTTGCGAATGTGGCGATCCAGAACTTCGCGCGTGCCATAGAACTCCACCGCGCCCGGCCCTGCTTCAACCAGAGGAAGAGACTGGATGAGAAAGTATTCTCCGGCTCCCAACTGCGATGACGGGTTTGCATCCGGCAGCGTCCTGACGCTTTGAGTGATTTCGCTGTTGTCGCCGATTTCAAACATGGCCACATCGCTGCCTGAAGTGATGCGCACGATTTTCAATTCCGGTATGTGGCCCAGGCCGAGCCTCGCCCGTTGAATAAAATCTTCACGCTCGATGATCGCTGTCAGCCCCCTGTTTTCACGTCCGAGATGATCGACGTTGGCGCGCACAAGCTCCGCAAGCTCATCGCTTCGAGAGCGAATGCCAGTGAGATAATCGATTTTTTCGGTTTGAGTAATGACGAGAATCATCATGCTTGCAAGCAGTATGAAAGTGACCTGAAGGCCCACGAATACCCGGTCGAACAAATCCCGGCTGGTTTCGCCAATAGCTAAGGCGAGCGTGAGAAGCGCAAGCGACCAGGTGAACTGTTCAAGGTTCCACGTAATAGTCGCGGCTCTTTCGCCCATCTCCGCGAAAGAAGCTATGCGCAACGAGGCCGCCACTACAAGGATGAACAGAGCGCCTCGGGCGAAATTGTGCCTGCCGAGCGGTCTGCGACGAAAGCAGGTAAAGGCGAAAACGAGCAAAAGCAGGTTGAGGAAACCTGCTGCGAGGTTTGCAATCATGTGGAATGAAGGCGAGGCTCTGGCAGCAATGATCAGGATCACTGCCGACAGCCACAAAAGCGCGAGAATCAAATACGCAGCATCGCTCCGGCCGCGCGACCTTACCGAGGATTGATTGATTGCAGGGCGCTCGTAGGCGCTCGCTATCAGCATCAACCATGCGCTGGCCTGAAGCGTGTGAATAATCAGATCGAAAGAACCTTCTGCATAAAGCCTTCGAAAGAAAAAAAACGCTCCGGCAAAGATCGCGCCGAGCGCGAATGAAGCGCCCAGGAATGAAAACGCCAGAAGCAGGAAGAGCCTGCCCTTTTCGCCGGAAGGAGTGATATGCGCGCGCCATCCTCTTACAATGACCAGAACGATCACGCCGCACAGGAGCAGATTGAACAGATTCAGCACGAACCTGTTATCGAAGGTGCGAGAGAACAACTCGATTTTGTCCAGAAACTCCATCCTGCCTGCCGCGCTCCTTTTCCTGCGGAGACAACAGTGACAAACTCTCCATATCTTAACGCGCTTGCAGCGGAAGAGAATCGCGCCGTCAGTGATCGCCGCATCAGCCTCAATCAGCGAGCAGGGAAATATTCGAGGCGCAATCCAGCAGACGCGCCTTTGGGATTTCTCGCCTGAAAAGACAGGTTACTGCATTTTCCGGGAGGTCGCGGTGAGAGGTGTCAACCGATCAAGTGACAGCCGTCACATGATCGGTCGTTTTTCTATCGAGTTCAGAGAGTCTGCTCAATGTGGAGTGCGGAATGTGGAGATTTTATTCCGCATTCCGCATTCGAGGGACTCTCAAGACTCGATGGACTTCAACACCTGACTGGCAATAACGAGCTTTTGAATCTCGGAAGTGCCTTCGTAAATTCGCAACGCGCGCACTTCCCTGTAAAGCCGCTCGACCACTGCGCCCGATACAACGCCCGCGCCGCCGTGAATCTGAACCGCGTGATCGATTACGCGCTGCGCCGCTTCCGTCGCATACAATTTCGCCATCGCCGATTCTATCGTCACGCGCTCCGCTCCGCTGTCCTTCTTCCACGCCGCTCGATAAACCAGAAGACGAGCGGCCTCAAGCTCAGTAGCCATCTCCGCGATCTTCATTTGTGTCGCCTGAAATTCGGCTATCGGGCGACCGAACTGCACGCGCCGCTTTGCATAACTCACCGCCTCATCCAGAGCGCGCCACGCGAGTCCGACAGCCGCCGCTCCGACAGTCGGGCGAAAAGTATCGAGTGTGGCCATCGCTATGCGAAACCCCTGACCCTCTTCGCCCAGCAGATTCGACGCGGGGATTTTGCAATTGTTGAAAGCTATCGTTCCGATGGGGTGAGGCGCGATCAGATCGATTTTCCCCTCGAAAGAAAACCCCGGCGTGTCGCGCTCGACGACGAAAGCCGATATGCCTTTCGCGCCCCGATCCATGTCAGTCTTCGTAAACACGGTGTAAAAGTCGGCAAGCCCCGCATTCGAGATGAATGTCTTGCGGCCCTCGATCACATAATCCGCGCCGTCGCGACGCGCAGTTGTTTTTATCGCCGACACGTCTGATCCGGCATCAGGCTCGGTGATGGCGAAAGCCGCGATCATTTTCCCGTCCGCCACGCGGGGCAGGAAACGTTCTTTCATTTCGTTCGATCCTGCAACGAGGATGGGGAAACTGCCAAGCCCCTGCATGACGAACATCAGATCGGCGAGCGCGGACTCGTAAGAGAGCCGCTCGCGTATGACGCACAGCGCGCGAACGTCGAGCGATGAAGGCGAATCACTGGTTGTATAATTCAGCAACCCTTCGCTTGCGAGCGCGGCGACTAGCTCTCGCGATTGTTCCTCCTCGCTGCCTTCGATCTCAGTCACCCGGTCGCTGGCGAATCGGCGAACCTGTCGGGCAAGCTCTCGGTGCTTCTCTTCGAGAAAAGGCGTGTCTGTCATTTGTCATTTGTCCTTTGTTATTCGTGTTTCAACACAAGAGCCATTTAATAGAACGCGGATAATACGGATGCGGCGGATCAACACGGATCAGATCAGCGTAAATCCGCCTGATCCGCGTTATCTGCGTTCTATTCTTCTCCTACCAAACCGGCGCATTGGATCAATCGAAGTCGAGAAGACTCGAAATAATTTCTGCCTGTGATTTGCCGTGATCGCGATCAATCAGCGCGATTCGCGTTCGTCGCTCAAGAAAATCCTCAGATGTGGTGGCCATCTCGTATCGAGCGGCGTAGACGACTTCAGCCCTGATATGCGGCAGCGTGGCGATGAGCGGCATTTTCAATTCATCCTGCTCACGCGCAATCTGAAGAACCCTGCGATAGTTCCCGCCGTAGTTTCGCATCAGGTGTCTTACGGTCTCAACCGAGAGGCCGAATTCTTGCGCTTCTTTTTCAACGTCGTCATCTGCCGCTCCGCCCGCAATCCCGATTGTCGCAGTCAGGCTGCCACGTCGTGCGGGGTCGAGTTTTCTCCCTCCGCGCTCAAGCCTCTTTACAGTCGCATCGACGACGCGCTCGGCCATTCGGCGATATGTCGTCAGCTTGCCGCCTGTAACGGAAATCAAACCCGAAGAGCTTTCGATTATTTCATCCTTGCGCGAGAGGTCTTTCGTAGAATCGTTGTTTCCCGCAACGAGAGGTCTGAGTCCCGCGAATGCGCTGATGACATCCTCTCTCGAAAGGCGCGACGCAGGAAAGGCTTTGGCAGCCGATTCTACGACTCGGTTGATTTCTTCCTCATCGGCCTGCGGATCGTCGAAGTTCCCTCGATAGTCGGTGTCTGTAGTTCCAATCAGGGTTCTTCCGTGCCACGGGATGACGAAAAGAAATCGATGCTCGCCGATGGAAGGTATAAGCACGGCTGTCTGCGCTTTGATTTTTTCCTGCGGCACAAGTATGTGAATCCCCTTAGACGGACGAATTCGAAGGGCTGAATCTTCGCCGATCATTCGCGCTATCTCTTCCGACCATACGCCCGCCGCATTTACAAACACTGTGGCTCTCAGTAGAAATCTGTTGCCCGTCAATGTGTCTTCAGCCTCGACTGCTGAAATTCTTTCGTCGTCTTTTTGAAACCCGCGAGCCGTGACATAGTTCGCAATGGCCGCACCGTGAGAGGCCGCCGCTTTGATCACTTCGATCACGAGCCGCGTGTCATCAGTCAAACAATCATAGTAGAGAAACCCTCCCCGCAACCCCGCAGGATCGAGCGCGGGAGCAAGTTCGAGAATCTCATCGCGAGACAATCGGCGATGCCGTGCGATGTTTTCTCTTCCGGCGAGAAAATCATAAAGCCACAATCCCAATCGCAGTTTCAGTTTGCTCGACCCTAACGGCGAAGGCTTCCCCCGCTCATAAACCGGAACCAGAAACGCGAGGGGCTTCGCCAGATGCGGAGCATTACGGAGAAGCGCGGCGCGCTCGCGCAGAGCTTCGCGAACAAGAGAGAATTCGAAGTGTTCGAGGTAGCGAAGCCCGCCGTGAATGAGCTTCGATGAGCGCGAGCTTGTTCCCGATGCGAAGTCACGCTTTTCGATGAGCGCGACCGTAAGCCCGCGCGATGCCGCGTCCAGAGCGACGCCCGCGCCTGTTATGCCTCCGCCGATGATGGCGAGGTCGAAAGTTTCATGTCGCATCCGCTCGATATTTGAGGCGCGCGTGCGCAGAGAGAATTCTTTCGCCGTAAGGTTTTTGTTTGCGGCCTCAGACATGGAATCAGTATTCACTCGATCAATCTGCCCTTGTCTCCCGGCATCATCATCTGACGATGAACGCGAATGGGCGCGAGTCCCTGCGCCAGCAATCGATCATGAAAGTCCTGAAGCGAAAACTCCGCGCTGTGATATCGACGATAATCCTCGCGCAGCTTCAATATGGCAAGCTTGCCTACCGAATAAACCAGATAGGTCGGATCGAATGTCCCCCGCTCGGCTTCTATTCGCGCGGGGGTTTCTCCCATATAACCGTTCTCGATAAAGAATCGCGTCGCTTCATCAACTGTCATCCCTCCGGTGTGCAGCCTTATAGCGACGACGAAGCGACAGAGTCTCAACAGCGCGTCGGCCCATAGTCCCATTCTTATCTTAGGATCATTATTGCCGAAGCCTTCTTCGATAATCATCTGCTCTGCGTAATGCGCCCAGCCTTCGACGAAACTCGCCGACGCAAGCGCCCACGTCCGTCGTACACGCGATTGCACCCCGCTGAGATATGCTCCCTGAACGAAATGGCCGGGATAAGCTTCGTGAATCGAAGTAGTCCATAGCTGCGCGCGGTTGAGCGAAGAGAGATATTCTTCCTGCTGCTGCGCGTTCCACTTCGCGTCGACATCCGTGATCAGATATCTCGATGTCAGCGGCCTGCTCTCGAACGGTCCGGCAGTCCACATCGAGGCCGTAGCCCATCGCATAAAATCGGGCGTCGCCGCAACCACAGGCGGAGGCGCGTCGGGAAGCGTGACGATCTTTTTTTCTTCGATGAATCGTTTGAGCGTGTTGAGTTGTTTTCGAGCTTCTTCGACCAGCGTTCCCGCTCGCGGATGATCCCGTTGAACGTCTGCCCACACCTGCGCTTGATCGCGACGTCGATCAATTTGAGATGCCGCTCGTCGAAATTCCTCCTGCGCGTTGTGAAGTTCGCGATAGGCGATCTTCAAAAGAGCATCTGAAGAAATATCTATGCCTTCGTCGTAGCGCAGCTTCGCTTCGAAGTTTTCGCGCCCGATGGCGAACGTCGCCGCAGGGTCAGGCTTCACTTTCTCAAGATGTTTTATGTAATCGGTTATGGCCTTTGCTGCTGTGCGTGTCGTCTTTTTGAATTCGGCCTGTAGCTTTGCATCTTTGACCGAAGCGAATGCCTGCGGCAGATCGTTTTGAACGAACGAGAGAGCGCCGCGGAAGCTTTCAAGCGAGGTCTTGAGAAACACAGCAGGCGCGCGGGTGACGTTCGAGCGGGCCGAGTCGAGAAGGCGCGGAATCTCTTTTTCTTTCGCGATGACGTGGCGAAGGCGCGAGTCGGCGGGCGCATATTCGAAGAGGGCGATCTGCAAAAGGCCGGTCGAGATGGCGTCGTTGTAGATTTGCGGATTGCGCTCATGGCTGCGAATCTGTTCGATCTCCAGCAGGCGCGATTTCATGTTCGAAGCGAGTATCTGGTAATCGAACAAATCGGAAAGCGCGAGTTCGAGCGGTGGAATTTTCGCCAGCCTCGATTGAAATCTTTTTATAGCCGCGATCTCCGAAGCGAGGGCTGAAGGGCTGTAATCTTCCAGCCGTCCGTCCCAGGCGTGGATGCCGCTGGCTGCGGCAAGCGCGGGGCGTCGCGAATGAAAATCAAGCAGATACTCATCGACCAGCCGGGGAAAGTCAGCGGCAGCGGCTTCGTTTTTCGTCTGAGAATTCTGCACGGCGTAAGAAAAGGCAAAAGGCAAAAGGCAAAAGGCAAAAAGCGCGATCAGAACCGTTATGAAAAAAAATCGGCTCTGTATGCGGTGATCGAATGATTTCATTTATGTTTCCAATAATTCCTTTGCGCGACTGGTCGCTTTGACGACGGCTTTGATCAGTGTGACTCTCAATCCGCCGTCTTCGAGTTCCAGTATGCCATCGATGGTGCATCCGGCAGGAGTCGTCACCATGTCTTTGAGCTTCGCCGGGTGTTCTGCGGTTTCAAGAACCATCGCGCCCGCGCCTAAAACGGTTTGCGCGGCCAATTCGGTTGCGATGTCGCGCGGGAGTCCGACTTTGACGCCCGCTTCGGCAAGCGATTCGATGACTATATAAATGAAAGCCGGGCCGGAGGCTGAAAGGCCGGTGATTGCATCCATGTGTTTTTCATCCACCACGACTGTGCGGCCTACGGAATCGAAAATAAATTTAGCAAGCTCGATGTGATTGGAGGCGGCATTCGCGCCGGGCGAAATGCCTGTCATTCCCTTCTTGATCAGACAGGGAGTGTTGGGCATCGCGCGAATGATGGGGACAGGGAGCGAGAGATGTTTTTCTATGAAAGCAATACTCACCGATGCCGCGACTGAGATAAGTAATTGCGCGGGGTTGAGCGCGTCTCTGATTTCAGCAAGCACTAGAGGGACAGTCTGCGGTTTGACTGCGAGAATGATTATGTCCGCCGACTGTGCGGCCTCGGTGTTTGAAAGGGTTCCGGTTATGTCGAATCGCCCGCGAAGTTGATCGAGGCGCGCCTGATGGCCTGCGGTGACGATCAGGTTTCCCGTATTGATGACGCCTGCTTCGATGAGACCTTTTATTAGTGTCTCGCCGAGTTTGCCCGCGCCGAGTACGGCGATTTTTTTATCTGTCAGCATGATGATTCTCCGTCGGGAATGATACAGGCAGGAGTCGGGAAAGGAAAAATTGAATATTCGAGTCAAGACGCTTCAAGTCATTCGAGAGGGCCGATAGGGGGAGATTCATTCACCGCCGAGGCGCAGAGAGCGCTGAGACAACGCAGAGAAATCATTGTCGCCTGATCTCTGTATTTTCATCGAGGTTGAAGGCAAGACGTTGAATGCCGCCGTCTTTGAGCACTTCGACATTGAAGTTGAGTAGCAAGCCGAGCTTCCAGCCCCCCAATCGCATGTAGGTTAAGGTCTGCGCTTTGTATATCGGATGCAATGCGTCAACTGATTTTATTTCCACGACGCAGAAGTCTTCTACTACAAGATCAAGCTGATAAACTTTGTCGAGTTTTACGCCTTTGTATTCGAGAGGAACAGGCCATAGCCGTCTGTAGCGAATGCCTCTGAGGTCGAGTTCGCGGCAGAGGCATTCTTCGTAGGCTGATTCCAGAAGCCCCGGCCCCAGCGCGCGATGCACTTCTATTGCCGCGCCGGTGATCTCTCTGGTCAGATCATTTACTTTCATTTTTCTGCTCCTTTTTTTAGAGTCCGGTGAGTGTATGGCGAAAGTCATATTCACCGCCGAGGCGCAGAGTTCGCAGAGGTTACGCAGAGATTTTCTTTTCCTCTACTAACGGCTGGGGGAGATGAGATCGAAATTCATCAACAACCTCGTCTGATAGCGAAGCACGTCGAGTCTGCCGTTGAGGGCTTGCAGCCGCGCAAGCTTCTTTTCGGCAAAGCGAGAAAGAACGAATCCTTCGAGCAAATCGTAGAGGCTCGCTACAATCCTGTCCCCGAGCATGAACTTATGATCGCGCGGGAGCCTGTTCAGTATCGGTATGTACCAGAGTATCAAATCATACGTCTTCTGAATTATCGGCAAATCCTGCATTAGTTCTCTGCGTTGTCTCAGCGTTCTCTGCGCCTCGGCGGTGAAGGAACCCCACTTATCTCAAGAATTCAAAAAACGCGCGCTCGCTCGCCTAGCTCGCTCGCAAAAGTGCAAAGTGCAACAGTGTACCCTACCGCGTCCGCACAACAAGAACCAAACGAAACCCGTAGGTGTCGTTCCTGAGGTCCGGGGGGTCCCGGCCGCGGTCGGCCGCGCGGCAGTTGTCACCGTTGAGGCCCCACGAACCACCCCGCAGCACCCGCTTCCCCGGATCACCGGCTTTCTCCCATGCGCTTCCATCTGTCGGCGCATTATTATAGCTATCGTGCCATGCGTCAAACCACCACTCCCACACATTGCCATGCATATCGAGCCTCCTTTGCGAGAATTGGTTTTACTGATCCGAATTCTTATCACAAAGGAGGCTCCCTTTTCGCCGGGCATGACTCAGCGGCCACCGCCATTGAGCAACTCAGTTTTATCTGCTACTCTTTCTCCTTATTTATGGCGACGATTCTGGTTACTAATGACGATGGTATACACTCGGAAGGAATCATCGTTCTTGCGGAAGCTCTCAAAGAGGTAGGCGATGTTTTCGTAGTCGCCCCCGCCTTCGAGATGAGCGCGGCCTCTCATTCGCTCACTCTGATGCGCCCGCTTCGCATAGAAAAGATCGATGATCGCCATTATTCAATCGACGGCACGCCTACTGATTGCGTCACGCTGGCGATGAATCACATCCTGAAAGACAGACCCCCTCAACTGGTCGTGTCGGGTATCAACAAAGGCGGCAACCTCGGCGATGATGTGACCTATTCGGGAACTGTCGCGGGCGCGCTCGAAGCTTCCATTCACGGCCTTCCGGGAATAGCCGTCAGCCTGGTGCAGAGAGTCAATTTCGATTTCTCGCACGCAGCCGAACTTGCCGTAGAGCTTGCGCGAAGGGTGCTGGGCGACGGGCTTCCGCGGGGAACGCTCCTCAACGTCAACGTGCCTCCCGGCCCTGTTCGCGGCATTCGCGTCACACGTCAGGGTACGAAGATCATCAAGCCTACGATCATCGAAGGAACCGATCCGCGCCAGCGAAAATATTACTGGATAGGCGAGGAGTCGCTCACCTGGAATGAAGAACCCGGCACGGATTATGAAGCTCTGCGCCACGGGCTGGTTTCGATAACTCCTCTGCGCAACGACCTGACCGACTACAACGCGCTCCCGGAGCTTCAATCGAGAGACTGGAAAGTTTTTGAAGATGAAATCCAATAGCCTTGCATCCGTTCCCGGCGCTGGCCTTTATAAATCGCAACGCGCCCGCATGGTAGATTTGCTGCGCAACCGCGCCATCAGCGATGAGCGAGTGCTGCGCGTGATGTCGGAAATTCCGCGCCATTTCTTCGTGCCTGATGCGTTGAAAGATAAAGCCTACGGCGATCACGCGCTTCCCATAGGCGAGATGCAGACCATTTCGCAGCCTTACATGGTCGCGCGCATGACGGAACTTCTGGAGATAAACGAAAACTCCTCGGTGCTTGAAGTGGGCGCAGGATCGGGCTATCAGGCTGCGGTGCTTGCGTCTATCGCTTTTCGCGTGTTCGCGCTTGAGCGCATCAGTTCGCTTGCTCGCGCGGCGCAGGCCAATCTGAATCGAATCGGATGCTACAACGCTACGGTGAAATCATTCGACGGAACGATAGGATGGAGCGAACACGCCCCCTATGACGGAATACTGGTCGCAGCGGGCGGCCCCGACGTGCCTGATCCGCTCGTAGAACAACTCGCCATCGGCGGACGGCTGGTCATCCCCGTAGGCGACACCGAAGAACAAACGCTCGTGCGAATAGTCAAAACAGAAAAAGGAACTGTGCGCGAAGAACACGGGCTTTGCCAGTTCGTCAAACTCATAGGCCGCTACGGCTGGCCAAACTAGGTGACAGGGAACAAGTGACAGGGAACAGGAATTAACCGTCTTCCTCCCTGTCACCTGTCACCTGTCACCTGTCACCTAATATGGAACTGTTCAACAAACTGATCGATATTTTTCTTCACCTCGACAAACATCTTGGGGATTACACGCAGGATTATGGCGGGTGGGTTTACCTGATACTTTTCGTGATCGTGTTTTGCGAAACGGGACTTGTGGTCACGCCTTTCCTTCCGGGCGATTCGCTGCTGTTCGCTGCCGGCGCAGTCGCAGCGGCGACAGGCCATCTGAACCCCGTATGGCTTTTCCTTCTGCTTTCCGCAGCGGGCATTCTCGGAGACACTGTGAATTACTGGATAGGCAATTACATCGGGCCGAAAGTGTTTCAAATCAAAAGCCGATTCCTGAAAAAAGAACACCTCGAACGCACGCATCAGTTTTACGAAAAGCACGGCGGGAAGACGATCATCATCGCGCGCTTCGTTCCCATCATACGCACGTTCGCGCCCTTCGTCGCCGGAGTTGGCAGCATGACCTATTCGCGCTTCATCGCCTATAACGTCGGCGGCGGCATAGCCTGGGTAGCGATATTCATCTTCGGCGGTTACTGGTTCGGCAATGCCCAGATAGTGAAGAAAAATTTTTCGCTCGTCATCATCGCCATCGTCTTCATCTCGATCCTGCCAGGGGTGATCGAGTACATACGTCATCGCCGCTCCGCTGCCAGACCGGATGAAGCGGGCGGCTGAGGCTGGATTTTACGTCTATGAGGAAGTCAGCTTCATTTTAACAGTCGAGTCGCGGCTGGAATCGGCTCCGGGAGCCGTTTTGATCCTGCTTTGTTCGATTCCCCATTTCGTCTTCAGATACTCCGAGATCGCCTGCGCCCGTTCTTCAATGATGATTTCGCGCTCGCGCCTGTCCCGGTTCGTCGTGATTTCAATTTCCAGAGAAGGCGCTCGTTGAAGCGACTGCCCGATGGAATCGAGCGACGCCGTAATGGTCGCGTCCAGCGTTGATTGATTGAAATTGAATCTGAGCGGCGCGGGCGTCGAGGAGATTCTTTCAAGCTCGACCTTCGTATCCGGCAAATCGAGTCGCGACCTGATGTCTTCGATAATAAGCGCGCGAGCGTCCGCGTCAATATCGCGCTCGCTCAAATAATCGATCCTGACTCCGACCGGCTGCGACGGGTTTGTCGTCACCTGATAGTCTGCCATCTGCGCGTGCTGAGGCAGGCGAAGACCGCGCAGCGAAGAATCGACGGCTTGCATAAAATTCGCCTGAAGTTGAGGAATGGTCTGCGGGGGCGGCTCTGCCTTTTCTTCCCTCGCTCTGGCGGCGAGAGTCCCTGCCGTTGTGGGAATCTCGACGATTTGCAGATTGACCGACTGAGCCGCTCGCTCCAGCCGGTCGGCGATCAGGCGCGCGCAGAGTTTTTGCTCTTCGGCATTGTAAGGCTCACTCGTAAAAACGCGGAGAAAGAGATTGATTTTCCCATCGCTTTCCGAGCTTGAGAGGTTGTCTATGTATGATCGCTGCTCGCCGCTCGCCATCTTTGCGAAGTTATCCTGCCAGACTCCTGCTACCGTCCGGCGGAGGCGATTCTCTTTCTGCTTTCGCGCTATTTCGTCTCTCAACTGACCGAGCGACTGGCTGAGAGGGATCAGGATGATCAGAATCGGGATGGCAATCATAATCAGGCGACCCGGAAGGCTTCCCATTTTCCTGAATCGCTCGGATACATGAATTCTTTCCAGCGCAGACCTGTACCATGAGCTTTCACGATCCTCTCTCATCCACTCTTTTATGCGCTCGCGGACAGATTCGGTGTCGATGTGAAGCGACAGAAACACGAGCATCGCCGCGAAAGTGATTACGACCAGGTTGGTGAGAAAAAGCAATCCTCCTCCGCGAGCTACGCGCAATCCTTCCGCCGTATCAAAAGTGAGTGCCAGCGCTATGCCGAAACCTACGACGCACAGCGGCGGCATAAGAGCCACTGCTATCGACACGCCGGGTATGGAAGTCACAACGCCTTTGGCCTCTTTGCATGTTGCGAGAGAGCCGATTGCGCCGGAAAAGAGAGCGATCATCAGATCGAGCGTGTTGGGTTGAGTGCGCGAGGCAATCTCATTAGTGACTTCCTTGAATGGCAGAACCGTTACGAGCAGGATCGCGAAAATAATGGCGACTGCGCAACTGAGAGCAAGGTTCACGATGGCCCTCAGGCCTAAAATGACATCGCCTGTTGCGAGCGACAGACCGGCGGAAAGAATCGGCCCCATAAGTGGCGAAATGAGCATCGCCCCTATGATAACGGCAGGGCTGTTGAGCGCGAGTCCGAGCGTTGCGATACCGGCTGCGAAGATTATCTGTAACCAGTAACTCGCGTCAAACAGGGTCGCCGCATTAGAAATCTCTCTGTAGACTTCTTCCTTCCGCTCCTCCCTCACGCCGATATGATCTGCAAACCAGTCGCGAATGCCTGTTTCCGCTTTTGCCGCTTCTGCTGATCCCATAGGCCCTCCCGAAAATGTAAGAAATTCGTATAATGCCTCTGCAACCTGACGGTGGCATTATATAAAAGAATTTTGCCCGCACAGGAAAAAGAATCTGTAGAATTTCAGAATCGGACGACAGGGAGCCAAATAGATGACTGCATTTGCAACTCAAACCTTTGCCTTTTTTCTCAGCGCAGGCAATCACGCAAGAATACTCGTTGCTTTATTCATCATTCTTGTTGCAGCGAAGCTGATGGCCGAGCTTTTCGAGCGGCTGGGCCAGCCCGCAGTCGTAGGAGAAATCATCGCAGGCATCATCATCGGGCCGGGCGTTCTCAACCTCATTCATCTGACTTCGGTCGTCGATGGAATCTCTTCGCCGACGACCGAAGCCACGGTCATCGAAGCGATGGCGGAAATCGGCGTGATTTTTCTTCTCTTCACCGTAGGGCTTGAGACAAGGCCGAGCGACATTTTCAAAGTCGGAGGGACGGCGACTGCGGTCGCGGTGATGGGCGCGATACTTCCCTTCCTCGCAGGCTGGGGACTTTTATCGCTCTGGCCGGGACACTCATGGATCGAAGCGATTTTCATGGGAGCGGCGATGGTGGCGACTTCCGTAGGGATAACCGCCCGCGTGTTGTCAGGCATGGGATTGATCTCGGCTGAGGCGAGCCGAATCATACTTGCCGCAGCCGTAATCGATGATGTCATCGGATTGCTTGTGCTTGCGGTCGTCAGCAGCGTTGCGCAGGGCGGAGTCGATTATCTTCAAATAGCGATCACCGCCGCGATGGCAATCGGCTTCACCGTGCTGATGATTATGCTCGGCTCGCGCGCAGTAAACGTCCTCCGTCGCCCCGTTGCCGCGCTTCGAATCAATCATTCGCTGTTTATGTTTTCGCTGGTGCTTTGCTTCGGGCTGGCTGCGGTCGCAAACCTCATAGGGATAGCCGGAATCATCGGAGCTTTTCTCGCAGGCGTTATGTTCTCCGAAGCTACTGACGAAACGCCGCTTCACGATCAGGCGCAGGCGTTGACGGAATTCACGACGCCTTTCTTTCTGGCAAACATCGGGCTGCAACTGAAGCTTTCGATTTTTCTTTCCTCTCAGATCGTCATTCTCTCAATCGTGGTGACGCTGCTTGCTGTGCTGACGAAGTTCATAGGCTGCGGCATTCCGGTTTTGAAGAAGGGCCGTCGCAGCGCCATTCAGGTGGGAGTGGGGATGGTGCCTCGCGGCGAGGTCGGAATAGTCGTCGCTCAACTCGGTCTCGCTATGGCGGCTGTGGGCGATAATGTTTACGGAGTGGTTCTGGTGATGGCAGTGGCAACGACTCTCATCGCGCCGCCGCTGATAAAACTGGCTTTTGCTGGCGAGCAGGCCAGAGAAAAAGGCGGGATTGATCGGGAACTTGAGTACAAAATAAGATAAAACTCCGACGATGAGCGCCAATATATCAGGCGCTCAGGTATCTGGCCGAGCAGAGAGCGGAATCGTCGATAATCACCACTTTTTCACCGGACAGGCCGCAACAAGGTCGGGCAAGTCTTGTTTATCGTAAACGACGCGCTCAAGAAAAAGGCCCGACGGCGGCGCAGTGTGCGCGGCCACTGAAAAATTTTTCCGAGCTTGAGGCTGCTTTTCCAGCAGGGCGCGAAAGTCATCGACATCAAGATTCCCTCGCCCGACTTCGACCAGAGAGCCGACTATTCGCCTGACCATCTTCCACAGAAAATGCGTGGCTACTATTCGAAATAAAATCAGATCGCCATCGATTCGTATCTCGGCCCGCTCGACAGCAATGATAGTCGAGCGATCATCCGCGCGCTTTTCTGCAAAAGCTTCGAAGTCGCGCCTGCCCGCAACGAGTCGCGCCGCTTCGCTCATTAGCTCGACGTTCAAGCGATCCCGCACCCACCAGACATACTTTTTCGCAAAGGCTGTTCGTCGCGTTGAAATCTGATAGAGGTAATAACGCGCCTGCGCATCGCGTCGCGGATTGAAGTCGCGCGCCGCCTGCTCGACTTTCAGTATGTTGATATCAGCAGGCAATTCATCATTGATAGCTCTCATCAAAGCCACCTCGTCAGCCGGAACCGCAGAGCCGAGTTTCGCAACCTGACCGAGAGCGTGAACGCCCGCGTCAGTGCGCCCGGCTCCGCTCAATTCAACAGGCTTTTGAAAAAATTTGCTGGCCGCGCTTCGAATCTCGCCTGCGACCGTGCGGGCATTTTTCTGTTCCTGCCACCCGCTGTAGCGCGTGCCGTCATACTCAATCGTCAGTTTCCAGAAAGGCAATCGTTTTCCTCCGTTTGAAAAGATTCAATGCTTGAGCTTGCTCAACAGGCGGGAGTATGTCAACCCGGTCGGAATTGGCCTGATGAAATTGGCCCGCTATTGGTTCTTTACAGGTCGGTCTTTCTGATTAGAATTGGTATGTTAGATTAAGCCAATATTGAAGAGGCAAAATGGCAGTATTTTTCGAGCTAAACCGCAAGAGTCGCATCCCGCTCTATGTGCAACTTGTGACGCAGACGCGGGAGATGATCGCCCGCGGCGATCTCAAAGCGGGCGACCGGATGCCTGCCAATCGCGAGCTTGCCCGTCAACTGGATGTCAATCGCAACACCGTCATCACCGCCTACTCCGAGCTTGAAGCGGACGGGCTTATAGAATCGCACGTCGGGCGCGGGACTTTCATCACAGCCATTGCAGAAAACAGGGGCAAAGCGGAGGCGACGAAGACAGAGCCTTCGCCCGTGATGTGGAACACGCTGATGCTTTCGACTCAGCGCGACCGATGGCTGGGTTCCCTTCTCGGCTCGCAGCAGCCGCGCAATACGATCTCGCTCGCTCACGGGTTGCCGCAGGCGGAGCTTTTTCCGCTTGATGATTTTCGCCGCTCAGTTGACCGGGTTCTAAGGAAAGAGGGTCGCGAGTTGCTGCAACTCGGGCTGAGCGGCGGATACTTTCCGCTTCAGGAATATCTCGCCTCGCACATGTCACTGGCAGGCATCAAGGCCACTCCCGAAGAGATACTGATAACCAACGGATGCCAGCAGTCGCTCGATCTGATTCGTCGCGTCTTCATCGATGCGGGCGACGAGATAGCAATCGAGAATCCGACTTATCCGGGAGCGATCAGCGTCTTTTGTGTCACCAACGCCCGGTTCGTGAGTGTGCCTGTGGGTGAAGCTGGCATGGATTTGGACGCGCTCGAAGACATTCTTTCGCAGCGCCGCCCCAAGCTCATCTACACCATACCGACCTATCACAATCCTACGGGGGCGAGGATGGATATGTCTGCGCGTCGGCGATTGCTCGACATCGCGATCAGGTATCGAGTGCCGATAATCGAAGATGACATCTACAGCGAACTTCACTATGAAGGCCCGCTGCACCCTTCGCTCAAGGCGATGGATCAGCATGGCGTGGTCATTTCGATCAACAGCTTTTCCAAAATCGGATTTCCCGGCCTGAGAGTCGGATGGATAGTCGCGCCCCGCGTCGTCATCGAACAACTCAATATCACGAAACAGAACGCAGACCTCCACGCAAGCCTTCTCTCTCAGGCGGCTATTTACGAATTTTCGCGGCGCGGCCTCCTGGCAAAGCATGTGCGCCGAGTGCGCCGCGCTTATGCAGTGAGGCGCGATGCAATGCTCGAAGCCCTGGAGCGATACTTCCCCGATGAAGCGACGTGGAGCAAGCCTTCAGGCGGAATGGCTATCTGGGTTAGATTGCCTGAACAGATAAACACGAGCGAGATACTGCTCCACGCAGCCGAGCGCGGAGTCACATTCAGTCCGGGCGAACACTTCTATTCCTCCCGTCCTCAACTCAACCGGATGAGACTCTGTTTCACCATGGCCAGTCCGGCTGTGATCGAGGAAGGAATACGTCGCATCGGGTCGGTCATTAAAGAGCGCATAGTCAGCCTCAAGAAACAGCGCGCGATGCGCGCGCCGGAAGCTATGCGCGCGCTCGTCTGAAATTTCAGATCTCAGATTTGAAATCTGAGAAGGAGAAGCAATCAAATTTGAAATCTCAAGTTGAAGATTTCAGAAGGAGAAACAAGTGGCAGCCAAAATCACTCGCAAAGAAAACCGCTCGCCGAGATTCGCCCGTCGCATTTCGCGGATGGGAGTTTCGGCGGTGCGAGAAATTCTCAAAGTCGCCGAGCGGCCCGATATCATATCCTTTGCCGGAGGGCTTCCCGCGCCTGAACTTTTCCCCGTAGACGCTCTGGCCCGCGCGCACGCCGATATCTTCGCGAGAGAGGGCGCGGCTGCCATGCAGTACAGCACGACCGAGGGCTGGCGGCCTCTGCGCGAGTGGATAGCCGCGAGGATGAACGGGCGCGGCTGCGCGGCGACGGCTGAAGGGACGCTCATAACGAGCGGCTCGCAGCAGGGCATCGATCTCGTCGCCAGAATTTTTCTCGATCCGGGCGACACGATGATAGTCGAGAATCCTTCCTACGTGGCCGCGCTCCAGGTATTCAAGAGCTACGAGGCCGAGATGATCGCAGTCGACAGCGACGGCGGAGGCGTGCGAGTCGATGAGGTCGAACAGGCAATAAAAGAATCGAATCCGAAATTCATCTACGTTATCCCGGACTTCCAAAACCCCACGGGCATCTCTTTTTCGCTTGAGCGAAGAAAGCGGCTCGTCGAAATCGCGCGCCGCCACCGAGTGCCGATCATCGAAGACGATCCTTACGGCGAGCTTCGCTATCAGGGCGAGCGATTGCCTTCTCTCGCATCGCTCGACACCGAAGGGATGGTGATTCATCTCAGCACGTTTTCCAAAACCATCAGCCCCGGTATGCGAATCGGCTGGGTCATAGCTTCCGAAGAAATCATTCAAGCATTGATCAGAGCCAAGCAGGCTTCCGACCTGCACACATCGACGATTCAGCAGAGGGCCGCTGCGCGACTGCTCGAAGATTTCGATTACGACGCCCACATCGCCAGACTTTGCAGCGTGTATGGCGAAAGATGCGCAGCGATGGGCGCATCCCTCGAAGCGCACTTCCCCCATGAGGCGCGATGGACGCGGCCCGATGGCGGATTATTCCTCTGGGTCGAGTTGCCCGAAAGTGTGAGCGGAGAGGAGTTGTTTAAAGACTCCATCAAAGAGAAAGTGGCATTCGTTCCGGGCGCGGCGTTTTTCGCCCGCGACGCGCGAACCAATTTCATCAGATTGAATTTCTCCAATCGCCAGCCCGATATCATCGATGAAGGAATTCGCCGCATCAGCGATGTTTTGAAAAGGAGTTTGAGATGAAAAGCGCGCCATACATCATAGCCGATGTTTTCACTGACCGTCAGTTCGGCGGGAATCAACTTGCGGTGTTTTACGAAGCCGAGGGAATCGACAGCGCGACGATGCAGAACATAGCGCGGGAGATCAATTATGCCGAGACGACTTTTCTGCTCCCGCCCGAACGCGGCGGCGATTTTCGTCTGAGGATTTTCACCCCGCAGCGCGAGCTTCCCTTCGCCGGTCATCCCATAGTCGGAACCGCGAATGTCATCGTCGCGCGAAAGATGAAACAGTGGTCTGATCCTCTCACTTCGGTCACGCTTGAAACCGGAGTCGGAGACATACTCGTTCGCGTCCAGACCAGTGACGGGCAGGCGGGCCACACCCAGATGAATCAGCCGTTGCCGCAGGTCAAAACCCTATTCGAGGACACAGGGCGATTCGCCCGCGCGCTCTCAATCGATCCGTCAGCGATTGCAAAAACAGAATTGCCAATCGAAGCCATCTACAACGGCATCACGACCGTAATCGTTCCGGTCGCGTCGCTTGAGGCAGTGCGAAAAATCAAAACAGACACGGGCGCGATTGAAAGCATCTGCGAAGAACTCGGCGCAGAAACGGTGACAGTATTCACGCGCGAAACTATCAACTCCGAGAGCGCGGCGCACTGCCGAGTGTTTGCGCCCGCGGCGGGAGTGGCGGAAGACGCGGCCACAGGGTCGGCAAACGGGCCGCTGGGTTTTTATATCGTTCGCCATCGCCTCGTTGACGTTCAGCCGACGACGCGAATCATCAGCGAGCAGGGGTATGAAATGAATCGCCCCTCGACTCTGCACATCGAAGTCGATTCTGATCAGGACGCGATCACGGCAGTGAGAGTGGGCGGCGGAGTCGTCACGAGCGGGCAGGGAGAAATATTTCTGCCCTGACAGAAGTTTTGATGCAGCGCAATCTGCTGGATTGCGCTGCGCCCCGAAAGCATGAAAATCGAGAACCCCGCAGGCTGACAGCCTGCTCTACATCTTTCGAGGAGAGCGCGCAATGGCAGTCAAAGACCTTGAGACGCTTTACGATTACGGCTACTGGGCCAATGGGAAACTCTTCTCGGTGATCAGTCAACTCACTGATGAAGAATTCACCTGCGAGTTCGGCGGGCCGGGAAAATCGATTCGCTCGACGCTCGTTCACATACTCAACGCCGAGTGGGGATGGCTTGCCCGCTCAGGCGGCCCTGAGCGCGGCCCGCGGCTAAATCCCGATGATTTTCCTTCGCTCGATTCGATCAAAGAAGTGTGGAGCGAAATCGAATCTCACGCGCGAAGTTTCCTTTCCTCGCTCAAAGATGAAGACGTTGACCTAAGATTGGAGTACACGAACGACGCGGGCGAAAGTCGCTCGCTTCCGCTCGGCGCAGTGATGCGACATGCGGCAAATCACGGCGTTCATCATCGCGGGCAGATAACTCAGATGCTACGCCTGATGGGGCGCTCATCGGGCAACATCGATATGCTTTTTTACGAGGGAGAAAAACGCGGCGTGCCGGTGTGGTAATAAAGGAGTCAACGGATGAAAATATCAATCGTGATCTTCGATCAGTTCACGGACATAGACTTGTTTCTGATGTGGGATTTGCTCAACCGCGTGAGGGTTTTCGGCTGGGAGGTTCGCGTACTTGGCGACAAGCCGCAGAATGTTTCAACCACCGGAATGTCTATACCGACACATGGCCGGATAGAAGAAGCGAATGAATCGGATGTGGTGTTGTTCGTCAGCGGACAGGGAACGCGGTCCAAAATGAAGGACGCGGAATGGCTCGCTCGTTTTCATCTCAATCCCGAAAAACAAATGATCGGCTCCGTTTGTTCTGGCTCTCTGCTCCTGGCGGCTCTCGGTCTGCTCGACGGCAAAACGGCGACTACTTACCCGACCTCGAAAGCGGCGCTGGAAAGTTTCGGCATCAGTGTCGAAGAAAAGCCTTTCGTGCAGCACGGCAACATAGCCACATCGGGAGGATGTCTGGCCGCGCAATATCTCGTCGGATGGGTGATCGAAAACAAAGCCAGCGCGGAATGGAAAGAGTTGGTGTTGAAATCGATCAAACCAGTAGGCGAAGGTCTGAGCTTTTCCGATACGGCTCAACTCGCCCAACTGTACGCTCCCGTTCCAAAGGCAAATGCGGTCAGTTGACATCCAATATTTGTCTTTCCTGATCTCGACCGATCAGCCTGGAAACGGCGAGAAACTGAAAACTGTCTTTCATAGGAGTCCGTAGCGTACAACAGGCTGCCAGCCTGTTGACTCCCTGAAAGTATGAAAATTTGAGGCATCAGCAGGCTGGCAGCCCGCTGTACCTTTTCCGAGGAGTTGAAATCATGGATAACACGATTCGTTTGAAAACAGGATTGGCGGAGATGCTCAAGGGCGGAGTCATCATGGATGTGACCAACGCTGAGCAGTCCCGCATAGCTGAAGAGGCAGGCGCGGTCGCGGTGATGGCTTTGGAGCGCGTCCCCGCCGATATTCGCGCCGAGGGAGGAGTGGCCCGCATGGCTTCGCCGAAAAAAATTCGCGAGATCATGGCTTCGGTCACTATCCCTGTTATGGCCAAAGTGCGAATAGGCCATTTCGTCGAAGCGCAGGCGCTTGAAGCCCTGGGTGTGGACTTCATCGATGAAAGCGAAGTTCTCACTCCTGCTGACGAAGAGCATCACATCAACAAGCACGCTTTCAAAGTGCCTTTCGTCTGCGGCGCGCGAAATCTCGGCGAAGCTCTGCGACGAATAGGCGAGGGCGCGGCGATGATCCGCACGAAAGGCGAAGCCGGTTCTGGCAATATAGTCGAAGCCGTTCGCCACTTGAGAAAAATCCATCAGGAGATGCGGAGACTCACGACACTCGGCGAAGAAGAGTTGATGAGTGAAGCGAAACAACTCGGAGCGCCTTACGAAATAGTTCGAATGGTCGCCCGCGAGGGTCGATTGCCGGTTCCGAATTTCGCCGCCGGAGGAATCGCCACTCCTGCTGATGCCGCGTTGTGTATGCAGTTGGGCGCGGAGTCGGTCTTCGTCGGCTCAGGCATTTTCAAATCGAATGATCCGGCTCAACGCGCTCGCGCAATCGTGAAAGCGACGGTTCATTTCAACGACCCGAAAGCGATACTCGAAGCGAGCGAAGAGTTGGGCGAAGCGATGCGCGGGCTTGACGTGTCGAAGCTGCCTGAAAGCGAACTGCTTCAGACGCGGGGATGGTGATGAAGATCGGAGTGCTTGCAGTTCAGGGCGATTTCGCCGCGCACGCTCGAATGCTCAGGCGATTGGGAGTTGAAGCGATTGAAGTGCGCCGCGCTGATGAGCTTGAAGAACTTGATGGCTTGATCATGCCGGGGGGAGAAAGCACGACGATGCTCAAGTTTCTCGCGGAAGAAAATCTCACCCCCACGATCAAAAAATTCGCCGCATCAGGCAGGCCAGTATTCGGAACGTGCGCCGGAGCTATACTGCTGGCCCGCGAAGCGATCAATCCCGCCCAGCCTTCGCTCGATCTGATCGACATCACGGTCGAGCGCAACGCTTTCGGGCGTCAGGTCGACAGCTTCATCGATCAGGTCGAAACCACGCTCGAAGGCGGAAGTATGGAAGCGGTCTTCATTCGCGCTCCGCGAATCCGCCGCGTCGGACGGGGCGTTGAAGTGCTGGCCGCGCTTGACGGCGAGCCTGTGCTGGTGCGAGAAAGAAATATCCTTGCAGCAACTTTTCATCCTGAGATGACCGGGGATGATCGCGCGCATCGCTTGTTTCTGCATATAACGAGCCGCGATGATGTGGCGCAGTCTGTCAGGTTGCGCTGCGCCCCGAAAGTATGAAAATCGGGAACCCCGCAGGCTGACAGCTTGCGCCACTTTTTATGAGGAGGAAGACGATGAAGCTATACAACTGGGACGCGATGGAAGAAGAAAAAATCACCCCGCTGCTCACGCGGCGATACATTTCAGGCGAAAGAATGACGATGGGCAGGATCATTCTGAGAAAAGGCTGCCTGGTCCAGGCGCATCGCCACGATAACGAGCAGATATCGACGGTCATAACAGGCGCGTTGAAATTCATCGTCGATGGCCGTGAGGTAATCGTTCGCGCGGGCGAGACTCTCGTCATCCCGGCTAACGCCCTTCACAGCGCGGAAGCTCTCGAAGACACCGACGAGTTCGATGTCTTTTCGCCTCTGCGGGACGACTGGATCGAAGGTCGCGACAGCTATCTTCGCGGCGAGAAATAGGAGGAGGGATGGATTTCGGGCTGAAAGGCAGAGCGGCGATAGTCGCTGCGGCGTCGACGGGGCTTGGCAAAGCGACGGCTCTTGAGCTTGCCGCGGAGGGCGCAAACATAGTCATCACTGCGCGAAGCGAAGAGACTCTTCAATCATCAGCCGAAGAGATTCGAGCAACAGGCGTTGAGGCGCTGGCAATTGCCGGAGATGTGACGAGCGACGAGCATGTGCGCCGCCTCGTTGCCGAAGCGAAGGAGCGATTCGGTCGCCTCGATATCGTCGTCGCGAACGCGGGCGGCCCGCCTGCTGGATACCTGGATGATTTCGAAGCGAAGGATTATCGTCAGGCTCTTGAGTTGAATCTGATGAGCACGATCAATCTCTGCCGCGAGGCCGTTCCTCACATGCGCGAGCAAGCGTGGGGAAGAATAGTCGCCATCACTTCGGTCGCGGCGAAGCAGCCGATAGATCATCTGATACTTTCGAACACTGCGCGAGCGGGCGTGCTTGGTTTTATGAAGAGTTTGTCAGCGCAGGTTGCCGCACACGGCATCACGGTCAACACGGTCTGTCCCGGTTATCATCTGACCGAGAGATTGAAAAATCTTGCCGTCAGCACGGCGCAAACGGAAGGCGTGACAGCGGAAGAGATTTACGAGCGATGGGCCGCATCGACTCCGATCAAACGAATCGGCGACCCGCGAGAGTTTGCCGCTATGGTTGCGTTTCTCTGCTCAGAGAGAGCGAGCTATGTCACAGGCACGGCGATTCAGGTCGATGGCGGATCGTATCGCGCGCTGTTCTGAAAACTTCAAACAGCTTTTTTCCTCTGCCTCACAGCCTCGAACAGCACGACGCCGACTGCTACGGAAACGTTCAGCGAAGTCACTCGCCCGCGCATCGGTATCGAAATCAGAGTGTCGCATCGCTCGCGCACGAGGCGATGGAGACCCTGCCCTTCGCCGCCGAATACGAGAGCCGTCGCCCCCGAATAATCATACTCGGTATAGCTCATCTCTCCGCTGCTTTCGACTCCTGTGACCCATACATTTATTTTCTTCAACCTTTCGATGAACGCCGCTAGGTTCGTCACTCGCGCGACTGGCAGATACTCGGTCGCGCCAGCAGAGGTCTTCACCACCGTATCAGTGAGCGGCGCGGCCCGTCGCTCAGGTATGATGACCGCCGTCGCGCCCGCGCATTCGGCAGTGCGGATGATCGCGCCGAAATTTCGCGGGTCTTCAACTCCATCCAGAAGCACGAACAAAGTTTCGTTTGAAACCCGCGCAAGCATCTCGTCTTCATCCGCGTAGGTTGTGGCGGCGGCGACGGCAACCACGCCCTGATGATTGGCGTTTGCGGTCAAGCGATCAAGCGCGACTCGCGGCTCACGGCGAACCTCGATGCCTGATTGTCGCGCCGCTTCGATCACTTCGCGGAGGCGTTCGTGGCGCGCGCCTTCAGCAATAATGATTCGCTCGATGCGCCGCGAGCCTGCGCGCAGAGCTTCGAGAACTGGAAGAACGCCGTAAAGCGTAGTCATAGGAAGTCTGGAGTCTGGAGTCCGGAGTCCGAATGCTGATGGAATCTCCTCGCTCGCTTCAAGTTTCTTTGTTTCAGAGAGCCTCGGCCCGGTGGTATTGTAACAGATGAGAAAGGTCTGGATTTAATCTATGTTCAGACTCCAGACTCCAGACTCCAGACTCCAGACTTTGTGAAATGGAAACCGATATCAAACTTGGCAAATTGTTCGGCATCGAGATAGGCGTCTCTTACTCGTGGTTCGTCATATTTTTTCTCATAACTTTTTCGCTGTGGGGCGACTACAGACAAAAGCATGGCGACTGGACAGAGTCGTGGCATGTGATAGCTGCGCTTGCCACGAGCTTTCTGTTTTTCCTCTCGATAGTCATTCACGAGCTTTCTCACAGCCTGCTTGCGCGAGCCAAAGGGCTGCCGGTTCATTCGATCACGCTCTTCATATTCGGCGGCGTATCGCGCATTGAAAAAGAGGCTATGAACGCGACGACTGAATTGATGGTCGGTATCATCGGGCCGATTTCGAGCGCGGCGCTCGCAGGAATTTTTCATCTCGTCGCGCAGGTGGTCGAGGAAGGCTCTCCCCTTGGAGCTATGGCCCGGTGGCTTGCCATCATCAATATCACGCTCGCGGTATTCAATCTGATTCCGGGCTACCCTCTCGATGGCGGTCGAGTGCTGCGGGCAGCCGTTTGGGGGCTGACGGGCGATATGCGCAGGGCGACGAGAGTGGCGATCCGCGTCGGACAAGGATTCGCTTATCTGTTCATCATCACGGGAGCGTCCGTCGCTCTGGCATCGAGAGAAAATGTCGTGAACGGATTATGGCTGGCCTTCATCGGATGGTTTCTTCTCAATGCAGCGAAGTCGAGTCAGAGAGCTATGGTCTTCGAGCAGGCGATGCGAGGCGCAAAAGCGCGGGATGTAATGAACGCGGAGACCCCAACGGTTCCGGCGGATATTTCGCTCGAAGAATTTTTCGAGCATTACCTGATGCGCACAGGCCAGCGATGTTTCATGGTGAGTCGCAATGAAGATTTGCTTGGACTGATCACCGCGCAGGAATTGAAGGCGGAGCCTCGCCAGAAGTGGGCGTGGGTGACGGTCGAGCGGGCGATGCGCCCGATTGAAACCGTCAGACACGTCGCGCCTGACGACGATTTGCACAAGGTCGTCGAGTTGATGGAAAAAGAAGACCTCAATCAGGTGCCTGTGATTTCCAATGAGGGGCTTGAAGGAATGATCCGGCGCGAAAACATCCTTCGCTTCATCAAGACCCGATCCGAGTTCGATTATTGAAAGCGATGCGCGGCGCAATCAAAAGTCGGGCGTCTTTTTCTCTGTGCTAAAATCTGAAATCATGACTGAGCAAACCCTGCCATTGATTCGACGCGCTACTTTGGCTGACGCCCTGCTGCTTGCTGAGTTGGGCGCGCGCACCTTCTCGGACACTTTCGCCGCTGACAATAATCCTGAAGATGTGGCTGCTTATATAGCTGAAAGCTTCGGCCCCGCGCGGCAGGCGGCGGAGTTGGCCGACCCTCGCGCGTCGTTTCTGATAGCCGAGATTGAATCGACAGCGGTCGGATACGCTCAGTTGAAATCAGGCGACGCCCCAAAGTGCGTTAAAGGCCCTCATCCGGTTGAACTCGTTCGATTGTATGCGGCTAAGGAATGGATAGGGCGACGTGTGGGCGAGGCGTTGATGCGCGCCTGCATCGCGGAAGCCCGCGAGCAGGGTTATCAAACCATGTGGCTGGGCGTGTGGGAGCGCAACGAGCGAGCGCAGAAGTTTTATCGCAAGTGGGGATTTCAGGTCGCAGGCGAGCATATCTTTCAACTCGGAAGGGATCGGCAGAATGACTGGATCATGGAGCGCGCGCTTGCGTAGATACGTATGAACACAGATTTTCACGGATTCGTTTTCTGATCCGCGTTGATCCGTTTTATACGTGTCTGATTTATTTCGGAAGACCTATCATCGCCTATCCGCGGCTGCGCTCCAGCAACACCAACATCATCAGGCTGAGCAGGACTCGCATCTCCTCGTTTTCGCCGAGCGGGAGCAGTTTTTCTATAGTGTACTTGCTCTCGAAAAAGGCGGGTTGTTTTTTCAGGCTCATCACCACCGATCCGTCCTGGCGAGAAACCAGATAAGCAGGATGGAAGAGATATCCCGTGAACAGGCCGAGTATGGGAATTTCGCCGAACAAGGAATCGAAAACTTTGCTCCACGGGTTTGCTTCCTGAATGGCGAAGACCGGAGCACCGCTTTCGACGACCTCATAACGCGCTCTCCATATTGATTTCATACCCTGCCGTCTCACTGCGCCTATGGGCGTTCCCGCGCGGTCTGCGAAATGGTAATTTGCCGAGAAGTCCAGCATCCGGTCTGCGTTGATCGTATACAGAGGAACGGTTTGTTGCGCGTCAGCAAAAATGGTTACGGCTTCCTTGAGTTTGAAAGCCTTCTGCTTGACATAGAAAACCAGATGTCCGGTCGCGTCGGTCACGGAAACCTGACGGGCTATGGCCAGAATTTTGAAAGACAATTGAAGCGGATAGTTCATTTGGTTCCCCTCATACCTCTTCTTTATTTGCTTTCACTGCCGGATGCCAGCAGTGATGAAGATGCTTTCTCTACTGCGCCACACGACTGTATTGCACAGACGGTTGCGAGTATGTGACACCGGATCGCTGCGGTTTTGTCAGTGTAAGCACATCCCCCTCGACAGCGAACTCGTATGTAGTCGTTTCATCCTTCCACTGTCCGCCGGAGGAGGGCATTCTGGCAGTAAGATGAATAAAGTTCTTCTCTATTTGGTAAGGGCCAAGCAACCGCTGCACATTGCCTGAACCTGAATACTCGTACTTACCATCTGAGCGAAACTCATAGGTCTCCTGTAGTTCCTTGTTCCCCCATTTTCCCAGTATCTGTTGGTTTTGACCTGAACAGCCAATCGAGATGAGGCACGACAGGAACACGATCACACATACGCACAATTTCATGATATCCTCCTTTCCGGAGCCTGGCTTCTACTTCCATCGCTGCCCCGCGCAGCCTGCGACAATTCCTGCTGACAGGCCGGCATCATATCACACCTCAGAAAAGGTAGAAAAACTTTGCGCGCTGGAGAACCACGACTCCGGCTCCCCGCAGACGTCGCTTCATGGGCTCCGGCTGTGTGAGCGAAGAACCAGGTCTTTGGCAGCGCTTTTTTTGGGTGAGGGGTGATGCGCGCAGCGATCACGCGGGCTGATCGTTGAAAGCCATGCTGGTCAGCTTTCCCACTCGATCCGACACTTTGAAAATTGATCGCAAAGGCACGAACCCCATCAGACGGAAATCGCCCACTGCCTTCAGCCCAGCCGAAGCCATGCATCCGCATTGCGAGCAATCGGGCGTGCCGCCGAACTGACATGGCGTTATTCGGCTTCGCAAATCCGCCGTCAGATTCAATGTCGTTCTGGAGAAAATGCAATCGGCTGGCGACTGGGGCGGAGACAGGTATCCTGCGATCACTGAATCCGGCAAATCCAGTTTCGCAAACTTCTTGCGCAACTGAGCAAGCTCTTTCAATAACTCCACCTTTCGGTCGCGCGGAATTATCTCTTCGCCCTCAGCGCCCAGTTGAGGAGTGAACAGGCTGAACCAGATTTTTCTAACCTCCGGTCTGCTCGACCAGAAGGACAAGAACTCCTCGAAATAATTCGGGCGACCGATCATCAGTCCCGTCACCGTGCAATGCACTATGACGGAGTGGCCCGCGATGTTTTTCAGTATTCGATCATAAGTCGCGGGCGCTCGTCTTATGTCGTGTTCAGGTTGAAGACCGTCGATGGAAACAGCCAGATGCAGGTTTTTTATTTTGCTCCACTCCTGCGGGATTTCCCGCACCGCGCTCGTCACCAGCTGCACTTCGATATTCATACGGTCGAGTTGCGGCAGCAGAACGTCAAGCTCCCGGAATCGCACGAGCGGTTCCCCTCCGACTATCGATATATGCAACGGGCGGTAACGTCGCGCCAGAGCCAGCACCGCATCGACGAGTTGTTGCCCTTTGTAATCCGACAGAGTTCTCAGCGGGCCGAGTTGATGAAGATGTTCCGGCTCGTATGCATAACAGCCCGGACAGCGCAGCGGGCATTCGCGGGTGATCTCTATGGACAGTAAGGGGTGATATCCCTGAAGGATACGACCCCAGGCTCGGAAGGCATCGGTTTTTTTCATAGGGTCTGCTTTCAGCGCAACAATATGAATAAGCTCACCAAGGAGGAATGTCAAGGTGAGGAACTATCGGATTCGCTTCTTTCAAGAACTTCTTCCGACGTGAGACCATAGATCGGAGGCGACGCGACGCCGATAATTCCGAGATAGAGATAAAGCTGTCCTCGATGATGGATTTCATGCTCAAGCATAGACCGCAGCCACTTCCACACCCTTATTGCCGCGCCGCCCGGCGTGACGCACTTTCGTTGCAGGTCATCATCCCGGAGGCGGCTCAGTATCTCCATCGATTGACCATGCATTTCATTGAAGAACGCCAGGACGTTTTCATAACCGTCGGCCAGTTCCCTCGCGTGTCCCGGATAACGACTCGGACGGAGCAGAGCGTTTTCGACGAACATATATCTTTCGATAGCGCCGAGATGACGTATCACATCGCCGAAGGTGAATTTTCCCTCTTTATATGTCCAGTCAATTTTTTCAGGAGGAATGCACGAGATGACCTTCAGAGTCCGCGCTCGGACTTTTTCAGCATAGTCGAGAAAAGGAGCGATGCTCAGTATTTCCATACGAGGAGAATAGGACGCGGATGAAGGCGGATCAAGGCGGATAGTCAGCGATCATTCCGCGACTGATCCGCGTTTTATTCTCCTGCGATATTTGATGACTCAATCTGATGAAGGCGTCAGCCCTGCTGATTGGGAATTTTGAAACCGATGTAAGTGCCGCTGCTGATCCCCATCAAGCCCAGCAATGTCGCATCGAACTCCGGCATGGTCAGAACATCGGACACCTGCGCGATGAATATGCAGATCAGCACTAGAGTCCAGGCGAATATCTGAAACCGGTGAAAGCTGACGCCATTATCATCGCTCAGTATATCGAGGATGAAATTCTCCGAGGTTTCGGGCTTGAGCGCGTCGGAGAGTTGCTTGATCTTTTGATCGGCCTGCTTGATCCCCTTCTGTCTCGCCGCCAACTCTGACTGCTTTGCCGTGAGCGTTGCTCGTTGCTCGTCGGCATCCTCCGGGGGAGGGGTTGCATTCAACGCGTCGTTGAGCGCGTTTATTTCGCTTTTGAGCTTTTCGACTTCGACCTCGTCGCTCTTCTGTTTTTCTTCGAGGGTGTAGATTTGATTCTGCTGCTCGCTCACTTTGCCCGAATCGACTACTGCAGAGCCTAAGCCCGTTCCGGCGCTGATGCCCATCAGTCCGAGAACCGAGGTAGTCAAACTGGCAAGGTCGCCCGTCGCCAGCCAGATGAAAACGTAGGAAATTATTATGGTGAAAAACCACAAAGCCATCTGAGTGCGGGCCAGACTGTAAGGCTTTCGATTGGGTTTTCCCTTTTTATCGCGTCCTTCCGGCTGCGGGCCGGGCTCGCGAATCATGTCGCTCCTGCGGGCCAACGACCAGAACAGGAGGATGCTCGCCAGAGATACGATCACGAATATCCACAACTCCGTCCGCTTGATGACTATGAGAGTGGCCTTGACCTCGCCCTCCACCTTGACCTCCGGCTGCCGCACGGTGACAGGCACCTGGCGGGTGAACCGCTTATACCTGCTCAGCACATCATTCCATGCATGTCTGTTTTCATCAGTGCGTTCGAGGTCGAATTGCAGCGTCGTATCATTGTCGGTGATCTCCGGGACAAGACCGCTGAAAGGATTCCCATCGATGTGGAGGATGAATTTCGAAGGGTCATTTCCATCTTGCTCGGCCCATTCCTTAAGACCCTCGACCTGAACCTTTATGGTGTCATAGAGTTCAATCTTGCCTTCGACGGCTATGACCTTCAGAGGCTTTTCGCTGGGCTGCGGGTTCGTTGCGCCGTCGGGTTGCGCGCCCGTTGCGCCGGAGCCGCTCTGCGCGCTTGCTGCGCCTGTGAAGCTTGACATCAGGATTGCCGCCAGAAAACAACCGAACAGCGGCTTTGCGATGCTGTGCAGCGTGAGGTTGGTTCGCATCTGTTCGCTCCTTTCAAATCAAAATAGTTTGAGTGCGATACCTGACTGCCGTCGGGCCGTAAAAAATGAGCGTCGTCGTGATTATTGCGAATCCTACCGTTTTATATGGCATCTGCCGGATTGCGCAGAGTCATTTTTGACGGGCCATGCGTATCATAACGCACCTCGAAAAGTCAAAAATAAAATCTCCGGCCGGGAGTCGAAATTCTGAAGATGAATCCTGATCAAGTTGACGCGCTCCCCATCACTTCATAAAATCTACGCGCCTACAACCGGAAAAAGGATCGCGCATAATGGATGAAAACCCCGATAAAAGTGAGGACGAGCGAATCAGCTTTTGGGGCGGATGGAAGGGTCTCTATCTCTTCATACTCATCTACGGCCT
Source organism: Blastocatellia bacterium UBA7656 (assembly GCA_002483445.1). Classification (GTDB taxonomy): domain Bacteria; phylum Acidobacteriota; class Blastocatellia; order UBA7656; family UBA7656; genus UBA7656. The sequence continues at coordinate 105,377 of DLHY01000150.1, forward strand.
GCTTCAGGTAATCCTTCTCTATCTCTTCACTCTCAGCTACAACTGACATGAGCATAATCGACTGGATCATCTTCGTCGCTTACCTCGCGCTGACCGTATTCATCGGCCTGTTCAAGAGCCGCCAGGGTAAAGATATCGAAGCCTATTACCTGGGCAATCGAAGCATACCGTGGTGGGCTGTCGGCTTCTCGGTCATGGCGACGCAGGCTTCAGCCATCACTTTCATAGGCACGACGGGGCAGGCTTTCAACGACGGTATGCGATTCATTCAAATCTATCTGCCTCTGCCCTTCGTCGTCATCATTTTGTGCATGACCTTCGCGCCGTTCTTTTATCGCGCGAGGGTCTACACCGCTTATGAATACCTCGAACGCCGCTTCGATACCAAGACGCGGGCGTTGACGAGCTTTCTCTTTCAATGCTCGCGCGGGATGAGCGTCGGCATAGTCATCTATGCTCCATCGGTAGTCCTTTCGATCATGCTGGGCTGGAATGAAAGATGGACGATTCTCATCATGGGCGCGACCACGCTCGTCTACACCGCGATGGGAGGAGTGCGCGCCGTCGTCTGGACAGACACGATGCAGATGATACTGATGTTCGTCGGCCTGTTTGCCGGTCTCTACCTAGTCCTTAGCGCGATACCGGGAGAGGTAAGCTTCTCGGATGCGGTTTATCTGGGCGGAATAGCCAATCACTGGAACGCCATCGACACATCGATCAATCCCGGCAATCAGTACACACTTCTTTCGGGACTCCTGGGCGGATTCTTCCTGATGCTTTCATACTTCGGCTGCGATCAAAGCCAGGTGCAGCGTTACATCACCGCAGGCTCGATCAAGGAAAGTCGCATGTCGCTTGTGATGACCGCGATACTGAAAGTCCCCATGCAGTTCCTCATACTGGCAACAGGGGTTTTTCTGTTCGTGTTTTATCAGTTCGAGCGGCCTCCCGCTTTCTTCAATCCGGCGGAGATTCGCCGCGTCGAGGAAAGCCCCTCGCGAGATGCTTTTCACAAAAGCCGCGAGCAGTTCGACCTTGCTTTTGATCGCAAAAAAGCAACGGGAGAACTCCTGTTGGAAGCGCGTCGCCGGGGAGATTCCTCTGAAACCGAACGTCAGCTTGCCGCTTTCAACAATGCTGATAAAGAAGTGAGGGCGGCGCGGGAGAAGATCGTCGAAATCATCAAGACGACTCCCGGATCGAATTCCAACGATGTCAACTACGTTTTTCCGAGCTTCATTTTGAAGTACGTTCCATTGGGATTCGTCGGGCTGATGATCTCGGTCATATTCGCCGCCGCGATGTCATCGATTGCGGGCGAGATAGCCGCGCTGTCGAGCGCGACTATGATCGATTTCTACAAACGCTATTTCAAACCCCAGGCATCCGATATGCACTACCTCAGAGCGGGTCAGGCCTGCACGCTCTTCTGGGGCGCATTCGCCACTCTCATAGCGATGTTCGCCGGGGGCTGGGGAACCTCGCTCGTCGAGACGGTCAACAAAGTCGGCTCACATTTCTACGGCCCGATACTCGGAGTTTTTCTTCTCGCTTTTTTCGTCAAGAGATCGAACGGCACAGGCGCATTCATCGGCGCGATTGCCGGACTTGCGGCGGTTCTATACACGAGTTACCAGTTGGAAATTTCGTGGCTCTACCTGAATGCCATCGGGCCGGTCGTCGTAATAGCGGTGGGAACTGTGGCGAGTTTTCTGACTCCTCGACGCTTAGAGTCTTGAGAGTCTTTCGAATGCGGAATGCTGAATGTAGAATGCGGAGTTTTTATTCCGCATTCAGCACTCCGCACTCAAAATTCTACTGGCTTATTACTGGCTTACTCGTCGCCGATTGGCGTTGTCTTGCGGATTGAAGGCCGGCCTTCTGTTCGGGTCGGGGATGTAGATGAACACCCACTCATCATAGCTCTTCAAGCCCCAAAGCGCGCGAATCGATAGTCCTTTTAGTTTGGGAGCCACTCCGATTATTGGCAGACTGCTGTTTTCGCGTCCCGGCTCGAAGAACCGACCCAGCGGATCGTCCGGCTCATCCTCCTCTTCCCCTTCATCCTCATCCTCCTCTTCTTCAGGGTCAACAGAAGTGTTTCTGTTCGCAGGCGAGGTATTCGAGTTGGACTGTGTGCCGGAGGGAGGAGCATTCGGGTTGAATATACTCCTGGTCGGCGGGCCTGCGAGAAACTGATAGCTTGGCGGAATGATGACATTGTTGAAAGCCGAGTATGCGTTCAACACTCCGGCGATTCGCGGGTCTCGCAGTCGCACAGGTTCCCAATCATCGCTGGTCATCGGATCGGTGAAGGCCGATATTCGCGCGAATTTTATCTCCCTGCCGTTGAAGATCATGATTTCGCGGAGTTTTTTGAGATCAGTGAGCGGGCCGAAACCGGCATTGGTCTGGAGGTTGATGGGGCCGAGGTTGCCGAAGTTGTACCAGCGGGCTATGGCTTCGGCCATCTGCTGGCCGCGATACATCATCTCCTCTTCCTTTTCGCGCTGAACCTGAATGCGCACGCTCGGAACGGCTGCGACCATCATTATGCCTATAACCATCAGGGCCAGTATCAGGCCCAGAAGCGCCCATCCCTGCTCATTCGCTGAACGATTGCTGTCCATTATTTTTTTTCCGCCATCATTACGCGACGCTTTATTTCATGTTGCAGGTGCGTGATTTCGACTTCCTTTTCATTGATCGAGTCTATGCGCCATCCCTGAACGGTGTTGCCTACCGTAAGCCGCGATATCTGTTTCGTCGAACTCATCTCGAACAGTCCCCAGTTGCCGAGTTTGAGATATGCGGTGTATTTGAAAGGCGGCTCAGGCGATGGCTGAACGATGAATGAAGCCGGATTGGAAAAAAGTTTCGGATCGCCGGGAGATTTGATCTCCACCATCATCGTGCGCGACGAGCCGTACTCCGCAGGCTCGATGTCGGTGGCAAGCGTCGTGTCATTGACGCGACGAGTAGCCTTCGCCCTTCCATCGATTATGATATGCGCGTCGGGCGGCACGGTCTGTCCCACGACAGTCAGAGTGAATCGGCGCGGAGTCCCGGCGACCGCGCTTTGAGGCTGAAGGAATTGAAGCTGAATCGGCGGCGGCGGCTTTGGAAGTTCTACCTTTATCGGGGCTACATAAAAAGCAAAGATATTTCCCCGCGGGCCGGGAGCGGCGTTGCCAGCGCCGCCATTGGGTATTGAAAAATCAAGCGGCGTGATGTTGGCTATCTCCTGTTGAATGGCGGCCTCGTTTTCCCTGGGTGTTTTAGAGGGCTTAGGAGTTTGAGAGGGCGCGCTCGGCGCAGGTGAAACAGTTCTGGCAGTGTTCGAGTTCGACGCGTCGGGCTTGCGTTTGGGAGCCGGAGCCTCAAGAACGAATCTGTAAATGGCCACGCCCACCATCAAGACGAAAAGCGTGATGAGGATGATCTTTTTGTTTCTGTCTCCCTGTGATCTATTCTTCGCCATGTCATTCCTGCGACGTGGAGCAAGCTGTTAGCTTGCTCGCCTCCAAAGACGCAAACTGACGGTTTGCGCCACACCTGCAAATATCTTCAAGGTTGAAAATATGCTGACATCTCGATTGAGAGCGCGATGGCTCCGCTCTGCGCGCTTCTCCCTCGCCTCCCCCCGCCTTCTTCGAGTTGCTCGACTCTTGTGAGAGTCACCGAGCGAATGATGATGAACTGCCTGTTATGTTCAAGCTCGTTGAGAAAAGCGCGCAGGCTGGCGTACTGACCCGCGACCGCAAAGTTGATCGCCGACTGCGGATAGACCACAGCCAGAGGATCAGTATTGCTCTTGGCTTCGTTTTTTTTCGTCCCGCTCTTTTCGATATCCGCTTCCTGATTCTCCCGTTTCATTTCGATGTTGCTCGTAATCTGCACCTGATGCTTTGCGGCCAGCGCGTTGATGTCGCGATAGAGCGCGATCTCTCCCTGCGAAACCGTCTTGAGGTATTTCTCTTTGAAAGTCGCGAGGCTGTCGAGCGCGTTTTGCGATGTGTCTGTCTGAGTCGGCTGATTCCTCTCAGCCCTCTTTTTGATCAGTTCGGTCTCAAGCGTGTTGAGTCGCGTTTCGATATTTTGCAGCCGTCGCTGTTCAGGGCCGAGCGTGGTGAGATAGTAATAAAGAGCGACGCCAGTGAAGGCCGCCGTGACAAGTATGGCGATGAGTTCCACCGCGCTCAGACCGAACCGCTTTCGCGCAGGTCTCTTACGGACTCGTCCCATTGAGACACGCTCTCGAACCTGACTGCTCATTGCGCCTCACCTCTCGCGGGGCGGTAAATCACATTGACCGTGAAAGGCACTTCGCCCTCGTCTGTCGTCTGCTCCTGTCCGGTCTCGCCGAGCAGGAACAATCCGTTCGATTTATCGAGTTTGCTCATCATATCCGTCAACTGGGCTGCGTTTCGGCCCAGAGCTTTTATCTCTACCCTCGCCGCCATCGCGCCGCCGTCCGCAAGCATCTCGCCGACCTTGATGGAAGTTATGCGCGCCTGTTCCGGGACGTAACCTTCTATGTCAGTGAGCAGGCGATTCCACGAAAATGATTTGAGGTTGAGCAGCCTTCGCGCTGCTGCAAGCTGGAGGGCCTCCTGCGGATTGATATTGACATGCACGGTCGCTTGTTCGCGTTGCGCTATTTCCTTATTCAGTCTTGCAAGCTCTGCTTCGCCGTCTTTGAGCATCTGTTCTTTCTGATTGGCTCTGGCGATGGTGAGACTCTTTTGCCCCGACACACTGAGCGTCAGCCACAAACTGATGACAACTATTGTGGCCAGACTGATCCACAGCAATCGGTGATTGGTGAAAGGGCGATTCGATAAATTCACGGTGATTCGCATAAAACCAAAGAATAACTCATGGCGCGATTGTCAGCCAACTGCCTGAGCTACAATTTACGGGCAACTTACGTGAAAGGCAAACGCATCTCGCAAGGGGAAGTTCCTGGAGTTTAGCTTCACAACAAGCGGATGGGGTATCAATATTTACGCAGCAGTTTGCGCCCTGGAGAAGGCGAAAAATGAAAAACTGCCCCACGTGTGACCTCGACTTTGAAGACGAATTCATATTCTGCACCGAAGATGGAAGTCGGCTCGAATACCTCGTCGACGTGCCGCGCCCGCAAGCGATTTCGAAACTACCTGATTCATCCGCCATCAAACCTGCGATGGTCAGCGCGCTTCACTGCCCCGCCTGTCAGGGAGAGTACCCGCTGACTTTCGTCGTCTGCCCCCTGGACGGATTGCTGCTCAGAAGAGAAAAACTCTCAGCGCCAGAGAAAAAAGTGTTGCCGATTGTCGAGCCTGCTGTCGTGAAGCCGACGGTTGCGGAACCGATGACAGTGGAGATGATGGCGCTAGAACCGCCGATTGTCGGGCCGACGATTTTGATTCCCCCCCAGCCGAGCAACGAGCGGATGTTTGCGCACATGAGCGAGCCGCAGGAAACCGCTGCTCTTCCGTTGCTGATTGCTGAAGACATTCGCCGCGTGACCATCAGGCAGGCAGCAGAAACTGTATATGATGAGATGGCGGGCGCGGTGTCGAGAATCAAATCGAGATTGTCTTCTCTGCGCGATCAGGCATCGAAGGCGCGCGAGGGCGTTGACCGAAAACAGATTGAGAAAACAGAGCCGCCCAATCTCCGCGTCGCCGCCCGCGTCACAATAATCGGTTTATCGCTGTTCGCCCTGCTTGCTCTTTATGCGGCTTATGACTACGTGGCGCGCAGGCCGAGCGCCAAACCGAGCGTCGAAAAAATGGCAGAGACAGCCGAAGTGTCGCCGCTGATTCCCACTCCCGAAGAAGCGCGCAACTACAGAGAAGAACCTGCGGATGAAACCTCTTCGGTCATCGCTGAATCGAGCGCAGGAGAAAGCGCGGCTGCTCCCCCGCGACATAGCTCGGTGACGAAGCAACTGCTCTCAAACGCGGAGCGTCAGCCGAAAGCGCCTGAACCTGCGCCGCGGCCCGCAACCGCGCCCGTCGTCACCGGGCCGGTTCCTTCTCAATCTACGGGAGGGCGCATCAATGCGCGGCTGTTGCGCGTCAGAGCAAGCAAAGCTCGTCCGGGTGTGCGCTATGATCTAACTTTCGTTTTGAATGAGGAAGCGGGTGACTCAGTGCGATGGGAGCGAATGGTCATCTCGACTCGTTCGGCTAAGGGATTGAATCAAACGCAGACGATCCCCTTCCGTCACCGTCTGGGCGCGGACGGTTCTTTAACCTTCACGGTCAGCGTGCAGATGTTCGGCCCGTCGGAAGCCGACCTCAGAGGCCGCATAGTTTGCACGACTATCGGCGCAGACCCTTCAGGCCGGACGATGAGAGCGAGCTTCGGAGCCAATGTCGCGCCTTAGAGTCCAGAGAGTCTATCGAGTCCAGAGAGTCTATCGAGTCCAGAGAGTCCAGAGAGTCTGAATTCCCGACTCTCAAGACTCGATAGACTCTCTGACTATCGACGGCTATAGTCCTTAGTGGCTTTGCACAATAACCCCGCGAAATCCCGCACTTTTTGTGCAAGCGCGATTACTGCACAAAAACCCCATCGGCTTGACTCGGTGGGGCGGCAGGCTGATAATGAGTCGCCTAAGTTTGAAGGAAGGCCATCTGGTGTTTACTACCCCGGCAGACAAAGGCCCTTTTATGCAGATGGCTCTGATATTCTTTGTGTCTTCAAAGAGGAAATGCCGCGCATAGATGACAACCTTTTAGACTGCGTAATCTACTTATACGAAAGCGCAGACCATGCGAAAGAGGGAACGGCTTCTGGTGGAACCGGGTTCTTGGTTGTGGTCAAGTCCGAAACGCACAAGGAACTAGAATATATTTATGCCGTCTCTAACAGCCATGTTGTCAGGGATTACCAGTCACCTGTAGTACGATTGAATACCCACAAAGGCGACACTGATGTACTCAATCTTAAATCTGATGACTGGCAACATCATCCCGATGGGGACGATGTTGCCGCTGTACACTTGGGGGGAATAGATCGAAGGCGATACAAGTTCAAAGTAGTGCCAACCGAATTGTTTATCACTCACGAAGCCATAAAAAACTTTGAAATCGGCCCCGGCGATGAAGTATTCATGCTTGGCAGGTTCATCGGACATGATGGGAAGCAACGCAATACGCCTTCTGTTCGTTTTGGCAATATAAGCATGATGCCGGGGGAACCGATTCCGCATCTGAAAGGCTTTAATCAGGAAAGTTTCGTTGTCGAAACTCGCTCTCTCGGTGGTTATAGCGGCTCGCCTGTATTCGTTCATACCCCATTTGATGAGCATCACTTTCCGGGGCCTAAAAGAAAAGTCAGGCAGATTATGCCGGGTGGCCCGTGGCTGCTTGGTGTTGATTGGGGTCATTCCCCGATTTGCGAACAAGTGCTGGAACCGGACGGAGAAACGCCCGTATCACAAGGCTACGTCGTATCCTCTAACTCTGGCATGATGAACGTCGTACCAGCGTGGAGATTACCTGCTTTGCTCAACCAAGAAGAGTTTAGAGAAAAGCGGAAGAAATGCGATGAGAAAATCACCGAGAAAAAAAACCGAAGCAGTGTTGTGCTAGACGCTGAGATACCAATCGATCCTGATGGGTTCTAGAGTAGGAAAACGGGCAGTGTCCTGTTTTCGTGTTACTGATTCATCTCGGCGACTCCATAATCTTCTTGATAATCTCAAGCGGGTTAGCTTCTAAGGCGTGCAGTATGTCGAGAAGCTCCACAACGTCTAATCTGCGCTCACCCCGCTCATACTTGGAAACATAGGTTGGAGCTTTCCCTAGCTTCTCAGATAACAGCCGTTGAGATAGCCCTCTCTCATCACGAAGAGAAGCCAGCAAGGAAAGCATGATGTTATATCGTTTGCTGAAGACCGATTTCGTCACCCGCTTACTATAAACGCCAAAACAGATTGCACCCAAAATCGGTGCAGCATATACTTTGCCCCCTATGGGAGAGGGAACCGGGAATGGCAACGGGCAAAAAGGAATAGAAGTAACCCCGATTCAATTACTCGGAATCATTCTCAAGTGTGTGCTTGGAGATAGAATCACGGATGAAGAGGTTGAGACGATTTGCTCTAACTACTATAAGACCATTGAGGATTGGTGGGGAGAGTAAAAGCAACCGATACAAAGAAACCACGACAATTGTTTAACTTTAGACTTTCAACAGGAGAGCGATCAATGATTCTCACCATAATGCAACGAAACGACAGAGATGGCGATAAGCAGATTTTCGGCTTTGAGCCGAATAACGGCGTAGTCTTATTTGAGCGCGATAAAGACCGGCTTGAACAAACACGCGCTTTATTATCCGAAGCCCTTGCATACGTTGAACAAGTAATAGAATCCCGTGTACACAGTCAGGCGCGTGATTGAAACTGCCAACACCAATCTTTCCCTGTCGTGTTAGGCCATGCTGAGATTCTGACTGTTCGGGTCAATCCGCCTCCTGTATCTATACCTTTTCGGCTGTCAATCTGAGTTGTGGTTGTGATTATGACAGGCGGGTTGAATCTGCATTCTGCCGTTGTGTCAGCACTAGCCTGAGCAGGATTTTCTATGTTCCAGAACTTACAGTTTAAGCATTTTCTTTCCATTAGTGTTCCTCCGGTTGCCAAGTCGCTCGCCTGATCTCTTACAATCTTAGAGCGACTTGGCAATCTTAAATGTGTTACTGAGCAGTGGCAAGGTTCGGCTCAATGCCAAACTCAAACATGCTCTGAATCAGGCAACAGATGTTATGACAAAGCACCTTGCACAAAATCAAGAGCTTTCCGAGTATGCAGTTAGGCAATTTATACGGCAGGTAAAATAAGGGAGTATGCACAAAATCTATCAAGAAAAGATGGCCCCGCTATTGTAGAGGTAAGAGAGACTCCTTTAATATGCAGAGACGAAATTTTACTTCCCGATGAGGTGATTGAAATGTCTGTGGCTGCCGCAATGTGGGAGGGCGATGATTCGATTCTGATAGGGGCTGATTCTGCCATAACAGACCCAGACAGCTTCACTAAGGATGTCTATCCGTACAAACTAAGAAAGCATTTAACATCTCCATTAGCATGGGCTGTTATAGGTAATCCAACCATAGGAGACAGGTTTGACGAATGGCTGCGTCAACGCGACTGGCCGCCCGCAAGTTGGACAGAGTTTCAATATGAGACGGCGACCAAACTTGCTGAACTTAACGGGAAACAACGCGACATAACTGCGCTCTGTGGCGCAGGGTCAGTCTCTTCTGACTTCGGCTCGGCCTTGATTACAGGTTGGCTGGAAGACACGCCTTGCATTTTCGCAATAAATCATCGTGGAATCATAAGCATCATCAATAAAGAAGATGTCTTTTGCGCAATAGGCGGTGTCGTAGCAATGCCCGCAATCGCTCTATATCTGGCTTTCCGTAGTTTTCTATTACAAGGTTCCGTTGCGTTTGGGTTTCGATTGATATTGGAAACAACCTCTAAGGTCGCCTCAACCTGCGCACCTCCGGTCATTATCTGGCGCGTGAAGCGTGACGGAGTAAGCGTACTTGGCGATGAAGATTTTAAGTTACAGGTGGCGGCACCCGATTAGACTTTTGTGCAACCCGCCTACTTTTTGTGCAAACGCGGGTTTTTGTGCAAAGCCGTCCTTAGTATCGAATCCAAAGAGAAGAGGACTATAATGAGCGAACATCGTTTCACCAATCGCCTTATCGACGAGACCAGCCCTTATTTGCGTCAGCACGCCCATAATCCTGTTGACTGGTACGCATGGGGTGAGGAAGCACTTGCCAGAGCGAAAGCCGAAGACAAGCCGATTTTTTTGAGTATAGGATACGCCGCCTGCCACTGGTGTCACGTCCAGAATAAAGAATCGTTCGAGAGCGAGCAGATCGCCAATCTGATGAACGAGCATTTCGTATGCATCAAGGTCGACCGCGAAGAGCGGCCTGATATCGATGCTATCTACATGAATGCCGTGCAGATGATGACCGGACATGGGGGCTGGCCTATGTCGATGTTCCTCACGCCTGATCTCAAGCCATTCTACGGCGGGACATATTACCCGCCCGTCGACCGGCAGGGGATGCCGGGATTTGGTCGCGTGCTTCTGACTATGGCTGACCTCTACCGCAATCGCAGAGACGAGGTTTTCACGAGCGCCGATTCGATAACAGCGGAGCTTCAAAACATCAATCGCTTCCGTGAGTCCGGCGAGATGATGACGACGGAAATACTCAATCAGGCTTTCTCATCTCTCATCTCCAAATTCGACAACGCGCACGGCGGTTTCGGTCGCGCGCCCAAGTTCCCGCCTTCGATGACGCTGATGTTTCTCTTGCGCCATCACAAGCGAACCCATTCGCCTGAAGCGTTGCAGATGATCGAACTCACTCTTGAAAAGATGGCCGGTGGAGGAATGTACGATCACATCGGCGGCGGATTCGCCCGCTATTCGACAGACGCCCACTGGCTCGTGCCTCACTTTGAAAAGATGCTCTACGATAACGCGCTGCTCTCGCGCATTTACCTCTACGCTTATCAGGCCACCCGCAAGCCGCGCTATCGCGAGGTTGCCGAAGAAACGCTCGAATACATACTGCGCGATATGACCAGCGATGAAGGCGGCTTCTACTCTTCGGAAGACGCCGACAGCGAAGGCGTGGAAGGAAAGTTTTATGTCTGGACTAAAGACGAAGTGATTCGGCTGATGGGTCGTGAGGAGGGCGAAATTTTCTGCCGCTACTACGACATCACGACGGAAGGAAATTTCGAACACGGTCAATCGATTCTCAACACGCCCATTTCGCCGGAAGAGTTCGCGGGCCGGGAGAACATAGCGACGGATGAACTCAAACGGATAATCTCATCAGGCCGGAAGAAACTTTTCCGTGCGCGCGAGGAGCGGGTGCGTCCGGGGCTTGATGACAAGATTCTGACGGCGTGGAACGGGATGATGCTCATGGCGTTTGCCGAAGCGGCCAATATTATGGGCCGCGATGATTATCGCGAAGTTGCCCGCCGCAACGGAGAGTTTCTGCTTTCGAATCTTCTGCGCGATGGGCGACTGCTGAGAACTTACAAGGACGGACGCGCGAAGCTCAACGGCTATCTCGAAGACTATGCCTATGTGATCGAAGGCTTGCTTGCGCTTTACGAAGCGACCTTCGAGTTGAAGTATTTCGAGCGGGCGCGAGAGCTTGCCGACGTGATGATAGAGCAATTCTGGGACGGGGAAGAAGGCGGGTTTTATTTCACTTCATCGGATCACGAAGAGTTGATCATGAGGACGAAGGATTATTTCGATAACGCCATTCCTTCGGGCAATTCGTCAGCCGCGTTGTCGTTTCTGAAACTGTGGTCACTGACTCAGGAGAGCAGTTATCAGCGATGCGCCGCAACCATACTTCGGACGATGCGACAGGCGATGGAGAAGTATCCGAGCGGATTCGGATACCTGCTCTCGGCGCTCGACGCATATCTCGCGGAAGGCAGAGAGATAGCTATCATCGGCTCTGTGGATTCGCACGAGGTCCGAGCCTTTGTCGAAGAAATTTATTCGCGCTACATCCCTAACAAAGCAGTTGCGGCAGCCGCGCCGGAAGATGAGCGCGCGGCGAAGGCGATAAAGTTGCTCGAAGGAAGGGCGCTCGTCGCGGGCAAAGCTGCGGTTTATGTCTGCCAGAATTATGCATGTCTGCTTCCGGCGACAACGGTGAAAGAGATGGTTGAAAGGCTTGATGAGTGAGAAGGGATGGGCGCTACTGGACTTGAACCAGTGACCCCTGCGGTGTGAACACAGTGCTCTACCACTGAGCTAAGCGCCCTGACGGTGAGCGGAAAGATTAGCAAACGAAAGAAGACTTTTCCAGTTTCATTTTGAACCTTCACTGAAATGAATCGAGTTTTGAGTGGCGATGGGTTAGTGTTTTTCGGACTCTCAATGTTCCGATGTGTTTATTTGAGGTTGCTCAACAGCACAAGATCATAAGTCCAGAATCGGTGCGAAAGAACCAGTTGTTTGCCGTCCCGCGACCAGCCGAACGCAATTCTTCCTTCAAATTTGAAGTCTGTCATCTGTCTGGCCGGACTTCCATCCAAAGGCTGAATCCAGAGGTTGGACGTTCCCTCGCGCGCCGCCGTATACATCAGCGACTTTCCGTCCGATGCCCAGTGAAGAATACGTATCACAGCGATCCCCTGCGGGACATCGAAGACCTTTTCCGGCGACCCTCCCTCGAAGGGGATGACCGCTATCGAGTACCGGCCCTTGTCGGGTTGATCGCGAAGAAAATAAGCAATGCGCTTTCCATCCGGCGACACTGCCGGTGGGTTGGCATGGCTGCCTGTCAATTGAACAGGCTCGCCGCCTTCGATGGGAACTTTCCAGAGCGCGTAGAGGCTCTCGTCCGAGGCGACCGAGTTATAGACCACCCACCGTCCGTCAGGCGAACACTGAGGGAACTTCTCGCCGCTTCCCCGCGTCAACTGAACGGGGTTTGCGCCATCAATGTCCATTCGCCAGATGTTGAAGGTTCCTGCGCGGTTCGAGGTAAAGACTATGTATCGCCCGTCGGGCGAGATGGTTTGGCCGAGGTTGACGCCCGAATCGGCGGTCAGTTGTTTGCGGTCTGTCCCGTCCGCGTTCATCGTCCATATATCCAGGTTGCCGCTTGCCCGCGAGGAATAGACTATTTTGCCGTCGGGCGTGAAGCATACGTCGCCGTAGGCTCCAGTCTCGAATGTGATCTTGAGGGCGCGGCTCGCGTCTCCTTCGGGCGCAAGCCATATTTCCGAGAGCGAGTCGATCTGCACTGCGGCAAGGGTCCGCGAGTCCGCCGACAGGCTCAGGCTGAAATAACTCTTCGAATCTTTGGAGATCATCCGCGCTTCGCCTTCCGGATACGAGATGTGCCATATCTGATCCGGGTTATTGTGGTCTTCGCGCGCAGTGATGAGCAGGCCGCTGCCGTCGGATAGCCATAGAACATCTCTGGTCCACGCCCACTTCTTAGTAGTGACTGGCTTCTGGCTTCCGTCTTCGAGGCTCACGATGACAATCTGGTTATTAATGTCGAATGATTCGCCGCTTCCGACCGAGCAGGCGATTATGCGTCCGTCAGGCGAGAAGGCCGGGACCTTGAAATAATCGGTCATCGGGCGCGTGGCGATCTTTCGCGCAATGCTGCCGTCCGAATTTGCAACCATCAGCGCGCTCTCGTCCCTGGAATTGCGAACGAAGGCGACAAGCTTATCGTCGGGCGAGATGGAAATGAATTCATCGACGTCCGTGATGAGCCTCGTGGGGATGCCGCCCAGCGCGGGTACTCGATAAAGCGCGCCTATGAACTCGCCCGGAGACTCTTTCACGAAATAGACGTGGTTGCCGTCGCGCGAAAAGGTCAATCCGCGATAACGCACTTCTTCGGGCGGGAGAATCTGCTGGTTGCTCGAAGCGGCGACCTGTCGGAGCCATAGGCTCTGGCGACCGGCTTCCCTGACCGAATAGACGACATGCCTGCCGTCGGGCGAGATGGCTGCGCGCTCGGTCGAGCCGGTGCGCGTTAGTTGTGTTATGGTCGCCCTCTGAAAAAACTCCGCCGGGTCTCTCTCTCTCCGGCCATCGATATACCTGATGACGAAATAGGCTGTCACAGCAAGGATGACCAGCGCGATAATCCATGCCGCAGCTTTTCTGTTGATATGAGACGATCCGTCTCCCCGCGCGTCTGAACCCGCTCCGCCCCCCTGTGTCAGCAGTCGTTTTTCTTCCTGCTCGTCTTCTTCGATGGTCTCCGAGATGACTATGCGCGACTGGGTGATCTCGCTCATCGTCACTTCCTCGCCTTCGAGCGTCACGCGCCTGACCTCGGCCACGAAGCGATAGCCGATGCCGGGAATGGTCACGATGAAGCGGCTCTCATTGCGACTTTCACCAAAGATTTTTCTGAGGATGGATATCTTCTGATTGAGGTTATTCTCTTCGACCGCCGTTTCGGGCCAGACCTGCTGCATCAGATCGTCTTTTTCAATGGTCTTCCCGTTGTTTTCGACAAGCACAAGGAGCGTGTCGAAAGCCTTTGGGTTGAGTTGAACGATCTCGCCTGCGCGCAGAAGTCGGCGTCTGACCGGATCGAGGCGAAACTCGCCGAACTCGAAAAAGTGTCTTTCTTCCTCAGACATAACCTGTGTCAGAAACCCTGTCAGAAACACTGTCAGAAGATTTCAGAGCTTTTCTAAATACTTTCAAACCGATCCCCAAGTATTTTCCACGACGCGATGAGCCGTCAATGACTGCGCTCATTGTAAAGCAGAAGGTTGAACGAAGCAATTTGCAGAAATTGGACTGGAGGCGACGTGAAGAAAGAGAAACGGGTGGAAATCACGCTGACGACAGAGCGGACGATTTCGATCAAGTCGAAGAGAGCGGTCGTGGCCCTTTGCAGCAGGTGCGAAAAACATGTCCGATGGGCCGCGCCCGATCTGGCGGCGTTTCTTTCCGGGTTGAGCGCGCGCGAAGTTTACAGAAGAGTCGAATCCCACAGCGCGCATTTCGCCGAGACCGGAGAAGGAATGCTGCTCGTCTGCCTCAACTCATTGCGTGAAGAGTCGCAGGTCTCGCTCGCAGATGAAAACGAGATCGCTGATTTCGAATCGAACAAGAGCAACGGACAGACGCGCGAAGAGTCTTGACCGGATAACCCGCTGCGCGAAAGGCGCGGCTATTTAACACACAAGGAGATTGAATCGTGAAGAACAGACACAAACTTATTTCCATTGCAATGCTGATCGGGATGTTTCTGACCTCGACGCTGGCGCTGAGTCAGTCGCCGCAGGCGTCGAAGAAGAAAGTATTCCGCAACGACGACAGCACCGCGGGCCGGATCACCAAATGGACGGCGACCGGCTTCATAGGCGACTCCGCCATCACCGAAGACGGGCAGGGAAAGGTAGGCATAGGCGCGACCAATCCCACCTCGACGCTGACGGTCAACGGATTGATAGAGAGCAGATCGGGAGGGATCAGGTTCCCGGACGGGACGGTGCAGACAACAGCTTCGGGCGGCGTTGCCATTTCGCTCCCTCTAATTCTGGACGGGTCAGGAAATAATTCCCTCATTTTTATCCGGAACAATTTCAACGGCAACGGCGCTATCGGCGTATCGGCTGAAATCCTAAGCGCAGGCACCGCCCTGTTCGGACTCAGCCGAGGTGCAGGCACTGGAGTGGGTGGCTCAAGCATCGACGGTTTGGGTGTGTTCGGCGTAAGTACCAACTCAAATGGCGCGGTTGGCTCAAGCGTCAACGCCAATGGCGTGTTTGGCATAAGCACACGTGATGACGGGGTGAGAGGTCAGAGCTTTAGCACTGACCCCAGTAAAGCAGCCATATTCGGTGTAGGGAAACTCGGCGGCGCGTTCGCGGGAAGATTCACAGGAAACGTGGCCGTCTCAGGGACCCTGTCGAAAGCCGGAGGCTCGTTCAGAATCGATCATCCGCTCGACCCTGAGAATCGCTACCTCTCGCACTCGTTCGTCGAATCGCCCGATATGAAAAATATCTATGACGGAGTTGCGACGCTGGACGGATATGGCGAAGCGATAGTCGAAATGCCCGAATGGTTCAGCGCCCTAAACCGCGACTTCCGCTATTTGCTGACCGCCGTCGGAGCGCCGATGCCCGGTCTCTACATAGCAGAAAAGATCAAGGACAACCGCTTCAAAATATCCGGGGGCCAGCCCGGCATGGAGGTTTCGTGGCAGGTGACCGGAATTCGTCAGGACGCATGGGCCAACAGGAATCGCATCAAGGTCGAAGAAAACAAGTCCGAGCGTGAACGCGGCCATTATCTGCACCCGGAAGCCTTCGATCAGCCTGAAGAGAGAAGCGTCGAGCGGGCGCATCAGTCGGAGCAGATGAGCAGGCAGGCTCGCAAGAGAAATCGATAGCATCCGCGACAGGCACGCGCCTGAGAACGAGCGCATGAAAGTATTCGACTGCGCTCGTTCTCGCTCAACGTGTCGCGCCCTGAAAGCGCGAACATCGGGAACATCGCAAGCCGACTGCTTGCGCAACAGTTTGAGAGGAGAAAACGCTAATGAGAAAACCATCACTATACATGCTGGCTGTGGCCGTGATGATGATCGCTGGCACAGCTCAGGCGCAAAGGGCGCAATCGAGCCTGCCTGTCGAATTCAATTTCTTCCGGGCGCAGGCCAACGCTTCGCGCGCTGCATTTCGATTGATGCCCGCAGGGGCCTTCTCGAACACCGCTTATTCGAGATTCAGCCTTTCATCAGCCAACCCGGCCGTCGGAAGCGGCTCTGCCGGTCGGATAGCAAAATGGTCGGGGGTGATTGGAACCAACACCTTCACTCTCGGCAATTCCTCGATCACCGAAGACAAGTTCGGCAAAGTAGGCATAGGCACGACGAGTCCCACTTCGCCGCTGACGGTCGTCGGGATGATCGAGACTATCAATCCCGCAGGCGGGATCAAGTTTCCGGACGGGACGATTCAGACGACCTCGGCAAACGGCGCGCTGTTTTCGGTTGTTCACGATGCGACGCTCGCGGGGAATGGCGCAGCAGCCTCGCCGCTCGGCGTCGCAGTCCCGCTCAATTTGATCGGAGCCGTTCCCAACGCGAGCCTTGCAGAAATATCTAATTCCGGCGACAGCGGCATCGGCGTGAAGGTTAAGGGGGGCGACAGCATCGGCGGCGGCGGATCGGGCGTGGAGGCCTTTGGCGGCAAAGGCAACCTCAGCGGGGGCGGCACTGGCGTTGCCGCCATCGGAGGCGACAGCGCCGACTCGGGCGGTCATGGCGTGGTCGCCCTTGGCGGCAAGGGCAACGGCGGCACGGGCGGCATTGGAGTGATCGCTTTCGGCGGCAAGGGCGAAGTCCGCAATGGAGGCGTGGGCATACATGTTTCCGGCGGTGACAGCACAGATGGCTCCGGAGGCGCAGGCATCGTTGCAAGAGGCGGAAGCGGGCTGCTCGGCGGCGGACTCGCAGGCTCCTTTGTAGGCGATGTGGAAGTCACCGGTATGCTCTCTAAGGCCGGAGGCTCGTTCAGGATCGATCATCCGCTCGACCCTGAAAACCGCTACCTCTCGCACTCGTTCGTCGAATCGCCCGACATGAAAAACATCTATGACGGCAACGTGGTGACAGATGGAAACGGCGATGCGATCGTCGAGTTGCCCGCTTACTTCGAGGCCCTGAATCGTGATTTCTGTTATCAACTCACCGTCATCGGCTCTTTCGCTCAGGCCATCGTCGCTCAGGAGATCAAAGGTAACCGTTTCAGCATTCGCACCAACGCCCCGAATGTGAAAGTTTCGTGGCAGGTGACCGGAATTCGTCAGGACGCATGGGCCAACAGGAATCGCATCAAGGTCGAAGAAAACAAGTCCGAGCGTGAACGCGGCCATTATCTGCACCCGGAAGCCTTCGATCAGCCTGAAGGGAAAAGCGTCGAGCGGGCGCGCGACGCAAACGAGCATCACCGAATCAGGATGGAACAGATGCGACGCCAGCCGAGGTGACGCTGAAAAGATAGGAAGCAGTACGGGCTGACACACCGGGCGACCGGCTGTCATTAACCGATGACTCTTGCGCAAATCAAACACCGCCTGCTAAGGCACAGACCCTTGCAGGCGTCGGGAGATGTGCGCGCTTTGAAATCAATTCGAATCGACAGGAGAAAAGAAAATGAAAACTGCAAACAGACTATTCGCAACATTCTCTACTGACTCAGCAGCGATAAGAGCAGGAGTCAACATAACAGGATATGACAAAGCGGCGCGACGCGGCTATCTGCTTACGATCTGGCTGATCCTGGCGCTGGCCTTCAGCGGCGCGTTCAGCCTCGCGCCGAATCATCCGTCGAAAGCGAAAGCCGAAGCCTCTATGCCTCAATTGCAGGGCGAAGAAGCTATCTCTTATCTCAAGAGCCAGTCGCTTCTTGCTTCGCTGCAAAATGAGTTCGGAAAGATCACCGCTCCTGATGGTGAGGCGGAGGATTCATTCGGCCAGTCAGTGGCCATCAGCGGCGACACCGCAATCATCGGAGCCAGCAGAGATAATGTGGGAAACAATTTCAATCAGGGATCGGCCTACATATTCGGGCGCAATGAGGGAGGCCCCAACAACTGGGGCCTGGTCAGGAAAATCACAGCTTCTGATGGCGGCGGGGGCGACGCATTCGGCGACTCAGTGGCCATCAGCGGAGACACCATCGTCGTCGGCAGTCCCTCTGCCCAGGTGGGCAATAATCTCGGTCAGGGCGCGGCCTACGTATTCGAGCGGAGCGCGGGAGGTCCTAATAACTGGGGCGAGACCAGAAAGCTCCTGGCATCCGACGGCGCGGCGCAGGATCGATTCGGAGACTCGGCGGGCGTAAGCGGCGACACCCTCATCATCGGCGCTCCTCAGCATAGTGTCGGAAACAAGGCGTTTCAGGGAGCGGCTTACGTATTCGAGCGAAATCAGGGAGGCCCTAATAACTGGGGCGAGATCAAAAAACTTCTCTCTTCCGATGGCGTGTCAGGCGATCAGTTCGGCTCTTCGGCAGCAATCAGCGGTAACACTCTTGTCGTCGGCGCTCCTCAGCATAGTGTCGGAAACGAGGCGTTTCGGGGAGCGGCCTATATATTCGAACGCAATCAGGGAGGCGCCGATTTCTGGGGCGAAGTCAAACAACTGCTTGCTTCCGACGGCGCTCAAAACGATCAGTTCGGTTTTTCGGTAGCGATGAGCGGTGACGCACTTATTGTCGGCGCTCGTTCGGACATGGTGGGAAGTAATGTCACTCAGGGATCGGCTTACATATTCGAGCGCAATCAGGGAGGCATCAATAACTGGGGCGAGACCAGAAAGTTGACCGCCTCGGACGGCACGACCAGTGACTTCTTCGGCTCGTCAGTGGCAATAAGCGGAGACACCGCAGTAGTCGGCAGTCTCTTTGACAATGTGGGAAACAACGCCGATCAGGGATCAGCCTACTTATTCGAGCGCAATCAGGGAGGCCCCAATAACTGGGGCGAGGTGAGACAACTGCTCGCTTCCGACGGCGCGGCGAATGATGCATTCGGCAATTCAGTAGGCGTCAGCGGCGATACAGCCATAGTCGGCGCTTTCCGAGACGATGTGGGAATCAACAGCGATCAGGGGTCAGCTTATATCTTCAACAATCCGCCAGCTCCGACCTTCGATCTCTGCCTTCAGGATGACTCGGCTCGTTCGCGCCAGTTGGTCTTCAACTCTCTGACGGGCGATTACGTCTTCTGCGACAACTCGACAACTATCGGCGGCGTTGCAGTGATCACGAGGAAAGGCAACACGATCACGCTCAATCACATGACGACCGGCTACAGGCTTCTGGCAAGCGTCAGTCTCGACACCCGAAGAGGATCGGCTTCGATGAGGATATTTGCCAGCGGGGCGGTCTTCACGATCACCGACAGGAACACGAGCAACAACACCTGCTCCTGCGGCGCTCCCTGAATCGAGCCGCGAGAGACGTGAACAGCGGCGAAGCTCAGAGTTCAACCTTCATCCTGCCTGATGCCGAACACTCGCAGTCCGGAGGTTGAACTCTCAACTCGCAGGAATGAATAAGGCCAGCAGATTTCCGCATAGCGCGCGATCACACAATGTTCCAGGGATCGTTTTCGATTTCCCCTAAGAGGCTGGTAGCGCAACGCGGTTAGATTGCGCGCCCTGAAAGTACGAACATCAGGGCCACGCAAGCTGACAGATTGCGCCACTTTTTCGGAAGAGGTGAGATGAAAATGCAATCGAAGTCCGATGAGATTACCGAGCAATTGCGCCGATGGAGCGAGGGCGACCGCCGCGCGCTAGATCGTCTCATGCCTGTCGTCTACAAGGAGCTTCGCAAACTTGCAGGCAGCTACCTTCGCAACGAGCGAACGGGCCACACCCTTCAACCTACGGCCCTCATCCATGAAGCTTACCTCAGACTGGTCAAACAGGACTTTCCCCGGTGGCAGAGCCGCAAACATTTCTACGGCGTCGCCGCCCAGTTGATGCGACAGATTCTGGTCGAACACGCGCGAGCGCGTCGGGCCGACAAACGCGGCGGCGGCGAGCGAAACCTTTCCCTCGATGAAGCCCTGACTTTTTCTCACGACAAGGCCGATGAGCTTGTCGCCCTCGATGACGCGCTCCGTTCGCTTGCCCGACTCGACGAACGCAAAGTTCGCATCATCGAGTTGAGATACTTCGGCGGGCTGAACCTTGAGGAGACTGCCGAGACGCTCGACATATCGATTCCCACGATAGTCCGCGAAGCGCGCCTCGCGCAGGCGTGGCTGCTGAGGGAGATGAGCGCATGAATCCTGATCGATGGCGACAGATCGAAGAGGTCTTCCATGCCGCAGCCGATCATCCGGCCTCCGGGCGCGAGGCTTATCTGGCCCAGGTCTGCGGCGAAGACGAAGAGTTGATAAAAGAGGTGGCGTCTCTGCTGGCTCAGGATAATGCCGACACCTTCATTCATGAGCCGATCAAAAACGCCGCCGCTTCGCTCACCGCCCGCCCGAAAGAAGATATGGCCAATCAGCGCATCGGCGCTTTCCGCATCACTCATCTGGTCGGACGCGGAGGGATGGGCGCGGTCTACGGTGCGGTGCGCGATGATGGTCAGTTCGATCAGCAGGTCGCCATCAAGATAGTCAAGCGCGAGATGGACACGGATGTCGCTCGCGACCGTTTCCGCCGCGAGCGACAAATTTTAGCCAAACTCGAACATCCGCACATAGCGCGCCTGCTCGATGGCGGCACAACCGAGGACGGCTCTCCTTACTTCGTGATGGAATACGTCGCGGGCCAGCCGATCACGGACTATTGCCGCCGTCATCAGCTTTCGCTCATCGGCAGGCTCAGACTCTTCCTGCGAGTTTGTTCCGCCGTCCAGTATGCTCATCAGAAACTGATCGTGCATCGAGACCTCAAACCGAGCAACATTCTCGTAGTAGATGACGATGCGCCCAAGCTGCTCGACTTCGGCATCGCCAAACTGATGGCGCAGGACTCCGACGAAGCCGCGACACAGACTGAAACTCTCATGCGGGCGATGACTCCCGATTACGCAAGCCCGGAACAGGTTCGGGGTCTGCCTGTAACGACGGCGACCGATGTTTACTCGCTCGGCGTCGTCCTCTATGAACTGCTGACCGGCTGCCGTCCTCATCAATTCAAGAGCCGCTCCTTCGTTGAAATCGAGCAGGCTATCTGCGACACCGAGACCGAAGCGCCGAGCAAAGTGGTGAGACGCGCGCAGGACGCGCCCATCAGCCTCTCGCGCCGACTCGCGGGCGATCTCGACAACATAGTTATGATGGCCCTGCGCAAAGAGCCGGAGCGACGTTATCAATCAGTCGAACAGTTCTCCGAAGATATCCGCCGTCACCTCGAAGGTCGGCCCGTGATCGCGCGAAAGGATACGGTATCCTATCGCGCAAGCAAATTCGCGCGGCGGCACAAACTGATGATGGCAGCAGCCGCGCTCGTCGCGTTGAGCCTGATGGGCGGCATAGTAGCAACGAGTTGGCAGGCGAGGCGGGCCGAACATCGCTTCGAGCAGGTGCGCAGGCTGGCCAATACTTTTCTGTTCGATTTTCATGACGGGATTCGCAATCTTCCCGGCTCGACCCAGGCGCGAGAGATGGTGGCCCGGACGGCGATGGAATACCTCGACTCTCTCGCGGCGGAAGCGACGGGCGATGCGGAACTCGAATGGGAACTGGCGGTCGCCTATCAGAAAGTGGGCGACGTGCAGGGCGACCCCTGGGCCGCAAACCTCGGACATCATCAGGAGGCGATGAAGAGCTATCGAAAGGGTCTCGCGCTGGCTGAGAAGTTATCCTCCAGCCAGCGCGATGATCCCAAGATGTTGCGCCTGCTTGCGAAGGGATATTTCAAAGTGGGCGCGCTTGAGTCGGAGGCCGGCGACAAGATCGCGGCGGGTGAAACGTTGCGCCGCGCGGTTGCCACTGCCGTAGACCTTCAACAACAAAGCGGTGAGCTTGATGACCTTGTGCTGGCGCAGAACTGTTATGTTCGGCTGGGCGATACTCAACTCGACACGGGCGACCCTGCGGGCGCGCTCGAAAGCTACGACCATTCGCTGCGGTTGAGCGAGCGCCGGGTCGCCGAGCGAATGGGCGAGTACGCGCGGTTGAGCCTCTCTCATGACCACAGTCACGTTGGCGAAGCAAGGGCGGCAATGGGCGATTTGTCGGGCGCGATGGCCAGCTACCGCTTGTCTTTATCCATCGTTGAGGAACTGCTCCGGGAAGACTCATCCAATCAACGCTACCTCAGAGCGCAGATGATCGCTTCGATCTGGCTGGGCCACTTCGAGGGCAACCCGCGTTTCATCAATCAGGGAAATGAAGAAGCCGCTTTGCAGTATTACCGCAAAGCGATGGCCATTGCCGAAACGCTGGCGGCGCGGGATGCGAAGGACGCAAGCGCCCGCCTCGATCTTGCAGGCGGCTACAAGAACATTGCCGACGTCCTTTCTCTCAGCGATCCGATGCAGGGAGTCGAATACTATCGCAAATCTCTCTTTATCATTCGCGCTCTGCTCAACGCATCGCCCGATGAATTCAGATACCTCCGCCGGGAAGCCTGCTACCTGAAGGGACTGGCCGCCGTTGAGCGTCGGATGGGCGACCGGCAGGGCGCATTGCAAAACCTCCGAGAGTCGCTCCGCATTCTTCGATCGCTTTCGGGCAGAGCGCCCGTCAACACACAGGTGCAGACCGAACTGCACTCGGCGCTGATTCAGATGGCCGATCTCTCGCTTGAAGCGGGAGACCTGAGCGCAGCGCTCGAACACTACCATCAGGCTCTTGCGTTGGCCGAGTGGGCGATGACGACTCATTCTTCAGACGCTTATGCGCTGTGGCGGCTGGCTGATTCTTACGCGGGACTTGGACATTATCACGCCAAGCTCGGAGATGACTCGAAGGCGGCGACTGAAGAACGCGCGGCCAACTGGCGCACGGCGCGCGAGTGGCGCAGTAAGTCGCTCGACGTGTGGGAGAAGTGGGCGGAGCGCGCCGTGTCGAGCGTCTTCAACCTCGCTCGACGCGAAGAGGCCGCCCGCGCTCTGGCCGAGTGCGATGCTGCGCTCGCGGGGCTGAGGGGCAGGTGAGATGGTCGAGCGACAAAAAATATTTCGCCGCGATCAATTTGGCCTCTGCTTTTCGCCTGTCTGAATGAAGAGAAGATTCAGGCCCAGGTCTGAAATAAATAAACACTGGATTAGAGGAGAATGGAAATGACAAGAAGATTCAATCTGATATTGGTCAGGCTGCTTGCGGTCGCGCTGATGAGCGGGGCGCTCTTCGTCCCGTCCGAAGGCCGGATCGCGGCAGGCCCCGTTTATTCATCCGCGACGAGCAGCAACCGGATGCAGGAGCAAAAACTGACGTCATCGATTGCCAGGACGGGGGCTGGTTTCGGTAATTCGGCAGCCCTGTCGGGCAACACGATGGTAATCGGAGCGCCTGATGATGACATCATAGGAGGCGGAAACGGCAACCAGACGGGCGCGGTAGAGGCGGGAGCCGCATACATCTACATCAATCAGGGGGGCCTCTGGGTCGAACAGCAGAAACTGACCGCTTCAGATGGCGCAACAGATGACGTTTTCGGCCTTTCGGTAGCAATATATCAGGACACTGTCGTGGTCGGCGCTCTCAATAACGATGGTCCGGCAGGGAGAGATCAGGGAGCAGCATACATCTTCGTCAGGCAGGGCGGCGTGTGGAGTGAGCAGCAGAAACTGACCGCTTCCGACGCGACGACTGATGATTTTTTCAGCAATTCGGTGGCAATACATCAGGACACTCTGGTGATCGGTGAGATCAGCGACGAGGGTCCCGGCGGGACGCTTCAGGGAGCGGCTTATGTATTCGTCAATCAGGGAGGCGTATGGACTGAGCAGCAGAAGTTGACCGCTTCCGACGGCGGAGCATTTGACCTTTTCAGCAATTCGGTAGCGATATATCAGGACACTGTGGTGGTCAGCGCCGTTCTTGGCGATGGCCCAGCAGGGAGAGATCAGGGAGCAGCATACATCTTCGTCAGGCAGGGCGGCGTGTGGAGTGAGCAGCAGAAACTGACCGCTATCGACGGCGCGGCAGGTGACGTTTTCGGCAATTCGGTAGCCATGCATCAGGACACGATGGTGATCGGAGCCAGTGGCGATGATGGCGTCGGAGGACCAAGGCAGGGATCAGCATACATCTTCATGAGGCAGGGAGGCTTCTGGACCGAACAGCAGAAACTGACGGCTTCCGACGGCGCGGCAGGCGACTTTTTCGGCAATTCGGTAGCTGTCGAAGGAGATTATCTGGTCGTTGGCTCAATTGGCGATGATCTTACGGGCGGCTTCGATCAAGGCTCAGTTTATGCCTTCACGCGCCCTAAGTTCGACATCTGCATATCCGATGACAACTCTCCATCCGTCATAGCGTGGAACTCTCAGGATGGACGCTACATCATCTGCCTGAGAGGCAAGGTCTACTCAGGACAGGGCAGCGTCCGAATAAAGAACGGCACGCACTTTCTTTCGCGCAAGACCCTCGCGCAGACGATTGATGCCCGATTCACCCCAGCGCTCGCCGCCGGGTCGGCCACACTGAGAATGGTTGCCGGACAGGCGATAGTCAGCATCTCCGACAGCAACACAAGGGACAGTTCCTGCAACTGTCTGACGACCAATCAGTAGTTGAGCAAGGGGGCGGACGATACTCTGATCGCCCGCCCCTTGCTTTCGCGCGTGTAACCGGGCAGCGACACCCGCCGCCTCAAAATGCGACATCAGGCGCTTGCCTGAAAGAAACAACTCAAGAGAGAGATATTATGAAAAGGCCGCTCAATTCATCCTTGATCGCGTTTATCACTTTCGCCCTGCTCATAGCCGCGATAGTCACCCCTTCCATTGACAGCGTGTCTCTGGCTTCATCAGATGAGTCTCAATCCATCGTCAGGCAGGGACGGGGCAAATGGGTAAAGGCAGCCCGGTCGTCTGATGCTCAGTCCGAGTCTTTGCCACAGGGTCAGCCACTCATAGCTGGCGAAGCTCAATCGACACTGATCGAAATTCGAAGCGGCGGCAAATCAGGGGCCGACAAATTCAGCAAGAAGACCATTCGCTTCGATGTATCGGAGAACGCCACGCGGTTCGTCTTCGACGACACGCCTCTGTTCGCCGATGGCGCTCCCGCTTATGGCAACGAGTTCATCACCGAGGGCTACATCTACCCTGCCGGAACGCTCAATGGGACGAACGGCGTCAACCCGGACGGAACTCCTGAGTTTCCCGATAAAGTAATCGGGCGATGGACCTGCCGAGGCTGGCACGTCGGCGAAGGGGCGAAGACCGTGACCGGCCCCTGGGTCATCACGCATCAGATATACGACTTTGACGATAATCCGGGACGCATAACGATTGCCACCGACGGGCTTGAGCTTGTCGATCTCAACGTCGCAATCGAGCGCCCCATCATCGGCGGAACAGGGCCTTTCGCGCGAGCGAGAGGCGAAGCCATGCAGACCATGATAGGCTTCAACCAGATCAACGGCGTCAATCTTCGCTTCGAACTGAAAGTGGTGATGAAGTGAGCCTTGATCAGGAGGCCGGAGCGCGACACGCGCGGCTCATCGCGCTCCATCGATTCCATTCTGAAGACAGGAGAACATCATGATCAGTCAGGCAAAACTACCAATCGATCAGGAGAAGGCGGAAGCGTTTGTCGGGCAGATGCTCGACACTTTGAACAAAGCGGCTCTGACTCTGATGACCAGCATCGGTCACCGCGCGGGCTTGTTTGACGCGATGTCCGAAATGCCGCCTGCCACGGGCGAGCAGATAGCCGAGAAGGCCGGACTCAACGAACGCTACGTCCGCGAATGGCTCGGCGCGATGGTTACGGGCCGAATCGTCGAATACGACGCCGAGCGGCGCGCCTACAGTCTGCCGCCCGAACATGCCGCATTCCTCACTCGGGCAGCCGTGCCCAATAATCTGGCGGCAACCACTCAGTTCATCCCGCTGCTGGGCGCTGTCGAAGACGCGATTGTCGAATCCTTCCGATGGGGCGGCGGTGTGCCTTACTCGGCCTATCCGCGCTTTCACGAAGTCATGGCCGAAGAGAGCAGTCAGACTGTCCTATCAGGGCTTATCGATGCGATCCTGCCGCTCGTCCCCGATGCGATTGCTGACCTTCAGAGAGGAATAGCGGTGATGGACATAGGCTGCGGTCGGGGACGCGCTCTCAATCTGCTGGCGAGAGCTTTTCCCGAAAGCCGATTCACCGGCTACGACTTTTCAAGGGAAGCGATAGCCGAAGCGAGGGTCGAAGCGCAAAGAGAAGGGCTTTCGAACGCGCGCTTCGAGGTTAAGGACGCGGCGCAACTTAATGAAAAGGGGGCCTATCAACTCATCACTGCATTCGACGCCATACATGATCAGGCGCATCCGAGAAGCGTCTTGAAAGCTGTCGCCGACGCTCTCAGCCCGGACGGCGTGTTTCTGATGCAGGACATACGCGCTTCAAGCCATCTCGATAAGAACATGGATCATCCTCTGGGACCGTTCACTTATACGATCTCGTGCCTGCATTGCATGACGGTCTCGCTGGCTCTGGGAGGCGAAGGGCTCGGGGCCGCCTGGGGCGAAGAGCAGGCAGTGGAGTTGCTCTCCGAGGCAGGCTTCAGCGAAGTAGCGGTCAGACAACTCTCTCACGACATCATCAACAACTATTACATCGCCAGGAAACGCTCCTGAATCTGCGCTCCTGATCCCGACCTCTGGCGACTCTCTCAGGTCTTCGCGGTCTGAGAATATTCAGGCGTCGGGGATCGGTTTTACGTCCTTCGGCTCGATATATGCCGATGGACTGAGGAGTTTCTTCCGGGCTTGCGGCGGTTTATGTCTAACAGAACTATGGCTGCCTGCTTCCTGCGGCAACAGTGAAAGAGAGGGTTGAAAGATTTGATGAGTAAGGATGGGCGCTACCGGACTTGAACCAGTGATCATTGCGGTGTGAACACAATGCTCTGCCGCTGAAATAAACGCCCCGATGGGGAGCGAAAAGATTAGTAAATGGATGGCCAGTTTTCCAGCGCGCTTTCGATTTGCGTGTTGCCATACAGCGCCGAGGCAGAAACACGATCAGTTTCTATCGCCGATGATTCTTGCCTTCAATAAAATTCCACCCTGATCTTTTTGACCTTTTTGGGAAGAGATTGGATGACGAAAGTCCAATCCCCCGGCAGCCCCCTTTCAAATGTGAAGCCGTCGATGCCCTTAAAGTAAAGCTGTTTGCCTGACAGGTTATAACCGATGACCTTCACCCTGCGTACATTCACTCTCAAATCCGAATCAAAGGGCTTCGCCTCTTTCCAGACATGCAGGGAAAGCCGTCGGTCTGCTCGCCTGCCGGAGTATGTGATTCGGCACATTGCCCCATTGGTGTGACGGATGGGACCGCCGAAGTCTTCATCCATAAACACCACTTCCGTATCGAGCAGTGTTATCAGGTAACTTTCATAGATTTTGGCCTGAACCGGCTGAGGAAAAAAAACGGTTGCCCCCAGGATCAGGGCAGAAAGCATAATCGAAATTGTGCGCCTCATTTTACACCTCGCTTTGTTTGAAACCCGTAGGTTTTCGGAACTCCGTTCGAGAAAGATCAACCTTGACTGTACGGGCAAATGTCAGGCATACCTCGTGCCACATTTCAGGCTTCGAACCTCAGCGACTCTTTCGAATCGCTAAACTTATTATTTGAAGCGTTTCAATATGGCGCATCGTCTTCCGGCTCTGTGCTTCACAGTGATTTGCTCCGCCAATCGCTCGACCGTCTGGATACAAAGTAGCATCAACGAAGTATCCACATAGCATAAACTGCACGCGGCAGGATCGAACACGCTGTCTTTAGATTCCAGATTTAGATACAGCCTCACATATCGATGACGCTGGAATCAGTAGCGATATGGAATTGACCGATGTTGCCGGATTCTTTTACTTGCACGATTGCTTCTGAGAGAAACAAATTCGGGTCGCGCCGAGGCTCTCTTCGCTGTACCATAAGCGTCGATGAAACTCGCTACCTGGAATGTCAACTCGATAGCCGCCCGCTTGCCCG
Source organism: Blastocatellia bacterium UBA7656 (assembly GCA_002483445.1). GTDB lineage: Bacteria > Acidobacteriota > Blastocatellia > UBA7656 > UBA7656 > UBA7656. The sequence continues at coordinate 133,582 of DLHY01000150.1, forward strand.
TAGTGCTTCGATGGATAGAAGAGGAAAAGCCTGACGCGCTCTGCCTTCAGGAAATAAAATGCATCGACGATAAATTCCCTCGCGAAGCATTCACATCCCTAGGCTACGAGGTGGAAACATTCGGCCAGCCGACTTACAACGGCGTGGCCATAATATCTCTCGCGCGGTGCGAATCCCTTCAGCGAGGATTTCCCGGCGACACTCCCGAAGCGCAGTCGCGACTCATCGCCGCAACCATTGATGGAGTGCGGGTGATAAATGTTTATGTGCCGAACGGCAGCGAAGTCGGTTCGGACAAATACGCTTTCAAGTTGGATTGGATGAAGCGGCTTCGCGGATTTCTGGATTCTCATTACGCGAAAGACCAGCCTCTGTTGATCTGCGGAGATTTCAACGTCGCGCCTGAAGACATTGATGTTCATGACGCGGAGCAATGGCGCGGGCAGGTGTTATTCAGCGACCCGGAGCGCGCCGCGCTCGAAGAGATACGCGAGTGGGGACTCGTGGATGCTTTCAGGTTGCACAACAAAGAGAGCAAACAGTTTTCGTGGTGGGACTATCGCGCGGCTGCATTTCGTCGCAACGCGGGATTGAGAATAGATCATATCTTCGTCACCGAGCCGCTGGCCGCCCGCTGCACGAGCGCAAGAATAGACAAGGAGCCGCGCCGTTGGGAGCGCCCTTCGGATCACACGCCGGTCATCGCTGAGTTTCGTTGAAGACCGAATGGATAGCTCTCTGCACACCGCGCTGAAAATTTTCCTGCCTGCTTACCTGATCACATTATTCCTGACGGCATTTCTCTGGCGATCAATAGTTGTCTGGAAAAAGACGGGCATCAATCCCTATAAACTCGGTCGCAGCCAGAGCGCGCACGATTTCGTCGGCTTTCTCTTCCGACTGACTTTCATGACCATCGCAGCGGTCATCGCCGTGTTTTGCTTCTCAAGCGAAGCGTACAAGTATCTGACTCCAATCGTATGGCTTCAAAGGCCGACGCTGGTAATCGTCGGGCTGGCGCTGCTCGTCATTTCGCTCGCATGGATTCTCATCGCGCAAGCCGAGATGCGCGAGTCGTGGCGAATCGGCATCGATGAAGATTTCAAAACCGATCTTGTCCATCGCGGCGTCTTTCGCCTGTCGCGCAATCCGATTTTTCTCGGCATGCGAGTGATGCTGGTCGGATTGTTTCTCGTCCTGCCCAGTGCCGTCACTCTTGCGATCATGCTGCTCGGAGACGCGCTCATGCAGATTCAGGTCAGACTGGAAGAAGAGTACCTCGCCCGTCTGCACGGCGAAGCTTATCGCGAGTATCAGCGAAAGACGCGGCGATGGCTTTGATGATGAAAAATACTTCTCGCCTTTTCGCGAGGCAAGCTGGTATTATGATCCCGTTTTACCCGCATAGCCGGGGGTTCAATATCGTTTTAATTTTTCTGTCATGATTCGAGCGAATTTTCGCTCGTGAAGGATCGGTGTTGCTGTTACCGATGATCTCCTCTCACCTGAAGCGACACCGTTGATTGTTGACCCCGCAACCGCAAGCTCGTCTTGCCTGGGAGCCTGCATAATGAGCAATCACAGAGAAGTCACTGTCGGCATCGGCGGAGCAGCCGGGGACGGTCTTGACAAAACCGGCGACACCATAGCCAAGACCTGCAGCCGCCTCGGTCTCTACCTGTGCGCGTACAACTCCTATCAATCTGTCATTCGCGGCGGCCATATATGGTTGCGCGTGCGCGTATCGGAAGAAAAAGTTCACACGCACGGCGATCATCTGGGTGTGCTGATCGCGCTCAATCAGGATTCAATCGANNNNAAGCTCAAGCTCGACCCCTTGCTTGTCAAAGACAATGTGCTGACCGCGCCGATGCCTGTCGCGGAGATAACGAAACCTTTCGGGCGACTTCCCGCCGTCATGCAAAACACCGTGGCGATGGGCGCGCTGTTTTATCTGCTCGATTTGGAATTCGACATGGCGGCAAGCGTGCTTGCAGACACCTTCCGTCATAAGGGCGAAGCCGTAGTCGAACAGAACGTCAATGTGGCGCGCGCAGGCTTCGAATACGCGAAAAATAATTTCGTACCGCTCGGCTACAAGTGGAACTTCACTCGTCAGCGGCGGCCATTCATAACCGGCAACGAAGCTTTCGCCATCGGCGCGATAGCCGCCGGTTGCCGATTTTATTCGGCTTATCCGATGACGCCCGCTTCATCCATACTTCACTGGATGGCCAACCACGGCGCGAAGTGCGGCGTCGTGGTCAAGCAATGCGAAGACGAGCTTGCCGTAGCCAATATCGCCATCGGCGCGGGACACGCCGGAGTGCGCGCGATGTGCGGCACGTCGGGAGGAGGCTTCGCTTTGATGACCGAAGCCATAGGGATGGCCGGAATGATCGAGGCTCCGGTCGTCATCATCGAAGTGCAGCGCGGCGGTCCTTCGACGGGCGTTCCTACCAAAACCGAACAGGCCGATTTGAATCAGGTCTACGGCGCATCGCAGGGCGATTACCCGCGGGTCATAATCGCGCCGACCGACACTACTGATTGCTACTACACAGCCGTCGAGGCGCACAACCTCGCGGAGAAGTATCAACTCCCTGTGACTATCATTTCCGACCTTCTGCTTTCGGAGCATCCTGAAACCATCGAAGCCGACGCCCTGCGCCACGACGTTCCAATCGAGCGCGGCGAAATCGTCTCTCACTGGGATGAAGAAAAAGGTCAGTTTAAGCGATATGCTTTCACCCGCTCAGGCGTCTCGCCGCGCGCTCTGCCCGGAACCGCAGGAGCGATGTACGTCGCGGCGACAGACGATCACGACGAAGAAGGCATCGTGATAAGCGACGTGTTTACGACGACCTCGGTGCGAAGAAAGATTCAGGAAAAGCGAATGCGAAAGATGGAATCTCTGGCCCGCGAGCTTGCGCCGCCTCAACTCGAAGGACAGAAGGACGCAGACGTGACGCTCATCGGCTGGGGTTCGACTGTAGGCGCAATACGCGAAGCCCGCACGCTGCTCGAAGCGGAAGGCATAAGCGCGAATCAACTTCAGATAAAGTACCTCGTTCCTTTCCACGAGAAAGAAGTGAGCGAAATTCTCAGCCGCGCCAAACGGACGATCTGCGTCGAGTGCAACTACACGGGCCAGTTCGCGCGTCACCTGCGGGCTGAAACAGGCTTCACCGTTTCGGACATGATTTTGAAGTACGATGGCGAGCCGTTCGAGCCTCGTCAGATCGCCGATGAAGTGCGAGCCATACTCGAAGGCCGCGTGCGTTCGACCGATGTGACGATGGAAGAAGCGCGAGAGATGGCTTATCACTACACACGAGTTCATCTCAAAGACAAGGTGCGACCGATGAAGATCGAACAAACCAATGGTGGAGATGAACGGCTATGGATTGTCGAACTGGTTTCGCGCGAGAGCGGAACGAAAGAAGGCGAATTGCGCATCAATGTCGAGACCGGCTCGATTCATTCGTGGCAGCCGACTCAAACGATCAGCTAAGGAGTCAGTCATCAGCGACGACTCTCTGAAAACTGAAAACTGAAAACTGAAAACTGTCTTCCCAGGAGAGAAACAGATGGCAACAGTGATCGAACTGCCGATTTCAACTTACGAAAGCGTAGTAGAGCCGGACTGGTGTCCGGGGTGCGGCGATTTCGGAGTGCTGCGCTCTCTGGAGATCGCCGCAGGCAGGTTGGGCATCCAGCCGAAAGACATGGTTGTTGTATCGGGCATCGGTTGCTCGTCGAACCTGCCTGGTTTCATTCATACTTATGGAGTACACAGCCTGCACGGACGAGCGGTTGCAGTAGCGACCGGCGTCAGGCTCGCCAATCACAACCTGAAAGTCGTAATCACGGGCGGCGACGGCGACGGCTATGGCATAGGCATAGGCCATTTCATTCACGCGATGCGGCGCAATCTCGATCTGACCTACATCGTGATGAACAATCAGATTTACGGGCTGACGACGGGGCAGGCATCGCCGACGACGATGAAGGAAGTGCGAACGAAATCGACTCCGCTCGGCAATATCGAAATGCCGATCAACCCTGTGGCATTGGCTTTGGTGTCGGGCGCGACTTATGTCTCGCGCGGGTTTTCAGGCGAGAACAAGCAACTGTCCGACATCATAGCCGGAGCGATTGCGCATAAGGGGTTCTCGCTCGTCGATGTCTTCAGCCCGTGCGTGACCTATAACCATGTGAACACCTATGATTACTTCCGCAAGCGGGTCTACAAGCTCGAAGCGGAGCCGGATTATGATTCATCGAACGCGCAGATGGCGTTCGAGAAATCATTCGAGTGGGGCGAGCGAATACCTTTAGGCGTTTTCTATCGCGACGAGCAGCCGACCTATGAAGATTTAGAGCCTGCTTTGCAAAACGGGCCACTGGTCGAGCAGGAGATGGGGTTGAGCAAAGAAATGTTCGACGAGTTGATGGAAGAGTTCATGTGATTCGTTTTTGTCGGGCAAGTGGAACCTGATCCGTCGGCGCGTCTGGTTTTCACGGTTCGATATCGGATTGCATTTGCATGTAAGGGATAAGAAAGCCGGTTTTTTGGAGTGCGGTGACTTGTCACCGCTTTTGATTCAAAGACCAAAGCTGCGACAAGTCGCAGCACTCCATATTCTCCTCCTACACCGAATTGAAATCCGATTTAATATTCCGCTTCGAACTGCGGATGAACCCAGAGAAATTCCTGACGTTTGTTTCGCACACGGATCAGACCGCCAAAGCTCGGATCCTTCTCTTTAAGGAATGCGTGCAATTGTCGCAGGATCGCCCCCTGCGCCCGGATCGCGGCTTCGCCCTGTTCCATGTCAGGCGCGTCGCTTCTCCCCATCCACTTTCCGATTTCCTCCCCGCCTTTGAGTACCGATTCAAGACTCTTTTGCCCCATGTCCAATTCTTTTTCGATACCCTTGTAGATTGCATCATCCATCACCAGCTTAGTCGCGGACGAAGCCACAGGCAGCACGAGACTGAGCGCGGAAGTGATTGCCTTGAAGAAAGGCGCGGCCTTCACGAACCAATCGCGAGGCAGGTTCAACTCATACACGCCGCGTCTGTCTTTCGCTCCGTTCAAAGCGGGCAGCGGCAGGCGGGAGTGTTCGCACCACAGGGTCAGGAGAAACTTCTGGCTGACCCATCCGGGCCGATCAAAGAAGCCGGGTTCAACCGGCTGGAAGCTGAAGAGTCGCGGGCCTTCTTTGGCCTCATCGATCAGCGTTTGCATCAACGCGACATAAGCATCTTCCACCTGACTCATAATGCGACGGTCATTTTGGTCTAAAATCTGGAAGCGTTGCTCGGCATTTCTATCCTGCTGATTCAACTGATAGCGAACTCCGTCCAGCCTTGATCGCAACTGGTCGAAGCCCTGAGCGACGAGTTGATCAATCGATGTGCGCCGCACAGCCGGAGCATTTCGCAGCAGACAATCTATGTCCTGCAACTGATCACAACCCGACACGATGCAGGGAAACAGCGTCATTCCCTGTCGCTTGAATGCGATCAACTTCTGCACTTCGAATGCTCCGCGCCCCGGTTCCTTTTTCCCGCACGGCTCGACACAGGGCACAACAACTTCACATCGCATCCCCTTCCAGAAACTTTCCACCAGCCATTTCACTTCGTAGGTCAACGCCGAGAGGAATCGTTCAGGATACGGGGCGCGCACAGTGATGTGAATGTCATTGCCTATATGCTCCAGTAATGCCCGCCCGTTGTAGTCGTCATCCAGCACAAGCCCGCGCTGCCAGTGAACGCTTTGCTCATGGTTCACGCGCCCAAGTGAGAACTTATGCAGGCGCACGATCAACTGATAGAACAACCCTTCTGCCGTCGCCGACTGCCCGCTCTGCGCGTCCACAATACGACAGATTTGCACCTGTTCTTCATCACCCTCATCCGCGCTACCAGCCCATCCAGGTAACAGATCGGGGCGAATGTCCGGGACGAGTTGTGCAATCAGGCTTGTGTTCTGCTTGCCTTCGTCGCCCAATCCTGCGACGCGGTAGGAGAGATCAAATCGCTCCATCAATCGCACGAACACCGGATGAAGTTTGGCCGGGTAACAAAACTTCTTCTCCTTCCTGGGGTCATTCCATAGTTGACCCAGCCGGGAGAAACTTACCAGCCCGTGGGCATCGCGCGTTTCCTTGTCATCAAGCACAAAGCTGATGGCCGTAGCCAGCCAGTCGGGTTTGAGGATGACGATGTCACGCAAAGCCGGGTCGTGCTCGTAATGGATCAGATGACCCAGTCGATGGGAAATACGCACAAAGTCGTTGGCCTCCTCTTTGTTCATCTTGTGCTTGCGGCATATTCCCAAAACACGTTCAAGAGGCAAGTACGCCGACCTTGATTTCTGCAAAGCCTTGCGAGCTTCCTGCCAGCGCAACGGCACCGTGCGTCCCATTTCGGGAAGGCTTGCGGCCACCCGCGCGATGGCGTCTTTCAACTCAGCAATGCCGCGCCGCTCGCCCGTTTTTTTATCGGGCTTGCTGTCCACAAGGAAGAAGTCGAGTACCGTGTCCTGTCCGAACAGGTTCCATAGTTCCTGCCGGTCAATATCCGGCTGGCGCTGGTCGGGGCCACCGTGCGTAGCGACGACGAAAATTTTGGCATCCGGCTCACGGTGCTTCACCAGCTTGATCCATTCCTTCACGAAGCCCTGCTGCGGCCCTTCGCGCGGCTTCCAGACAACGAGGTAAACCGCCGGGGCGCTGAAGAACAACTGGTGCGTGGGCTTATAGACTGGCTGGCCGCCGAAATCCCAGCCGTTCAACGTGATGTCCGTGCCGGTGTCGGGGTCTGTCACCTTGACAGGCATGAGCCTGATGCCGTGCGTGGACTTGTGTTTTACAAAAGGGTCGCCACGCAGGGCGTCCAACAGGCAACTCTTCCCCACCTCGCCCTCGCCGATCAGGATCAGCTTGGCCTCGTTCAGAATTATCTGCGCTTCTGCCTTCGCACGCAGGTAGCGTTTAACGGCGTCAAGTCCCTCTTTGTATGCCGCAGCTAGTTCAGGGTTCAGTGGGTTGCTGCTAAGGTCGAGGGTTTGCAAATGCTCAAGCTGGGCCAGCGATGCGGGCAAGTCGGTAAGGTGGTTTCCTGCAAGAAGAAGCGTAGAAAGATTCCGCAGATTTTCAATTTGTTCAGGAAGCTCTGGTATCTCAATAGAATTCAGGTTTAGGAATTCCAAAGCGGATAAGTTGCAGAGCCATTCGGGTAATTGCTTCAGTGGGTTACCCCAAATGTAAAGGTTGGTGATTTGTGTAAGCTCCCCGATGCTATCTGGCAACGTTGTTAAACCGAGCCCGCCGACTGCGAGATGTTGCATTAGTTTAAGCTTCCCAACCCATTCAGGTAAAACTTTCAATTGGTTTTCGTTTAGGATTAGTTTATTCAACTGGCCCAAGTGACTTAGCGACTCCGGCAGCGAAGTCAGTTGGTTGATGGAGATATCCAGAAGCTGCAACTGCGTGAATTGGTTTAGCCACTCCGGTAGCGTTGTCAGTTGGTTATCTCCAAGGTACAGCGACTGCAACTGCGTGAATTGGTTTAGCCACTCCGGTAGCGAAGTCAGTTGGTTGTTGGCGAGGTACACTTCCTGCAACTGCGTGAGTTGGTTTAGCCACTCCGGCAGCGAAGTCAGTTGGTTATCTCCAAGGTACAGCGACTGCAACTGTGTGAGTTGGCCCAGTGATTCCGGCAACTCGGTGAGTTGCATCCTGCTAAGATCGAGGTTCGTCGCCCCCGACCGTTGCGCTTCTTCAATCTTCTCTTCCGCTTTTCGATAAGCCTCGTCACGTGCCATAGCCGTCACCTCTCTTGTCAACGTGAGACAGATTTCGCGTCCTGCAATATTCCATCGGTCAAGCCAGCATGAAAACCATATCCCCGGCGCACCTTTTTCATCAGGAAAGTATCTGCGGCGCAGATGCGCGAATCGCCCGCGACCGTGAGTGTATCAATCATCGCCTGAGAAAAGCGACATCGCCAACGCTTCGGAAAGAAATGTCAGAGGGCCAGATTTCAAACCCAAAGCGATGCGCCTGAAGGCCAATTGCAATCGGTTCTCGGTTGTTATGTACCCGGCACAAAAGAGAGCGCCCGGTCTTGTAGGCTCCAGGCGCTTTGAAAGTTTGAGCAGTGATGAAAAAGCGGAGAAGGAGGGATTCGAACCCTCGATAGGCCTTTACAGCCTATAGCGGTTTAGCAAACCGCCGCCCTCAGCCACTAGGCGACTTCTCCAAACGTGCCGAAGTATACTCCACCCCTTGCACGCCTTTCAAGTTGAGGGGGGTGCGAAGCAAAAATCAAATTATTTTGGAAAGCTGCGACATGTCGCAGCTTTTATTTTGAGTCAATAGCGATGCCTTGTGATACTGCTGGCGAATTCGGAGGGTTCAGCGCCGTAGGCGCGCAATGTTTATAGAAAGCTCTCTCCTATTCCCCAAGCTCCATAGGAGCGATATGAAGAGCATTTCGCTCCTATGGAGCTTGGGTTGAATGCTGAATCCGGGTCTATAAACATCACGCTCCTACGGAGCTAAAGACGGCGAGCTTCATTTTCTGATTTCGCCAGCAGTATCCCTTGTCACCGCACTCCAAAAGCCGTCTCTATAAAATCAAACTTCATCAGGCCACTAACAGTCAGTTGACCTGCTCCATACCGCCCGCTCGAACCATAACTTGAAATGAGCGAGCAGCGCCTCTATACTTTGCCTCTGATTTCGTGCAGACTCCTTCAGACCGGATGAGTGAAATCCGGCGATGGTTTATTATGATAAAACTCTTCAAGGCCAAGCTGTTTGTCATTCTTATTTTTTGCATCGCCCCTTACGCCTTCGCCGAAATTTCCATTCGCGGAACGATAGGCGACATTCGTGGTTATTCCTCTGCGCAACCTCAGGGCGATCCTATTCAATGGCTCTTCATCACTGCCCGCAACACCAAAACCGGCGCTACCTATCAATCCAAATCCGACGCTCAGGGAGTCTTCGCCTTCGAAGACCTCGAAGCCGGTCGCTATATTCTCACAGCCGAAAATCCCGGCAATCAGCGCGTCATTCAGTTGGTCACGGTTGAAGCGGGCAAGACCGCTCAGGTCAGTCTGCTCGCGCATCTGGCCCAACTCACAGGCAACGACGCGGTCGATAAATTCTTAGCTTCTTCAAACGGTCAGGGCGGGAGCTATCCGACGGGCAACATCAGCTATCTGAATCTCAACGACGCGCTCGACCTCTATTTTATGTGGGCCTACTTCGGAATACTCGGCCTGCTCTCCGCCTACGGATTTTATCGCTATCGATTGGTTTATCTCTTCCTGCGCTATCGCAAGCATCCTCCAAAACCGAAAGCCCGCTTCTCTGAAGACAAGCTTCCGCGCGTGACCGTTCAGTTGCCTCTGTTTAATGAAATGTATGTGTCGGAGCGGCTCATAGATTCGGTCATCCGTCTCGACTACCCGCGCCACCTGCTCGAAATTCAGGTGCTTGACGATTCTACGGATGACACCCGGCAGATCGCCGCAGCAGCAGTCAAAAAATACGCCGACGCAGGATATGACATCAGCTATCATCATCGCGAAAATCGCGCAGGCTTCAAGGCAGGCGCTCTGGAAGCGGGGCTGAAAAAAGCGAAGGGCGAATTCATCCTCATATTCGACGCCGATTTCACTCCCCGCCGTGATTGCATACGTCGTCTGATAGATCACTTCACGGACGAGCGCGTCGGCATGGTGCAGATGCGATGGAGCCACATCAACTCCGAATACTCGCTGCTCACGAAAGTTCAGGCCATCATGCTCGACGGCCATTTCGTCGTAGAGCAGACGGCGCGCAATCGCTGCGGCGGCTTTTTCAATTTCAACGGCACCGCCGGAATGTGGCGACGCGAGACCATCGAATGGTCGGGCGGCTGGCAGCACGACACTCTCGCCGAAGACACTGATCTTTCATATCGCGCTCAACTGATGGGCTGGCGATTCGTTTATCTCACGGACGAAGACGTTCCGGCGGAGTTGCCGGTCGAAATGAGCGCGTTCAAATCACAGCAGAGGCGATGGGCTAAGGGAGTCGTTCAGGTAGGCATCAAACTGCTCGGAAGGATGTGGCGCGATCCGCGACTTCCCTTCCGCGTCAAGCTGGAACAGTTCTTCCGATTGACGGGCAATCTGGCCGCGCCTCTCGTCATCGTGCTTGCGCTCATCAATCTGCCGATCCTCATCGTGCGATTCAATCAGGGACTCTTTCACCTATTCGTCCTCGATGTTCCCATCCTGACTTTTTCAACCCTTTCGGTCGTCGTTTATTATCTGGTTCCGCAGTGGCACCTTTACCCCAGGACGTGGAAGAAGACGATCAAGCACATGCCGTTCGTGATGAGCATGGGAATCGCGCTGACGTTTTCAAACGCGCGGGCGGTGCTGGAAGCTCTGTTCGGCATCAAGAGCGAGTTCGTGCGAACTCCCAAATACAAAATCGAAAAGCGGGATGACACTACCTGGGTCAAAAAGAATTACGTGCCGAGCCGGTTGAAAGTGCCGTGGCTTGAGCTTTCGTTTACGATCTATTTCGTCATCACCATTGGCTATGCGGTCTACAGTCAGATATTCGGCACGCTGCCGTTTCTGTTCATCTATTTTTTCGGCTATGCGTATGCTGCGGTGATGACGATTCTTCAGGGGCGCGCATTGCGCCGCACCGATAAGCAGTAAAGGCAAAAACGCGCCTTCTGTTTTTTCGCCGTGATTCGAAATGGCGTTATAATTTTTCTCTCTCACTATTCATTTTCTAATGAGGCATTCTAAGATGAAAAGAACTGTTCTGTTGCTGTTGCTGTTTATACTTTCAATCCAGTCGCCGATGGTGGCCCGACAGAGATCGGGCTACACGAAGACGCCCTTGCTTGCCGACAAGGATATAACGGCGCTCTCGTCGGAAATAAACGGCCACATAGCGAAAGATCATGTCACTGAGCTTGCCCGTCATCATCGCGTGCAGGCATCAAGCGGGTTTTCTGCTGCTGCCGCCTACATCGCCGCTAGAGCGAAAGAGTACGGACTCGAACAGGTTCAGGTCGAGCGATTCGCAGCCGACGGAGAGAAGACCTATCACACATTGAAATCGACTCCGGGCTGGGAAGCCGAGCGCGGCCAGCTTTGGGAAATGGAGCCGAGAAAAACCAGTATAGCCGACTATGATGAAATGAGGGTCGCCCTGGCCGACTATTCGCAGACCGCAGACGTGACCGCGCAACTCATCGATGTCGGCGCAGGCACATCAGCCGCCGATTACGAAGGCAAGGATGTAAAAGACAAGATCGTGCTTGCGGGCGGAAATGTCGCCGCCGTTCATCGCCTCGCGTGCGATGAACGCGGAGCCGCAGGCATTCTTTCTTATCAGCAGAATCAGGTCACTGCCTGGTCGGGCGATTATGTCGATAATGTCAGATGGGGCCATCTGTCGCCTTATAATGCAGCGAACAAATTCGCTTTCATGATATCGCTTCGTCAGGCGCGTGAGTTCCGCGACCGCCTCTCGCGCGGTGAGCAGATTCAGCTTCGCGCCGTTGTGAAAGCCGATATCAGACCGGGCAGTTACGATATCGTGAGCGCGATCATTCCGGGATCGAACCCGGAAGAGGAGATAGTTTTTACCTGCCACCTGTGCCATCAGAAACCCGGAGCCAACGATAACGCTTCAGGCGCGGCGGCAATACTCGAAATCGCCCGCGCTCTCAACGCGCTCATACGTCGCGGAGACATCGAACGCCCGCGCCGCACGATCCGTTTCATCTGGCCGCCTGAGATCAACGGCACGCTCGTCTATTTCGCCGAACACCCGGATATCGTCAAACGAATCAAAGCCGCAGTTCATCTGGATATGGTCGGAGGCAATTACGCGATCACGAAATCCGTCCTCCATGTGACGCACACGCCCGCTTCGCTTCCGAGCGCGGTCAATACCGTGATGGACATATTCGCCGAGTACGCCATCGCTGGAAGCCTGAAAGCGGCTTCAGGAGCCGGTTTCGAGGACGCGCTCATTCAACCGGGCGGATCGAAGGAAAGCCTCGTCGCCGACATAACGCCTTATGAAATGGGATCGGATCACGATGTTTATCAGGAAGGCTCTTTCCGCATCCCGACTATTTACCTGCGAGACTGGCCCGACGTTTTCATTCACACCAACAACGACAAACCTGAAAACATCGAGCCGACGAAAATCAAACGGTCATCGTTCATAGCCGCCGCGTCAGGATATTTTCTCGCGCGAGCGGGCGGCGCGGACGCCCTGCGGCTGGCCGAAGAAGTCTTCACGCGAGCGATGGCGCGCGTGCCGAGGGTATACGAACGAGCCAGAAGACTGGAAGCAGGAACGGAGGGAGCGGAAGAATCGCGCAACCTCATATCGATGGCGCTCGAACAGGATGCGATGGCGCTTGATTCTGTCGCCGCGCTCGCGATGGATGACAAGGAACTGGCGGCGAAAGTCGATAATTTCATAGAACAACTGAGCGGCGCGTGGCTGCTTCTGACAGGCACTCTCACGGAACAGCGCAAGGGCAATCGAGTGTTTTTCATGCTAGAACCCCGTCAGCAACCGGCAGAGCCTAAGGGCAGGGGGTCGAAACCGCGCAATCCCAAAGAAGCGATAAAGCCGAGCGAGCATAGCCGGATTCCTTCGCGCAAGGTCATAGGCCCGATGCAGATTTATTACTATGATTATGTGGCCGAGCGCATCGGGGAGGAAGACCGTCGCGTGATCGACCGCATCAGTCAGAGGCCGAACGGTGACGTAATTCTTTATGAGATACTGAACCTTGTAGACGGCAAGCGCACGATTCAGGACATACGCAATTATATCGCCGCATCTTACGGCGCGATTCCGGTAGAGGAAGTGAGCGAGTACCTGCGCGTGCTGGCAAAGATCGGCGTCGTGGCAATCGAATGATCTACGAGGAGGTCGTTTATGCTCCGATTGAAAAATAGGATCGCCGTGCTTGCAGTAGTGATATCGTGCGGTCTGAGCGCGGCGGCTCAGGATGAAAACGATATCACGCCGCTAATGCGCGCCGTGCGCGATGGAGAACTCAATAAGGTAAAGGGACTGCTCAAACAGGGCGTCGATCTGGAAGCAAGGGATTCGTGGGGATGGACGGCGCTCATTTATGCGGCGGTCAGAGGAGGTGAGCGCGCAGTCAAGACGCTGCTCGACAAAGGCGCGAATGTGAACGCGCAGTCCAATCAGGGACTCACGCCGCTTATGGCTGCTGCGCGGTCGCAGCGCGATAAAATCGTGAAACTCCTCATCGCTCGCGGCGCTGACATACATGCCAGAGACAGAAACAGCAACACAGCTTTGGCTTTTGCTGCGCGCGGAGGTCAAACCAAGACGCGCAGCCTCCTTGAAAAAGCGGGCGCGACTGAGTCTCCAGGAGGCGGGCCTTCGGAGATTGATCCATCGCCGGGAGTCAGCGCGCGGCCCATACCTCTCAACAAACCGAGGCCGAATTACACTGAGGCAGCGAGGCAGAATAAGATCACAGGGGTTGTGCGTATGCGCGCGCTGATTGGGACGGACGGGCAAGTCAAGCAGGTGAGAGTTATCTCAGGGCTTCCCTCCGGGCTGACGGAGCAAGCTGCACGCGCGGTGTTCCAGATACGATTCCAACCTGCTATGAAAGACGAACACCCGGTCGAATTCTGGACGCCGATTGAAATAGAGTTCAATCTCAGGTAGCAGCTTAAAGCGCAAATACGGAACTCGCCTTGATAGGGCGTCATCATCTGTGCCTGCTGGCAAAGATCGGCGTCGTGGCACTCGAATGATCTTAGGTTCGTAGTCCCGGCTTCAGATGGAAGTTCGCGTTATTGAAGCCTTCCGCCTCAAGGCGGGACTACAAACTTTTTCGCAGGAGGAAGTTTATGCTCCGATTGAAAAATAGGATCGCCGTGCTTGTGGTAATGATGTCGTGCGGTCTGAGCGCAACGGCTCAGGATGAAAACGATATCACGCCGCTGATGCGCGCCGTGCGCGATGAAGAACTCAATAAGGTAAAGGGACTGCTCAAACAGGGCGTCGATCTGGAAGCGAAAGACGCCATCGGATGGACGGCGCTCTTCTATGCAGTGGCGATGGGAGATGACCGCGCAGTCAAGGCTCTTCTCGACAAAGGCGCGAATGTGAATGCAGCTTCGAATGATGGCGGAACATCGCTTATGCTTGCCGCGCAGTCTCAGCGCGATAAAATCGTGAAACTGCTCATCGCTTGCGGGGCTGACATAAACACCAGAGACAAAGACGGCAATTCGGCATTGACTCTGGCTGCTCGCGGCGGTCGAACAAAAACATACAACCTTATTGAAAAAGCGGGCGGACTCGATCCTAAATCCTCCAACCCATCGACTACAGACAATACAAAGGGATCAAATATCACGCGGCCTGTCCCGCTCAACCATCCGCGCCCGAACTACACCGACAGAGCGAGTGAAGCGAGAATCGAAGGAGTCGTGCGTGTGCTTGCGCTTGTCGGAACGGATGGCAACGTCAAGCAGGTGAGAGTCGTCAAGGGGCTGCCTCACGGATTGACAGAGGAAGCTGTGAATGCCGTAAAGATGATGCGATTCAAACCAGCGATGAAGGACGGCGTGCATGTAGAATACTGGATGCCGGTCGAGTTGGAATTCGAGATGTAGCAACAGGCTCACGGCGAGAACAGTTGACTGCTCTCTCCCCTGAAACCCTGCCGATGATGCGCCAGAAGACATAAAGCGACGGTCGATTCTCCGATACGAACCGGATGAAACGACCGTCGCCTGATCCTCTAACTTTTACGGAACAACTACAAGGTCTCGGCCCTGTCGCTGAACTTTCAGCAACACTGTCCCGCAGACAGGATTGTTCACCCGCAAAAACCTTATTGCCTGATCGGGGAAGAAATCGACGAACGACTGACTGTTGATCTGTCCTTTGCCGATGAGCTTCGTCCCGCTCGTGTTGTGCTTGGTCTTCTTGAAGGTGACGAACTGTGTTCCGGCTTCGCTCGTCGATACTTCGAGCGTCGAGGTCTGCGAGAAGAATATTTCAGGCCCCGATTGAGGCGCGGTCGTCCTGAGCGTCAACTGATTCATGGAATTGTTGAGCCTCATATCAGCAGTATTGATGGTCGGCCCGTTGTCCTGAATCGTGAAGTTCGAGTTGCTGGCATCCAGAGTCGTCGCTCCGCCCTGAATCCTCGCCACGACAGCCACTCTCGCCTGCATCGAGCAGACGGAAGGAACAGTCCACGGGAAAGCCCTGACAGAGGCTCCCAGAGCCGGTTGTGTGGGACTCACGAATGCGATGGGGGTATTGAAGTTGTTCCCGCCATTGGTCGACAAAAACAAATCGAACCCCGTCACCTGATTAGCCACATCTTCGGGAACGACCCATGTGATATTGACCGCCTGACCGAACCTGAACGAATCGCCTCCATTGGGTGTCGCAAGAGCTACGGTCACTCCGATATCGTTTATCGTGAAGTCGCTGTTGCTGTCATCCTGCCCCTGCGCGTCCTGATCGTCGAAGGCGGTGATGCGAATGCGGGCCGTCGTGGTGTTAAGCCCAATGGGAACAGCCCAGGCGAACAGGCGGCTGGCTCCCGCGACGTTCGAAGCTATGATCGTATTAAACGATAGCCCGCCGTTTGTCGAAAGCCTCACCTCGAATCGCTGAATCGTCGCGTCGCCGTTCGGATCGGAAGCCGTCCAGGTGATATCGAAATTCGCGCCGCCCGATACGGTGTTTCCTCCGTTGGGCGCGGTCACTGCGACCACAGGCGGCTGGTTGACAGGCGGCACAGTAGTCGACTCGGCCAGAAGCGCGTACACTCTTCCGGCATCGGGGCGAGTCGATCCGGGAACGACGACGTTGTGAAAAGGAGCGCCTGCGATTAGATCACCGCCCTGATTATTGTCGAGGTCGCCGGAAGCTATCGCCCATCCAAGCTCATCATCCGCCCCTTGACCAATGACTCGAAAATCGTCCTGCCTCAAAGCGAGGTCGCGCTCGGCGAAGAACAACAGCGTCGGCCCGCCGAAGAATACATGCACGGCCCCTGCGTCTTCTCTCGCGGTGAGATCGAATCCCGGAGCGCCTACGGCCATATCGGTTATTGTATCGTTGTTGCCGGTCGTGTTTATATTCACCGCCTTTACAGTCGAGCCTAAGTGATCGCCTGTGGCCGCGCCGTAGATCGTCAGTTGAGCCGTCGCCAGAGAGATATCGATTCGTCTTTCAACCGCAGGCGCAACCGGATTGATGGCCGTCCCTCCCGTGAGAACGTAAGCCTCGCCCGCGTCCTCTTCTTCATCCGGGGCATCGACGCGGCCATCCGCATCGGGAGCGCCGAGCAGTATGTCAGCGTTGCCGTCATTGGTGACATCGCCCGTGGAAACTGAAGCGCCCAGATGATCACCGGCAGAATTTCCGTATATGGAAACCGTTGGCCGCGCATCCGCCAGAAGCGAGGCGATATCGAACGTCCTCGATGTATCGACTCCCAGGGGAAAGAGGTTCACTCCTCCGGCGAAGATGAAGACCGCGCCGGTTTCAGTCGCCGTTCCCGGCGTGGGTCTGTCCGAGAGAGGTGCGCCGACGAGAAGATCAGCAGGCGCGTTTCCATTCACATTGCCGATGTCAACTGATGAGCCGAGCAGGCTGCCCTCCTCGCCGAATATTCTTACTGCCGCGACGGTTGCGCCGAGATCGATCACTCCGCCGCCCGCGCCTATGGTGGTGGAGCCGAATACGACATAAGCTGCGCCCGCGTCTGTGCGATCATTGGCGGGGCCGTCGTTTCGAGGAGCGCCGATGAGCAGGTCAGGAATGGTTGTCACTCCGCCCGCGTGTCCTGTGGCAAGCGCGCTGCCGAACTCATCCCCCGATCTTTCGCCGAAGATGGTCACGTTGGCTGTGGCAGGGGTGGCAAGGTCTATCGTTCCGGTCGGGAAACCTATGCTTCCGAACAGGACGAAGACGGCTCCGGTATCAGCGCGCGGAGTAGCGCCGTTGAAGTTTGCGCCGTTAGCTCCCATGATCAGATCGGATATTCCATCGCCGTTGATGTCACCTGCGGCGACTGCGACTCCGAGGTTATCGCCCGCAGCCGAACCGAATATCCTCACTTCGGGCTGACTGCCTGTCGCCGGGGTCAGATTCGTGTCTACCGTCGTCGTGCCAGGAGCGGGAGGGAATGCTTTTCCGAAAATCACATAGACGGCCCCGGCGTTAGCGCGCGCTGCGCCCCCTGTGGGAGTGAAGTCGACTTCGGACGCGCCTGTTGCGATATCGTCGAAACCGTCGTTATTGAAATCGCCCGTCGCTACGGCGTGAGCGCGAGGAAGCGTGTCGAAGGAATCGGGCGCATCATTGCCTGAAAGATTGTCGTCATCATTTGCGCCGAGGACAGACAGGCGCGCAGCGGTCACGTTGAGATCGACGGTTTGAACAAGCTGCGGCGTGATCTGATCGCCTGCCGAAGAAGCGATGCCTGATGAATCAGTGACAAACATAAGCCCTGTCATCGCGATTACCAGTATCGCGGAGATTGATCGGCTTCCCTTTAGCGGAATCATAGAAAAAACCCTCCCCTGTTTTTTTTATCTCTGGCTCGTGGCTGAGACTTCCACCTGGTCTCGTGAACAGACGCACTGACTCTAAAAATCTGTGGCGAGAATGAACGGTCTGTTTAGACTAGATGAATAGGAGAGAAGTCGTCAAACGCTCGGCGGCCTGGAGAGAAGCGGGAAACGAAAAACAAGGATAAAACAAGAAATGAGGCAATGCGGCTCTCGTCTATTTGCTGGAGGAGAGTGTTGGCTCTGAGCGGCGATTCTTTGCTGAGTCTCGCTTGATCGACGCTGCTCGATCATCGATCATTGAATTCACATCCGCCTTGAAGTTGGTTTCCGTTTCATGGAATCATCGAATTAACAGTAAATTTCATGTTTGAAGCAGGAGGTTTTATGATAGACCTGAATGACATTCATTCGCTGACAGATTTTCAGCGACGCACGAAAGAGTATCTCTCTCGGCTCAAAAAATCCGGGCGGCCTGTTGTGCTTACAGTCAATGGCAAGGCGGAATTCGTCGTACAGGATGCGGTTTCCTACCAGAGAATGCTCGAACTGATTGATCGCGCGGAAGCCATCGAAGGCATTCGTCGTGGACTTGAAGAGATCAAGCAGGGAAAGACCCGTCCGGCTAAACAGGTTTTTGCGAAGTTGCGAAAGAAACACCGTATCTCGGAGGAATAATGAAGTATCAGGTCGAGGTAACGGAGCAGGCTTCGAANNACCTGTGGATTGCTGACACTGTGCCAGATACGGCTGCGCGCTGGTTTGAAGGTCTGGTCAGCAAGGTGAATTCGCTTTCGACGATGCCTGAGCGTTGCGCGCTTGCGCCTGAAAGCGCAGCATTCCATCAGGAGATTCGGCAGCTTTTGTATGGCCGCTACCGGATTTTGTTCACCATTAAGGGAGACACCGTGTATGTGATTCATATCCGCCACTCAGCGCAGGAGCATCTGAAACCGGATGCGGAATGATGAATGGAACATAGAAAAGCGTGTCTATTTGGCGCGTCATTCGGTTTGATTTCAATCAAGTTTTATGATCAAATCTGAGCCATAATTTAGTCCAGCCACTTCGCAAGCCATCTTTATAATATTCTCAATATTCTTCTTGCTGTAATTCGTCCCAAGCCACCATCCTCCAGGAAGCTGATGTGAATGCGACGCGGCCAAATCTGGCCGACCAGGATAAAGTTCGTCCCTCGAACGCGCCACGAAGCGTCGTTTCTTTCCATGTTTTGAACGTGAAGCGAAGCGTTCAAGAAAGCTTGTATCTTTTTCCGCTAGCTCTTTGAATATTTTAATCATTGCATCGCGTGCGCTTCTTGCGTTGTATCTGTGGCCCTGTAAGTGAAATGGCGCAGGCGCCAAGTGTTTTCGGCTGGCATCTTTTGATAATTGCTTTTTTATCTTTGTTTTTGAGACAGGTATTGGCTTAACTTCGGTATGAATTTGGGTTGTAGTTCCGGTGGATAGAAAAGATACCACTGTATCAGGATCAGGTTTATAGCCACATAGATTCTCAACTCTATCCGCTAACAATTCAACAAGAAACGCATCTGGTTCTTGTATCAGCTTCGTCCAAGCAACAGGTAAAGTCGACGCTATTTCCCGATCCCTTGCAATATTCTCATAGTCCTTTCTTGCTGCTTCCAGTGCTCCACCTGAACAGGATCGTTTGTAGTCAAGGTAGCGAGTCAAGCGCAGAACACATTCATCGAGGCTACGCTCTAGCAGGTCAAGTTTATATACTCGCCGTTCTTGATACAGTCCTTGTTCTGCAGGTAAATAGAAATGCCATTCTTGACCGTCAGTCAAGACGGCCATTGGAACACCTATGTGGAATGCATATTCGAATAGCTGTCTATCTGCGCCTTCGCTTTGGCCAATCTGTTTAACCTCAATAAAAACCTTAGGTTTCTTGGGAGGGTGGCATAGTGCATAATCCACTCGTCTCCCTTCCACACTGTATTCTGGTGAGACTATACAAGCGTCGAAAATTGGCCAACCCAGTGATTGGAGGATACGTAGAACTATACCTTGAGAAACAGAGGCTTCGTTGACAAACTGTCCAAGTCTAATGCTATCTCGAATCTGTTCGATATGGTTTTTTAGTTCCATTGCGGACAAGATTAACAAAGTAGGCTCAACAGCGCCATTCACCGCGCCGCGCGAAGATTCTTGACACTCCCCTGCCGCCTTGTTATCCCTAACGCATGACACAGAAGATCAATCCTTTTCAGAAAGTATCCGCCTCGCCGACTCTCCCGCATAAGCCGGAGCCGCGCAGAAAGTTCGACGTGGCCGATCTCTACAACGGCCCCGTCTCGGATGTCGGAGCGGAAGAAACGGAACAAGCGCCTCTGGACGAAAAACTTCGCAAGGCTTATTTCTGGATAGTCAACAAAGCTATCATCAGCCCCTATTACGACATCGAGTATCACGACTCTCCGCCGCAGACCTTCACCTTCGGCGATCAGAAGAGCAAACTCATTCTGCCTTCCGATCAGAGCTATGCCAGCTTCGCCCTGATGCCACTCCTCAATTTAGTCCTTCGTCGCAAATGCTTATTTATCGGCGGGCCGGGTCGCGGCAAGACCGCAAGCGCGATTCTGATGGGTGTGATCGCAGGTCATTCAATAAAAGACATCAAGCGCGCCATTCAGCACGGCCAGCCGCAGATGACCATCTCTGACCTTCTGGGCAATCCCCTGCCTTCGACTCTCGTGGGAGCCAAGAGCATGGATGAAGTGAAAATCTCGTGGCGCAGATGGCTCTCGATGCGAGTCAAGATAATCGATGAGTACAACCGCATTCCTACCCGCACACAATCCGCGCTGCTCACGGTGATGTCTGACAACTACGCCGAGATACTCGATCAGATTTATGAATGCCCCGAATCGGCGTGGTATCTGACCGCGAACGACGACGCCGGCGGCGGAACTTATCAGGTCATTGAAGCCCTGCGCGATAGAATCGACATCGTAGTCAAGGCGCTTCACTTCAACACGCGATTCCTCAAAGACCTGCTCACGCGCATAGAAGAAGAAGTGAAACCTGAAGAAGTCGTGCCGAAAGAAATCACATTCACCGAAGCGGAAATAGATCGAGCGCACAAGGAAATTCTCGATGTGAAGTTTCCATCCGAGCTTCGTCGAAGGATAGAATTTTTCGCCTCTCATTTCGAATTCTGCGACCGCGGCGCGGAGCAGATCGAGTACAAAACGAAAGACACCGTGAAACTCGCCGCTCTGGATTTGCACACGATCACTGCGACCGACACGGGCAAGGACAAGCTCAAAGACCTCGGCATTCAGACGCGCAACGGGCTTTCAGTTCGCGCGATGATGACCTCGCTCGTGTTCGCCAAAGCTTTGTCGTGGTTTCGCGGCCATAATCAGGTCACGTTTGAAGACGTGCGCCAGATCATTCCTTTCGTATTGCATGACAAACTCTCACAGGATGCGGACGCGCCTTTCTTCGAGACCGCGGAAACGGCGGTCTATCGCAGCGACAAAATAGCGTGGATTCGCAGGCTCTTCGATCTATCGTGCGCGGAGTATGACCGCCTTGATCGCGACCGCGATGACCCGGTGGCCCGTCTCGAAGAGGAATTCGAGCGCGGACTTGAAGGCGTGACCGAAGCGGAAGTAAGACAGAGGCTCGTCAAGATAGAGCGCACACTCGCAGATTGGAGCAAGGGGCGCAAAATCTACGGCCACATATTCGATGACATACTCAAACTCAAGTACCTGCATCAGCGTTACACCAACTATCTGAAATGGCTGAAATGGACCAACTCATAACCGGCCCGCTTGCTGAAGCCCTCAAGCGCGGGCGCGAGCGATTCAACACCAAATTCGCTTACGCGCGGCACACCTACCCGGCGCTCGACGCCGCGGTGTTCGCCGATCATCTGCGCTTCGTCGTTCAACCCATAGCGACGGCTGCGCACGCGGCGCGGGCGGACAAAATCGATGAAGCGGTCGATGCGCTTTACGATCTTTCGCTTGAGTTGGTAGGCAAAGGACTCCTGGGAGAACAGACCCGCTATCCGGCGATGCTTCGCGGGTGGACTGATTTGTTCCCTTCCCTCGCTCATCTGCTGGCAAACGATGCGCGGAGATTCGCGGGCGCAGTGACCAACGCGCTCTACAATCTTTCTGTCACGCC
Organism: Blastocatellia bacterium UBA7656; assembly: GCA_002483445.1. Classification (GTDB taxonomy): domain Bacteria; phylum Acidobacteriota; class Blastocatellia; order UBA7656; family UBA7656; genus UBA7656. The sequence continues at coordinate 155,398 of DLHY01000150.1, forward strand.
AAGCGCGCGTCCGACTTTCTGGATCGATGTGATGAAGGATATAGGATCGGGCTGCTCGGATGTCGAATCGTTTCTCGAAGCGGGCAAGGCGGTCGCGTGGCGAAGCGGGATGGCTCATTATCGAACGGGCGCTTTGGAAGCGTGTTTGAATCTCGATGCGCAGATCGCGCGGCTCGCGCTCGCCATTCCTGATACGAACACGGTCGCGATAGAAACGATAGTCGAACGACTCAGGCGCGACCCGTGGCTATCTCCGGCCACGGTCAGCGAGAGCGCGGGGTGGAAGAAGACTTTGAAAATGATGAATCCTCCGGTGGGCGCGTTTCGCGGATTCGGCGGCGTGTTCACCGCTCCGCCCGAAGTGGCTCTATCGGATGGCGAGTTGATAGTCTTCGATAATGAAAACTGCTGGCTGATGACGGCTGACCTGTTCGGCTCGACGCTTCATCGAATCGGAAACACTCTGCCAAACATCGACGCGAAGCCTCAGAGATTTTTCGAGATCGATAAAAGCGGCAGAGTCACGGCAGAGCAGCACCGCACAGCGTTTCCTCAACTTGCCGGATGCGCGAGTTCGGCTTCGACCGAGACAACGCTTGCGGTGACGATACCTGTATCGCATTCGGTTTATCTGATCGCTTTGACAGAAAATTAAAAAGGCAACCACAGATGGACACAGATTCACACAGATTTCTTTTTCTTTTATCTGTGTTGATCGGTGTTCATCTGTGGTCGCAACACCGACTCCAATGAGCAATTCGAGCAAACACCTCAACGATATTCGCGACTCTTGGATGTCGCGATGGGCGGACTCGCTTGCGCTGTGGAGCAAATTCACCAAACTGCGCGAGCCGAAATTCTGCTTCAATGAAAAAGAAGAAAAGGCCGAAGGACTCACCAACAGCTTCGCGATGATTCGCCTCAACGATACTTCGGTCGTGCTGAGTCTGCCTCAAATCGCGGCCAACAAGCTTGAAGGATTTCCTCTCGAAATAATGGGCCACGAGATAGGCCATCACGTTTACTGCCCCGCCGATATTTCCGATCAGGGGCGAATGATAGCGCGCATCCGTCGCGGGCTTCCGACGAAAGAACATCTCGCCCCCTTCGTCGCCAACATCTATGCCGACCTGCTCATCAATGATCGCTTGCAGCGATCAGCGAACCTGAAGATGGCGGATGTTTATCGCGCTCTGGGCGAAGAGAGCAATGACCCGATGTGGACTTTCTACATGCGCATCTATGAAATTCTGTGGAGCCTGCAACGCGCCAGTCTTGCGAAAGGAAAGATCGATTCTCGGCTTGAAGGCGACGCTCAACTCGGCGCGCGGATAGTTCGCGCTTATGCGAAAGACTGGCTCAGAGGATCGGGCCGCTTCGCTGCGCTGTGCCTGCCTTACCTGCTCGACGACGAAGGCAAACAGATGCAGAAGCTCTTGAAAGGATGGCTCGACACGCAGAATGCCGGGGCGGGCGGAATGCCTGACGGATTGACAGAGATAGACGGGGACGAGATCGACGACAACATTCACCCTTCGCGCGACAAACGGCTCACAGGTCTTTACGATGATGGCGAAGAAGCGGGCGCGGACACCATAAGCCCGGAGCCGACACATGCTACGAGCAACAGCGCGGGCAACAGGGAAGGCCAATGCCGCGAGCCGTTCGAGTATGGAGAAATTCTGAAAGGGCTTGGAGTGAATCTCTCTGCGCACGAAATAGCGATTCGTTATTATCGCGAGCGGGCTGTCCCCCACCTGATAAAATTCCCCGTTCGCATAATGCCCGAATCACTGGAACCATTGATGGAAGGTCTCGACACCTGGGATGTGGGGTCGCCTCTCGAAGACATAGACTGGTTCGAGACTGTGATGGTGAGCGACCGGGTGATTCCGGGCTACACGACTGTGCAGAGAACTTATGGGACGAGCAGCGGCTCGCTGCCTGAAAAAGAGCCGGTTGATCTTGATCTTTATGTCGATTGTTCAGGCTCGATGCCCAACCCGCAGTGGGCGACTTCGTACCTGACGCTTGCGGGGGCGATCATCTCGCTTTCGGCTCTCAGAGCCGGTTCCAGGGTCAAGGCGACTTTGTGGAGCGGCAAGCATGATTTTCAGACGACGGGGGCATTCATCGGCGACGAGAAGGAAATCATGAAGATACTGACGGGCTACATCGGCGGCGCGACGGCTTTTCCTATACATTTGTTGCGCGATACTTTTGAGAATCGCAAGCCGACCAATCGCCCGGTTCACGTGCTTGTGATTTCGGATGACGGAGTCGATACGATGTTTGAAAAAGATGAGCGAGGCACGAGCGGTTGGGACGTGGCGCGGATGGCGTTGGAGAAAGGCCGCAGCGGGGGGACGATGGTGTTGAATCTGTGGTCTGAGTGGAAAGACAACAAGACGCTGGTCAAGGCTCACGACGAGGGCTGGGACATTCATCGGGTGAAGGACTGGAACGAGCTTGTAGAATTCGCCCGCGCATTCAGCAAAGCGAATTATGGCGAGAAGGAAAAAGAGCGAAAGAGTAGCTGATTTGATAAACTCGCTGATCAGGTTGAGAGAGAGGGAAGAAACCGAATGAACGAAGAAGGCCCTGTGCTTGAAGCGTTGACGCATCGGCTGGCCGAATGTCCGGCGGATTTTCTGGCCGAGGCGCGGGATAAAAAAAGCGGCTCGGTGCATGTCGATGCGGTCGTGTACGATTTGATTCGCGACCTCGGCGGAGACCCGCTCACCAAAGAGCAGCTTGTCGTTTCCGAACACAAGAAGGGATCGAAGAATCGCTTGCAGGTGATACTGATAGCCTGCTGGCTGCTGCACGATCCGTGGTTTCGTTATCGCGGGCGATTCGCAGAGAAGGCTTACAAGCTGCTCGCCATTGGGCTTGATGACCTGGCCACGCTCGTGCAGGCGCAGCAGCTTGTCACAGACCCCGACCGAAGAGAAGAGCTTGCGCGCGTATGTTTGCGCGCTTTGGAACTCAGGCCCGCAGGTGAAAGCGTAGCGCAGGCTCAGGATCGCTTGACGACTCTGGATTCAGTCGAGCGAGTGCGAGTGATAAAAGAGGCGCGAGCCGCCGAAGAGCGCGCCCGCAAGATTCGCGAAGAGATGGCGCGCAAAGCTGCGGAAGAAGCGGCTGCGGCTTATGGGCGGGAGTAGTATAATTCTTCCGGTTTGAGAGTCGCAGATTTCCGGAGTGATGAATGATAATCAAGTTTTCCAATCTCGGAACGATCAAAGAAACCGAACTTGATTTGCGCCCGCTGACGGTCATCATCGGGCCGAATAATTCGAATAAGACTTATATTGCGTATTCTGTCTATGGGCTTTGGGCCTTTTTTGAACGGTACGTCATCAGCCCCGAACCGAGTTTTACTGAACAAACGGAAAACTTGATTTCTATTAGGGTTGACCGCGATTTTATAACACTAATCAATAATCTTATTATAAGGAAAACAGTTCAAGGCTTTAGGAAAAGGTTAGAAGAGTTTTTTCAAGACACTAGCGGTCGACTGTTCGTCAACACAAACTATGAATTATCTATTTCTGAGGAAGAGGTAATATCTAGCCTCCGCAGTTTGGTCGGACCAAAATCTATGGAGCCGAAATCTATTGAGATAGATGAAGGCTACTCTGTGTCATATCAGATAAGCCTAGACAGGGATGTCTTGCACCTACAATTCAATGGGACCCCTCCTGTTACTCAAGTTGTTAGATTAGAAGCGTTGTATTCTTTGCTCATCAGCCTTCGCAATAGGTTGTTCCCTCCTCCCGTTCTTCTTCCGGCTGAACGCAACGCCTTTATCACCACATATAGAATCCTTTCCAACAGGAGATATAGGCTTTTGCGAGAAACGCAAAGAGGCGCGTTCAACCGCAATAATCCTCAGAGAGAAAGACAGCTTGAACTCCTGAGAGAACAAGGGGATATTCGATATCCACGACCGATAGAAGATTTTCTGGATTTCTTAACCGACATAGAATTACTACCTGACACTCGTATAAATTCAGATCAGAAAAACAACTTTCAAGCATTGGCCGATAAGATTGAAGAACATATACAAAACAAGAACAAGACGGTTTTGGCGTCAACTAAATTGGGTGGAAGAGAAATAAGGGTAAATGTAAAGAAAGGTCTGAGCATCGACCTCTACAACGCTTCTTCTTCAATCAAACAACTCGCTCCTCTCTTGCTTTACCTGCGCTATCGCGCAGCCGAAAATGATTTGCTCATCATCGATGAGCCTGAGATGGGCCTTCATCCCGAATCGCAGGCAAAGCTTCTCGAAGCTCTGGCCATACTCGTCAATCTCGGCGTCAAGGTTTTGCTCACGACGCACAGCCCTTATTTCATCGCGCACCTGAACAATCTTCTCAACGGCGAGTTGGAAGATGCTCGCATATTGAAAAAGCAGGCTTCACATCTTTATATGAAAGACACGAGAGCGTTTCTCCATGAAGATCAGGTCAGTGCTTATGAAATGCAGGATCATAAGGGAAAGGGCTACAAGCTCTGCTCGCTCAAAGACGACTTCGAAAATTTCGGCGTCCGTTGGGGATCGCTCAGTGATGTTTCAGCCGACCTTCAGCAAAAGTTTTTCGAAATCTCCGAAGAAAAAGAAACTGTTCCTCATGGCTAAGAAAAGCAAGAACCCGTGGGATATTCTGAAAAGCAAACCGGATGTTTTGAATTGGGAAGCCTTCCATCTTCTGGAGAATCTACTCATCTTCTGCGCCGAGAAAGATCGGACGGGGGATGAAAGCGGAGTGCTTTTTCGGATCAGCGCAGACCCCGAAAGAAAAAGCCTTTGCGTTCTTTTCAACATAGACCGCAAAAAGGATCCTCTCATCAGGGAGGCGAGAACATGGAGGCCGGATTATCTCGTGCTATATGCTGATCGCCAAACCTGCATACTCACTATCGTCGAATTGAAAGGCAGAAGCGAGAAAGATACATCTCACGGAGTCGACCAAATCAAAACTTTCAGAGACCTTCTCAAACGAGAAATGAGCAAACATCTGCCGCGCTTCGAGGTCGTGTTTCAAGGCATTCTCCTCACTCCGCCAAATTCGCAGTTACCCCTTAGAAAAATATCTGAGGAAAAAAACAGAGGCTTCGTCATTCTGCCTCTGCAATGGCCTCACAAATTCGAACTTTTCCCCTATATATCGTGGCAACACAAATCCATCGAAAAATACAGACACGAAAATCTGCGCGGCGCGGGGCAGCCAAAATTCATCGAGCAAGTTCTCACAAAGCAGGCTCTGCATAAGCGGATAAACGATCCATTCCGTTCATCCAATTTCACGTCAGGAAAAAACAGAACCGGCATCTACATCAACTTCGCGCTTTCGGAAAAGCATCGAGACGCTTATGCCACATTGAAAACGGATGACGAAACGGCCATCATCGCTGTCAAGGATGATGTCGGAAATTGTCTTGCATCTGTGCGAAAAGAACTCAATGAGATCGGGATTCTCAATCATCGCAAGTGCAGGTTCGAGACGATCTCCTGAATCGATTCTCAAAACGTCGGCAGCCTATGGGCGCGAATGAGAATCAAAGCATTCGATTATGACTCCATCAATCCGGATAACAATCGCAGGCCGTCAGTCGGAAGATATTCTCAATCTGACTGCTGACGAAGTTGGTCAGCCCGGTTTACATCGGCGCAGTCACCTTCTGTCATACCGATGGCTTTTTGCCTTGACGCTCTTGTTGAGTGGTTGCTCATCAGGAGCAAACTCGACAGTAACGCCGCCGGGTGCAACAACGCCGCCAGTCGCCATAAACACTTTCGACGGCTATGTCGACTCAGAGTTTGCCATTGCGGATGGATTCGATTTTCCCGTGGGTGATCCTGATGGCAAGGGAGCATATACAGATATTGCTACAGGCCAGCATCACTCGGGTTGGTATGTCGCTACTAATTTTGCGGAAGAATATAGCATGGGTATTCACACCGGCGAGGATTGGAACGGCGCTGGCGGGGGAAATAGCGATATGGGACAACCGGTCCATGCGGTGGCGCATGGCCGCGTCAGCTTTGCCCAAAATTGTGGGAGGCTCTGGGGCAACGTCGTCATAATTGACCATGTGTTTTATGAAAATCACAATAAGCGATTGGTCCGCTCCCTTTATGCTCATCTTCGTGAGATAAAAATCCAGAAGGGCGATCAGGTGCGCCGTCGCCAACTGATCGCTACCATTGGCCAGGACCCGGACAAACTCTTCAATGCCCACCTCCATCTGGAACTCAGGTGGGATAACGCTCTTCCTCCTACTTATTGGCCCTCATCGGATGGCAAAGACCAGCGATGGGTGAAGCAGCATTATGCTGCGCCGACTGAGTTCATCAGAAGCAGGCGCACGCTGCCTGTTCCATCGCTTGAGCCTGCGCTGCTTCTTGTAGATCAGAGCGGCTATAAGATGAGGCTCTACCGAAAAGGCAAACTGCAAGGCGAGTACGACGTGAGTTTCGGCCAGAGCAAAGCTTCCAAGCGCGTTCAGGGAGATAATGGCACGCCGAAAGGCATGTATTTTGTCATCGAGAAACACCGCGGCGAGATCGGCGGGACATACGGAAAGTATTACGGCGGGTACTGGATCAAAATAAACTACCCGAACAGGTTTGACGCGGCTCGCGGCAGATTGGAAGGAATCATCACTCCCCAGCAGGAGGCAAAGATCAGCGCAAGCTGGGAAAGGCGCGCGCCGACATTAGAGAACACGAGGCTCGGCGGGGGAATCGGTTTTCATGGATGGATCAGAGAGTGGAGCAACAACGGGCCGCGCCACCTCTCCTGGGGATGCGTCGTCATGCACCTCTATGATATAGACCGGTTATTTGATCAAATCCCCAAGGGAACGATGGTCATTATCTTTTAAACTTGAATCTTCCGGATGAGAGGCTAGGACCGCGCTGAAGATGCGAAAAATATTTGCCAGCTACGATGAGCAGGGCGTTTGGGTATATCAGGCTTTCAAGCCTTCGATTGTCGAAGCGGCTCTCCGGCGCGGCACATTCGACAAAGGTTTCAGTCTCGACAGGATGACATGGATTAAACCATCTTTCGGATGGATGCTCTATCGATCAGGCTACGGCTCGAAACACCGTCAGGAAGCCATACTGAAAATCAAAATTAGCCATGAAGGATTCTGCGAAATACTTTCTCAATCGGTCGAAACTTCCTTCAACCCTGATTTATACGAATCCGAAAATCACTGGCGGCTCGCGCTCGATCACTCCGAGGTGCGTCATCAGTGGGACCCGGATCGCTCTCTGAGAGGCGAAAAGCTCGAAAGGCGCGCTATTCAAATCGGCATTCGCGGAGAGACAGTTCAAAAATACGTCCGTACATGGATCGTTGAGCTTGAAGAAGTCACAGACCTCGCGAAACAAATCGGGCAGGCTGTCAGAGAAAAGCTCAAAGACACGCCTGAAGTTCCCGCTGAGATCGAATACCCTGTGACCAAAGAATTGCAGCAGAGACTTGGAATCACATTGTAGCTTATGAACGCAAGAAAAATTTTTCACGCACTGCTTATCACCTGCCTCATCGCTTCGATGATCGCCTGTCAGCCGGGCCGCGCGGGGTCGGGTCAACCCGACGGCGCATCACCTGCCGATACGGTCGCTGTTGATTCGCCTACAGTCCGCAAGCTCATCGATGCGGCGATAGGTCAAACGGAAGTCACGCGCTACTACGATCCGGCCTATGTGAAAATTCCTTACCCCGGCGGCGATGTGCCTTCGGAGCGCGGAGTCTGCACCGATGTCGTCATTCGCGCCTTTCGCAAAACGGGAGTCGATCTCCAAAAGGAAGTCCACGAAGATATGGCCAAGAACTTCTCCGCTTACCCTAAAAAGTGGGAACTCAATCGGCCTGACACCAACATAGATCATCGGAGAGTTCCGAACCTGATGACCTTCTTCAAACGCAAAGGCAAAGCTGTGGCCGTGACCGATGACGCGAAAAATTATCTGCCCGGTGATATCGTCGCGTGGGACTTAGGCGGCGGCATACTTCATATCGGAGTAGTGACCAACGTGCGCGCCGACGGAGAGAGATTGAAATTCGTTCACAACATAGGCTGGGGAGCGCGACTCGAAGACATTCTCTTTTCATGGAAGATCATCGGCCATTATCGATATTTTTGATTTCGTCTTTCGTCCTTTGTCATTTGTCCTTTGTCCTTTGCTGGAGAAAAATTTCATGTCGAAGATGCCGCCTGAAATGCTCGATCATTACTCGACTGGGTATGAAGAAGGGCGACTCTCGAACGATATGGGGCGGCTTGAACTGGCTCGCTCGCAGGAGATCATACTTCGATACTTTCCTGAGCCGTTCGCTAAAATCGCAGACATCGGCGGAGGGCCGGGCGTTTACTCGTGCTGGCTCGCAAGGCTTGGCTATCAATCTCATCTCGTCGACGCGACACCTCTGCACGTAGAGCAGGCGCGACGCGCTTCCGCGTCTCAGCTCAATCACCCGATGGCGAGCGCAAGGGTGGGAGATGCGCGCCTGCTCGATTTCGAAGACGCGAGCTTCGACGCGACGCTACTGTTCGGGCCGCTATATCACCTCACCGAAAAGCAGGATCGCATCAAGGCTTTGAGCGAAGCGCGACGAATCACGAGACCGGGCGGAGTCGTTCTCTGCGCTGTCATTTCGCGATTCGCTTCGACGATGGATGGCATCGCGCGATTTTTTTTAGACGACGCGGAATTTCAAAGTATAGTCGAGCGCGATCTTACAGACGGCCAGCATCGCAATCCCGCAAATCACCCGCATTACTTCACGACTGCTTTCTTTCATCACCCTGAAGAGATCCAAAGCGAAGTTGAAGAGGCGGGCCTCGCGCATGAAAAAAATCTTCCCGTCGAAGGGCCTTTCTGGACTATGGGAAATCTGGCAGAGCATTGGCGCAATGAAGGTCGGCGCGAAAGATTGATGCAGGCCATTCGCTCTATTGAAAATGAGCAGTCTCTCATCGGAGCAAGCGCGCACATCATCGCCGTCGCTCGGAAAAAAGATTGATCCTCGCTTTCTTGCGCTTGGCTCAACCCTGTCAGTAAAATCATCGCCTCTTCAATATGAACCCTCTTATCTATGAGACCATCGCTGCCGTTACCAGCCTGCTGTCGGTCTGGCTTTATATCAAAGAAAATATATGGTGCTGGCTGACGGGTCTGATCGGCGTCATCTTTTACCTGATCGTTTTCTATCAATCAAAGCTCTATGCCGACATGGGTCTTCAGGTCATCTACATCTATCTTCAAATCTATGGCTGGTATCAATGGCTCTATGGCGGAAAGAATCGTTCAGAACTTCAGATTTCTCGATCAAACGCAAAGCTCAACCTGATGCTTGCAGCGACAGGAATAACGGGCGCTGCTCTGATGGCTTACCTGCTCTCCAGTTTCACAGACGCTTCGCTGCCATTGTGGGATTCGACAGCAACCGTTTTGAGCCTGATCGCTCAGTGGATGATTGCAAAGAAGATTCTCGAAAACTGGCTCGTGTGGATTACTGCTGATGTGCTGTACGTGGGCATATTTTTTTATAAAGGTCTTTACCAATCGATGGCGCTCTACGCAGTGTTTCTGGTTCTGGCAACGCTCGGATATTTTGAATGGAGAAAGTCGTTTCAAAAGCTTCAACCGGCATGATACTGGGCAAGTTCATGCCTGTGCATCGCGGGCATCAACACCTGATCGATTCGGCTCGCAATCGAGTCGATCATCTGACTGTGCTTGTCTGCTCGCTTGAAAGCGAACCTATCGCCGGTCATCTTCGATACGAATGGGTCAGAGAACTCTACCCGGATGTCAACGTCGTTCACTGCATGGACGAAAACCCGGATCAGCCGGAAGACCATCCGCAATTCTGGGAAATCTGGCTGGCAAGCATCCGCCGATTCATCCCCACCGGCCCTGATTACGTTTTCACATCCGAACACTATGGCGATGAGCTTGCTTCGAGACTCGGCGCGTGTCACATCTTAGTTGATATCGAACGCAATACTGTTCCTGTTTCAGCGACGATGATACGCGAGCGGCCCTTTGACAACTGGCAATTCATACCCGAATGCGTGCGCCCTCATTTTGCAAAGCGCGTAGCGATAGTCGGCCCTGAATCTACTGGCAAAACGACTCTGGCTGCTCGACTCGCAGAACATTTTCAGACTGCGTTCGTGCCTGAGTTTGCGCGCGATTATCTCGATGAAAAATACGGCGAGTCGGCCCTTGAGCGAATCACGCTTGACGATATTGAAATGATAGCCCGCGGGCAACTGGCCTCTGAAGATGCGATGGCGCGAAAGTGCAATCGTGTTTTGATATGCGATACCGAGCTTATCACCACACGGCTTTGGAGCGAGCATTTTTTCAGCGCGTGTCCTCGTTGGATCAATCGCGCGGCCCGTGAGCGAGAGTATGATCTTTATCTTCTGACAGACCCGGACGCGCCCTGGGTTGCCGATTCTCAGCGCGCAGGCGATTATCTGCGCAAAGATTTTTTTGATAAGATTCGCGTCGCGCTCGCGGGGCGCCGGTATGAGATTATTTCAGGCTCTTATGAACAGAGATATCAGAAAGCAATCGACGCGGTGGGTACGCTGTTCGATTAGAAACCGACGGGAGAAAAAATCAGATGAAACGAAAATCGAAAATCAACCGCAGAGCCTTTTTGAAAAACAACGCTCTCGGCGCGGCTGTCGCCCTTGCAACTATCTCTTCGACTCGCGCTGAGACTACAGTAAAACCTTTCGCGCTCGATGAGATGACCATACGCGAGATTCAGGCGGGCATCGAGTCCGGTCGCTTCACCGCTCGCTCGCTCGCCGAACAATATCTCGCGCGCATCGATGAAATAGACCGACGCGGCCCCGCGATCAATTCAGTCATCGAGACGAACCCCGACGCTGTGGCCATCGCCGAACTGCTCGATCAGGAAAGGAAATCGAGAGGCCCGCGCAGTCCGCTTCACGGCGTTCCGATCCTGATCAAAGACAACATCGATACGGCGGATAAAATGATGACCACCGCCGGGTCGCTGGCGCTCGCGGGATCAATCGCGCCGCGTGATTCTTTCGTCGCGCAAAAACTCCGCGAAGCGGGGGCGGTGATTTTAGGCAAGACGAATCTGAGCGAGTGGGCGAATTTTCGTTCATCGAAATCGACGAGCGGATGGAGCGGGCGCGGAGGTCAGACTCGCAATCCTTACGCGCTCGACCGCAACCCCTGTGGCTCAAGCTCAGGTTCGGGCGCCGCCGCAGCGGCCAATCTCTGCGCCGCCGCAATAGGGACGGAAACAGACGGCTCGATAGTCTGCCCTTCGAATGCGAATTCGCTCGTGGGAATCAAGCCGACTCTTGGACTCGTCAGTCGCGCAGGAATAATTCCCATCGCGCACAGTCAGGACACCGCAGGGCCTATGGCTAGAACCGTAGCCGATGCCGCCGCGGTACTCGGCGCGCTCACGGGCATCGATCCGCGAGACAAAGCCACAAACGCGAGTCGCGGCAAATCGCACACCGACTATACGAAGTTTCTCGACGCGGCGGGACTCAAGGGAGCGCGTCTGGGAGTGGCGAGGAATTTCTTCGGCTTCAGCGAGCGAGTCGATAAATTGGTGAACGAATGCATAGAAGCGATGAAGCGCGAGGGCGCAGTCATAATCGATCCGGCCAATATCGCGACTTCGGGCAAGTTCGATGATTCGGAATTCGAGGTGCTGCTCTACGAATTCAAAGCCGACCTCAACGCGTATCTCGCATCTCTCGGACAGAAAGCTCCCGTTCGTTCGATCAAAGAAATAATCGATTTCAACGAAAAAAACCGTGAGCGCGAGATGCCTTACTTCGGTCAGGACATCATGATCCGGGCTGAGGCGAAAGGGCCATTGACAAGCAAAAAGTATCTCGCGGCTCTTGCAAAGAATCATCGCTTGTCGAGAACTTTAGGAATCGATGCCGTGATACGGAAGCATCGGCTTGACGCGATAGTTGCGCCGACGGGCGGGCCGCCGTGGCCTACTGATCCCGTAAACGGCGATCACTTCACGGGAGGAAGTTCGACGGTCGCAGCCGTCGCGGGCTATCCATCGATCACAGTTCCGGCAGGCTACATCTTCGGATTGCCCGTAGGCATTTCATTTTTCGGCAAAGCGTGGAGTGAGCCTCTGTTGATTAAAATCGCTTTCGCCTTCGAGCAGGCCACACGCTTTCGCCGCCCGCCGCAGTTTTTGCCGACAGCAGAACTGAAGTGATGAGTGATGAGTGATGAGGTGCAGGGGTGAGGAAACAGCAGGCACTTGCGCATTCTGACTTCTGACTCCTGACTCCTGACTCCTGACTTCTAAGGAGGATTATGAGCGAAATCAAATATGTTACGACGCCCGCAGCGCCGCAGCCTGCGGGTCATTATTCGCAGGCCGTAGTTTACAACGGGCTGGTCTTTGTCGCGGGCCAGCTTGCAATCACTCCGGCGGGTGAGCATCGGGTCGGCTCGATTGAAGAGCAAACGGAGCAGGCTCTCACGAACGTGGCAGAGATTCTCAAAGCTGCGGGAAGCGACCTGAGTCGCGTGCTGAAGATGACCGTCTTCGTTTCCGATATCGGGTTGTGGAGCCAGGTCAACGCCGTTTATGCCCGCGTGATGGGCGACCATCGACCTGCGCGCGCCATTGTGCCGACGAAAGAGCTTCACTATGATTTTCAGATAGAGATCGAAGCCGTCGCCGCGCTAAACGAATGAGATCGAGGTCGTATGAAAATAGTTCGCGTCGTGTTGAAATATTTGATGGCGGTCTTCTATGTCGGAGCGGGAGTGAATCACTTCCTGAATCCTGATTTTTATATGAAGATCATGCCCGATTATCTGCCCTGGCATCTTGAGTTGGTTTTTCTGAGCGGCGTCATCGAAGTCGCGCTCGGAGCGTTCCTGCTCTTGCCGAGATACACGCGGCTCGTGGCGTGGGGAATCATCGCGCTGCTCGTCGCAGTCTTCCCGGCAAACATTCACGTCGCCCTCAATCCGCACATATTGCCCGATGTCAGCCCCACGTTTCACTGGATCAGGCTTCCATTGCAGGGAGTCCTCATCGCGTGGGCTTACTGGTACACGAGAGAGCCGCAATCATGAATCCTGATCGAAGGCTGACAATCGAGGAGCGATTCCCGCTGCTCACCGAAGAGGGGCGAAAGATGCTCCATTGGATGTGGGAGCATCCCTCGGCCCCGCGCTACACGCACGAATGCGGAGACCGCCTCGACAGCCAATCAATCGAGCGCATACGCGATTATGAAAAAGAACTCTTCTCGACTGCGAAAGGATGGCAGCAGGATGAGAGGCCCGCGTGGCTCACGGATTTCGTAGAGTGGTGTTTGAAAGATGTTCCTTTCTATCGCAGTCAGGGCGGGCGAGCGGATGACTTCTCTTTGATTCCCACTTTCGGACGAGCCGACCTTGCGCGCGAGCCGTGGTCTTTCGTTCCCGATTCGCAGTCGCTCGGTGAACTCATCCTTTACGACACCACCGGGACGACTGGTCATCCGATCAAAATACTCTCGCACCCGGAAGTCTCTTCGAAGTATCTGCCTGCGCTTCGCGCCGCACTCTCTACTCGCAACGTGACGCTCGACGGCGGAAAGAACAGAGTCTCGATCATTACTGTGTGCGCGCAAAACAGCACCTTCACTTATGCGATGGTGTCATCGTTTCTCGATCAGGCGGGTTACGTCAAAGTCAATCTCAATCCTCACGACTGGCGCGACCCTCAAGACAGAGTGAAATTCCTCGACGACTGCAACCCGGAAATTTACACCGGAGACCCGATTTCATTTCTCGCCCTTGCGCGACTGCCTCTCAAGACGCGGCCAAAAGCATTGGTATCGACGGCGATGACCTTGCTTGCAGGATGGCAGCGCGAGCTTGAAGATCGATTCGGCTGTCCGGTGATCGATATCTATTCGATGAACGAATGCCGGACGATAGCCGTCCGAACGGATCGCGGTTATGAAATTCTGCCTCACGATCTCTATGTAGAAATACTCGACCCGGCGGGCAGAGCCTGCCCTCGCGGCGTGAGAGGAGAGATAACCTTGACCGGCGGGCGCAATCCTTTTCTGCCTCTGCTCAGATATCGAACCGGCGATTTCGCTTCGATGGATTTCAGCCCTGCGCCCGCGCTAATCGATATCGAAGGACGCACCCCCATAGTTTTCGTCGCGCCCGATGGAAGATTGGTCAACAACATCGATGTCACATACATTCTGAGACCTTTTGCCATCGCGCAATACTCGCTGCATCAGTTCGCAGACCGTTCTCTGCTGCTCAGGCTGCGCGGAGGTGATATTGATGAAGATAAAGTCAGAAGCGTGCTGCTGAAAATTTTCGGCGCGGATCAGATGCTTGCCATCGAGGAAATGACCGACGCGCACACCGCGGGCGGCAAGGTGATTCCCTACACGACCGACATCGCGGATGCAAGCGTGATCGAAGGAGAGTTGAAATATCAGCCGCTCACCTATCAGGAAATAATGAATCCGTGAGCCGCTCACACCACTCGGCGCGCAGGCACGATGACTTTCGACATAAGTATTCCCGCCACCAGAGCGACAGCTATCAGAATCATCTTGAAAGCCGTCTCCACTCCCGGAACGACATGTTGATCGAGCAGAGCGGCGATGCTGCGAAAGCCCATGCTTCCCGGGACGAGCAAGAGTATCCCAGGCACGAGAGTGACCGTCGAGGGGCGATTAAGAAACCGCGCATAAAGATTGCTGGCAATTCCTACCGTGAGCGATCCTACGAACACGCCAAGCTCAGGGCCAAGCACGCGACTGCCCGCGCGATTTCCCGCGACGGCAAGCGCGCCCGCAAGTATGATCCATAAAACGTCTCTCTTGTGGGCGCGGAGCAGAATCGTAAAGCCGATGGGAGCGGCGACGAGTGCGATGTACTCAGTCCAGTCGGGGAGCGGGACGGGAGATGCGATGCGCGGCGCCCCGACAATCGAAGCCATGACCTGTCCGCCCAAAGCTACGCCGAAGCCGAGTTTGAGAAACACCACGAACGCGCCCGTAAGAGAGGACGTTCCTGCGACAAGGTGTTGAGATGAAAGCTCGGTGATCGCAACGGTCAAGGTCAGTCCGGGAACCAGCACTATCAAACCGGCGAGCATATCGTTTGAAATTGAGTGCGCTCCTACTTTCGCCGCGATGAAAACCGCAACCGCCGACGCCATGAAAGCTGCGACCGGCTCGAAGATGCGGGCAAAGGAGGAAAACTTCGCGGCGAGGATTGAAAGCATTCCGATCATCAATCCGATAGCGGCTGAGACGGCTATCTCTTTGACGCCGCCTCCCAAAAATCGCGAAGCCGACGCCGACGCGAGTCCGAAAGCGAAGACGGTCAGCAATCGACCGTAAAGAGGCGGCGCAAGGAGAATCTCATCTATTCGCCGCAATCCCTCAACGGGAGACATCTCGCCTGAAAGCACGCGAGAAGTCGCTTCATCGAGATCGGCGAGTTTTCCGAGATTCGTCTCGCCCGGTTCGACGCGCAGGAGATGAGTGCGTTGATCCTCCTGGGGGCCGAAGGCGACGAAGATAGAAGTGGGAGTGGAAAAGAACTGGCCTTCCAGTCCGAGCCGACGGGTGACCTCTTCGAGAATCGCTTCGAGGCGGTGCGCAGGATAGCCGTAGGTATGGAGAGCGCGGCCCAGTTTGAGAATGAAGGCAAGCGGGGCGCGCTCCTGGGTCATTGAATCAGGCGATAAGCTCTGCTCGCTTTTGCGAATCATACCTTCGAGTTTATCAGAGCGTCGCTCCTTTGATCACAACGAAGCCGGATGATAATTTGATTCGCATTATGAAACAGGCAGACGCAATCAGGCGAGTATGCTTGATAGGCGCGGAGTCTACGGGCAAGACGACTCTGGCCCGGACTCTCGCCCTTCATTTCAATACCGCGTGGGTGAGGGAGTTCGCCCGCGAGTATCTTGAGCCGAAAAACTGGGTGTGTCGGTGGGAAGATATGATAGCGATAGCCGAAGGACAAGCGCGGATGGAAGATGAAATAGTCAAACACGCCAATCGCGTTTTGTTTTGCGACACTGACCCGATGACCACTTCCGTTTGGTGCGAGCGATATTTCGATAAATGCGACCCGCGTGTTTTAAGGCTGGCCGACGAAAGAAAGTATGATCTTTATTTTTTGTGCGATATCGACTTTGCGTGGGTCGATGACGGAACGCGCGATTCCGGTCATTTGAGAAACTGGTTTCACCAGCGATTCCTCGAAGAGATCGAAGCGCGAAACCTGCTCTGCGTGCTGCTTTCAGGGTCTTTCGAAGAGAGGATGAGCCGAGCGGTTGCGGAAGTGAACCGTTTGCTCGAAGTTTTATGATTGCCGTTTTGCAAGCTGGCCGTTCATGCGCCATAACTCTTCTTCCGCGACAGCGGCTTCTATTGCGGGAAACAATTCGTTTTCTTCAAAACGTATGTGGCTGTCGAGAGCCGAGGCCATCTCTTTGAGAGATGCCGCATCAATGATCGCGCCGCGATTGAGGCAATCGATCATCTCACTTATCCTTCGACGGATATCTGCGTGCTGAGAGAGCGTTTCAACAATCTCGGCGCGGTCTGGTTGAGTGAATTTCGCAAAGAGAGGCAGGAGGATTTCTTCTTCTTCGCGGAAATGGTTCTGCAAACTCGTCTGCCAGAACTCGATGAATCGTTCAGCCGCTTCTTGCTCGTTTTCAGCCCTGCGCAGGCGACGGGCTTCGACCAGCGCATGGTGATGATCCCGCGAGAGAGGATGAAGGCTCTTGTGTCGTTTCATGACAGGTCGCTCGCGCGTATTCGAGCAAAACGGATTGTCATATCCGGTCGAGATTGGCGACAGTGAACTCGTCCTCGACGTTTCCGGTATTGAGCGTGGTCGCAGGCTCGAACAGCAAAACGCTGACTTCCTCATCGGCTACCGGGCGATGCTCCACGCCGCGAGGCACGACTATGAATTCGCCTTCTTCGATCCACACATCGCGGTCGCGAAATTCCATCCGAAATCTTCCTCGGACGACGAGGAACATCTCGTCTTCATTTTCATGATGATGCCAGGTGAACGGCCCCAGAAGCTTCACGAGCTTGACGTGCTGGCCGTTGAGTTCAGCCGCGATGCGCGGGCGGTAGTGATCGTCGAATAACGAAAGCTTCTCAGCGATATTGATTTTTTCCATCCGTGTTCTTCCTTTTGCAAAACGACTATTGCTCGCGCATCGAACAATTTACTCCTTTTATCGCCGCCGTGGCTAATTCTCTCTTTTATGTATTGAGATTCAACTCTTGCGCACGAAAGCCTGCCTGCTTGAACATGCCTTTCATGCCGGAATGCGAGTTGTGCAAAAGAGAAGTCCGACGAACGACCCGGCATCATCTGATTCCGAAGTCGCGCCATCGAAGCAATAAGAAGCGAGGAGATGTTGACCGCAACGAGCTTCATCGCGTGATTGAAATCTGCCTGCCCTGTCACCGAAACATTCACGCCGTGCTGACCGAGCGCGAGCTTGAGCGTGAGTTCCACTCAATTGAAAAGCTCATCGCTTATCCGCAGGTGGCGAGGTTTATCGAATGGGTTCGCAAACAACCCGACGCGCCGATTCGCGTTCGCAGTTCGAAGTCGAAGCGAGAAAGAAGAGCGCAGGGGAAGTAGCATCATCTACTTCAATCTGCCGGGACGATGATCGATCACCGCTTGAAGTATCCGGTCAATCGCGATTCGATGGCTGAACCCGTCTCTCTCAGGCGGAATGTTCCACCCCGTCAGTACGATCACCAGATCATAATCCGCAAGGATGATTGGCAACTGCCCGCCGAAACCATCCCCGGCCCACGCCAGACGCGAATCGTTCTCGCCATAAGGAAAGAGCCACCATTTGAAACCGTACCTTTCTCCTCCGCCCGGCACCGAGATGCTCGGCGCTACGGACTCTTTGACCCAATCCGATGTAACGATCTGTCGGCCCTCCCAGAGACCGCCCTTGAGAAAGAGGTATGCGATCTTCGCCAGATCATGCGCCCTCAGATATAAGCCGCCTTCCGTATCCACAAGCCCGGAGGGTGTGCGCTTCCAGAAGTATTTCTCGATGCCGAGAGGAGCGAACAGATACCTGGCGGCATACTCTTCAATGTCTTTTCCCGTCGCCACTCTGAATATGTATGAGAGTAGTTGAGAGGCTCCGCTGTTGTAGTTGAAAGCGGCTCCGGGTTCCTGCGACATAGGTCTGTTGATGGCAAAGTTGATCCAGTCGTTGCTGGCTTCCATCAGTATCGTAGAGTTATTCGGATCGCTGTATGGAAGGTCTTCGTTCCAGTCCAATCCGGCGGTCATCGTCAGCAGGTGGCGAATAGTCATGCGGCGCTTTCGGTCATCGATGTTTGCCACTCTGGCTTCGTCGAAGAACTTCAACACGGGCGTGCTGAGGTCGGGAAATTCTTTGCGCGCGACGGCGACCCCGATAATAACTGAAGTGATGGTCTTCGTCACCGATTGCATAGTGTGCAGATCGCCGCCACGATAAAAGGGATGCCACCACGGATTGAAATAATTGTATGGCCCGGTCGGATCGTGCGGGTTCAAAGGGCCTTGCTTTTTGGCCTCTTGGCCATAAATCCGGCCGTAATCCTGTTTGTATGAACGGTCGTACACCAGCTTGCCGTGCCGGATGACGAGAAAGCTGTCAACGTGTCCGTACTTTCCGCTGGCTATGTCAGCATCAATATCGGCAAGCTTCACAGGATCGAGTCCGACAGCGCGCGGCGTAGAAGTGGGCCAGCGCGTTGTCGGCCATTGACTTTGGGCTGAGGCTGGAAAAACCAGTATGAAGGTAACGAGAAGCGATAGAGCTATGCGTTGAATGCGCAAGGATATCTCCTTTCAAACTGCTCTCCGCCTAAGCGAAGCGTTCAGGCTACGTCTCAGGGTCGTGAGCCTTTCTGCCAGTCGAACATCATCACCGCATCATCCGCGCTGATGTCAGGCTACGCGCCAGCGCGGATTTGAGCAGTGATCTGCGAGAAGTTTTCATGATTCGATCCTTCGTGTCGTTTTTGTCTTCATCCATCCCGCCCTCGCCGCAAGTCATTTATCGATAGCGTCTCTCTTTCTAATTGCAGCCGTGAGTTCCTTGAGCGCAGCGTTGAACGCCCGCATACCTTTTGCTTCTCCCCGGAAGTGTCCCATTCGCACGACGACCAGATCGAGCGACGGCGCGATGAAGACTCTCTGCCCGCCTGCTCCAGCCATGGAGTAAGCATCGCGGGGCAGATTCCAATCGCCCGTTTGATTGAGCCAGAACAGTCCGCCATATTCGGGTCGCTTCCAGGCAGGAGCGGGCGTTTTGACGAATTCGACGAATCCTTCGGGCAGAAGCCTCTGCCCCAGCCATACTCCGTCCCAAAGATAGAGCAGACCGAGACGCGCCCAGTTGCGCGCCGTGCCATAGTCATATCCGGTCAGCAGGAAGTTGCCATAAGGGTCGGGTTCGAGAACCATTTTGCGAATGCCTATCCGGTCAAAGAGAGCGCGCTGAGGGAATGAGAAATAATCTTCACCGCGCTTTTGAACCGTTTCTTTGATGATGTGACCGAGAGTCAGCGGATCGCAGTTGCGGTATCGCCCTTCGGTATTGGGCGCAAACTGTAGCGGGCGGGTGTAGGAGAACTCGAAAGCGTTGATCGCTCCCGTATAAATGTAGAAGTGATCCGGGTACGTATCGGGCGAATAATCGGGATCGCGCGGCGCGCTGAAGCGCAGCC
The DNA here is from genome assembly GCA_002483445.1 of Blastocatellia bacterium UBA7656. GTDB lineage: Bacteria > Acidobacteriota > Blastocatellia > UBA7656 > UBA7656 > UBA7656. Next base: position 175,231 of record DLHY01000150.1, read on the forward strand.
CTCCGCTCATGCGAAGCAGATCGGCGATTCTGATGGCAGCGCGAGGGTCATCTGTTTTTTTCCACGCCTCGACCGGCGCAGCATCGTAGAGCTTGAAATGCCCGTCCTTGATGAGCAGCCCGACAAGTGTCGCAGTGAGACTCTTTCCCATCGACCAGCTTTCGAGTTGAGTGTCTTTGTCAATCCCCGGCGCGTAGCGTTCGGCGATGATCTGACCCTTGTACACGACCACGAAAGCCGCCGTCAGTCCTTCCGGGTCGGAGAAGGCTGACTCGACTGCGGCCTTCAACCTTGCAGAATCGATTTCGGGCGGGAGAGCCTTTTTGACAGGGCGATCTCCCATCGGCCATGCCTGTGTTTGAGCATTCGGCAATCTGGTCCTGACTGCTGTAGGTTTGAAGAACACCCGGTCGAACCCCGTAGGGAGAATGACGCAGCCCTGGTCGCCTAAGAATTTCGCAGTGCGGGTGATCGAACCGCGAAGCGTCATCCGCACAAGTTTCTGTTTGCGATCAATGACAGTATGGGTGATCGAGTCGAGGTCGGCTTGGGGCAAAAAGAAGTACCCGCTGTTTCGTTTGGCCTCTTCGGGGTCGCGGCCTGAAACGAAAACCGCAGAGCATAGCACCTTTGCATATCCGGCAAGCCCCAGTTCGCTCGGCGTGGGTGAAGATTGATCGCCACGATTCGTCGTCTGTGCGTGGCCACTCTCCCATAGAAGCAAGATCAGCGCGAGAGTCAAAGCGCGGCGATTGCGCGATTGAGAATTACTGGTAAGGCATCTCATAGACCTGCTCCTAAGAAAATGCACAGCGGGCTGCCAGCCTGCTGGCTCCCTGATATTCATAATTCCGAGGCGTGAACAGGCTGGCAGCCTGTCCTACATCAAAGGCTCTTTACTTTGTTAAATGCCCATCGTCTGCTCCCACTCGGCAAGCGTTTGATCGAGACGGTCAAGAAGATCGTCAATCTGATCGCGAGTGATCGAAAGCGGCGGGGCGATATAGAGCGGCATCCCGCGCTTCAAAGCGCCAGGTCGCCGCGGGCCGTAGAGCGACATGTAAAATGCCAGCCCGTTCTTGAGCGCGATACCTTGAAACTTCTCCTCGGCTCTTGCTTCGGGCGCGAAGTAATCCATCGTCTCCTTATCGCGGACGAGTTCCAGCACCATCAAGAGTCCTTTGCCTCGCGCCTCGGCAATCGTTTGTCGCGCAAGGAATCGCTTGGAGTTCGAATGCAGGTATTCGCCCGTTGTGGCGCTGTTTTCTATCAGATGATCCTTTTCCAGAATGTCAAGCACGGCGAGGCTCGCAGCGCAGGCCAGAGGATGTCCCATATTGGTAAAACCGTGAATGAAGATTTCTCCGTTTGCGAAAGGCTCGTTCACTCGGTCGCTGACGGTGACTGCGCCCATCGGAGCATAAAGACCGGAGATGCCCTTGGCTGTGGTCATAATATCGGCCTGCGCGCCGAAATGTTCCATGGCGAACCATTTGCCCGTCCGGCCAAAGCCTGTAACGACTTCATCGGCGATGAGCAATACATCATAGCGATCACATATCTCGCGGATCGTCTGCCAGTACTCCGCAGGCGGCACCAGCCCATAGTCTTTGCCTGCGCCTACGGGCGTGGCTATGAATGCCGATACCTGTTCGGGGCCGACGAAGTAGATCATCTCTTCGAGTTCGCGAGCGCATTCGAGCGCAAAATCTACTTCATTCATTCCGCGCGGTCGCTCTCTCGGCCCGCGGTAGTGGCGGATGTGGGGCCAGTCGAAGAGCATGGGCAGAAAAGGTTTTCGAAATCCCGGCCCGCCTGCGACCGACAACGCTCCGAGCGTCATTCCGTGATAGCTGTCCCAGGTGCCGATGACCTTGTGCTTCTGCTCGCGGCCACAAGCCAGGTGATACTGACGAGCGATCTTGATTGCAGTATCAACGGCTTCCGACCCGCCCGAAACCAGGTAGGTAGTATTGAGGTCGCCGGGAGCGAGGCCAGCTATGCGAGCGCAGACATCGGCCCGCAGCCTGTTCGAAAGCGCCGGATGGCAATAGGCGAACTTTTCAGCCTGTCGCGAGATGGCTTCCGTGACGCGGGGGTCTGAGTGACCTACGTTGAGCGCGATTGGGCCGCCCGATGCGTCAATGTAGCGGTTGCCCTCAGTGTCGTAGAGATAAATCCCTTCGGCCCGCTCAAGGATGGGAGTGAATGCGTGATGTGAAAACACTCGCGCCCAATCGCCTTCGGCAACTCGCGGGGTCGGAATTTCTCTTTCTGGTGTCGCCATAAAAATCTCCTTTATTCATTGGCCGTTATTTGTTTCTTATGAATGAATGCCTCACCCATCCCGCCCGCGCGGTGAGAGAATCTCGTAAGGGCCGAAACTCGTGCCAGCTTTGATCGCCATCGTCATTCGCCTTCAATCTGCGATAAAGCTTCAGTAGTCGCTTCTTCTTCGTAGTGCTATACTCTGGCAGTCAGGCTACAGCCGACACTCATATCACACAGTAAGGGCCAAGTCCATGTCGAAGGCAATAGCCGAAACTCCTGTCGATTTGCGCGACGTTATAGAAAACATCGTCACGGAGGATGATGAGCCGGTAGACAATTTCTTTTCCGCCAAAGAACAGTCTCTTTTGAAACGGATATTGTACGCATCCTGGACTCCGCCGCCGAGCGAAGAGAAGCCAAAAAAACGGCGCAAGTTTCTGGCCGATGTCAATGTTGGCGTCTTCTTCGCCCTGCATCAGCCTCCGCTCGTGCCTGATTTTTTCCTGAGCCTCGACATCGAGCCGCATAAGGATTGGCACAAGAAAGAGCATCGCAGCTACTTCGTCTGGGAGTTCGGCAAAGTGCCGGAAGTCGTCATCGAAATCGTCTCCAATCGCAAAGGCGGCGAGTTGACCGACAAGCTCAAAGATTATGCAAGGATGGGCATAAATTATTATGTCGTGCATGACCCGGAGAAACAGTTGAGCGAAGACGCGCTGAGAGTTTACGAACTTGGGTTCGGCAAGCGATATCGGCTGAGGGATGACTATCAATTGCCCGATCTCGGTCTCGGCCTGACTTTATGGAAAGGCGTGTTCGAAGACAAAGAGGATGTCTGGTTGCGCTGGCTCGACAAGGCAGGCCATCTGATCCAGACGGGCGAGGAACGCGCAAGCAATGCTGAGAAACGCGCCCGTAATGCTGAGAAGCGCGCAAGCAATGCTGAGAAGCGCGCAAGCAATGCTGAAGCGGAAGTCAAACGCCTGCGCGCGGAACTTGCCCGCGGAACACGCAAAGCCGCCAAGAAACGCCCCAGGTAGATCGCGCTTCTCTCTGGTAATTTTCAACCCTCTGCGCATCGCAATCAGTGTGATTTTTTCAGAGCTAATTCTCTGCGCCTGTCTCTTTGAGCAACCTGTCCAATTCCTTTTTCATCTCGTCGCGCGCCTTTCGGCTGCGCGGCTCATCGATCAGGTTTTTCATCTCGAAGGGATCAGCCCGCAGGTCATAAAGCTCATCCATTCCTTCAATCTCCAGATAGCGGATGTATTTCCATCCACGATTGCGCACGGCTTTGTAGCCCATCTTCAAGATGCGCGGGAAAACCTTGTCTGAGTAATACTCGATGAGAAACGAATTGCGCCAACGTGGTCTTTCGCCTTTCAGGAGTGGCGCGAGCGAACGGCCCTGCATACTGTCCGGCACGGGCGCGCCAGCCAAATCGAGCAAGGTTGGAGCGAGGTCTATGTTGAGCGCGAACTCGTCGCGCGCTACGCCAGACTTGACCCTCGGCGGATAACGAATGAGCAGCGGCATACGGATCGATTCTTCATAAGCGAGTCGCCGCTCGACGCTCAACCCATGCTCGCCGTAAAAGTAGCCGTTGTCGCCGGCGAAGATGATGACAGTGTTTTCCAACTGGCCGATCTCGGTGAGCGCCTTGAACATCTCGCCGACCCCATCTTCGACCGCCATAAGCGAACGCTGCCGGTCGAGAATAGCCCGGTCGCGTGTGCCGGTCGCAGGCCCAAGCGGGGGGAGATTATCGATCTGTCTCTGCAACGCGGGCTTGCCTTCGGGCGGGCGATTGGCGCTGGGTCTTCGCGGGATCGCTTCGTCCGCGTACAGATTCCGGTGGCGTTCGGCAGGAATGAATCGCTCGGATTGGGTGAGGTCGACGCTCCCATCATTATTCTGGACTACTTCAGGATGCAAAGCCTTGTGCGCCATGTAGAGGAGAAACGGTTTGTTGCGCGGGCGACGGATGAAGTCCAGAGCATAAGCATTGAGCAGGTCTGTGATGTAGCCCGTTGCCCGGATCGCCTTCCCATCTTCATTGATGTCGGGGTTGAGGTAAGTGCCTTGTCCTTTGAAACTCACCCAGCGGTCGAAGCCCGGTCGGGGCGTATCGTCATTGCCCATGTGCCACTTGCCGATGAAGGCGGTTTCATAACCTGTCTCGCGCAGCAGACGCGGGAAGGTGACGAGACGATGACTGGCGGCGGAGCGATCAACATTGTCAGTGATGCGGTGCGTGTGCGCGTACTGACCCGTCAGGAAGCTGGCGCGCGAAGGAGAGCAGAGCGGCGTGGTCACGAACGCATTGCGAAAGCGCGCGCCTTCTCTGGCGATGCGGTCGATGTTGGGTGTTTTGATGAACGGATGTCCGGCGCACCCCAACTCATCCCAGCGCAGGTCGTCGACGAGGATGAAGATGATGTTGGGTCGGGGATTTTCAGCCGCCCTGAGAGGCTGGCCGGTCACAGTTATCGAGAAGATGAGCAGCAGACCCAAAAGCAATGTGCGACCGTGCATTGATTATCTCCTCAGAACAGGTACAGCAGGCTGACAGCCTGCGTGTTCCCCGATTTTCACATTTTCAATCCGGCAGATCGCGCTACTCGGCCCCTGTGCAATAGAAATCAGACTCGAAGAGTATATCAAACCCGACAGGCTGAAAAAACTTTTGACTCGCGGGAAACTCCCGTGCTAGTTTTACTCATCTTTATTGCATAACAGATGGTTATATGCAGATGTAATGCATAAAAGGCGGCGTTATGAAGAAAAAAAGGCAGCAGGAAATCCTGAGCATCATAAGTCGAAAGCGCATAGCCACTCAGCAGGAGCTTGCCGAAGAACTCATAAAGCGCGGCGTCGAGGCGACTCAGCCCTCAGTCTCGCGCGACATAATCGAGATGGGGCTGACGAAGATGGACGGTTGCTACGTCGCGCCCGAACGCGCGCTCAAATACTCAGGCCCGGTCGAGATGATCGACACCGCTGGAGATAACATCATCGTCATCAGGACTCAGGTCGGGCTGGCGCAGCCCACCGCTCTCACTATCGACGGCGCTCAGATAGATGAAATAGTGGGAACCCTTGCGGGCGACGACACGATACTTGTCGCAGTTAAAAATCAATCGGCCCAGCGTGTGGCCATGAAGAAGATAGCTCAGTTGTTTGTCTCTTCATCGCCTGCAACCTCAAATCGAAAGCAAAGGCGAGCCAGTCGTTCGACTGCTCTCAATTTTTTTTAATCCCGGAGGCATTCATAACTGATGGAGAAAATCGATAAAGTCATTCTCGCTTATTCGGGCGGACTCGATACCTCGGTGATACTTCGCTGGCTCAAGGAAACTTATCATTGCGAGGTCGTCTGCTTCGCCGCCGATGTGGGACAGGCCGAAGAATTGGGCGGACTTGAGGAAAAAGCCCTCGCCACAGGCGCGTCGAAACTTTACATCGAAGACGCGCGAGATGAGTTCGCGCGTGATTTCGTCTTCACCGCTCTCAAGGCCAATGCCGTTTACGAAGGCGTTTATCTGATGGGTACATCGCTCGCCCGCCCGCTGATCGCCAAAAAGCATATCGAGATCGCGCGCAGAGAAGGCGCTCTCGCTGTCGCTCACGGCGCGACGGGCAAGGGCAATGATCAGGTCAGATTCGAACTGACTTACTACGCGCTTGAGCCTGACATTCGAGTTATCGCTCCGTGGAGGGAGTGGACATTCAAATCGCGCTCCGACCTGATCGCGTATGCCGAGCAGCACAAGATCCCGATCACCGCGACCAAAGAGAAACCCTACTCGATGGATCGCAACCTGATGCACATCAGCTACGAAGGCGGCATACTCGAAGACCCGTGGGCGGAGCCTCCGAAAGAAATTTTCATTTTGACGCGCTCGCCGGAAGACGCGCCGGACAAACCTCGATACATCGAGGTCGAGTTCGAACGGGGAACCCCGGTCGCAGTCGACGGCGAGCTATTGTCTCCCGCCGCTTTGATCGCTTGCCTCAACCAGATCGGGGGCGAACACGGAGTGGGAAGAGTCGATCTGGTCGAGAATCGATTCGTGGGGATGAAATCGCGAGGCGTGTACGAAACTCCCGGCGTGACCATACTGCACGCGGCGCATCGGGCGGTCGAATCGCTGGCGCTCGACCGCGAAGTGATGCACCTCAAGGATTCGCTCGCGCCCCGCATAGCCGAGATGATCTATTATGGATTCTGGTATACGCCTGAGATGGAGGCCATGCGCGCGCTGCTCGATGAAACTCAAAAGCGAGTGACGGGAACGGCGAGGCTGAAACTTTACAAGGGCCAGTGCGCGGTCGTCGGGCGCAAGTCTCCCTTTTCGCTATACTCGGAAGCGTTCGCGACCTTCGAGCGCGATACGGTTTATAACCAGCGCGACGCTGAAGGATTCATCAAGCTGAATGCCTTGAGGCTGAGACTGAGAAAACACATGGAAGATGTTAGTGGCTAGATGTCAGATGTCAGCCGTTGATCGCCAAACGGTTTTTACTAACATCTGGCCTCTGACATCTAACATCTTTTTTTTGGATTGCGCGCCCTGAAAGTGCGAATTTTGAAGACACGCAAGCTAACAGCTTGCGCCACTATTTCGGAGGGAAAGAAATTGAGCGCATATCTGAACGAAATGGCAAACGCCGTGACGATCAGCGAATCCGACGACGAGACAAGACTCGTCCGCGTCGACAAAATCGCCTCGTCTACGATCAACCTCGGACTCACGCACGAATTCGAGATAACCCGAAAGTGCGAAGCGCGCGAGGGCAACGTCGTCATAGTGCGGACTCTGACGGACAACGCCACATACAACACCATCGAGTTAGTGACTGGAAGGATGGCCAAGATCAATCCGGGCGACATAATCGCCGGGGTCTTAGGCTATCGCCGCGCGCTCAAGGGATTCGTTGGCGACATACCCGAAAAAGTTGAAGCGGGCGATAGATTACATTTACTCAATCTTGGCGGCCTCATCGGAAGATGCCTCGGACATCATCACAGTTTAAACAATGCTATCGAAGTGGAGGTGATTGGAATGCCGGTCAGCGACGGGCGAATACTCAACATCGCCCAACACGCAGTCGCTTTGAGCGATAGGCTTGATTGCTCTGCGCCGCTCATCATCGTGGCAGGCACCTGCATGAACTCAGGCAAGACCTACGCCGCGACGGAAATCATCAAGCATCTTGCGCGCGCGGGCGTCCGCATAGCGGCAGCAAAACTTTCGGGCGTGGCCTGTCTGCGCGACACCCTTAACATGGAAGATCACGGCGCGATCAGGACTATGAGCTTTCTCGATTGCGGGCTTCCTTCTACGGTCAAGCTCGATGATCTTGCGCCGATGGCGAAAGGAGTGATCTCGAAGCTTTCGGAAGTCGAGCCTGATTGCGTTGTCATAGAACTCGGCGACGGGATATTGGGCGGCTACGGAGTCGACAGCATTTTCGCAGACGAAGAGTTGATGAAATCCTGCGCTGCGCTCGTCTTCTGCGCAAACGATTTCGTCGGCGCGTGGGGAGGCCGCGAACTTCTTGCCGAGCGCGGAATCACAATCGATGTCGTAAGCGGGCCGGTGACTGATTCGCAGATGGGCGCGGATTACGTGATGAAAGAGCTTGGCGTCCCCGCTGCAAATGCCGTCAATGACGGCGAGCGGCTGGCAAAGCTTGTGAAGGAGAATATAGAGAAGTGGTCAAGGTAGCCATACTCGGCGGATCAGGTTATGGCGGAAGCGAATTGCTTCGCCTGCTGCTTTTTCATCCGCAGACGGAAATAAAATTCGTCTCAGCAAATGAACACGCGGGCAAGCGGGTCGATGCGGTTCATCCGAACCTCGCGCACCTTTCGGATTTAAAATTCGAAGCTATGCCTGACACGTCTTCGCTCGCGGCTTTCGATTGCGTATTTCTCGCTTTGCCTCACGGACAGGCGATGGAAATAGTTCCGCGTTTGCCCGCAGGCGTCCGAGTGATCGATCTGTCGGGCGATTTCCGATTGAACGACCCGGACATATTCAAAGAATTTTATGGGCGCGAGCATAACGCGATGGAGGCGCAGCGCAGATTCGTCTACGGCCTGACGGAAGTAAATCGCAGTCAGATCAAAGAAGCGACTCACATCGCGAACCCCGGATGCTTTGCGACCGCGCTTGAGCTTGCGCTCTATCCATTCGTTGCATCAGGAATGGCGGAGGGCAAGATAATCGCCGATATGAAAACCGGATCATCCGGGTCGGGCGCGAAAGCTGCGGCGAACACTCATCACCCGAAACGAGCGAACAGCTTTTACGCATATAAGACTTTCGCGCATCAGCATCAACCTGAAGTCGAGCAACTGCTTGCATCGGTGAGCAAATTGACTGCTGCTCACAGTCTCGTTTTTCAGGTTCATTCCATTCCGGTCGTGCGCGGCATCTTCGGATCGATTTATATAACGACCCGTGAAGCGATGACCACACAACAGGTCGGCGCTCTGATGAGAGAGTTTTACGGCAATGAGTTTTTCATCCGATTCGCCCATGGCTCGCCTGATATCAACTGGGTGAAAAATACTAACTTCGTCGATCTTGGCTGGGCCGCGCAGGGCGACACCGTAATCGTGTTCGTCGCGCTCGATAATCTGGTCAAAGGCGCGGCGGGTCAGGCTGTTCAGAATATGAATCTGATGTTCGGTATTGAGGAGAAGACCGGACTCGTAATACCGGGAACGAATCCTTAATGGTCATTTGTTCAGGAGGCGTTGATGTAGCGCAATCTGGCAGATTGCGCCTCGCCCCGAAAGTACGAGAATTGGAGGACACGCAAGCTAACAGCTTGCGCCACAATTTCGGAGGGGAAAACATGCAGCCACAAACGGAAAGCCTGATCGACACGGAAGAGCGATATCAGGCGCCGACATACAAAAAATTCCCGTTCGTCATCACTCACGGCGAAGATGTATGGGTCTATACCGCAGACGGCGAGAAGTATCTCGATCTTTATGGCGGCCATGCGGTGGTCGCTACCGGGCATTCTCATCCGCGCATCGTCAAAGCCATAACCGAGCAGGCCGGACGAATCATCTTTTATTCGAATCTCGTCTACAGCGACACGCGCGCGCGCGCCGCGCGAAAGCTCATCGAGATTGCGCCCTCGCCTCTGACTAAAACTTTCTTCGTCAACAGCGGAACCGAGGCCAACGAAAACGCGATGAAAATAGCGCGTATGCTCACCCAAAGGACGAAGATAATTTCATTCGAAGGCGGATTTCATGGCCGTACTCCCGCTTCGCTCGCCGCGACGGGACTGGCGAAGTACAAACAAAACGTCCACCCGATGCTCGAAGGCCACACACACGCCGAGTTCGGCGATATCGATCAGGTCGAAGCCTTGATCGATGAAGAAACGGCGGCGGTACTGCTTGAGCCGATTCAATCGCTGGGTGGAGTCCGTATGGCTCCGCCTGAATTCTTTCAGGCGCTTCGTCAGGCGTGCGACCGAGCGGGCGCGATGCTCATTTACGATGAAGTGCAAACGGGTATGGGGCGCACGGGCGAATATTTTTTTGCGGGGCGATATGGCGTCGTGCCTGATATGATTACGCTTGCAAAAGCCATAGCGAGCGGCATTCCGATGGGCGCAGTGCTGATGAGCGATGCGATATCAGGCGAAATAAAAGCGGGCGACTTGGGAACGACCTTCGGCGGCGGGATGATCGCCTGCGCCGCGATGGAAGCCACTATCGATGTCATACGAGATGAGCGATTGCTCGAAAATGTCCGCACGAATGCGGAGTATCTTTTCTCAAGGCTCAAAGCCGTCGAATCGGTCGAAGCGTTCGGCGGAATGGGGTACATCGTCGGCATTCGATTCAAGCAGAACGACGCGAAGCTTTATCAACAACTGCTGCTTGAGCGAAAGATAATCACGGGGCTTTCCGATGACCCGCGTGTTTTGAGACTGCTTCCGCCGCTCACGCTCCGCAAGGCGGAAATCGATCTGTTCGCAGATGAGTTGTCGGCGGTCAAGCTATGATTTTGAAAGGCAGAGATTTTTTAAGCACGGCGGATTTCACGCGCGATGAACTCGGCGCGATAATCGATTTGGCCACGAGCATCAAAGCGCGTTACTTCAAGTCGCAACCGCTTGCAGGTCGCTCAGTCGCGCTCGTTTTTTTCAATCCATCTCTCAGGACTCGCGCTTCGATGGAGATAGGCATTCATGAGCTTGGCGGCAACGCAGTCACTCTGGATGTGGGCAAAGGCACGTGGAGCCTTGAGCATCGAGAAGGCGTGGTGATGGATGCGGACAAAACCGAACACATCAAAGAAGCCGCTCGCGTTTTGTCGCGTTACGTTGCAGCGATAGGCGTGAGAGCTTTTCCTGAGATGCGCGACTACAGTGAAGACATGATGGATTTGGTTGTGCGAGGCTTTGCCGAGTACAGTGATGTTCCAGTATTGAATCTCGAATCGTCGCGCCATCATCCACTTCAGGCGATGGCCGACATCATGACCATTCGCGAAAAGCTCGGAAAGACAGACGGGCAGCGAGCGGTTCTTTCCTGGGCCTATCACCCCAAGCCGCTGCCGATGGCGGTGCCTGATTCATTCGCGCTCATCGCGGCGCAGTTCGGCATGGATTTAACGATAGCCTGCCCGGAGGAATACGACCTCGGCGAAGAAGCGATGGCGGAAATCCGCGCGGCTTCGCGTGAGAGCGGCGGGCGCGTTCACATCAGCCGCAATCAACGGGAGGCCATCGCGGGCGCGCAGATAGTTTATGCGAAGAGTTGGGGCGGGAAAGATTTTTACGGTCGCTCTGAAGAAGACATGCAATGTCGTCAGAAGTATCGCCACTGGATAGTTGATGAAGAAAAGATGCAGACGACCGATGATGGATTTTTCATGCACTGCCTGCCCGTAAGACGCAATGTCGTCGTGACGGACAGCGTGCTTGACAGCGCGCAGAGCATAGCGATTGACGAAGCGGAAAATCGCTTGCACGTTCAAAAGGCGGTGCTTGCTTCAATAGTCTAAAGTCTGGAGTCTGGAGTCTGGAGTCCGAATAATTCAGAGGTCTTGACTCAGGGATTTCGCCGACTTTCAATGTCTTTCAGACTCCAGACTCCAGACTCCGGACTCCGGACTACTATGATAAATGAAAGACTCGATCTGCTGCGCGAGGCGCTGCCGTACATTCAGCGGTTCAAGAATAAAATATTCGTCGTCAAACTCTCCGGCAAGGTGACTGAGGATCAGGATCAACTCGCATCGCTTGCCGAAGAGATGACACTGTGTCAGCAGGTTGGCATTCACATCGCGGTCATTCACGGCGGAGGCAAGCAACTCTCTTCGATAGCCGAACGATTGGGCGTAACGCAAAAGATCGTCAACGGCAGGCGTGTGACTGACACGGAGACGCTGGAAATTGCGAAGATGGTCTTTGCAGGTCAGATCAACATCGACATCGTGTCGGCTCTCCGAAGGTGCGGCGCGGAGACTGTGGGGCTATCGGGAGTTGATGGGAGCATCATTCATGCGCGCCGCCGCGAGATTCAGGAAGTCATCAATCACGAAACGGGCCAAGTCGAGACGATTGATTTCGGCCACGTCGGAGACATAGTAGACATCAACGTGCGGTTGCTACGCCTGCTGCTCGACAACGGTTATATTCCTGTCGTCTCGTCGCTTGGCGCGGATGATGATGGAAACGTGTACAACATCAACGCTGATACTATTGCATCCGAGATAGCGGCTCATCTTCAGGCTGAAAAGCTGATACTGCTCACGGATGTTGACGGCATACTGCGCGACCGCGATGACGCAGAGTCGAGGATATCGCGGCTTACGGTAGAAGAAGCCGAGCGGCTTGTGAGTGAAAAGATAGTTTCATCAGGGATGCTGCCCAAGATTGCGTCCATCGCTCGCCTTGTGCGTCGGGGAGTCAGAAGCGCGCACATAATCAACGGACAGAAGCGCAATGCTTTGCTCTATGAAGTCTTCACCGACGAAGGCGCAGGCACGATGATAACAGCGAGTTGAGCCATTCAGGTTTGAAGCATTCGGTGGAGACGTTTTGATTGGCGTTCGCTCACGCGAATCTCGCTTCCATCGCGATCATTCATGATGAGCAGGTAGCCGCCGCCTGCAAGGGGGGCTATCTCTTTGACCTTCGACATATTCACGATGTATGAACGGTGAGCGCGAAAAAAGGGCGGGTCGGGAAGCCGTTCTTCAAGGTCGTTGAGTCGATAATCAGTCCAGTATGTTTCCGCGTCCGTCCTCACTTTCACCAGCCCGTCTTCGATGCGGAAGAAAAAAACTTCTTCAAGACCTAATAACACGAATCGGTCCCGCCTTCGCGCGATGATTTTATTTATCGAAGGCGCGGCGGCAGACACGGCGCGTTGAATGCGCTGTTCTTCTTCAGCAGACTTCTCGACGCTCTTGTAAATTTTCATTGCGCGCTCGACGGCCTTAGCGAGCCGTTCACGGTTCACAGGTTTGAGCAGATAGCTGACAGCATTCGCCTCGAACGCATCGAGGGCATATTGATCGTAAGCAGTTGTGAATATGACGAGCGGGAGAGAAGCTCTTGAGAGATTCTGCAAGGCTTCGAATCCGCTCAGTCCCGGCATCTGCACGTCGAGAAACAACAGATCGGGTCGCAACTCTTCGACCATCTCTACGGTCTGCAATCCGTCCCGCGCTTCGCCGATGATTTCGACTTCCGGGTGCGCGACGAGCAGCTTACGCAATCGAGACCGGGCCGACGATTCGTCGTCGCTTATTAAAGCTCTGAGTTTCATCTTTCGATATAGTGATCGTGACCGATACGCCTTTTCCTGTCGAGTCGATCTTCAGGCTCGCTCTTTCGCCATAGACTGCTCGCAATCTCTCGGTGACATTGCGCAAGCCAACGCCGCCTGATGATCGATTGGGTGAAGCCGTCTTCTCTTCGTTCGTCATTTGAGAGCCTTGCCATCCGATGCCGTCATCTTCAACCACGAGCCGCAAATCATCCGCGTCGCTAAGGGCGAGAATGCGAAGCGCGCCCCCCGCGGGTCGAGATGACAATCCGTGCTTGATTGCGTTTTCGACTATCGGCTGAAGTATGAGCGACGGGATGAGCGCGCCTGCGATTTCAGGATCGACTTCTATGCTGACTCTGAGACGATCTCCGAAACGGGTCTGCTCGATTGCGAGATAAGTACTCAGGAAATCGATTTCTTCGCTCACCGCTATCAGGTCGCGATCTGTCCGCGCAAGCACGTATCGAAAGACCTCGGCCAGTTGCTCGGTCATCGCTTCCGCCTTTTCCGGCTCCGAGGTGATCAAATCCGCGATGGTGTTGAGAGTGTTGAACAGGAAGTGCGGGTTGATCTGCGCTCTCAGGGCTTTCAATTCGGCTTCGGTGAGGAGACGCTTGAGGCCCGATTCGCGCAACTCGCGCTGGCGGCGTTCGCGCTCGAATTCGAGAAGTTCGAGCGCGCGCCCCGCGCTATCGAAAACCGCCGAGAGAAAAACAAGCTCATCGCTTAACAGATTTCTTCCCGTCTTGCCCGCCGAGAGCGCAAGCTGATACTTCGCCTTCCCGTTCACCCTGAGGGGTATGAGCATTTCAACGCGCAACTCTCCGAGCGAATTCGAAAGAGGATCGTCAGGCTCAAAATAACGAATATCGGAATCCATCTCAGCATCGCTCAGTTGCAACACGGAGCATTCGAGCACGCGCACCTGTTCGACATTCAAAGCTGATTGAGCATACTGCTCGATCAAGGTGAAGAGTTGTGATTCATCCTCGATCTTTTCGCTCTCGCGCGCGAAGGCCCGCGCCAGTCGGCGATAATCCGGTCGCCGAAAAAGCAGTTTATCGGTGGCTCTGATGACGAAGCGCCTGACTGTTGGAAAGAGCAGCAACATCGCTACCCACATCGCGGTGGTTGCGACCAGGGAAGCCGCGAACGGAAAGCCGGACGATGTTCTGACCGCGCTCACCACAGGCTCGACCACAAGCAGCGAATACACTATCGCTATTATCACAGATGTGAGCAGGACGAAACTGCGCTTGATGAAAACATCCGCGAATCTGAAACGGGAAAGCGAAGCGAACGAAGCGAGAGCTATCGGGATGCTCGATTGCTGCGCGAGAATAATGAGCGCGTTCATCAACGATCCGCCCGACGCCACGTGTATGAGAATGATGAGCATCGCGGCCAGCCCTGTAAGCAAAAACAGTTCAGCCCGCGCAAAGGGCGGTGTCGTTCGTTTCGCGCCCCGAAACAGAAACGCAATCGCCGCAAGGTGCAGTATCAGGTTATATGCCGTAAGCTCCATCAACCGCGGCATAGTGGCTGACAGGTTCGTGAAGACGAAAGCCGCGAAGCCGAGAACAAGAGCGGTCGCAAGGATGGCAGAGATAAAAGGAAGAGCGCGCCAGAGTCGCTCGCCTCGATGAGGCTTGCACCGGGTCAGGTTTGCGAGAAGCAGCATCGTCGGCAACACGGCAAGCGCCGCGTAGGCTGCGGCGTTGGCCGCTCGAAGCGGCAATGAATGGTCATTCATTCCAGCAAGCAATCCGACGTATTGAATCAGCTTGCCGAGATTCCACCAGAGTCCGAGCGCGGCGCTCTCCGGCCCGAAACTCCTGCGTCCGGCCAGCCTTTCAGCTTTGCGGGCAAGCGCGATGAGCAGGCCGAAGAGTATCGCCCCGGTGGCAAATCCCAATGTCTGAATGACGAGGTGCGTGTCTGTCATCGATGCCGGGATGAGGTCTGAAAGTTGAAAGCTTTCTTCACCGCCGAGGCGCAGAGTTGTCCGGCAAGCTGCCAGCTTGCCGCAGGCTTTCACCTCTCGCCGCTGGAAAGCAACAGTTCTTTGCTCGAAGCAACGACAAGCTGGCAGCTTGTCGAACATACAAGACGCGGAGACGCTGAGACAACGCAGAGAGCCTCCGCGCAACCCCTGCGTTCTCTGCGCCTCAGCGGTGAATGAGGATTTGCAAAACGACCGTCTCCTCATTTTACAAATCCTCGCTGTCGTTTTCGTCCGCCCTTTCAGCCTACAACGATACGAAGCTGGTGGTCGAGAAGTTGCCGTGAAAACCAAGAGGGAAATGTTGCGCAGTCCATACCCGCGCGACGAAATCCAGCGTCCCGGCGTCTCTTATCTCAAGGTAATTTTCATCCCGACTTCCGTCATAGCCCTGAAAGAGAATCCAGCCACTATCTTCCTCCTGCTTTCCGGGGTGCGGAACGAAAACCATCTCGCCGAGCGTTCTTCCCTTCTCCGCCGCTATTCGTTTGCTCGTTGATCGATGAAGGTCGTGGCGAATGAGCGCATCGAAGGCCAGCGTGTCGCCCGTTCGAGGAGATTCGAGCGTGTAAAGGAAGCGCGCGTCCACCCCCGCGCGACGAAAGTCGAAACGAGGAAACTCCTGATACTCGGCTATCTCTTTTCGGCTTTCAACCGCGCCTTTCGTCACATCGAGCGTCAGCCGCGTGAGCGAGGCGGGCGACCACGAGGGCAACTGATCCTTCGACCATGAAAAAAGCGCGTCCAGAACCGTAGCGTCCTTCGTCAGCATGGAATCGATGACAAGCTTGCCGTCGCGCTCGAAGGCATTGCCGTGATGAAACACGAATCCGGGCGGCTGCTCGATGGTCACAGGATTACTTTTGCCATCGCGTCTGAGGACGACGAAGCGAGTCGGCTCCTTTTCCATGTATCGCAGAGTTTCAGCGGCGGTTTTGCCCGCGCCGAAGCCGGCGATATCGGCGTGGACTGGAGGAATGACGAAGATTATATGCTCTTTCGCCAGCAGCATGTCGTGAATGATCGGGTATTGCTTTTGGGGAAGCGCGTAGAGTTGAGTGAGTTTGCCGTCGCGGTTCATTCGATAGACCGTCAGCGGCAGGCCGGGGCCTCTTCTGACGCCGTAGCCGAAGCCCTCGCCCGTCGCGGGATCGAATTTCGGATGGGCCGTAAAAGGCATATTCTGTGGCAGTGTGCCGTGAAAATCCCAGCGGCTTTGATAAGCGAGCGTGACCGGATCGATTGCCGTCGGGTGGCCGCCTTCTGAAAGGCCGAGCAATCGATCATCCCATTCGATGATGTTGACGCTGGGCTGATTCTTGCCATTCGGATTGGGTCGCTTTCCGTCGGGCAGAGGAGGAGGGGCAGTCCCGAATTCCTGATAGAGCATCCGTCCGGCTTTGAGTTCTTCCGCGCGTTCGGGCAGGTCGACGTAGCGCGCCCGCAGATGAACTTTGCCGTCGCGAAAACTGTAGCCCGATACGAAGGCATCGCCGTCGAAGAGATGGCGAAGCATGACGCCGTGATTTTCTTTCTGTCCGGGGGCGGTTCTGTAGAGCGTGCCTGAGAGGTCTTTTGGGATGCGGCCTTCTATTTTGGTGAGCGGCCACGCTCCCTCGGCGCTGGGGTTGCGGGATGCAAGCCAGCTAAGTCGTCGCTTGTCTGTTGTCAGTGCGCGCGCTATGGCGTGCGGTTCGATCAAGGCCATCGCTCCAAGCCCGGTGAGGAGTTGCGCGAACTGGCGGCGAGTCATGCCTGAAAGCGAATCTGAAGATGATTCCTTTCGAGATTTCATTCGACGAAAGTTGAGCATCGATAATCCTCCTTGCGTTAAATTCGAGTTCGGTTTCATCAAGCTTAACGATTTCCGTAAGCCTTCGCATGAGGGTTTCGACTGAGCGCGGAGAAAAGTCAGGCGAGCGCGGTTTCGGGTCACGTCGGCGCAGAGAGGAGGTGATGCTCTGTGAAGTCTTCACAGACGAAGGCGCGGGCGCGATGTCACTGTCTGAAAACTTTCACTGCGCCTGATGAAAGAGCCTGAGGCACTCACGCAATGCGGATGCCTCAGGCTCTTTGTTTATGTAATCTGTGAAAGAGTCAATGGCGTTTGAATTCGAAAGGCTCACTCTCTGATCCGTCGCCAACGATCCAGGGTTTGATGAGCCTCATCCCTGACTTTATGCTCTCGTCCCAGTCTCCCGTGAACGCCCACCAGTTGGTGATGGCCTTGTCGCCATATTTTATTCCGTTGTTTCGGCCCGGAATGTTCTGCATCCAGTAGATGTACCATTTGCTCTCGGTGTTGAGCGCAGGAGGAGTGTCGTAGGGCGGAGCATAAGGCAGGCTGCCCCAGGTCAGAGCGTTGACCATCGTCTTCTCTCCCCTTCCATCAGGCGTCCAGTCTTCGATGTCGCTCAGAACCGGAGTCATATTTTCATAGTCGTAATCGGCCACGGTGTTGGGCGGCATGTGAGTCCATCCGCATCGGCCCGTTATGTGCTGACCTGTTTGCGACACGCCGACAAATTTTTTCCAGAACAGATCGTTCGTTCCGTCCTGCAAGCGATTGACCTCCAGCAAGAGCGCCTCGATCTGATGGCCGTGATCATGAACCGCTTCGTTCGGCCCGCGAGTGAAGTTGTAATTGTAGAGCGTGTATGTGCTGTTGTAGATGGGCATATCATCGTTGAAGCGATGGCTGTTTGAGATGTCGCCCGTAAGCGGCGAAGACATATTCGATTCTACCGGCACTATCGGCCCGTGATGGTAGCCCCAGAACCAGAACTCTTTCACGCCCAGCCTTCTGACAAAGTTCTCAGCGCCGAGTTTCTGGAGTATCAGGTTGTAATCGGGGAAAAACAGATCAGGCGTTCCGGTATCGAAGCCCGGCGGTATGTCCTCATAAACTGTCTCTATATGCACGACCCTGTAACCGATAGACGGCGGCACGGGCCGAGCGGATGAGTCCTTGTACCCGTGATAACGGCTTCCTTCTTCGAGCATGTATTTGACCTTGATCGCATCCTGATTGATGAGGTCGCGGAGAGTCTCGACAGTCCCTTCATAATCGGCCACATCCTGATCGACGTTTATGCCGTCGCGGGTAGGTATGTACTTGATTATCACAACCGGTATTTCCCACAGGTTTCTGGCAGCGGGCGTCGCAAGGAATTCATCGATTGTTTCGACATCTGAAGGCCGTGCCGCTTCTCGAACGATGGCCCGGAAATCCCCTTCCACGGTGTTGACCTCCGCGGTGATCGCTGCGACGCCCGGAGAGATGGCTTTTATTCGCCCCGATTCGTCAACCGTTGCGACGAAGGGGTTCGAAGTAGACCACTCTGCCGCAAGCGTCGGAATGTTGACCTGTCCGATATTGGTCACAGCCTTCAGCCTTGTTTTGACGAGCCAGCCGGTGAACATATCCCGGAAAGCCGATTCCACCGTCAGGCTCGATATGCTAAGACCTCCGACATAATCGCGCGCGATCACATCGGCAGGACGCGCATGATTGCTGATTCGAAGCTCATCGATGACCGCATCGCTGCTGATCTGTCCTGCGCGACTGCCGATGGACATGGTCAGGCCGGTGATATTGATGAGGTCCTGATTCGAAGACGGATGCGATATGGTTTCCTCGCCGTCGAAGTAAGTCTTCATCACACCCGGCACAGTCCAGGTGACGGCGATGTGATGCCACTCGTTGGCGACCCAATGGCTGAGGTTGCGGCCTTTGTGTCCTTCCGAATCATCGGTTCTCAACAGGAATCGAAAATTGTTGGCGGCGTCTTTTATGATCAACACCTGATTTCCGATGGCGAAGAAAGCGTGATTCATGTTGTCGTTGCCGTTCCATCGCGGCTTGATCCAGAATTCTATAGTTCCCGCTTCAGGGATTATCTCTCCTGCCGCGTTGTAGGTGAGCAGCGTTGAAGGGCTGATGTAAACGCCCTGTTCCTCTATTCCATTTTCGAATGATATCGCAGTTGCCTGAACGGGCGATTCCCCTTGTTTGCCTGTAAGACTATTGTTGAAATCAAGCCGCAGCAGAAATCGCCTCGCGGCTTCGGTGTCATCGGAATAAACAAGCCCAAGCCAGATGGGCGCGGCAAGACGGAGAAGAGTGATTAGAAGCTTTTTTTTCATTATCGAGCCTCCGCTTTTATTCAAGGCGACGATGCGAATGAAGTCTTTTGAGATTCAAGCGCATCGTCACCCATGGAAGGAGCCGTCTTTCATTCGCTGAGAACGACGCCTCCGTCGAACAACGAAATCGGATCGCGGGAGCGGGTCGATTTGTTGATCTTCTCGCGCCTGAGCGCAGATTCGATTGAGTCGATCATGCGACACCTCCTTTTCGGTTCCCTGAACGGCCCTTTGTTCAGCCCTACATGTGGAAAAGCCGCCGGAAACGGCTCACTGTTTTTTCTGAATTGTTTCTGATCGGCAGGAACTCGGCTACTTCTTCGAAGGTGTTTTCTGGAGGGCCGCGTCGCAGCGGGCGATCTCTGCGGTCACGCTATCGATCAGGTTAGTATCAGTGCCGGACAGTGCGCTTTGATTGCGAAGGTCTAGCAAGATATCGAGGCTGCGCTCAAACCACGCGCGCGCCTCGCGCCTCGCTTCCACTCGATTCGATTTCTCAGCCTCGACTTTGTGAGTCTTCGCCATTTCCGAATACATCTCCGCCAGATCGCGCCGCAAATAAAGATTGGACTGATCGGCGGAGACGAGCGATTCGATGATGGCCGTCGCCCTGCGAAAAGTTTCTATCGACTCATCGAGCTTTACCATATCGCGCATCAGCCCGCCCAACGCCATTAGTCCGAGAAAAACGTCTCGTCGAGCCTGAGAGCTTGCCGGATCAGCCGCAGATAATTTTTCACGAATCGAAAGCATCATTCGGCAGTTCTCCAACGCGCCTTTCAAGTCTCCGAGCTTGTACAGGATATGAGTCATGGCTTCGTAGCTGATCGAAAGGTCGCGTTGCGCTTCGGCATTTTTCGGGTCAGCATTGGCCAGTTCCTTCGTGATCGCTCCGCCTTTGCGATAACTCGAAAGAGCCTCCGTCAGCTTGCCCGCCCCTTCGAGCGTAGCGCCCAGCCGGTTGTAATTTATCAGCAGATCGCGCTGCGCTTTCGCATTCGTCGGATCAGACGCCGCTGACTCATACAATGCAAGCGCGCGGCGGTAAGTCTCAATTGCGGCTTCCCTGTCGCCCACATTCGGAGCGGTCGGGTTGCCAAGCGTATCGCCGTTTTTTATCAGCGAGTACCACAGCGCGCGCCGCACCTGAGCGTTGTCGGGATTGGCAGCATACAATCCTTCGTTGATCTTCAACACCTTTCGATAATCTTCAAGCGCCGAGGCCGGATCGCCGCCGATAGCAAGCCGGTCGGCGATTTTATTCATACAGAGCGAGACATTGAGAGCGGCTTTCACGTCTTTAGGGTCTTCGGCTGCAAGCGATTCGAAGAGCGGCAACGCGTGTCGGAAAGATTTGAGCGCGGCAGCGTTATCGCCCGTCAACATCTGCATATTGCCTATAGCAATTACAGCATCGGCCAGTTCGCGGCGAATGCCCGCATCATCGGGGTTAGCCCGATACAAAGCTTCGCGCATCGCCATCGCCTTGCTATAGCTTTCCAGAGCGCCCGCCGTGTCGCCGAGATTCGCAAACCCCGACTCGCCCTGAACGTCGCCGAGTTTTTCATAAGCTGTCGCAAGCTCCTGTTGAAGCGTAGGGTCGTTTGATGAATCTTCGGCCAGTCGATCAAGGTAACGAAGAGCGCGTTCAACTAACATCTGCCGCGCGGGAGTCGAGCCGGGAAGCTTCGCTATCTCGTCGTGAATATCGAACATAAACGAGTTGGCAAGCTCGCGCACATCATTGAATCGCCGCTCGGCTAGTGTCCGCTGACGACTCGCCACCCTCGCCTGCCACGCGACAGCGACTATCCCGGCGATCATCGTCACGATGAGCAGCATGGCAGCCGCCACTCCCGCTTTGTGACGGCGAATGAACTTGCCCGCGCGATATGAAAACGTGTCCCTGCGCGCAAGACATGGCAAGCCTTCGAGATGGCGGCGCAGGTCTTCGGATAGCTCGTCGGCTGATGCGTATCTTCGCTGAGGCTCTTTGCGCATCGCCATCAAAACTATGTTGTCGAGATCGCCTTCGAGTTTCTTCTTCAATTTCTCAGGCCCGCCATCGCGCGTCTTGCTCGCAGTCGAAGTCGCGGTGGAAGAATCAGTCTTCGATTCAGCCGCGCGACTCACTGCGGCGCTAGGTTTTTCAGGCTCCTCTTCGCAGATGGCCCGCTCCATATCTTCCGTGCGCGAGCTACGGATGCGATAAGGGCGATGGCCTGTGAGCAGTTCATAAAGCAGCACACCGAGTGAATAGATATCGCTTGCGGTGGTGATAGGCTGGCCGCGCACCTGTTCGGGGCTGGCGTAATCAGGAGTCATAGGGCGAACGATAGTGACGGTCGGCGCGATAGTCTGCGCGTACATCTCAGGCTTGAGCAGTTTCGCTATTCCGAAGTCCAAAAGTTTGGGAACGCCGTCGGGAGTGACCAGAATATTTCCGGGCTTGAGGTCTCGATGCACGACGAGATTCTGATGAGCGTAATGCACAGCCGAGCAGACCGCGCGAAAGAGATTCAATCGCTCGGCGGTCGAAAGCCTGTGCGCGTCGCAATACTGATCGATTGGCTGACCTTCGATGTACTCCATCACGAAGTAAGGCNNCCGCCGTCGAGCAGGCGCGCGATATTCAGGTGATCGAGAGAAGCAAGTATCTGTCGTTCGTGGCGAAAGCGGCTGAGAATCTGCTCGGTGTCCATCCCTGGGCGCACGAGTTTGATGGCCACGCGCTTTTTGTACTCATCATCGGCCCGCACAGCCAGACACACAGTTCCCATCCCGCCGTGTCCTATTTCGCGAATGAGTTTGTAAGGCCCAATCATGCGCCCCGACAAAGACGCTATCTTGTCGCCGAGGATCACTGCCGAAGCGCCTTCAAAAGCGGGAGACTCCAGAAAACTTTTATCTTCTTCGTAAGAAGCGATGAGCGATTCGACTTCGCTCCGAATCTCAGCATCGTCAGCGCACTCGCGGTCGAGCAACTCCCGTCGCGCCGCCTCATCGAGTTCAAGCGCGCTGTCGAGCAGGGCTTTGATTTTTTGCCATCGCTCAGAAGTCATAGCAGGGGTCGGGGGTCAGGGGT
>DLHY01000071.1 GCA_002483445.1 Blastocatellia bacterium UBA7656
CAATGACTGCGTAACATCAGTAAAAACAAGATCAGGCATTGGGGTTGTCTGATAGCTGCGTTCGTAAGGGGATTCATACAAGCTGCCGGAAATCGGCAGTAGCTCTTTTCTCTCAGGCATCAGCTTACTTTGAACATAATCAGGAAGGCATCAATGATGCGCTTTCAGCCCTTTACGAAACGAACGGCTCTCGCGGTCTCTCCCCGCGCGGGGATGACCGAAAAGAGGGCGTCCATTCCTTTCCGCTTAAAAGAAACCAAGGAGGTATCTATGTTCGCGAGACTTTCGAAACTCAGCGTTCTCATCCGGGCGATGGTGGCGTGCCTGGTGTTAAGTTCCACGCCTGTTGCCGCTCGTCAATCGACCGGAACCATTCAGGGCGCAGTGAGCGATCAATCGGGCGCTCTCATCGCCAACGTCAAGATAACCATCCGCAATCAGGCCACAGGGCTTGAGCGCGCAACCGAGAGTGACAGCGCAGGCAATTATCAGTTTGCCGCGCTGCCCGTAGGTCTTTATCGGATAGAAGCTCGCGCCGACGGGTTTCAGGTTCAGATAATCAATGATGTCACGCTCGAAGTCAGCCAGAAGATGGTGCAAAACATTCAACTTACGGTCGGAGGCGTCACGCAGGAAGTCACCGTCACCGCTGACGCTCCCGTGGTCGAATCGACGACTATGGCAGTCGGACAGGTCATCAATCAGAAGACTGTTCAGGAGATACCGCTCAACGGTCGGCACTTCGTCGATCTGGGCCTGCTCATACCCGGTTCGGTCACTCCGCCGCAGAACGGATTTCTGACCGCGCCTCTTCGCGGACAGGGGTCGTTCGCCTTCAACACGGCGGGCAATCGCGAAGACACGGTGAACTTCATGATCAACGGCATAAACCTCAATGATATGGTTCAAAACCAGATCACATTTCAGCCCTCGATCAACACGGTTCAGGAATTCAAGGTCGATAACTCGACCTTCAGCGCCGAGTACGGGCGAAGCTCCGGCGCGATAGTCAACATCGCCACTCGTTCCGGCGGGAACCAGTTTCACGGCGAAGTGTTCGAGTTCATCCGCAACAACAGGCTCGACGCGCGAAACTTCTTCGACGCAGCGGAGAATCCATTCAAGCGAAATCAGTTCGGCGGCGCCGTGGGCGGCCCCATACTGAAAGACCGGACGTTCTTCTTCTTCAGCTATGAAGGGCTTCGTCAACGACAGGGACTCACGCTGTTCGCCAACACTCTCACGGAGGCCGAGCGAGCGCGAGTGAGTGATCCGATAATCAGCAGACTTGTAGAGATGCTGCCGCGCCCGACGAGCATAGTTAAAAATGCTGCGGGCCGCGATGTGGGCGTATTTCAGGGAGCAGGCACCGCGCCCGTCGATATAGATCAGTGGACGCTCGATATAAGCCATAACATCGGCAGCAACGACCGGCTGCACGGCTACTACGCGCGTCAGACCGATCTGCGCATCGAGCCGAATTTGCAGGGCAACACCCTGCCGGGATGGGGCGACACGCGCGAGGCGACCCGCCAGATATTCACGCTCAACGAAACGCACACCTTCAACCCGAATCTGGTCAATGAGGCGAGCTTCGGGTTCAATCGCATCTTCATCACCTTCACTCCCAACGTGCAGCTCAACCCCGCCGACCTCGGAATACGAAATGGCATCAACGAGCCAGTCGGCCTTCCGCAGATCAGCGTCGCCGGACTGCTGCTCAATTTCGGCGGGCCTGCCGGATTTCCGCAGGGACGCGGCGATACCACTTTCGTCGCTTCCGACAGGGTGAACTGGCAGCGAGGCCGTCACTCGTTCAACTTCGGGGGCGAGTACCGCCGCTTCTTCAACAACAACTTCAATCGCAACATCGGCACGTTCGGCTTTGCCAGCATTGACGCTTTTCTGGCCGGAAACGCCAACGCCTTCGCTGTGCAGGTGGGCGATGTTTCAAGCAGCATAGCCAATGGCGCGCTGGGCTTTTTCGTTCAGGACAATATCAAGTGGAAGTCGAACTTCACCATCGAACTCGGCCTGCGCTATGACATCTTCATCTCGCCTACGGAGAGGTTCGACCGCTTCGCGAATTTTTCCCAGGGGCGGCTTGATCGAGTCGGCTCAGGGTTCGACAAGGTTTACGACAACACTCACAACGTCCAGCCGCGCATAGGATTCGCGTGGGATCCGTTCGGCGACGGACGGACGAGCGTCAGAGGAGGATACGCGATAATGTCCGATCAGCCGGTGACGAACCTGATAACTCCTCTCGCGTCGAATCCCCCGCTGGCCACTCCTTTGAATTTCAACGGCGCGATAAGGCTCAACAATGCAATCGATGTCGCTCGCGCAGCCGGCGCCGCGCCCGCATCGGTCAACCCCGATTTCGAGAACTCCTACATTCAATCGTGGAGCCTCAATGTCGAGCGCGAAATCACGCCGACGCTCGGAGTGAAGGTTTCCTACATCGGATCGAAGGGGACGCACCTGAGAATCTCGCGCAACGTGAATCAAATCACGAACGGATTGCGCCCGTTTCCGACAATCGCCGCTGACAGTCCCATCATTCCGGGATCGCCTATCGGCAACGTCGCCCAGATAAACAGCGCAGGCAACTCCACCTACAACGCGCTGTGGATAGCGGCCAACAAGCGGCTCTCGCGCGGATTGCAGTTCAACGCCTCTTACACGTGGTCGAAATCTCTGGATTACAACTCGCTCAACTCGCAGGGCGTAGTCGTTCAGGACAGCCTCAACATTCGCGGAGATCGCGGGCTGTCGGATTACGACGCGCGACATCGCTTCGTCGCCAGCGCGATTTACGAACTCCCGTTTAAGGGCAATCGACTGGTCGAAGGATGGCAGTTGTCGACCATAACCCAGTTGCAGAGCGGCAACCCTGTAAACATTCTCGCGGGCAATCCGCTGGCCATCGCCGGAACGCCGTTCGGCAATTTGAACATAGCTTCGTTTACCGGGCTTGGCACATTGAGGCCCGATCTGATCGGAACGATTCAGCAGGTAGGCAGGCGCGAGCAGTGGTTTACCAACACTGTTTGCGATCCGCGAGCGCCGGGAGGGTGTCCCGCCGGGTCGGTGTTCGCGCTGCCGGTTGCTATAGTCAACGGAGCAGCAGTGTTTCACTTCGGTAATCTGGGCCGCAACGTGATCATCGGGCCGGGATTCGTGAACACTGATTTTTCAGTTCTCAAAACCACGAAGGTGACTGAGACTGTGAAGGTTCAGTTCCGGGCCGAGGTGTTCGACATCTTCAACCATGCGAACTTTGGCCAGCCCGGTCGTGTGGCGCAGGTTGGAAGCGCGAACTTCGGTGTCATCACCAACACTCGCTTCCCGACGGGCGATTTCGGCTCGTCGCGCCAGATACAATTCGCGTTGAAGGTGATCTTCTAAAGCGCGAAGTCACAGTGCGATGTCAAAGACCTGCGGGGACGATCAAGTCCCCGCAGGTCTGTTTTGAGATTTGTTTTCGCGTTATTCCTGCGGGAATTGAATCTGCGCGATCTTTTCCGCCATGTCGTGATTGGCCGAAAACGCAAGCTCTATTGCCGCAATCCGGCTCACTCTTATTCGCATCGCTTCGACTTCGCCCTGATCTTCGCCGTCAGCGAATCCGACTATAGGTCGCTTCTCGCGGTTGAGATTCCTGAACTCGATCCGCGAATCCATCGAAAGCACAACAGATTTCCATCTCGGAGGATGCATCACGTTCGAGCCGACCATCGTCAGCACGGGCGTCTCCATCACGACGGGCGTTGCGCCCATCGAGCGCGCGTAAGCCGTCGAACCCGCGGCGGTCGCTACCAGCGCGCCGTCCGATACGAGTTTCGGTATGCGCACCTGATCGTTTACGCTCACTTCGATCCACGCCGTCTGACTCGTCGACCTCTCTACCCATGCGTCGGAAAACGCCAGCGTATGCTTCATCCGTCCATCAGGACTTTCCGCCTCGACGTAAAGCAGAGGCAACTGGCGCACGATCATATCATCAGCGGGAAATCTGCCATCGATGAGATGAGCCATATCGTTGAGCAGAAATCCCAGGTGTCCGGCGTTGATGCCGAAGAAGGGAAGCCGCGCTCTCCAGTATTTTCTGATCGCCTGCAACATAGTCCCGTCGCCGCCGATAACCAGTATGCAGTTGGCTCGCTCGGCGTCTTCCTGATCGCGAAACTGAGAAGCTATCGAATGCGCTTTCGGATTCCTCTCGTCGTAGTAAATAAGAAACCTCGGCTCTTCGATAGCAAGTATCGCTGACCGCCCGACCATCGTGCCGCGATAGAGGCGATAGCAATCGATGTAGCGGGCCACATCTTCAACGACGAGGCTATCGACTCGCTCGCGACGAAAAGCTTTCTCGCGGATCAGATAGCTTTCGCCCGGAGTGTCGTTGTGAATTATTTTGTGATTGGGGGGAAGGTCTGCGGGGTCAAGCTCGAAGCCGGGACGCGCGACTATGGCAAAGCGCAACCGCTGCCATAACTTTTCTCCCATCTCCCACTTGCGCTGAATGAAAGACTCGCCGCTCTTTCCTCCCTGAATCAATTCCGTCCCGACGACGTGCCACGTCTCGCCAAGCGAAGAAAACATCTCGTCGAGTTTATCAGTGCGCGTAAACGTAGATTGCTCAAGGTCGAAAAGCTCGACCGTCACTTTGTCTATCCCGCGGAAAGTCATATCGACCATTGCGGCGCGATAGATCGGCTCGACATCATTGGTTGTCGGCTTGTCTGGTCGCGGCCCGCAGGGGACTATGATTATTTCATCGAAGTGACGAGCCAGTTCTTCGGCGACTTTGCGATGATGCACTCCGGGCGGATTGAAATTGCCGCCGAAGATGGCGATGGTCTTTGGCATGTCTTCCTCCGTTCAGTGTGATGAGTGGGAGAGTGGGGGAATGGGAGAGTGGGAGAACAATTCTTCATCTCCCACTCTCCCATTCCCCCACTCTCCCATTCTCCCACTCCCCCATTCTCCCACTCCCCCATTCTCCCTTCTTCACTCGTTCACTGACTGCTCACTACGACGAGATTGATCGTGTTCGACGTTTTGCCGTTCGGGTTGCGAACCTGAACCGGGATGAGTCCGGGCGAGGATATGATCGAATTTTTAAGCCGCCCGACTATTTCCGTCGCGCTGACGCTGATGACTTCAATCGACTGGCCGCCGACAAGAAGCTCGGCGCCCGCATCGATATTCGTGCCTGCGACGACGACACGGAATTTCTTTGCATTCGATCCCGCAACGACAGGATTGACGACGCGATCACGTTTTTTCTTGTAGACGAAAAGCGAAGTGAGCGCAGGCATTGTCTCGCCGCCTCCTCCGCTTTTTCTCACCGCGAACGTCTGCTGATTCGACCGCGCGCTGTCGGGGTTTCGAACCTCGATCACTATCTCGCGCTCGCTTGCAGTCATCGAAGCCGGTATCTCGGCAACGAGATCGAAGCGAGTCGCGCCCTGACGAGTCACGACCTGAACGCCGTCGGCAAGCACTATTGCCCCCGGCTTGATATGTCTCCCCGTGAGATTGATCGTGGCCACGCCTGACCCTGCCGTAACGGATTGCGGAGCGGGTTTGGCGATAAACGGCAGCGAGTCGCTTCCCTCGCGATGAATGCGATAGATGAAGTGATGATGCTCGGTCAGATCGCGGTGGGTGACAGGATCGAATCGCGCGACGTAGATATCGCCGCTTACCGGATCGATAGCCACTTCAACAGGGCCGTCGAAAGGATCGATTGGATCGAACTGCGCGATGAATCCTGTGTCCTGCATTTGAAAACCGCTGACGGCATCGCCTTCGACTTTGATCACTCGAAGATCGCCGCCGTAGTTTTGAGCATTGGGCAGATTCTTGAACAGCGTCAGCAGCAGATGGTTTTTCAACTCGCCTGCCTGCGGCCCTGTATAAAATGCAAGCGCGGTCGGCGTGAGGTGTCGTGGATATTGAAGTACAGGTGCGCGTGTCGTCGCGCAGTTGGGATTTTCAGGCACGGGCGTTCCTTCACAAAACGGAAAACCATAATGCCCGCCCGCCGTCACCCAGTTGATTTCTTCGGGTGGCGAAGTGTCTTCAGGGCAGGGAGGCACCTGGCACACTTCGCCCGATCCTCCATCAGTGGTGAAGAGTTGCCCGTTCTCCGGGTGAAACGCCATGCCGAACGGATTACGAAGTCCGCTTGCGAAAATATTGATCACGGGATTGTCGACATCGATGCGAAATACTGTCGCGTTGAGCGGTCGCTCCACTGGTCGCCCCGGCTTTGCGTTTCCGTCGTCCGTTGACGACCCCTGGCCGACGTAGAGCATTCCGTCAGGGCCGAACTTGAGGCGGTCGGTCTGATGGTCGCCTTCACTCGGCAATCCGTCGACGAGCGTGGTTATATCGTCAGCAACGTCATCGCCATCCGTGTCGCGAAGCCTCAGCACGCGGCCCACGCCGCCGAGTATGTTGCTCGTGGCGAAGAGATCGCCGTTCGGATGAAATTCCAGTCCGAGCGCGACTGGCACGTCCGATGCGAAGGTCTTGACCTGATCAGCGCGACCGTCTTCGTCCGTGTCGAGGAGTATGAGAATTTTTCCCAGAAAGGTTCCGACGAAAAGTCTGCCGCGAGAGTCGAACGCCATCGAGGTCGGCCCTGAGAGCGCCCCCGCCTGACCCGTGCCGCGAAACTCCGCCACGTTGCCCCCGTCGGCAAAGAAGCTGAATTCAAATCCCGGAGCGATGATTACGGGGCGAATCTGCGCTTTGGTGCGCGCAGGGAAACTCGCCGAAGCTAGAATGAATGCGAGAATGATTGTCAGTGCATATCTCGATCTCAAAAAAATACCTCCTGATTAATGTCCTTTGTCCTTCGTCATTTGTCATTTGCAGCGAAGCAATAACAAAGGACAAGGGACAAATGACCAATGACAAAGGGTAGCCTACCTTGCGCCGACTGCATCGCGCAACGCCTCTTTAATTATCGATGATCTGAAGTGTGATGCTATTCGAACGGATGGTCGAAGCGACCACTTCTATTACGAGCGGGCCGGAGTTGCGAAGCATACTGTTTTTAAGCCGCCCGATAAGCTCTCCAACGATTACGCCCGTGGTGCCAAGCTCCTGGCCATTGCTCACGATGACCGCACTTGGCGGGAAGCCCGTGCCGCGAACGACGACTTCATACTTCTTGCCTTTGTTCTTCGTCGTTATGGGATCGAGCAACTCGCCCGTCGAGCGGCGGCGCACGAAGGCTGAGTTTATGACAGGCGGCGGCGGCGGCTCAGTGTCTTGAGGGCCTTTGATATGATGAACGGTTCCGCCAATCCCGACGACGTAAATTTCGCCCGCTTCATCCTCGCCGAACGATGAAATGCTCAGACTGGTATCGAGCAGACGAGTCTGCGCGCCGTTCATCAGCATGAAAATTTCGCCCGTGCAGAAATCGCCGTAGATATAAGAGCCGAGCATCATCGTCGAACGCGAGCCGCGATAAACATAACCTCCTGTGATCGAGCATCGCCCGCCTGTGTGACTGTACTCGGCTATGGGCGCGATCTGAGCCATCGAGGGACAAAGCAGAGGATCGTTGGCGCAGCGCGTCCCCTCGAATACGCGCCAGCCATAGTTGCCTCCGCGAGTGATAATATCTATCTCTTCGATGACATTCTGTCCGACATCTCCCGCGTACAATTCTCCCGTCAGGCGGTCGAAAGAAAATCTCCACGGGTTGCGAAGCCCAACAGCGAATATCTCATCGCGCCCGGTAGTCGGGCCGAAGAACGGGTTATTGGAAGGAGAAGAATAAGGAATCTGTCCGTTCGGCTGATCGATGTCGATGCGAAGAATCTTTCCGAGAAGCTCATTGACGTTTTGCGCGCGATTTCCCGGATCGTTGGCCGAGCCGCCATCGCCCATTCCGATGTAGAGAAATCCGTCAGGGCCGAAGGCGATCATCCCGCCGTTGTGATTGGAGAACGGCTGAGAGATTGTCAGGATCGGAGTCTCAGTCGTATTTGCGATATTCGGATTCGATTGCGATGCGCGATATTCGGCTATGACGGTCGCGCCGTCTCCGCTGCGAGTGTAGTTGACGAAAAAGCGGCGGTTGTTTTCAAACTGCGGATGAAACGCGAGTCCCAACAGGCCGCGCTCTCCGCCCGATGATATCTTCGAAGCGATGTTCAAAAATTCCGTAGGCGCCGTCGATCCGGGTTGCAGCACAAGTATGCGCCCCCCCTGTTCCACTATGAACAATCGATTCGTGCCGTCTCCCGCGTGAGTGATGAAGATCGGCGAACTGAGGCCCGAAAGCCGTGGTTCGAGTTCTATGGTGAGCGCGGCGGTGTCCTGCGCGCTGGTTTTATAAAGCGCCGGACTCAAAGCGCAGATCGCAAGGCAAACAAGTAAAACTTTTTTCATGGCTTTCCTTGTCCCACAAGTTTCAATCAAAGAGTGAGCAGGGGGAGAGACTTTTGCGGGCAAGTTCCGGGGACGAGGTTGCACGTAAATAGTAACGCGCTGAGCTTGAGGCTGTCCAACGCGATCAATTCAAACTATCAAGCGCGCGACGCACCGAATGGTTGTGAGCCGCAAGCAATCGCTCGGCTTCATCTCGTGAAACGCGCGCTCGCGCCATCACTATTGCGACGCGGAGATCATTGTTTGCTTCTTCGCATATCCGCGCGGCTTCATCCGCTTCAAGTTTGGCTTCTTCAGCAAGTATCGCGCGGGCGCGCGCCCGGAGCTTTGCGTTGCTCGCTTTGAGATTCGACATCAGATTGCCGCAGACAAGACCGAGCCTTATCATCGCGCCTGTAGAAAGCATGTTCAGAATCATCTTCTGCGCCGTTCCTGCTTTCAGGCGCGAAGAGCCTGCGATGACTTCAGGCCCGACCACCGGCGCTATGCTTATGTCGGCTTCCCCGGCCATCTGAGATGAGGGATTGCACGTCACTGCGACGACGAGAGCGCCTATTTGCTTTGCGTGGCGAAGAGCGCCGAGCGTGTAGGGGGTGTTGCCGCTTGCGGAAATTCCTACGACCGCATCTCGACTGCCCACGCCCGCTTCTTCCATATCGCGCGCAGCCTGACCGGGATCGTCTTCGGCTGATTCGACTGATTTGTGCAATGCGTCGTATCCGCCTGCGATTATGCCTTGCACCGTGTCGGGCGAGACGCCGAACGTCGGCGGGCATTCCGAAGCGTCAAGCACGCCTAATCGCCCGCTCGTTCCTGTTCCGATGTAAAACAATCGCCCGCCCGCGCTCAGTCTTTCAACTATCGCGTCAATGGCCGCAGCCACAGAGTCAAGCACTTTCGATACTGAATCGGCTACCGTGCGGTCTTCTTCGTTTATCAACCGAACGATTTCAATCGCGCTCTTCAGATCGATGTCTTTCGTTTTCGGATTCGCCTGTTCTGTTACCGGCTTCATGCTTTTTTCCAGTGGCGCAAGCTGTCAGCTTGCGTTTGCGAATCTAACGGCGAGAACTGACAGTCTGCTCTATGAATGGCCGCGACTGAACTATGTGCAAAAGCCCGCGCGCATAGAGCCATTCCGTATCCTGATCGCGACCCGCGAACACTCGCTTGAGCGCAATCGCCGCCCGCGCAAGCCGTCTTATCATAGCGTCGGTCAACACGGCGCGACGTTCTTCGATCTTCACTTCTTTGACGCCGCCGCGCTCGTCGAACACGAGTTTCGTGTCTTCGTCGGATCGCGTCAGCACCCGAATCGCATTCGAGCGCGGATTATAAATCACCTGTTCGGCAACCCGTCGGCCTTCGACCACTTTTATTCCAAGCCCGCGCTTGGCGTTGATGTAAACCGCGCCGCGATTCATTGGATCGAAAGGATCGGCGGTGATCGCCACGCCCGCGCTCTCTGCATCGATGCCTTCCTGAACGAGCACCGCCGGATAAACGCCTAAGTGATTCATCCCGAAACTTTCTCTCGCTTCATAAGCTTCGTAATTCCACACCGAAGCCCACACCTTTTTGATCGCTTCCATCAAATGATCTCCGCCGCGCACATTCGGAACCGTAGTGTAGAGACCCGCGCCGCTGAAGTTGGCGAGGTCTTCGGCATTCGTCGAACTTCGCGCGAAGAGTCCTTTGCCCGCAAACCGGCGATGAACTTTTTCGAGAACAGCGCGTCGAAACTCTTCGTCGTGACGGCCCTGCTCAATCCATTGACGAATTTCGGCAAGCCGCTCTTTTCTGTATTTAGGATCGTGGACGAAACGATCTTCTTCAACCGCCGTGCTGATTTTTTCTTCGAGGTCGTTGAGTCGCATGAACTGCTGATAGAAATAAAACGGAACAGTGAATCCGTCGGGGACGACTATGCCTGCAAGACGAGCGTTGATAATCTCGCCCAGATTTGCCGACTTCGCGCCGAAGCGTCGAGCGTCGCGCGCTCTTTGATACTTGAGGTCAGTCAGACGATTGAAAACGAGATCGGCGGGCGGGGTGATGGTGTCTGCGCGTTTTATCCACTCGCGGTTGCGCGCCGCGACCTCGCGCGGGTCGGCAGGTTCGAGTTTATAGCCTCTCTCTTCGACTTCTAGTCGCACGTATTTGCCTTCAAGCCCGAGGAAAAGTTTGTCGGCATTTTTGATCGTGGCGACAGGTATTCCCCACGCTTTCGCAAGCAGGTTGACGTGCGAGAGGGGCGAGGCCATCTCGGTCGTTATTATTCCCGAAAGCGGAGTGAGATGAACGGGCGTTTCCTTGAATATGACGATCTGATTGCGGTCGATGACGGTCTCTTCCGTCACGCGGTCTATGACGCGAAGCTGTCCGATGCCTGCGCCCAGATTGAGCGGCTGATACTGCTGATCACGGGCAAGTTCGCTCGTCGTAAGCGCAGGGACAGTATTTAACTCTTTTGCTGTTTCTTCCTGCGCGAGCGAATTCGGCTTGAAAAATATTGGCGCGTAGAAAGTGCGTTTGATTGACGTGAAGCATTCTTCGAGAAGTTCTTTAGTCAATCGGTCGCCTTCCCAGAATTCGAAGGTGAATTTATCGGCTGAGGTTTGAAAAGCCAGGGTGCCGAGCAGGAAGCGACGATCAGTCTTGAAGTAATTCTCATCAAATGCGCGCCCGCGGTCGAGTGAAAGATATGCGGCGTTGACGAAATCGCGATGAAACTGAAACCGATTCGAGTTGACGTAGTAGACGCGCCCGCGGTCGCGGCGGTCGATGACGAACATCAGGTGAGGCAGAGCGTAGAAGCGGCCTCGATAATAAGTGCGCGACAACTGATCGAACTCCGACCGCGAGTCGATACGTTCCACCCATCGCGCAGATTGTTTTTGCCCCGCGCCACTGAGCGCGAAGGCAAGGCAGAGTGTGAGCGATAAAACCGCGCGCATAATTTCAAAGCCTCCCGGTCGAGCGCCGACTTGAGAATTCTAGCATCAACCTGGGGCTGAGTCTCACTATCTGTTTGATTTGATGATTCGTGCGCGCTCGATTTTTCAACGAAGAGGGCGAAGGAATGAAATGAGAACATTTTCAAATAACGGTCAGGCGCGCGAAGGGGTCTTGAATATCTCGCTGACGGGGCATCGAAAACCGGGCAACAGGTCTCCGCTCGTCAGTTCATCCTGTTCCGTCAGTATCGTGGTCTGCGTGGGCGAATGATAAATCGTAACCATTTTATGCTCAGGCGAGATGAGCCACACCTCGCGCACGCCCGCGTCGAAGTACTCGCGCATCTTGCTGTTCATTTTTTCATAGAGATCGTTGGGCGAGATAATTTCAACGGCAAGATCGGGAGCGAAAGGCCAGAGAGTTTCCGGCTCTCCTTCTTCGGGTATGCGCGCGGCGGATACGAACGAGACATCAGGCAACCGCTCATTGCGGCCTATCTTGAAAGTCGTATCCGGCCCATAGACTCCGCCGAGATTATTCGCTTCGCAGTGCATACCCAACCTTGCGCTGAGTCGCGTTCCAACGCCGCTGTGTCTTGCTCCGCCACTTACTTTTTCCACTGGCTGCCCGTCGACGATCTCGTATTCTTTTTCGGCATCAAGAAGAGTTTCAGTAGTGACTGACATAGCGATTATCTCCGCGGTAAAATCCAGCAAGAAAACTCATTCTAGTTCCTCGGCTGGCGGGCGGCAAGATGCAGCGTGGGTCGAATGGGAGATTCTGATGATCGTGTTATTGACGGGCCTGGGTCATACAGTTTTGGTGAATGGGTGAAGGCCGATTGACGGCCCGAAGGTATTGCTATTGAATACACTCTGATGATGAGCCGAAAACCAAAAGAAGGCCGACAACTGGCTTTCGATGAATTGCTCCGCCTCTCAACCGCTGCGGTCAGCGTTGACATCGACCGTTCGTTTCCCGAAGCCTTTGCCGACGAGTTATCGCGGTGTGAGGCGTTGAACAAGCATCTCTTCCGTCCCAATACATATCTGCACAAGTGGTGGGCGCGGCGCTGCGGCTCGACAT
Source organism: Blastocatellia bacterium UBA7656 (assembly GCA_002483445.1). Taxonomy (GTDB): domain Bacteria; phylum Acidobacteriota; class Blastocatellia; order UBA7656; family UBA7656; genus UBA7656. Next base: position 12,469 of record DLHY01000071.1, read on the forward strand.
TCCGCACCATACTAAAGCAGTTTGTGCCTGACCCTGCGCGCCGTGATTACTATGCTCCCGGCGGATTGGAGGGCAAAATCGTGCTTGATCCGATGATGGGCGGCGGTACGACCCTGCACGAAGCCATTCGGCTGGGCGCCAATGTCATAGGCGTCGATATTGACCCTATACCCATCGCACAGGCCCGCGCCTCGCTCGCGGAAGTCTATCTCACCGACTTGCAAACAGCTTTCGATTCATTCTTCGAGAAACTGTATCAATGCCTCAGTCACTATTTTCAAACTGAATGCCCTGCGTGCCAAAAGACGCTCGATTCGTGCTATACCCTGCATGGACTCCGCAAACATTGCGCCTGTGGCGAGGTAGTGCAGATCGATCAATACGAACTGCGCCACGAGGCTGACCGCACCCTCCGTATCCGGCCCGATACATGGGAGATCACTGATACCCATTGCATATCCGCAGGCCCGATCAAGCCCCGGCCTTTGATCACCAAAGCCGAAACGATCTGCCCCATCTGTCATCAGAAATATCGAGACCTTCTCGACACGCCTTTCTACGCTCGTTACGTTCCGGTGGCGATAGTGGGCAACTGTCCGGAAGATGGCCTTTTTTTTCGTATGCCAGACGATGCCGATCTGGAGCGCATCGCAAGGGCCGATGCGCTGCGGGACACTCTGGATTTCGGGGCGATAGAGCATTTCGCTGTGCAGGATGGCCCAAAGTCAGGCGATTTACTGCGGCGCAATGTGCATTTCTACTTCGACCTGTTTTCGTCGCGCCAATTATTGTATCTCTACCATGCCATCGAAGGTCTGCGTCAGATGGAAGGAGCCGAGCGGCTCAACCTGGCCTTGCTCGTCTCGACTTCTCTGGAGTTAAACGCGATGCTGTGCGGCTACAAGGGCTGGTTCAAGCGTCGCCCCGGCGCTATTCGACACGTCTTCGGGCTGCACGCTTACGCCTTTCAATATACGGCGGCGGAGAACAATCCGATAAACCGCGAGAAGTCATCCGGCAATTTGCAGAGGCTTTTCCACGACCGGATTGCGCGCGGGCGCAAGTGGGCTGTCGCGCCTGAAGAGCGCAAAATAGACAGGCATGGCAAAATGCAGGTGATGAAGATTCTGGGCGAGTTCGATGGCGGCACCGAAGTTTATCATCAGTCTGCATTGAGTTCCGGAGCTCAGAAATTCCTGTTGATTCACGGCGACTCGCGCCGCCTGCCCGTAGCCGATCAGTCAGTCGACATCATAGTCACTGACCCCCCTTATTATGACAGCGTGCAATACTCAGACCTGGCGACCTTCTTCAGGGTATGGCTGGCACTCATGCTTCCCGACGATTTCAACTGGTCTTACGACGAGACGCACAGCGCGGTCGCTATCAAAAGCGGAAAAGATGAAACCAATTTCGTGAAAGTGCTATCGGGCATCTTCCGCGAATGCGCGCGGCTACTCAAGCGAGGCAGGGGGCGGATGGTATTCACCTTTCATCACTGGGATCCCAACGCATGGGCTGAATTGACGCTGGCGCTGCGTTCGGCAGGCTTTCGTTTGATGAAGGCTTATTCGGTTTTTTCCGAGCATCCGATTTCAGTTCACATCAACAACCTGAACTCTCTTAAACACGACTCCATTCTGGTGCTGGCCTCAGCCGAGGATGTGATTGTCGGGCGATGGTCGCCGCTGACAGTAATAGATGCCAGTGACAGCGAGACCTTTTGCCGCCAGTGCAGCGCAGCGATGGGTTGGCTTTTAGAGAGTGATTACTCGCCCGACAAAGTCCGTGCAGTATGGAAGAGTCTCATTTCAGGGAGAGGTTGAATGGCAAAGGGCGCAGGCAACCGTCCGGCTGAGATTTTCGGATATCCCCTCGATAATCATTCTGATGAAGCACGACGGGTGCGGGAAAAACATGGGTGTCCATTCGTGGGCGCCGACTGTGACAAAAACAGCCGCCTCATTGACTATCCGTTTGGCGTTTGCTCCGTCCAATATCGCGGGCAGATCAATGCCGTATGCCCGCATCGCCTCAAAGAGCAAGGAACGACAAAAGGCATACCGCGCGTACTCGAAGATGTTGCCTTACACTACTTTGGGGACTTCAACAATGTAATCTCAGCAATTCTCAGTACGAAAA
>DLHY01000073.1 GCA_002483445.1 Blastocatellia bacterium UBA7656
ATAGGACAAATTTAGAGTTGCTTTCTGGCGGCTATAGCTCAGTTGTTTAGAGCGCGTGACTGTGGATCACGAGGCCGTGGGTTCAAGACCCACTAGCCGCCCTAATCCTACCAATGATTAACGGGAGGTCAACCGGCCTTCCGTTTTCGCTTTGAGACAATCTTGAGACAATTTTTCTCAGACTGCCCATAATTCGCCAGGCGTTCAAGCGCCTCACGCTTGCGCGCGTCGGTCGCATGAGTGTAGCGTTTCGTCTGTCGGAGGTCTCTGTGACCGAGTATCTCCGCAATTGTAAACGCATCCGCGCCTGAGTCGGCAAGCCGCGTTGCGCAGGTATGTCTCAGGTCGTGAAACCTGAAGTTCACAAGCTCGGCTTCTTTGCACGCAGCAGAGAAGCCTCTTTTTATCCAGCCCAACGCCTTGCCCGTTCTACTGTTCGCGAAGACCGCTTCACCCTTTGACTCTTTGCTCAACTGAAGCAATTCTTCTCTCACAGTTTCATTGATCGGCACGAAGCGATCCCTTCCCGTCTTGGTGCGTGTGACGTGTATGAGGTTGCGCGAAAAATCGACCTGGCTCCACTTGAGAGAAAGAATCTCGCCGCGGCGCATGCCGGTGTGGAGTGCCAGAATTACGATTGGCCGAATATGCGCGCGAGGCCCCGTCAGTTGAGCAAAAAGGTCTTGCTCTTCCTTGACGGTCAGATACCTCGTGCGCTCGTTGTTTTCGGCGAGCAGCTTCACTCCCCTGCAAGGATTGGTCGAAGCCACACGGTCGCGGATCGCCATGTTGAAAATCTTCGACATGCATTGAAGCTCCCTGTTTACTGAAGCGGGCCGACGCTCTCTATCGTAACGGGTCTTTCCGCTAAGACGATCACGCTTGAACTTCTCAACAAGCATCGGCGTGATCTCGCGGAAGCTTTTCTCGCCGAAGTACGCCTCAGGGTTCTTGCAAAGTAGCTTGACAATTGAAAAGAAAGACCTTACTCGGTTCTAAATCAAATGTAGTCCAAATTGAACCGGAGGAAGGTCTCGATGAAGCATAATACTGAAAGTTTCTCTTTCGAGCAAAAATCGGAGCCGTTTATCTTCGATCTCGATTCTCTCTTCTATCACCTCGACTGCCTTACTGATCGCCGCAAGCCAAAGGGTGTGCGCTATCCCCTCTCGATTGCTTTGGTCTTTGTCGTTCTCGCCAAACTTGCGGGTGAGGATCATCCCGATGGCATTGCACACTGGGTTTCTCTTCGCTCCGAGATGCTGATTGAAGCTCTGAGACTGAACAGAAAAACTACTCCTCACTCGACAACCTTCTCTCGCATTCTTGCCCGTGCCGTCTCAGTCGAGCAACTACAGGAAGCAGTCACTCGGTTTTTGCTTTCAACTGTCGAGGGAGGCTTGTCTGTCGAACTTCCCATAGATGGCAAGACGCTGCGAGGTACAATTCCTCCTGGCAAGACTCAAGGCGTTCACACGCTTGCAGCCTATCTTCCGACTGAAGGAATCGTTCTTATGCAAGTCGAAGTAGGATGCAAAGAAAATGAGATAGTAGCAGCGCCGCGAGTGCTAAAAAGCATTGATTTGAAAGGAAAAGTAGTGACTGGCGATGCAATGTTTACGCAGAGAGAACTCTCACGCCTGGTGGTCGAAGCAGGAGGCGAGTATGTCTGGACGGTCAAAGACAACCAGTCGAGTTTGCGAGCAGAGATAGAGACAGCCTTCGAGATTGAGGAAGGAAAGACGGCGCTCAAAGTGATGAGCAATGATCTCTCGCAAGCCGAGACGATAGAAAAAGGACACGGGAGAATAGAGGAGAGAAGGCTTGTGGTGACGAGCCTGTTGAAGGGATATTTAGATTGGCCTTACCTTGAGCAGGTGTTCAAGATTGAGCGAGAAGTCGAAGAGGTAACTACGGGCAAGAAGCGCAGCGAGGTGAGCTATGGAGTAACGAGCCTGATGAGAGAAGAAGCCTCAGCCTCAAGGTTGATGGAAATAGTGAGAAAGCATTGGGGAATAGAAAACGGGCTGCATTATCGGAAAGACGTAAGGCTGAGAGAAGACGCCTGCAGGTTGAAGACAGGAGACGGGGCGCAGGTGATGGCAGTGATAAACAACTTGATAATAGGATTGGTGTTGAGGCAGGGAATGAGGAACCTGGCAGAGGCGAGGAGGCGTTACAGTGCTTATCCTCTGGAGGCGCTGAACCTCATTTTGCGTCGCTAGTCCTACTTTGCAAGAACCCTGCCTTCACCTTCCTCCTGCTTGCTTTGCCCTCTGGCTTCTTGTTCGCTTTCGGCGGGCGGTCCGGCTCGCGATCTTCGATAAGCTTCAAGTGCGATTCATCAATCATATGCTGTCATCTGCCTCAACTCGGCGGATATATTTGTTCTCAATAACTCCAATCCTCGTGCCTCAATGGCAATCTGTTTAGCTCCGCGCGGTAATACCTCCATTTCGGCATGAACTGATCCATCAAACTCACGAAACGATTGTTGTGAGTAGGCTCCAACAAATGAACCATCTCATGCACGATTATATATTCGAGACATTCCAGTGGCTTTTTGGCCAGATCGGTATTTAGCCGGATGCTCCTGGAGCCGGGGCTATAGCTTCCCCATTTCGTCTTCATCTTTTGCACAAAGAACCGCTCTACCCTTACACCAATCAGCGGCTCCCATTTTGCTATCAATGCAGAGGCAGCCTGCTTGATCTGTTCACGATACCATTCTTCGACGATGGCCTGTTTCTTTTCGTCGCTTGCACCTGGACGGACTCGCAGGTGCATCTGGCTATGCCTGAGTTCCACTGCGGGCGCTTCGTCGCTTTCGACAACTTTGAGCAGATATCGTTTCCCCCAAACGTAATGGCTTTCGCGGTCGAGGTACTCGCGCGGCGTTTCGCGTTCCTGCTCCTGCAACTTCTTCTGCTGTTGCTTGATCCAGCCGAGTTTGGAAATGGCAAAGACTCGGATGGTGTCGAGATTCATCCGAAGTGGCGCAGAAATTCGCACCCTGCCAGCCGGAGGGTAAACGCTCAGGTGAATATTCTTGATGTTTTTCTTCACTACATCCACAGCGATGTCCCCAAGTTTGATCTGTGTAACCATCAGTATTCACCCTTATGCTGGAAGATGACGAGGAAGATACGCTCAACCTCAGCTTCATCATGCAACAAGCCATTTTCCTTTAAGATATCATGTATCGCTCCTTTGATGACTTGCTCGCGCGCCTGAATCCCGCGCCAGCCGTCCGGTCTGACCTGCTTCACCACCTCATCGATTTTGATGGCCATCTCCTCATTCTGATTCAGGTTGTTGTAGAGCGCGCGTCTTCCCGGCGTGTTCAGTCGTTCCGGCGTATCGTCGGCCTGCCCGGACTCTACCCTCTTCGCCAGTTCAGCAATCCGTTTCAAGTATTCCTCATACTCAATCGCCTTCGCTTTGCGCGTGGCGATGATCTCGTCGAGCAACGCCGACATTTTCTCGTAGTAGGCCGGATCGTTCAGGTGTTCCTTGATGATCTTGCTGCGGACGTTGTTCTCGATGGCCTCCGCCACAGCCTGCTTGTTTTCTTTGAGTTCGCCAAGCTGGCTGGTGATCGCGTTTGCGATGCCCGTTTTCACGATCAGTTCCAGCAACGACATATTGTCAAAAGGTGAAATCTTGCGCGGCTCGTCGGCTTCGATGTAGGTGTCAATCAGATGCCGCATGTCGGCTTCGTAAGCTTTCAGGTCGAGAGTTTCACCGCTGGCCTTGCGGATGATCTCGCGCAGCTTCAGGTAGCGGTCGAGCGACTGCTTGATGCGATGAATGTCGGCCTCGCTGTAACCGGCGGCTTCCAGTTCGTCGGCGATGTTGGCGAAGGCGCGCACCAGCGCCACTGTCGCCTTATAGAGAGCGGCGCGTTGCGGCTCTCGTTCCGTCAGGTCTTCCGCGATCTCGGTGTTGCCGCAAAAGTAATGAATGTGTTCAAGCTCGCCTTTGGGCGGTTCCACCGGCTCGCACAGCAGCGCGATGACTTCGAGCGCGTTATCCAGACGCTCGCGGCCTTTGCTCAATCGATCCTTGAGCAGAACTTCAGGGTCAACCCCGCCCACGCTGTGATCCAACTCGGATGTATAAACCGCGATGGCGTTCTCGACCTTCTTGAAGAGGTCTTTGTAATCCACGATGTAACCGAAGTCCTTATCCTCGCCATCCAGACGGTTGACTCGGCAGATTGCCTGAAAGAGACCGTGATCCTGCATGCTCTTATCGATGTAGAGATATGTGCAGCTTGGCGCGTCGAATCCTGTGAGCAGCTTGTCGACCACGATCAGGAGTTTCATGTTGGCAGGCTCTCTCTTGAACAAATCTTTGGCCCGATCTTCATAAGTTTCGGTCTTCGTCATACCGGGTCTGGCCTCAGTGTCTTCCAACAAGTCGGTATAGGTGCTGTAAATGAATTCCTTGTCCGTCTCAGTGTTCGCCCCTGTGTCTTCGGTGGTGATGTCTCTCGTCTGCGGATTGTAAGAAGTGACCACCGCGCACCGGCCTTTGAACATGGTCTTTTGGAACAGGGTAAAATACTTGCAAGCCTCGTAGATGCTCGACGCCACAAGAATCGCATTGCCTCTATTGTTGTTCAGGCGCGGTTTCACGCTGAAGTCGAAAACGATGTCGCTCACCACTCGATCCATGCGCGAGCGTGAACTGAGTACCTTCTGCATAGTACCCCATTGCTTTTTCAGTTCGTCTTTCTGCCAGTCGTTCAGCCCCTTCGTCTTTGCCTCAAACCATGCATCTATCTTGTCCTCTGAACCGAGGCGCTGGTCGATGTCGCGCGCTTCATAGACCAAATCGAGCACCACATCATCGTCAACCGCTTCGCTGAATTTGTAGGTGTGGATATAGCCGCCGAAGACTTCAAGGCTGGTCTGCTTGTCCTTCTTGAGCAGAGGTGTGCCGGTGAAACCTATGAAGATTGCATTTGGCATGATTGCTTTCATCACGCGGTGAAGCTTGCCGCTCTGAGTGCGATGGCATTCGTCTACGAAGACGAAAATCTCGCCGACCGTCTGGCTCGGTTGCGCTTCCAGTTCCTTGATGAACTGCTCGAAATTGTCCACATCCTTCTTGCCGAACTTATGAACGAGCGAGCAGAGCAGACGCGGCTTTGCCTGTCCCAACTGGCTCATCAGGTCGCGCCCGCTGTTGGTGCGCTTGATGGTCTCACCCGCATCGGTGAATACGCGCTCGATCTGTTTATCCAATTCATCGCGGTCGGTGATGATCGCCACGCGAGCGTTCGGATTGTTTTCCAGAATCCATTTGGCCAGCAACACCATGACGATGCTTTTTCCGCTGCCTTGCGTGTGCCAGATGATGCCGCCCTTGCGCTCGCGCACATGCTCTTGCGCTGCCTTGATGCCGAAATACTGATGCACACGCGGCAGCTTTTTTACCCCGCCGTCGAAGAGAACGAAGTCATGCATCAGTTCGATCAACCGCGCCTTGTCGCACATCTTGAGCAGATACTTGTCCAGCTTGAAGCGGGTGTCGTCCTGCTCGTCTTCTTTCCACTTCAGGAAATACTTTTCTTCGGTGCCGACGCTGCCGTATTGCAGCCCTTCGGAATCATTGCCTGCGAAGATGAACTGCACAGTGCTGAAGAACCATTCGTTGAACTCCGGTCGCTGGTTGGAAATATTCTGGCGGATGCCGTCGCCGATGGAGACGCGGCTGTTTTTGAGTTCCAGCACGCCCACAGCGATGCCGTTCACATACAACACGATGTCAGGTCGTCGTTCGAGATTGCCGTGCAGCGTGACTTCCTCGGCGATGGCGAAGTCGTTCAACGTAGGCTCTGCCCAGTTGATCAGATGGACGGTTTCGGTGACTTTGCCCGCCTCAATCTTCACCGGCACGCCGTAGCGCAGCCATGTGTAAACCGCCTGATTGTTTCCGTACAGGCCGCGGCTGTGATTGTCGGCTTCCGTGCGCAGCATGTAGATGGCTCTGCTGATCTGCGTCGGGCTGTAGCCGTTTCGGGTCAGGTAGCCGGTGAGCAAGCCTTCCTCGATGTTGCTGTTGTCGTCGCGGTCTCGCCATTCGCCGAGGTAGCGATAATGAAGTTCATCGCGGAACAGGGCGATGACGCGGTTTTGGGTAGCGCGTTCGGATTGGCCGATAGTCATATCAATCGAATCCTTCCGGTTAAAAGGTTGTGCATCATGCCTTGCTTGATCTGGCGGGCTTTGGCGAGCTTGGCTTCCAGCGCGGCGATCTCGGCGTCCATGTCGCTCAAGGTTTCGGCAATAGCTTCTTGTTCGGCTTTGGTGGGTGGGAGTGCAATAAACAATCGCATCAAATTGTCTTGGTTAATGTTGGTATTGGCACTAACCGAACTTGCGCCAATCACCCTTTTGCGAAAACCCTCTTCGTAGAAGCAGTGCCTCTTGAATTTAGTATCCATACAGCCAATGTCACGGAATCTTATAAGAAAGCCCGAATAAACTGTTTCAGGTAAATCGTTCTCAACTACAGCCGTTAGACCCACACCAGAAGGTTTGACTGAAGAGCGAATAAAAATTACGTCACCTCTTTTGAGGTTATAGGTTTTTTGCTCGAAGTTGTTGCTGGCAACCAAACCAAGTCGCTCGGTGGATGCAATCGCAGAGACTCCAAAGACTATGATGGACCCGGAAAATC
>DLHY01000087.1 GCA_002483445.1 Blastocatellia bacterium UBA7656
ATCCTCCGACTGACGCAAGCGATGATCAAGAGGATGAGAGAGAAAGGATGAAGGCAGTCAGTAGTCAGACAGAGGCTATCTACCTGCTGACTACTGACATAATCGCTTGGGAAATTCGTGACATAATCGCTTGGGAATGACAGAAAAATGTTCGTTACATCGCTGTTGTTTGTCTGATTATTCAAAACCAGTTTAGACCAATCTCTCCGCGGGGCAAGGTTTCAACTTCTTGCTTGTGAGCGGAAAGTTTTGTGAAAAGGCGAGAAGCCGCGTAGCGGCAGTGGAGCTTACAGCGGTATGCAGATGTATGAACAGGTTGAACACATCAGGAGCGCGACATTCTCATTAACGCCGCTACCCGTCGCGGTGAAAAAACGAGAGACCTCAACCCGAAACTGTTTTAACAGTTTTTCTGCCCGCGCAGATACATCTGCGCGCCTGACGACCAGCCGACGAATTAAAGATCGGTGGAGGGAAACTGTTAAAACAGTTCTCTGTCCTTCGCACATTGTCTAACACCGCGATCAATCGCGGTGTTAATGAGAGAGTTTCCTGTTCATCCTTATGAATGCCGCTATAACGGTGTACTTTAGGAGCGTGTTTAGAAATTGCTTTTGCCGCGAAGCAGATCGAAGAGGGTAGCCAGAGGTGGAGCCTCTGGAATCATCCGTCCCCGCCCGCGTTGGAGACGCGGCAGTTCTGGCGCTCCATGAGAGCGCGAAACCTGACCACTCCAGTCCAGACGTTGCGCGCCTGGCTACCTTCTCGTTGCGCCTTCGGCGCAAGACCAGAATTTCCAGACACGCTCTTAAAGAAGTCGCATCAACAGCGTTGCCAGTCCGAGGAACGAAAAGAAGCCGCACACGTCCGTGCAGGTCGTGACGAATACCGATGACGCAACAGCCGGATCGATGTGCAGCCGCCTCAGCACGACGGGGATGAGCGTTCCGGCAATTCCAGCGACTATCATATTGATGAACATCGCTGAAGCCAGCACTACGCCGAGCCATACGTTTTTGTAATAAAGCGCGGCGATGGTCGAAGCTGCCAGCCCGTTTATTATTCCGATGCCTGCTCCCACAGCAATCGATTTGAGAAAGACTCGTCCGAAGGCCGTTAGCTCGCCCAGAGCTATGCCGCGAATGATGATCGTTAGCGTCTGGGTGGCGGCATTGCCTCCCATCCCTGCCACTATCGGCATCAGCGCGGCGAGCGCAGGTTTTTTGCCTATCTCATTTTCAAAGAGCGAAACTACGGACGAAGCCAGAAACGCCGTCACAAGGTTCACAAGCAGCCACGGCAATCGGAGTCTGAGTGAGCGCGACGCGCTCGTCGAGAGATGTTCTTCCGTTGCCACGCCCGCCAGAGCCATGAGGTCTTCTGCTACTTCTTCCTGAGCCACGTCGAGCGCGTCGTCTACCGTGACGATTCCAACGAGCTTGTCTTCATCATCGAGGATGGGGATTGCCAGCAGATTGTACTCAGCCACGAGGCGGGCCACTTCTTCCTGATCCGTCGTCGTTTTGGCGCTGATGACGTTGGGCGACATTATGCGCTTTAGCTGAGTGGCGGGCGGAGTGATGAGCAACTGACGCAGAGAGACTACTCCGGCCAGATGATTGCGTTTGTCTACGATATAGACGTACAGCACCATCTCGAATTCTTCGGAGCGGCGCTGAAGCGCGGTTACAGCTTCGGCAACGGTGAGGTCTTCATCTAACGCGAAGAAATCCCGCGTCATCATACGACCCGCCGTCTGCTCTTCGTGTTCGAGCAGTTCGCGAACGTCTGCGGCAGGCTCGGCTTCCATCTCGGCGAGAACCTGAGCGGCGAGCGGGTCTTCAAGCCTTGAGGCGAGAAGAGTCGCGTCATCGTCTGCCATTTCTCCCAACAGTTCGGCTATCTGTTTCGGCGCGAGCTTCTCAAGCAGCGCGACGCTCTCTGATGTCTCCATTTCCGCAAGCACTGCTGCCGCGTGCGAAAGGTCGCACTCTTCCATCAGTATGGAAAAAGCGTGAGCGCGCTCGGAGCTTCCCAGCGACGAGAGCAGACGAGCCACATCTACGGGGTAGGCTTTCGAGAGGATTTTGGCCACGTTAGCTCGCGCCCCGCGATGCAGGAGCTTTCTGAAAAGCGCCACTGGAACTTTTGCGTTCGCTTCGAATTTCTTTCCCGTATCCATACTGGCTCCTCCGTCAAACAGTTTTCAGTTTTCAGTTTTCAGTTTTCAGTTACGTTGTTTCGGCTTACGGCTCCGGCTTTTTCTTGAGAGCTTTTTGCGAGTTCGCCCGGAAATGATGAATAGCTGAAAACTGAAAACTGAAAACTGAAAACTGACCTGCCACTGCGCAAAGAAACCGGAATACCACAGATGACAGGTCGGCGTCTATGAGTTTCAAAGAAAAGTCCGGTCGGCCTTGTCCAATTAAACATCAATCGTGTCACAACGCCCTTATCCCGATTCGCCACGCTCGCTTCTCCATCCGCGCGCTTCGCGCATCTGCGCTGGCATACCTGAACAGGGTATGAGCTATCTGTTTTTTTTCGATGAACGACGCTCGGCAGAAGCGGTTCGAGTAAGAGATAGCACAATGGGGAGAGTGTCTTCTTTCTGGTACACCTGTTGCACAAAGGATCAGCGGAGTTGCTGATAACGCGCTCGATGATTTGAAAAGGAGACGATTCCGATGATGAAGAGAGCTACGAAAATAAAAGCTATGATTGCGGTGCTGATACTGATGATCATTTCCTCACTGTTGCCGGGTATGCCGGGCGGCAAATCTTTCGCTCAGGATAAAATCGAAGACGGCCAGTTCGACGGGCCTTTTGTGAAGCACAGGGTTCTGGTTCGATTTCACTCTGATGTCTCCGAAGATCAGGTTTTTGAAACCATGCGCGGAAGCGGCGGGCTGAGAAAAAAAGAGATTAGCGGTCTGGGTATAATAGCTATAGCACTTTCCGAAGACGTGGACGAAGAATCATACCTTCAGGAACTGCGGTCGCGGTCGGATGTGGAATTCGCCGAGCTTGACCGAATACTTCCGCCTGCGGATATGAATCCCAATGATCCGATGTACGCCAGTCAGTGGCACCTGCCCAAAATCTCCGCGCCTGCGGCCTGGCCCACGAGCGTCGGATCGAACAACGTGATCATCGCCATCCTCGATTCCGGCGTCGATGCAACTCATCCCGATCTGGCAGGGAAGATGGTTGCGGGATGGAATTTTTACGACAACAACAGCAACACCTCTGATGTCTACGGTCACGGCACATCGGTCGCCGGGTCGGCTGCGGCAGCGGGCAACAATGCAGTCGGCGTGGCGTCGGTCGCCTGGGGCTGCCAAATAATGCCTCTGCGAGTGAGCGCCACGAACGGATTCGCTTCCATCTACACCATGGCTACTGCACTGACCTGGGCCGCAGACCACGGCGCTCGCGTCGCCAACATCAGTTATGCGGCCAGCGGCACGGCCAGCGTCACCGCAGCCGCTCAGTATTTTCAGAGCAAGGGGGGAGTCGTGACCATCTCGGCAGGCAACAGCGGCGGAGTCGATTCGTCTCCCGACAACCCTTACGCGCTGACCGTGAGCGCGACATCTTCAACCGATGCCATGGCCTCGTTTTCCACGACGGGAAATTTCATCGATGTTGCCGCTCCGGGCGTCGGGGTCTACTCGACCCTCAGAGGCGGAGGCTACGGCTCGGTTTCAGGCACTTCGTTCTCCGCGCCGATAGTGGCGGGACTCGCGGGGCTTGTCATGTCGGTCAACCCTGCGCTCGACGGCGCGCAGGTTCAGGACGTAATCAAGCAGTCGGCTGACGATATGGGAGGCGCGGGCTGGGATGGTCAGTACGGCTGGGGCCGCATCAATGCTGCGCGCGCCGTTGAGTTGGCGACTTCGACCGCGGGAGATCGCGATACCGAGGCGCCTGTGGTGAGCATACTTTCTCCGGCGGCGAGCGCGACCGTGGGCGGAAGTGTCAATCTTTCTGCCAGCGCCAGCGACAATACGGCAGTCGCTTCAGTCAGCTTCAGTATGGACGGGACGACCCTGGGAACGGTCTCTCAGTCTCCATACACTCTCTCGTGGGACAGCCTGACGGTTGACAACGGAAGCCACGTTCTGATGGCGACGGCTGTCGACGAGGCTGGGAACACGGCAAGCGTCGGCTTGAGCTTTACCGTCTCGAACACCCGTGACCTGCCGCCGGCGGTTGCCATCACCTCGCCTGCAAACTGGTCGAGAATTGCCGAAAACACGAAGACCGTAACCATCACCGCGACCGCTACTGATGAAACAGCCGTCGTGTCGGTTGAGTTGTATATAGACGGCAAACGGATCGCTTCGTCGAAGAAAGCGCCTTACTCGTTTAGGTGGGATGCGAAGAAAGCCGCCAACGGCGCGCACACTCTCGTGTGCAAGGCTTACGACAGAGCAGGCAACTGCGGAGTTTCAGCTTCGGTCGTAATCTACAAAGGCACGGGCGGCGACGTGGAGTAAAAACAATTTGCCAATAGCGCGCCTGTAAAAGCGCGCGATTAAATGAGCGATGAGTGATGATCAAACCGGGCGTCACTCATCGCTCAACTCTTTTATGCGCAAAATCATTTTCCTTAATCTCAAACCCCGACTCCCGATTGATAA
>DLHY01000120.1 GCA_002483445.1 Blastocatellia bacterium UBA7656
GCGATGTGTGAACATAGAATCAACCTAAAGCGCATCAACCAAAACTTCATTGCTCAGATTGTCGTTAAGCACAAATTGGTTACATGAGCCTCAAGCTTTACCTGGCCGACAGGCTCCAAAGTCCAATAGTCTTCAAGTACGGAGAAGCGGCGCACGCGGAACCGATCCTGCCGGAATGGAAATTTCCGGTCGATGATCTCTCATCCTAACGTCCCAGTTCAGCCGAATGAAAAGCGCGCAGCGGTTCTTGCGTCGGCTGGAACCGATTGTTAGCTCTGTTTCTTTGAGGCATTAAATCGTGTCTCTGCTTCTCGAAATAGAGATTTGACCTTGTCGATATTCCATGGCTGTTCGATTAATGTTTCGTGATCCCATTCGCTTCTCGGTTCTTCTGGATCAAAAAAGTCACCGCCATAAACATGTATTGCGCATGTCATTTTGCCAATTGGATTAAGCACAGAATGGATAATGTCGCGACTGAGCGCAGCTACGCCGCCGACTCCTAGAGATTTGGCTCCTGCTGCCTCAATGGTTGTTGCTGTTCTGCGCCAGAAAACGTTGTCTTCTCTGCCAGAATATATTCCGATCACTGAAAACATCTGGTGATTGTGTGGCATGAGACTCATGCACGGCGCCCAGACGAAGTTGATGATGGTTAGATCAGCCGATCTATATATTGGTGTAATGCCTGCATGTTCCGGCTCACCAAGCTCAGACATCACCCCCAGGCTATCGGAAACCGCTTCTGCCACAACCTCGCGAATTGCTCCCTGACCCTCAGCAACAGCATTCATACAGTCCTGGATAAAATGATCTTTATCGAACATGATTTTATCCTCTCCCTCTCCTGGTTTATGAATCTAGCCGATATACCTTCTCATCAAAAACCGCGCATTACGCTTTCACCTATTGCCCCGTGCATGTCTCGTTGCAGTGGAACGGCACCGAAAGCGCGCCGTTGGGATTCAGCACCGCTATCATACCGGGCAAGCCTTCGCAGATGCGGCCTTTCAGAATTATCTTCGAATAGATGTTAGCCTCCTGGGTCTGCCCTTTCATTTTCATCTTTTTGGGAGACGCGCCGCCCACCGTTACCGCCACTCCATCGAAAAAGCGACCCGTAAGGGTGAGCGAAAGCGAGCCTGTAGAACTTCGATCTATCTGGCAACTGTCTATGCGCGAAACCTGCGGAGGCGCGGGCGGCGGGTCTGGAGCCGAGGAACCGCGACAGGTGAAACTCACTTGAATGCCCTGTTCATTTCCAAGAGGGCAATTGGCTGAAGCGCCTTCGGGCAACTGAGTGAGATTGCGGCTCGTCCCGTTCGGGCCGCTGACGTAAATCAGAAAAGTCTTTCCCGCGCTGGCCTGACCGAAATCGAATAGCGCATCGATCAGATTCCCGTTGAGTATGACGAACCTCTGCGCCGCGATGACGTGACTCGGATTATTCTTTTCCACGGCGAAGACCGAAGTCACGTTCGGGCTTCCGTCTGCGAGAATAAAACACGAACCGGGAATGATCAGATTTTGCGCAACCGCGCAGTTGCCGTCCGAAGGCGACGCCGATATGACGACCGGCGCGCGGAGTCCTATGTCAATCGGGCAGGTCACGGTCTGAGTGAAATCGCCGAATACGTTGTCGTCGCCTCCGCGAACTGTCCGGCTCAGGGTAAGGCTGACGATGCCTCCGCAGCAGGCCAGCGGGAAAGCTGTGCCGGGAAGCTGAGGCGATAGCGCGGGCAGAGTGGCGCGAACGAGCAGCCCGTTTACCTGAGTCACATCCACGAGCGGGATCATCAGTTCTGCCACTCCGTCTCCGTTCGTGTCGCAGGTTATCTTCACGCTCGTCGGCGGGAACCCGCAGCGAACCAGATTCAGGGTCACATCGCACAGAGCGTTGATGATACCGCGGGGCGAGTTCGCATCGACCGCCGGTTGATTGGGCGCGACTGCGACAGGCGCGACCGGAATGACGATAGGGCAGTTATCCTGCGCGCCGCGCGCAAAGGCCGACAGCGCGAAAACCATTATCATTAAACCCGTCGCGTGAACTCTTCTTTTCATAAGACTGATCCCCTCTGCGTTTTTCAAAACAAACTCACCTTGATGCTCAGGTACTTCCTGGGGTTCTGGCGGAAATCGTACAGCATCTTTACCAGTTCCGATGACATTTGATTTACGTTATTGTAGAGCTTGTCATCGTGCAAGAGTTTTCCGGCGGTGCCTTCGCCGCGATCCAGTCGCTCGCTGATGCTGCGAACTGAAGCGACGGTGGCCTGAAGGTCAGTGTGAAGCTTCTCGTCCTTGACCAGCTTGCCCAAGGTGCCGCGACCGGCCTCTATATCGCCTATGATGCGGTCGAGCTTGTCGAGCGAAGAATTCACTTTCACCACCGCGTCGGCGGCATCGCTGTAAAGCCTCTCGTCTTTGAGAAATTTTCCGGCAGTGCCTTTGCCCGCGCGCAGATCAGCGGTCATCTCCTTTAGCTCATTCGTCAGTCCTCGCACGTCATCGTAGAGCTTGGCGTCATTGAGCAGTTTTGGTATCGTCCCATCTCCCTGCTGAATGCGCTTGACTAGGTTTTGGGCCTCGACAATCGTGCGGTTGAGGTTGACGAACAGCGTGTCGTCATAGAGCAGCTTGCCGATAGTACCCTGACCTTTCTGAATGTTTCCGACGAGGTCCTGAATCTGATTGGCCACCGTGTTGAAGGCTACGAGCAGATCGTTGGCTCCTGAAAACACCTGAGTCATCCCGGCCACGTCTTCGCTTTCTATCTCGCCGCCGTCAGCGACCACCTGGCCTGCGGTCGTCCCTGTGGTTATATCGATGACGCGATCTCCGAGGAACCCCTGCTGGCCAAGCACCGCCTTCGAATCCGTTCGGACGCGACCGCGAACTTCGCCCGCATCCAGCGTCATCGTGATCAGTATGGTTTTGGCCGTTTTGCTGTCCGGGATTCCCTGCGCGAAGTCTACGCCTGACACCTGCCCGACTCTCACTCCCGCGAGCCGGACTTCATCGCCGGCCTTGAGTCCGTCGGCTGCGGCAAAGCGAGTCTGGATCGAAAGCGTGTTTTTGAATATCGAAATATCGCCCGTAACCGAGAGTATGAAAACAATGAGGATGACTATGGTGACGACAGCCAGCAGGCCGACGCGAATCTGAGAGAGGGTTGTTGTCTTCCTGGCCATAAAACCTCCTTCGTCTATTCACGGAAAAATTCCTGTAGGTAAGGATCCGTCGATTGCCACAACTCTTCGTCCGCTCCGCTGAATATGATTTTGCCATCGCGCAGCATCAGGAACTGAGTGTTGACGAGGCAGAAGTTGCCGTTCTCCTGACGGATTTCTATATCGCCCGATTCGCTTATGGTGGCGAAGTTCGAAGAGAGCAACTTCACGTCTCCAATCCGGTGAGTGACGAAGATGGAACTGACTCCTTCGAGGTCGCGGAGCTTTATAGCAAGTTCAAGAATAGCGCGCGCCGTTATGGGATCGAGTCCTGCGGTCGGCTCGTCGAACAGCACGATTTTCGGATTGCCCGCAAGCGCGCGAGCGATGCCCACTCTGCGCCGCATTCCGCCCGAAAGCTCCGAAGGCATCATGTACATGGCAGGTTCGAGATTGACGAATCGGAGCAACCTCTGAACCATCGCTTCGATTTCAGATTCGGGCAATCCTTTTTCGAAGAGCCGATAGCCGACGTTTTCATAAACCGTAAGCGAATCGAACAATGCGCCTTCCTGAAAAACCATTCCGATCTTCTGGCGAGCTTCGATCAACTCGGCTTCCGAATGATCCGTCACGTCCTCGCCGTCGATTATTATTCGCCCCGAACTGGGTCTGATCAGGCCGAGCGCGAGTTTGAGTATAGTCGATTTTCCCGTGCCTGATCCTCCCATAACTATCTTCGTCTCGCCGGGATTGACCGCGAAGCTCACGTCATCGAGTATGACGCGATCTTCATAAGCCATCGTCACGTTGCGGAATTCAATGGCGCTGCTGATTTCAGAAGACATAACAGAAGTTTGATAATCAACTGAACGACAGAATGAGTTTTCCGAGGAAGAAATCGGAAACCAGTATCAGAATATCAGACAGCACGACAGCCTGAGTCGTCGACCTCCCCACTCCGACCGTGCCGCCCGATGTGCGCAGCCCCGCGCGGCAACTGACGGCGGCGATGATGATGCCGAACACCAGCGGCTTTACAAGCCCGCCGATGATGTCGTTATAAGTCAGAGCTTCTTTCGCCGAGCTTATATAAACCGAGCTTGCGACTTTCATCAGCGATACGGCCACGATCCAGCCTCCTATGGTTCCGACCATATCGGCTACGATCGTCAGCGCGGGAGTCATAATCATCAATGCGATGAGTCGCGGCCAGACGAGTTTTTTCACCGGGTCGGTTCCAAGAGCGCGCATCGCATCGACCTGTTCAGAGACGACCATCGAGCCAAGCTCGGCGGCTATGGCCGATCCCACCCTTCCGGCCAGCATCAATGAAGCCAGCACCGGCCCCATCTCTCGCACCAGAGATGTCATCACGAGCGTTCCGGTCACGCTCGTAGCGCCGAACGTCTTGAGCGCGCTCGATGTCTGAAGCGCGAGTATGGCTCCGGTGAAAAAACCTGTCAGCACGATGATTAGGAGCGATCCCACGCCTATGCTGTCCATCTGAGCGAAAATCTCGCGCAGGTAGTAAGGCTTGGACATCGAGCGGCGGAAAGCGCGCCCGATCATCAGAGTAGCTTCCTGCAATTCGTAGATGGCGTCGAAAATTGCGTTCATCTAAGTTGATCTCTAATCGACAGCTTTTTGCTTGAGTCGTTTCGCGCCTCAGGCCTTTCGCGCTACTCGGCTGAGTGTCATTATGATGAAGGCTTGATGGGAGTCCGTCAAGGGAAGAAGGCATCGCCTAAATCACCGCCGCGCGATCAGCGAAAACAGGATCATTGCATTTTGCGGCTCAGGTTTTAATCGGCTACAATCACACTCCCTGAAATTCGACCCGGAGGACTTTCCCCGATGCAGGCGCTTGAACGAATACGCGCACGCGCTGCCGCAGACCCGAAACATATAGTCCTCGCCGAAGGCGAGGATGATCGCACAATCGAAGCCGCTTCGCTCTGCGCCCGCGAGCGGATCGCGCGCGTCACGCTCATCGGACGTGAAGACGTAGTGCGCGATAAAGCTTCACAGAAAAACCTCGATCTGACCTCAGTCGCAATAATCGATCACCGTCGCTCCAAAGACATCATTCGCTACGCCGCCCGTTATCACGAAGCCCGCCGCGCGAAAGGGGTGACTCTGGATGAAGCGCGGCGTCAGATGGAAGACCCGCTCTATTTCGCAAACCTGATGGTGCGCGAGCGAGACGCCGACGGCAGCGTTTCGGGCGCGACTCATACCACAGGCCATACGGTCAGCGCTGCCCTCAAATGCATAGGCCCTGCGGCTGGACTGAAAATCGTTTCGAGTTTTTTTCTGATGGTCGTTCCCCGTAGCTCTTCGGGCGAACAGGGCGCGTTCATATTCGCCGACTGCGGAGTGGTCATCAATCCTACGGCCTCAGAGCTTGCCGAAATAGCAATCGCTTCGGCCCGATCAGCGCGGACGATGTTAGAAGTCGAAGCGCGAGTCGCCTTGCTTTCCTTTTCGACCAAAGGCAGCGCCTCTCATTCACTCGTCGAAAAAGTAGTGGAGGCGACTCGAACTGCTCGTGAGCGCGCGCCTGAACTGCTCATCGATGGAGAACTTCAGGCCGACGCCGCGATAGTGCCTTTTGTCGCTCAGAGCAAAGCTCCCGGCAGTCAGGTCGCAGGTCTCGCCAACACGTTGATATTTCCGAATCTCGAATCAGGAAATATCGCCTACAAACTTGTCGAACGCCTCGCAGGAGCTACAGCCATCGGCCCCATCCTTCAGGGGCTGGCTCGTCCAGCCAACGATCTTTCGCGCGGCTGCAAGGCCGCTGACATCCGCGACGCCGTTGCCATCACCGCCGTTCAAGCGATGGGCCGATAGATAAAGATGGCCGGGAGAAAAATTCTAATGATAAGACACGTCGTATTTTTCAAATTCAAAGCGGAAGCAAGCGAAGAGCAACGCACTAAGGCGTTGGAGGCGTTGCGCTCTCTGCCCGGAAAGATAGACTTCATCCGCCACTTCGAAGTCGGTCTGGATATCGTCCGATCTCCGCGCGCATGGGACGGCGCGCTCGTTTCGACTTTCGATGACTTCGACGCGCTTGGTCGCTATGCCACGCACCCGGATCATCTGCCGGTGGTCGAAATCATGAAACAGACATGCGAGGCGATAGGATCGGTCGATTTCGAAATCGATTGAATCACTGTGAAGAGCCGGTGTGATCGTGAATGATTTTCCATCCGTCTGAAAGTTTGCGAAAGATCAGAGTGAAGAGTCCGCCTGCTTCGCTCGAACTCATTTTCAGATGCCAGCGCCCGCGAACGAATGCGCCCGCAGGGCCGAGCATCTCGATTTGAAGATCGCTGAACGTAAGCACCCCCATCCCGCGTCCTTCGCTCTGATATTGCTGGCGATATCTGGTGAGAGTCGCTTCCCACCCCGCAGTCTTGGTCGAGGTGGAATAAAAACTCAGATCGGGCGAATTCCAGTAGCCTTTCATGAAACCTTCGAGATCGCGGCGATTCCACGCTTCAACCTGAGCGTCGAGTACCGCGCGAATCTGGCGGACGCTCGAAGACTCGCGTTTGTTCTGTCCCGCGAAGACTGAAACACTCAGTGCCGAAATAATCATCAGTGTGCAGATGCGTTTTATCATGCCCTTTCCTCCGAAAATGTTCGACAAGCTGCCAGCTTGTCGAAGGCTGCCAGTCGGACGGCAACGACAATCTGCCAGATTGTCGGACATCAGACGCAGCCCTTTTCATATTTTCCGTGCGCGCGCAATCTGCCGGATTGCGCTACGAAACTCCTCGGCTGAAGTTTGTCGAGCTATGCGCGACCGGGTAGAATCAACCCGCTTATGAACGAATCGCCCTGTGATCTATGCGGCTCCCGGTCGGCCCGCGAACTCTATACCGCCCGCGACAGGCTTGGCAACTCGTCGGCTGAATTTCATATATCTCAATGCCTGAAGTGCGGCGTGTTGCGCACCCTGCCGGAGATGACCGAGCGAGAGCTTGCCCGGTTTTACCCGGCGGATTACTGGGGCGACGAGAAGCCCTCGCTCGACTGGATCAAATTGTCGCAGAAAGAGAAGACCCGGTTTTTCGATGGATGCCGTCTCGCAGGAGGCCGCATACTCGATGTCGGCTGCGGCGCAGGGTTTTTTCTTCGCGCGCTCGATCCAAAGAAATGGAATTGCTACGGGGTCGAAATAAGCCGCGAGGCTGCCCTCCTTGCGGCTTGCGCTCTGGGCGATGATCAG
The DNA here is from genome assembly GCA_002483445.1 of Blastocatellia bacterium UBA7656. Classification (GTDB taxonomy): domain Bacteria; phylum Acidobacteriota; class Blastocatellia; order UBA7656; family UBA7656; genus UBA7656. The sequence continues at coordinate 7,417 of DLHY01000120.1, forward strand.
GTTTTTGCGGGCGTGTTGAAAGAAGCCCTGTACGAAAAATCTTTTTTCGATGCTGTATCGTTCTGGTCTGCGCTCGAACACACCAATGAGCCGCGCGCCTCTCTCGTGGAAGCGCGTCGCATTTTGAAAACAGGCGGCACGCTCATCGTTCAAGTGCCGAATGCCGCAAGCTATCAGGCGCGATGGTTTCGCGGCCATTGGTTTGCGCTCGACGCGCCTCGTCATCGCTATCACTTCAACTTGAAGACGCTCGATCATCTGCTTCGCGAAACGGGATTCGAAATTTATCGCGCGACTTTTTTTTCAAAAGCGCACAACTCTCACGCGCTGAGGCAAAGCCTCAAAGCAAGACTTCGCGCCGAGCAGCCGACTTCTTTCGGGCGCGCGATGTTTCTCTTATCGATCCCTTTCGTGAGGCCCGTCGATTGGCTGATGAGCGCCCTCCGTCAGGGCGCAACCATCACGCTCGCCGCTCGCGCTGTTTAGCCCTTCGTCCTTTGTCTTTCGTGATTCGAAACAAAGGACAAGGGACAAATGACTATTATTCAAAAACGCCAAGCACTTCCCGGTCTGTTCGTTTTGCGGCGAGTTTTTCTTCACTCCTGCGACGGCGAATGGCGGGGAGGCGTTTGAGCGCGTCGGCAAGCGATAAGATGAAACCGGGCTGAAGGCGCAGCGGCGCGGTCAGCGTGAGCAGAGCGACCCATAACAGATGCGAGAGGAAATAACGGCGGTCGTGAAGATCGATCCAATGATAAATCAGACGATTTCGCCGCTCGATGCGCCGGATTTTTCCGCGACTGAGCTTTCGCATCGTAGATGAGACGCGATGATGAACTACCGACTGCGGCTCGTAGAGAACCGTAAAGCCGCGCTTCCATGCGCGATAGCTCACCTCCACATCTTCCCAGTAGGCGGGCGAAAGAAGCTCATCGAATGCGCCAATATCAAGAAACTTTTCTCGATCAAACATTGTCGACCCGCCGCTGGCGAAGATCGAATGAAGCGGCCCGACTCGCTCTTCTTTCTGTTCGTAGCTTTCGTGTACGCGGATGAAGCCCTTTGAAAAACTGCCGACCTGTCCCCTGCCGCACTCTCTTCGAGTTTCGAAATCGAAGACGCGGCAGTGAACGGCGAACACCTTTGGATCGCTGAAGTGAGCTGCAAGCGGCGCAATCGCATCGCGGTCGACCGAGACATCGTTGTTGAGCAGAAAGACGAGCGGGTATCGCGCCTCCTGGAATGCGCGATTACACGTTTTGCCGAACCCGATATTCGTTTCATTGCGAAGAAACCGCAGGCCGACTTCGTTCTCATCCTCGCATTCACGGAAGCCCTGTTCCCTGAGCCACGCTGCGGTCTCATCGCTTCCGCCGTCTTCGATGATGAGTATTTCCGCGCGCGCGCCGCTTTCACGATATCTGCGGGCGGACGCGAGGACTGAAGGGAGAAACTGCCTGAGCAGTTCGAGACCGTTCCACGTCGGGATAACTATGCTTATGTCGGGATTCATTGATTCATCATTGGTGACGGTCAGCCGCGCTTCGTTTTCATTCCTTTGGGGTGTAGGGGATTTGCGCGGCGCTCCAGGCCTTCGAGGCTGTCGTGACTTCCAATGGCGACGAGCGCGTCCGACTCTTCGATTAAGGTGTCCGCCGACGGGTTGAAAATCATTTCTCCATTGGCGCGTTTGATGGCTATCACTATGACATCGTGATCGGAGCGAATGCCTGTGTCTTTGAGCGCGCGATTGACGAAAGGAGAATCACTGCTGATGCTTATCTGCTCCATTTCCAGTTCAAGCTCTTCGGTCATCGTGGCAAGCTCGATGAAATCGGCGACGGCGGGTCTCAATAACATCTGCGCCATCTGATTCGAGCCGGTGATTGCGGGCGAGACGACTTTGTTAGCTCCGGCTTTATGCAAACGTTTGATCGCCGATTCATCGTTGGCGCGCGAGACAATCATAATATCTTTGTTGATATCGCGGACGGTGAGCGTTATGTAGAGATTATCCGGGTCGCTCGACACTGCGCACACGAGTCCCCTCGCGCGCTCAATGCCCGCGGCCTTGAGTACGTCATCGTCCGTTGCGTCACCCATCAAAACGAAGTAGCCGCGCGCAAGCAGACGTTCCGCCGCCTGCTCGTTGCTTTCGATCACCACGAAGTCGTGTCCGTGCCGGGTTATTTCTTCGATGACTCTCGATCCGACACGTCCGGCTCCGCAGACGATGTAATGATTGCTGAGTTTGCTTATGTCCTTGAACATTTTTCGTTTCCCGAAGGTTGATATGAGTTCCGACTCGACGACCGCCTTGAGCGCGGTCGAGAAAGCGTAACCTATAGTGCCTACGCCGAGGACGATCAGAAAAGTCGTGAAGACTTTCGCTCCCGTATCCATCTGCGGCAATTCGCTGTAGCCTACGGTCGTGATGGTGTAGAGCGTGAAGAAGAAGCAATCGAACAGAGACAGATGGGTGATGAGTTTCAATCCAATCGTGCCGAATGCCACCACGCCCAAAATGGCGCTGATTGCCAGAAAGAATTTCCTCTTCGTCGTCATACCCGGTCGACGAGCTATAGTATCTCCGAAATTTCAAATTTCAAATCTCAAATTTCATATTGGGAAAAAAGGGGCGCGCGCGATCTCTCTGAAATCTCAAATCTCAAATTTCAGATTTCAAAATACAGGGAGGCGCGACAGCATCTCTCTGGAATCTCATATCTCATATTGGGGAAAAAAGAAAGGGAGACCGTCGGGCCTCCCTTCAAGGATGGAAAGAAAGGATGCTCGGTTTACATCGTGGTGATGAAAGACTGTCGGCGCGGCGCAGGCTTCGTCTCGCGCTTTTCAAACGTTACGGTTATGGTCTGCTCCGCGCGGTTGCGCAGGATGGTCAAAGTCACCTGTCCTTCTCTTCTGTTTGCCGCATGGCCGAGCAGCCGGATCAGGTCGGCGCTTTTTTCATTATTGACCGCCGTGATAACATCGCCCGCTTTGAGTCCCGCTTTTGCCGAGGGCGAATTCTCTCGCACCTCGGTCACTAACAACCCCTTGCCGTCTTTCACCCCGAAGTGTTCGGCCAGTTGATCCTCCATAGTCTCGACGGTTATGCCGAGACTCGACCCGCGATAAACTCCGAACCTCCTCGTGCCTTTGAAATCGAAAGCGCCGATATCAGGAACGCCTTTGCGCAGGCGATTCATGCGTTCGCGCATTCTTTCCTGATCCAACAGGCTCGACCTCGAAGTGCGACGGCTCAAAGTGGCCGACAACTTCTGACGACTTCCCTCGCGCACGATTTCCAGTTGAACGGTGCGGCCTTCGGGAGTTTCAGAAAGCACTCGCTGAAGTTCGCGCACGCTCTCAATCGGTCGCCCGTTGAAAGACACGATCACGTCGTTTTCCTTCAGCCCTGCCTTTTCAGCCGGACTGCCCTCGGAGACTTTCATAACGAGAGCGCCGCGCTCTTCCCGGAGGTTCAAACTCTTGGCGCGCTCCGAGGAGACATCTTCGAGATAAACGCCGAGGTAACTCCCTCCGCCTACCTGGATGGTAAAAGGAAAGGCGTCAACTATGACAGGCTCATCTGCGGGCTTCTCTTTCTGCTGACCTTCGGCTTTGTCTTTTTCTTTCTGATTGTCAGCCGATGCCATAGCGCCGACACTGAGCAGAGCGATTGCGAAAAGGATAAGATAGCTTTTCCTGATCATCTTTTTCCCCCTGATGAATCTATGAGTTTTTACTGTTTACAACACCTGCCACGCGAGAGCAACAAAAAAGTTCCAAAATCTGCCTGCGACTCGAAGGCTGGAATAAAAGCCAGCCGTGATGATATGTAAAGAGTAGCGTGGAGAAAATTCATGAAATACAAAATCATACTGGCATCCTCGATTCTCGCCGTGATTTTTCTGATCGCGGCTCTCATCAATCGAAAGGCTGATACTTCCGCAATGTCTGACCCTCTTGATCCGGTCGAAGGAAAAAAGGCGGTGCTGGTCGAGTTGTTCACTTCCGAAGGCTGTTCGAGTTGCCCGCCTGCTGACCGTCTGCTTTCCGAACTCGATCAATCGCAGACCATCGCAGGCGCAGAGGTCATAGCCCTGAGCCAGCATGTCGATTACTGGAATCGGCTCGGATGGACTGATCCTTTTTCATCCCCCGCCTTCAGCCAGCGTCAGAGCCTCTACTCGCGAGTCTTCGATAACGACTCGATCTACACGCCGCAGATGGTCGTCGATGGGCGCATCGAATTCGTCGGGAGCAACGCCGCCCGCGCCCATAGCGCAATCGCTCAAGCCGCGCGAGCCAGTAAAGCGACTGTAAACCTCTCGGCTTCGCCATCGCAGGCGAGCGCAGCGGCGATAAAAATTCACATAGAAAATCTTCCGGCTGTGACCGAAGGCGACAGAGCCGAAGTGATTCTTGCAATCACTGAAAGCGGGTTGCAATCGAACGTGACTCGCGGGGAAAATTCCGGTAGAAGGCTTGCTCACACGGCGGTCACGCGCAGTATGGAAGTTGTGGGCAGCGTTGAAAAAGGCAAGCCGTTCGACCGCGAGGCGACGGCGCAGATAGAGAAGGGATGGAATCGCGACCATCTGCGCGCAGTCGTTTTTGTGCAGGAGCGCGAGAGCCGCCGCGTGCTTGGCGCAGCCGCGATCCGTCTGGATGGAAAACCATGACGAGTGCGCGGCTCGTATTTCCGAGTGCAAGTGCAGAACAAAATGGTAAAGAGAATGTCCTTTGTCCCTTGTCACTTGTTTCGATGCCTTCATTCGAAGTGCAAGGGACAAAGGGCGAAATAGTATGCTAATAAAAAAGCCTGAAGACATAAAAAGCAGCGAGATAACGGACGAAAAAGCTTATCTCAACCGGCGACTGTTTATGCGCGGAGCCGTGCTTGCCGCATCGACCGCGGCGACGGGACTCCTTTACCGCAGTCTGACTGCCTCATCAAGACGAACGACGACCGAAGAAGCGACCGCCGTCGAGTCCGCTCCTACTCCATCCTTGTCAATCGAAGGCGAAAAGCTGACCTCACTGGAAGCCATCACGCACTACAACAACTTCTACGAGTTTTCGACCAGCAAGCAGGCGGTCGCAGAAAAGGCTGAAGGTTTCATCTCGCGCCCGTGGACGATTTCAGTCGAAGGGCTTGTCAATAAACCAAAAATCTTCGACATCGATGATCTGATCAAACTCAATCCGCCGGAAGATCGCGTCTATCGCCTGCGTTGTGTCGAAGGATGGTCGATGGTCATACCGTGGCTGGGATTTCCGCTTGCGGCCCTGCTCAAACAGGTGGAGCCGAACTCCGCGGCCCGGTTCGTCGAGTTCACCACACTCCTCGACCCCGACCGAATGCCCAATCAGCGGACTTCCGTTTTAGACTGGCCTTATGTCGAAGGGCTTCGACTGGATGAAGCTCTGCACCCGCTCACGCTTCTCGCCGTGGGGCTTTATGGCAAGACGCTTCCGCCGCAAAACGGCGCTCCACTGCGACTGGTCGTGCCGTGGAAGTACGGATTCAAGAGCATCAAGTCGATTGTGAAAATCCGACTCGTGGAAGATCAGCCTCCAACGACGTGGAACGATCAGGCTCCCGGAGAGTACGGCTTTTATTCGAACGTGAATCCGCAGGTGGATCATCCGCGCTGGAGCCAGAAGAGAGAGCGTCGCATAGGCGAATTCGGCCAGCGCGACACGCTTTTATTCAACGGCTACGCGGACGAGGTGGCCGGCCTCTACGAAGGCATGGATTTGAAGGTTTATTACTGATTCGTCCGTCGTCCGTTGTCCGTTGTCAGTTGCGCATTATGACGACGGACCACGGACAACTGACAACGGACAAAAATGAAAGAAATCGGTTTTGCAAAACTCGTTGTATTCGTAAACAGCATCGTGCCGCTCCTGCTGCTGGGCTGGGATGGGTTGAGAGGCGATCTCGGCGCAAACCCGCTTGAGTTCGTCACACACACCACAGGGACGCTGACGCTTGTGTTTCTGCTCATCTCGCTTGCGGTCACGCCGCTTCGCAAAACGCTCGGCCAGCCGTGGATGATAAAGCTTCGTCGTATGACGGGACTGTTCGCGTTTTTTTATGGCTGCCTTCACCTGATGACTTATCTGTGGTTCGACAAGTTTTTCAACATCGCTGAGATTGGCCGCGATACCATCAAGCGACCGTTCATCACGCTCGGCATGGCGAGTTTTTTCCTTATGCTTCCGCTCGCCCTGACTTCGACAAACAAGATGGTGAAGCGATTGGGCGGGAGGCGTTGGAACAGGTTGCACCGGCTGGTTTACCTTGCGGCCATAGCGGGAGTGATTCATTACTGGATGCTGGTGAAAGCTGATACCCGGATACCTTTGGCCTTTGGCGCCGTGTTGGCAGTGTTATTGATTTATCGCGCGCTTGCCGCGTTCTTTAAGCGGAGATTGCCTGCGCAAGAGCCATCCGAGAATCTTTGAATTTGCATTTGCTTCCCGTTGCTCTCTTGTTACACTCGGCAGCGGAGGCCGTATGGATACGTCTCACCGCCGACGACTCATACTCATTCTTCAGCGCGCTTATTCGGGCGAACTTGGGGCGGCGCTCGCCTATCGCGGCCATTGGAAATCAGTCAAAGACACTTCAGAGCGAGAGTACATCCAGACCATCGAGCAGGAAGAATGGATTCATCGGCGCAGGGTCGGAGAGATGCTCACTTCTCTCGGTTCCGCTCCGGTCAGATTCAAGGAAATCAGATTGTGGATCACAGGAAGAACTATCGGATTGGCCTGTCATCTGATTGGCTGGTTTCTGCCGATGTATTTCGCGGGAAGGATCGAAAGCAGCAATGTCGAAGAATACCTCGCGGCAGCGCGTCACGCCCGCGCGCTCTCGCTGGCCGAGTTTGAAAGCGATCTGCTCCACATGGCCGAGGTAGAACGTCAGCACGAAAAATTTTTTCTCGAAAAAGTCGCCGGACACTGGATGCTTCCGCTCGTAGCGAAATTTTTCAAATGGGGATTGCCCGACTCTGCCTCGCTCATCTCTGACAAAAACACGGAGCGCGGCGATTGAGATTCTCCCCTGTCGTCAATCGACCGCGCTCCCATCGTTTCAATCGATCACGAAACTGAATAGCTTGAACTGACCGTCCATTTCCAGCATTGAGCCGAAAAGCCGCATCTCCTTTTCATCTCCCTTTTCGTCTCTTATGGTCAGATGCGTTTCCTTATGAACCCTGAAGCTTTTGTGCGGCTCGATTCCGCCCGCGAATCTGAGCGACACCAGCCTGTACCGCTTGCCTTTGTGTTTTGCGAGCATTTCACCAAATCCGCTCAGGCTCTTGAGCGTCGCCGTTCCCCTCGCATCTATTTTCGCTCCGCGGTCTATGACGAGGAACGATCCGGGAAGACCGAAAACCTGAGTCCCCTTTTTGATCTTGAGCTTTTTCGAAATGAACACGCCGCCTCGCAGCAGGTAGATGTTGCTGGGCTTGAGCGTTCTCTTCTTCAGGTTGCCTTCGAGAACTATCGTGTCCGCATGGGCGTTCGGACTGCACGTGAGTATGACAGCTATGACAAAGCATCCTGCCAGAGCCTTAACGAAAAACTTCCTGCCGGTCATAGGATTTCCTCCTGTTTTGTTTTCCATAATCAGAAAATTTTGTATGAGACTCCGAAGGCGAAGATTCTTCCGCTTCGGTAGACGTTGAACGCCTGATTGTCGAGGCGGTAATCGATCTGGCGGTTGAGCAGATTCTCAACGGTGAATTCCACTCGCCACCTTCGCTCGCCTCCGAAGTGTTTGGCGAAAAGCAGATCGAGATTCGGATAGCCATGCTCGATTATATCGGGCAGCCCCAGAGCGCCCACGTCGCTGATGCGCTCTCCCGTGTATACTCAGCACGGTCATAAACTGCGCTTTTGTGGGTCGTAATCGTACAACCGTCGGCCAGCCTGTTGGGAAGCGCGGCAACAGGCTGGCCGACGGTTGTACGATTTTAGCCTCATTGCCAAAAGCGCAAATTATGCCCGTTGGCAGTATATCTAATCAATAACAGGCTTCTTAAAAGCGGGTATCCGGCATTCGAGATTAATGGTTTTGCGGATATCTCGATAACGGTTCCCGTCTGGTTCAGCTTTATTCCATTGTTGGCCTTCGCTGCTCTTCTCACCCCGTCTGTCTTGCCCTGGTTCATGACAATGGCGAATACGAATGGCAGATCGTTGACAGGAGAGCCTTCCATAACGGCTTGTGACTTCTGCTTTTTGATTTGACATTATGTGCATCCGTGCGCATATTTGCATACGATGGAGGATCGACTCGATGTCAAAAGCACGTGAGCGAGCCGCGCGCGAACTGGCGCAGGCTATGGATGATCGCTTTCTGAAAGCTCTTGCGGATCAGACTCGGATCAAACTGATTCGTCATCTGCTCATCGCCGGCCCCTGCTCTATCGGCGATATCGCTGATAAATTCCCGCAGGATCGTTCGGTGATTTCCAGACATCTGTGCGCTCTGCTTGATGCCCGACTTGCGCGCGCCAGCAGAGAAGGTCGCCGTATCGTCTACGAGATGGACGGTCCGGCATTACTGCAACGTCTGGAAGACATACTCCAGAAGGCGCGAACTCTGGTGGCGATCTGCTGCCCAGGCGAACCCGACCAATCTCCCCCAGTCACGCTCACTCATCTTTCCAAAACGAAAGGACATAAATGAAAACGAATGATAAAACAGCTTCAGCCCTTCGACCTCGCCGGCGGAAACTGTGGCGCGTACTGGCAATCGTGCTGGTTATTGTCGTGATCATCTGGCTCGGTCTCGCGTTGCGCTCAGGCTTTATCGGAACGAGCCGCTCCACGCGAGCCGGTTCCACTGCGTCGTCCGAGGTGGAAGAGTTTTCCCGCAAAAAGAAGTACCTACACATTGGCGATGCCCGCGTCGCCTACATTGACGAAGGCAGCGGCCATCCAGTCATTCTGCTGCATGGATGTCCGTTCCATTCTTATGAATGGAAAGACGTCATCCCGGGGTTGAGCCGTTCTTACCGGGTCATCGCCCCCGATCTGCTCGGTCTCGGTGACACTGAAGTGAGTCTCGACAGCGACTACCGGCTGCCGCAGAATGTGGAAATGGTCGTCTCTCTGATGGACTCGCTTGGTCTTTCGGAAGCATCCTTCGTCGGACACGATCACGGCGGCGCAACCCTCCAACTGCTGATGGGTTCCCATCCTCAGCGCATCACCAGAGCGGTGCTGACCAACGCCGAAGCCTACGACCAGTGGCCGAGCGAACCTGAGCGTCCCTATCTCAAGGCCATCGTCAATCCCGCTCTCAGTCCTGTCTTCCATCTGGCGCTGTCGAATGCTGCCGTGCGGCGTGAGGTATTCGGGATAGCGGTTCACAAGAAGGCAGTTTTCACCGACGAAGTGCTGGATGCTTATGTCCGCGCGCACACAAGCGATGCTGCCCGATGGCAGCGGCTGGTTCGTTTTTTTCGCTGGCAACTCGACCCGCAGCACAATCGTGTGACGCTGGACGCCGTTCCGGGTATGCGTCAGTTCCGGCGTCCGACTCTGCTGTTGTGGGGAGAGCAGGATACGAACTTCGGGCGTAAGATCGCCGAACGGCTGGCGGGCGACATTCCCGGAACGGTCGGCATCGTCTGGCTGAAGGAATCCGCTCACATGCCGATGCAGGAAGAACCTGAAGCTTACACTGCGGCGCTCCTCCGATTCCTGTCCGGGGAGATGGATAAGCAGCAGCCCGCAGCAATAGGGGGAGAACCGAGCCGATGAGTGACTTCTTTGAATTGTCGATGATCACGTCACTGGACCTGGCTTAGGAATGATAACGCTCGGAGGATGAGAGATCGAAGAGCCTCTAAACGACAAGGACAGTCATAACGGCTGCCCTTGTCGTTCTTCGAGAGATTCTTTCTCAGATATTGGTCGTCGTGCCGTCGAGTCTGGTCAGTTGAAATCCTACGAAGTCTTCGCTGTAAGTCGCGCGCTCGTCTTCGAGTATCGCAATAGCGACCGCTTCGCCCAGCCGCACTCCTTCCACCCCGTCCGTGCGCCAGTGAACCCCGGCTGTGTCGCGACTGATGGCTATGTTTGCGGCAAGCTTGTTCAACTCTCCGCCAACCGTAAGCGCAGAGCCTGTGAATGGATTGAGCGTCAATCCGTCCGCGCTCGCTTCGACAGGGCTGGGTATGACTAAAGACTCTTTGAAGAAAGCCTTGAGAATGGTTGAACACGCGCCTGCTATCGAGGCGTGTCCCGCAGGGTATGCCGGATGCGCCGGACATCCTTCAGGGTAAGCCATAGGCAGAAGGTATGTGCCATATTTAGCGAGGACTGCGGCAATCACCTGAGAGTTGAGTACGTCCGAGTGAATAGGATAATTTGCCGCGCCGGTCAATCGATTGTGAATTCTTCCGGCGAATGCTTCGGGACGGAGCCGCCTATGCACGAACCATTTGTGAAACCACGCGGCTTTCAGTCCCGCGTTGGCCGCGCGAGCTACGAGGTCGAGTATGTAAGGCCCGCCGAATGACACGAACCCGGCCTGTCGCGCAAAGCCTGAGTACGGATTCGATTCGTCATTGGCCGCGCCGCCGAAACCGAGCAGTATCAACGCGGCGTTGAGGAATGCCTGATAAGTGAAATCGCGATGCACATACTCGCCCAGATCGCGCCCGTTGCGCAGGTAACGAGGAGTCGGATCGAAAGAGTTCGAGGTTGTGGGCGCGCTGCCTCTTTGATTGTTCAGCCAGTCATTGTATGAAGTGAGGTGATCGTCTCCCGCATTGGGGACGCGATATTTCTGAACTATCGTCATCGCGCCGTAGGGAACGTCTTTCAATAAAAACTGAGAGACATAAGGCCCTGTCAAATCGCCCGGAGTTTCGCCGCGAAAGATCGTGGCAGGCGTGACCGCTCCGCCGGATTTCGGCCCGCGAAAATCCGTCATCCTCGAAAGCTCCGCCGCAGCCTGAGCGATCATCGAGTCTGTGCCATAGTTTACAAAAGGCACATCTCGCGTGAGCGCCTGCCAGTATACTTCAACCATCTCGCCTGCTTCCCACGCGCTCGAAAAAGCGGGCGGAGTGGCAAGCGCGGTGTGATGCGAGTCCGCGCCATCGAGAGAAAAGATCAATCCGCCCTGCGGGTTGACGAGTCGGCCCGGCCCGCCCGGTATCGATTCGAAATCAACCGGTCGGCCCGTGCCTGCGGCTCTGAGGAAAGCGTCGTAAGCCATCGGGTCTGCTTCGCCCAGAGAGGTGTGAGGCAGAGTTTTTGAAAAGCTGCCGATGCGGTTTGCAAAAAGGGTTTCATCCCCGTTTGTGAGATTGCGCGGGAGCGGAAGGCTTCTTTGAAACTCCGCCGTGTCGCGGCGAATTCTGAAAGCGGCGTTGCGTCGCGGGCCGGGAATTATCGGCGCGCTGGCGCGAGCCTCGCTGCCCTTCGATCCGGCTATCGGCTCAAGCCCGATTGCAGAGGCGGCAGCCAGGGCCGCGGTGACTCCGCCCATCCGGCCTAAAAACTCTCGCCTGTCGGGCGAAGAAATCTCATCGGTTTTTTTTGATTCCGTTTTCTCGCCATTGATTTTCTCATCATCAGAAATTTGATTCTTTTCCATTTCCTTCTCCTTGGTTTTAAGAGCGATCAATTAAACAAAGGATCATCCTTCAGATGATCAGCCTGCGATGATTCCTTGTGCGCCCGAAGATTATTGCAGCATACAACCTGTCGGGGAGAGTAAAGCGGGAGCTTACTTACGGACTCTTGCGATTGACTGCCGAGCGAATGGATTATATTCATCTGGCGCAAAACATAAAACCTAAACCCCGCGCCCGATCAGTCACACGCTCTTGAGCATTTCTCTCGCGTGTCGCCTTGCGGTCTCGGTGATTTCCGCGCCCGTCAACATTCGCGCCAGTTCTTCAACCCGACCGCGACGGTCGAGTTTTTCTATGCTCACCGTTGTGCGGCCCGCTGCGACTTCCTTGCGCACGAGAAGATGCGAATCGGCGAAGCGCGCTATCTGTGGCTGATGCGTGACGCATAGAACCTGATTCGTCTCCGAAAGTTTTTTCAATTTCAATCCGACGGCTTCAGAAACCCGCCCGCCTATGCCCGTGTCGATTTCGTCGAAAACTATCGTGCGCGGAAAATCCGAAGAATGAGCTATCGTCTTCAGCACGAGCATCATCCTCGAAGCCTCCCCTCCCGACGCCACCCGCGCCAGAGGCCGCACCGCTTCGCCTACGTTTGCCGAAAACAAAAACTCGACGCGGTCGATTCCCCGCGCCGTGAAACTTCGCCTGACTTCTTCGCTGTCGAATTCTGACGGCGCATGGATTTCGGTCGTGAAGCGCGCGTTCTCCATCGCCACTTCCACAAGCGCGGATTCAACTGCGCGGTCGAACTTTTCAGCCGCGCTCACTCGCGCAGCGTGGAGCCGCACGGCGCAAGCGATGTAATCCGTTTGCGCCTCTTCCATCAGGTTGCGCAGTTCTTTTTCGCGCTCGTCGCTTCGCTCTATATTTGAAAGTCGTTCCTGAGAGCGCGCCAGATGATCGAGCGCGCTTTCAATAGAGCCGCCGTACTTGCGCCTGAGTCGCGCAATCTCCGCCAGACGATTTTCAATCTCAGCCAGCCGCGCGGGCGAAAACTCCAGACGGTCTGAAAACTCCCGTAAGCTGAAAGCCAGGTCTTCGAACAACGCCCGCGCCGATTGCAATCCTTCGAGGTAGGTTTTGAAAGTCGATTCATACTCGGCAAGCTCTTCGACGCGCTTCAACGCCTGACCTGCGCGCGCGAGCGCCGAATCGCTGTCTTCGTAAAGCAGGCCGAAACTCTCGGAGCAAAGCAGAGTGATGCGTTCGACATTAGTCAATCGACGGCGCTCTTCTTCCAATCGTTCGTCTTCGTTTGAAGAGAGAGAGGCGCGCTCAATCTCATCGATTTGAAAACGAAGTATGTCGATTAGTTGAAGCTTTTCGGCTTCATCGCGTCGCAGATCATCGAGTTCGTTTCTGAGCGCGGCCCATTGCCTGAATCGCGTTGCGACTTCCTGACGCAACGGAGAAAGACCTGCATAAGTGTCGAGCAGTTCGATGTGGGTTTCCGGGTTGAAGAGAGTCTGCTGTTCGCCCTGTCCGTGTATGTCGACGAGAAAAGCGCGAAGCTCGCGCAGGAGCGTTTGAGTGGCAAGTTGATGATTGATGAAAATTTTGTTCTTGCCGCTCAAAGAAATCTCGCGCCTTATGATTATCTCCAGCCTTTCGCGGCTTTCGAGTTCTATGCCTGAGCGCGCGAGCATCTGCTCAAGCTCAGGGTTTCGCTCGACTGAAAAGAGTCCTTCTATGAAGGCGCGGCTTTCGCCTGCCTTTACCAGATCGGATGTGAATCGCCCGCCGATGAGTACGCCCAGCGCATCGACTATTATCGATTTGCCCGAACCCGTTTCGCCCGTGAGCAGGTTGAGACCGCGGTCGAATTCGACCTCAAGCTCATCTATGAGCGCGATGTTTGAAATGTTAAGCAGCGTCAGCATGAATTCAGAATGATAGACGGAGCGGCTTCGCTGGCAAAGTTATCTTCGCCCTAGCCGCGTGTCAAGATCAGGCGGACGGCCAGGAGCAGATTTTCTGAAACTATTTCCGGCGCGCAGGGCCAGAGGTCACGGCGAGCGATGGTCTCGCTTCCGTATCCGGTGAGGACGAGCGCGGCTCGCACGCCCGCCTGTGCCGCCATTCGGATGTCGCTCGCTTTGTCGCCTATCACCCACGAGCGATCTATCTCGATTTTGTGATCGGCGACCGCCTGATTGAGAAGACCCATAGCAGGCTTGCGGCACTCGCACACGATGCGATAGCGTCGGTCGCCTATTCGAGGATGATGCGGGCAATAATAAATCCCGTCGAGAAAAGCGCCCTCGCGCCCAAGCTCTTCTTTCAGGCGATCATGAATTTCCACGAGCGTTTCTTCCGAGTAGAACCCGCGAGCTATGCCCGACTGATTGGTTATGATGATGGCTTTCGCGCCCGACTCGTTGATGAGCCTTATAGCTTCGGCAGTCCATGGATAAATCATCAACTCATCCGGGTGAGAGACATACCCTGTGTCTTCGTTGATCGTTCCGTCGCGGTCGAGAAAAAATGCTGCCGTCATCATCAAACCCCGCTGCTCAGGCTTTACAGAGTTTAAGCGAATTTGCGTCGAAGCGAAACTCGCGCGGGCAGGGCAAAATCAAAAGGGAGCCGAAAGGCTCCCTTCGAGTATCGAGCATTGCGGGTCGATATCAGGGTGAGAATTCTGCAACGAGGATCAGCGCATTCGACAGGGTTCGAATCTCGACTCTGCGGATATTCGCGACCGGACGAAGTCGCGCGGGCAGCGGGAGCCTGCTCGATCCCGTCTCGCTGCTCCACTCGCGCTTGAGGCGGCCCGCGCCGTCAGCCGTGAAGTTGCCCAGCAGAACTCCGTCGACGAATATCCTGTAGGTCGCGCCCGACTCAAGATTGATCAACTCCACGCTGAATACCTCTTCACCCTCGCTCGTCGTCCTGGTTTTCGCTTTGCCTTCAGCGTCCGCGTCCGCGCCTGTGCGAATGAAATTTGCCTCTCTCGAAGACCCCGTCGTTCCGCCTCCGCCGCCATCGTCAGGGTCTATGCTGCCGGGTCGGAAGTCGCCCTGAAGGATGATCTCGCCCGTCAGATTTCTTATCTCGACGTGGCGGATGTTGACGGCTGGTCGGAGCGACTGAGGAAGCACCCGTCCGCTTGATCCGTCGCTTGTAAGCACGAGCCTGAAGTATCCGTCAGTGGAGAGGTCAGTCGGCAGGCTGATATTCACCCCATCGACTATGACCTGATGAAACTGTGCAGTGTTGAGTTTTTCTGCTTCCACCGTAAGCGTTTCGCGCAAGCCCGTGACCTCTATCTTCGCCTTGCCGCCGCTTCGCACTGCTGCGCTTATCGGGTAAAGCTGCGCTTCCTTCTTGATCGGCGTCGTAGTGTTGAGTTGCCTGATGTCTCCTGCAAGCAGGACGCGGCTCGTCGAGTCCTGAGAAAACTCTCTCAACTCGATGTGGTTGATGCCCGTGACCGGATTGGGAATGCCTGACGCGGGAAAGTCTGGCGAATCGGTTGAAAAATAAAACTTGAGATAGCCGAGATTGTTGGCCTGTCTTGCCTGACCTACCGTGACGCCATTGACCGAGAGGCGATAGGTTGTGCGCGGGTTAAGCTCGATGGCCTCGACTTCGAATTCCTGTTTCGAGCCATAGATGTTTATTTCCGCATGTCCTGAGCCGTAGGCGACTCCCGGCGCGCGCAAAAGCGCGGCTTCCGCGTGAAGATCGCGAATGGGCCGGGTGCAATCGGTGTTGAGGCATTCGAGCGCGCGAAGCAGATTCACCCGCCCGCGTCCGAGCCTGCCCTGATAGCCGGGATTTTTATCATCGATGAAGAAGGCAGTATCTTCGATGGCTTTTCTGATGTCGGGATGCTCAGGGTCGAGCGAATAAATGAGCGCGGCTTCGGCGACGGCGAACGGCGCGGCGAAAGATGTTCCGCTCCACATCGCATATTCCGACCCGCTGTCGCCTATGTATGAACTGATGAGTTGAACTCCCGGAGCGGATATATCGATATGCGGGCCGAAGTTTGAAAACGGCGCGCGATGGTCTGAAAGATCAGTTGCCGACACTCCCATCACGTCGGGCGAAGAGGAAGGATACTGCGGGGATTCGGAATTCTCGTTTCCCGAAGCCGCCACCATCACCGCGCCGCGATCACGAGCATAGTTGATAGCGTCGGTGAGCAGCGGAGAGACTATATTCGAGCCGAAGCTGAGATTGATAATATTAGCGCCGTTGTCTGCCGCGTACTTGATGGCCGAAGCGATATTGAATTCGTCGGTCACTCCGTCGGGAGGGAAAGCGCGAATCGGCATTATCCGGCATTCGGGAGCCACCAGAGCTATCAGTCCGGCGATGAATGTGCCGTGTCCCGCGACGGTTTCTCTCGGGTCGCCCGACACCTCGCTCGGATCGTTGTCATTGCTGTAAAAGTCCCATCCGCGAAAATCATCAATCAGGCCGTCTTCATCGTTATCTATTCCGTCGCCCGCGATGTCGGCTTTGGGTCGGTCGTCTATCCAGAGATGCGGCTGAAGCGCCTGATGATTGAAGTTGACCCCCGTATCGATGATGGCGACGACCGCGCCCTTGCCCATAGATCGCGCGCGCACCTGAGCGAGTTGGAGGAGATCGAATAGCTGCTGCTGTCCTCGAAAATCAGCCTGAGTTTTTCCCGGAGTGGCAAAGCCGTCGGGGAATCCGAAAATCGTTCGCGCGAAGGCGACCACGTTGGTGACAGTCGGGTTGAGCGACGCGCTCAAAACGTCAGGGTCGCGCTCAAGCTTCTTGCGAAACTTGGTTTCCTTTTTTCCATTCGGGGTGCGCAGCAGATAAAAATTCGTCCCGTAGAGCCGCTGCTTCGTGGTCGTCCTGATTCGCGCATTGACGTCATCAATCGATGCGCCCGGCTCGATCTCTACCACTACTTCGCCTTTTCGGTACTGGCGCGGAGGCTCCTGACTCTGCGCGCCCGATGGAAGTGAAACCGTAAGGGTGACGGCAAGGCTTACGATCAGAAAAGCTTTTTTCAGCTTCATAATATTATTCCTCACTGCTAATGGTGAAAACTCCACTTTTTGAAACTCAAACCCCCATTCAATCATAAAGCTGCAAGACACGTGCCGAAAGACTTATATGGGATTTCCCATCAGCACGAACGGCGCCCAGTAATAAGGATGTCCGTAATCATCCCTGATTTTCAGTTGCGCCTTTCTGAGCGCGCTTCTTTTGCTCTCGCCCAGGCTTATCAGGCGATACATCTCGCGCATAAGCTCGGCGGTTGAAGTGTCGCTTACGGCCCAAAGACTTGCCACGAGCGAAGGAGCGCCGGCGTACAAAAATCCGCGCATCAATCCGTGAAGCTCATCGCCCGGAAACACCATGTTGACGCCCGTGTGACAGGCCGAAAGCGTGACCATCTCGGCCTCAAGTCGCAGATCGAGCAGGCTGTAAAAATTCAGGGGCGAATCGGCCAGCTTCAAAAACGAGAACATCGGATTGTCACGACGAAAATAACCGTGCGAAGCGAGGTGCAGAAACCGCGCATCGGGCGCGAACCGGAAAAGATTCTCTCGCGTCGCGTCATCGCCCGTCAGAGTGACTGAATCGGGAAAGAGCGATCCGAGCGCGCGTATCTCATCGGCTATGTGAGGGGTGTCGCGATGTGTCACGCCCAGCGCGATCAATCGGCCCGGCGATCCGTTTCTTTGATTGCGACGGGCGCGACAGAGCTTGAGAACCGCCGCGCTGGGGGCGTAAGAAATCTCGAAACGGTCTACGAGATATCGGCCGCCATCGCGCAGCGCGTGAAAAGGAACATAATGCAAAGCGCCGTGAGGTATGACTATGACGCGCTCGTTTTCGATCATCGGCGCAAGCGGCGCGAAAACCATCGAGCCTAGTCGCGCAAGATAATCATCAGTCGCCCGCTTCAACTGGCCCAGGTACGAATCGACATAGCGGGAACCTAAGTTGAATTTTTCTATCTGAAACCTGAAAGCAGCGAGCAACTGCTCGACCGCGCGTCGGGAAGCGATCCCGCGGGCGAGGCGCACTCGCTCGCGCGTGGCGACGAAGGCCGATATTTCATCTCCGGTGATGAAATATTCGATTGCCGTCTCATCGGCTTCCAGAGCCGATTGCAGGTCACGGGCCGAGGCCGCCTGCATCAGTTGAATCTCGGCGAAAGCCGAGCCTTCCGATTCGAGGCGGCTGAAAAGTTGCGCGATCTGTTTTTCGCAGCGGCTCACTTCCCGCCGGTAGCGGTCGGCAACAGTCGCGTTGCGCTGATTGCCTTTATCGTCTTCGAGTCCGGCGCGAGAGTTGTACCAGTTGAGGTCTTCGATCAGTTTGAGGAGCCGCGCTCTGGTTTCGGCTTCCGGGCTTCGTTCTGTTGTCGAGTTGTCGGGCATGGCTTCGCGCAGATATCGCGCCAACAGGTCGGCGAGCGCGCGGGATTTCGATGACTCGACCAGCCGGAAAGCTTCTTCGATCAAAGCCTCGCTTTCTTCATCGAGACACGCGCTGATGGCGTCTTCATAGACTTCCATCTTGTCGCGCAGAAAGGTGGCCTTGAATTCATCCGATATTATTCCGCCGCGCATTCGCTCGATGACTTCGGCTGCGTGGCGAAAGCTTTCCAGAGCGAACTTACGCCGTCCGCGATCTCGCTCTATGCGCCCCAGGAGGTGATGGCATTGATAAACCAGAGCGGAAGCGAATGAACCTTCCACCCCTCGCAAAGCGGCCCGCGCCATCCGCGCCGCTTTCGGCAGGTCGCCCGTTTCATAAGCCGCCCGCGCAATGATGAGTCGTGAGTATGCGGATTTGATCGGCAATTTTTGTCGGGCGAATACGCGAAGAGCGGCTGCTCCGCGGCGCAAAGCCGTTGCTCCATCACCGTCCCTGAGCGCGAGTTCCGCAAGATAACTGTCGGTGAGCGCCGTGAAAGTTGTGTTGCCGGTTCGGTCGAACACCGCGCGAGCCTCTTTCAATCCGCTCGCCGCCTGCTCGAATTTGCGCGATCCCATAGCCGCAATCGCTCCCACCAGGGCGGCTTTGGCTGAATCGTAAATCATCCCCAACTCGGAGAAACTCGCGTGAGCCTGAGCCGCGCTTTCAATCGCGTCATCGAACGCATTGAGCGCAAGCAGTATTTCGGCTATTTCCAGATTACAGCTTGCGACCAGTTGAGGGCTTCCGAGTTGAGCCAGTTGATCGCGCGCCTGATAGTAAGTCGTCAGCGCGACGTTGTAGCTGCCTCGCAGGAATTGGAGATAGGCTTTATGAAAACGCGCGCCCGCAGCGTGCAGAAATTGTCCTGTTCTATCCCACACGTCGGCGGCGCTGTCGAGCAGCAGCATAGCTTCATCGGGGCGATCCGTGTCAGTGAATATATTCGAGCGGCTGAAATCGACCATCGCTCGCATGGAGTCGTCGCCGGATTGAGAGAAAATCTCTCTCGCCCGGTCATAATGTTCGAGAGCTTTTTTATAATGGTCGCGGCGGTAGTGAATATGGCCGACATTGGTTTCGAACTGCGCGAGATGAACCGCATCTCCGCCCGCCAGCGCGCGGCGAACAGCGCGCGAGGCGCGAAGCGCGTCATCGTATCGCGCCAGAAGCACAAGTTCGGTCAACTGCTGCATCTGTATGAAGGCCGCTTCCCGCGAAAGTCTGGCCGCGCGCATCGCGCTTATCGCAAGGTCGTAAAGCGCGCTGGCCTCGGCGTGATGACCAGTGTAACTCAATGCGCGACCGCGACTCGCCTGAGCGAAAGCTTTAGACACAGGATCGCCGACGAGATCAGCCAGTTGCTCCGTTCGGTCGACTAATCGACCCGCTGCATTGAGATCGCAGCCGACCAGTCGATCCACTTCCGCTTTGAGCGCGGCCATCTGTTGCCATTCGATGCGCCCGCCCTGCTCATGAAGGAAGGCATCGGCGCTTTCGGCGCTCATCAGTTTGTCTGCCAGTGTGCTGCTCACGTTTATCGCTCTTAAAAAAACCGATGTAGCGCAAGACACGCCCGCGCTACAGTTCTTATGCTCGACTTTATTTCCGGTCGTCAGTTCAACTGCGCGACGGGAAGTCCGGCGACAGTTATGCTCACGTCCACGAGATCGATCCTCAAATCATATTCCCCGAAATCGACTTCGTTGATGCTGAATTCTCCGGTCTCGCTCGTCAAAGTCGAGCGCACGGTCTCGCCTTCGCGGATGAGATCGAGCGGAATGCGCGAGACGGATTCGAACTCGGTATCGTCCTTGCGGAGAATCTGTCCCACCAGACCTGCGCGCGGCTCTTCCGACAGGCTGATCTGCACATCGATGCTGTAGTTGTCCGCCTCATAGAGCAACTGACGATTCATAGTCTCGGTCGAGCGAACTCCCGCCACTGCCGGTTGAGCCTGAGAGTCGAATATGAGCGACGCGACCAGTCGTCCGAGTTTTTCTTTCAGACCTGACTGAGAGCGTCGCGTTTCAAAGAGCCTGATCGCGCGTCGGGCGACCCACGAGGGCGGCTCTATCATATCGTCGCTTGCGGCAATCGTTCGGACTTTCTCATACCATTGTCCGACCGCCGCGCACCGCTCACACCCTTCGAGATGCGTTTTGACGAAACCGGCCTCGGCGCTGGCGATCTGGCCGTCGAGGTAATCAATGAGTTTTTCAAATATGGGGCAATTCATTTTGTTTCTCACTCCTGTTGTTGCAGCGCAAGTCGCGCCTTGCTTCGATCCGAGCGGGCGCTCGGCCACGATGACCGAGCGCCCGGTTTTATTTTACCCTATCGCCGCGTCGCCTGAATCGCCAATGCGTTCAGAGTTTCGCGGCAGAACCTCGCTTCAACCTTCATGCCTGCCAGCAGGTCTTGCAATCGGGCAGGCTGATCGTTGATTTTTATTTCAGTGCTGTTGGTCACGTTCAAAGTCACCTGCTCGCCGCTTGCAGTCACGATCGTGACGCTGTGACCTTCGACATCGAGGCGGGCAATCGCGCCTTCGACTCGCGCGATGGTGCAATCTCCGCCTCCGCTCAACGCGACAACGGCCAGCGCCTCAGATGTCTCACGACAGAACCGGGCCGCCGCTCTCATCCCCTGCTGCAAATCGGCGAGACGCGCAGGGCGACCATCGAGAGTGATTTCGGTCCGATTGGTGATGTTGAGCGTGACCTGTTCGCCGCCCGACGTGGCGATTACGAGTTTGCCATCCTCGATGCCGACACGAGCAATCGCGCCTTCGACGCCTGCTGCTGTGCAATCTCCGCCTCCGCTCAACGCGGCGATGGCGAGCGCGTTCTTCGTGTCGCGGCAGAACCGCACAGCCGCTCTCATCCCGACTCTAAGATCATTGAGTCGCGCCGGACGGCCATCAATAGTGATCTCAGTCCGCTCGACGACGTTGAGTACAACTGCCTCGCTGCTGCCGAGTGGCGTTATCGCCACCATTTTCGCATCGAGGTCTATGCGCGTGATTTCTCCCTGAACTCCTTCGACCTGACACTCGTCACGGCTCGTCGCTATGACAGCCAGGGCGTCGAGGCTCTCGCGGCAGAATCGCGCGGTCACTTTCATTCCCGGTTGCAGGTCAGCGAGTCGGGCAGGGCGACCGTCGAGCGCGATCTCAGTGCGATTGGTGATGTTGAGCGTCAAGTGATCGCCTTCGCCTTCCGGGTCGATTGCAAGATGTTGGCCTTCCACATCCACGCGCTCTACTTCTCCGCTCACACCCGCGACGGTGCATTCCTCTGCGCTCGTCGCAGCGATGAACAGCGCGACGGAAGTCTCGCGGCACACTCGCGCGTGAACTCTCATGCCTGCCTGCAAATCAGAGAGTCTCGCAGGCTGACCGTTGAGCGTGATTTCAGTCCGGGGAGTCACATTCAAAGTCGCAAGCTCGCCGTTTGCAAGCGCGACAACCAGCGTGCTGGTGTCGAGGTGAACTCGCGCAACCGCGCCTTCGACTGCGACTACGGTGCATTCGTCGCCACCGTCGCGCGCCGCCACTCCGAGAGCGTTGAGAGTTTCGCGGCAGAACCTCGCGCCGACTTTCATTCCGGGCAACAGTTCAGAGAGTCGCGCGGGGCGACCATTGAGCGTGATTTCAGTGCGCTCGGTTATATTGAGCGTCACTTGAGGGTCATCGCCCTGTGGGTCAATTGTGAGCGTTTTGGCTTCCACCTCGACGCGCGTGATCTCGCCCGTCACGCCGACGACTGTGCAATCTGTCGAGCCTTCAGTCCTCGCATCGATTCTTTCAGCAACCAGAGAGGCGAGGTTGTAAACGGCTCTCGCGGACATTCCCGCCTGCAAACGATCAAGCGAAGCCGCCTCGCCATTGATCGTTATCTGGGTAGAATGGACGACCTGCAATTCGACCGCTGCTGAATCCGTGAGCGGAGCGATTGTGACGGTCGCTCTTTCCAGATTCACCGCTCTGATATGGCCGAGTATTTCGAGCAGGGAAGCGGCATCTATCCTTCGAGCGTTATGGCTGCTCTCGTCGAAGCTTGCCCGGACGTGATAACCTGCCGCGAGATCAGATAGAGTCGCGGGCCTTCCATTGAGTCCGATGAAGGTGCCTTCGACCACGTTGAGCGTGACGAGAGCATCGCCTGAGAGCGGATCGATAGCAACTGTTTTCTCTTCCGCGTTGACGGCGCGAATCACTCCGCGTATTTCGGCGAGAGATTCCGCGCTCACTGACACGGCTTCCGTCGAGCCTTCGCGTCGGAGCGCGACGACGCCGAAGCCGGAAGCCATCTCCTCAAGCGATGCGGGCCTTTGGTCGAGCGTGAGCGCGGTTGCCGATGTGATTGTGAGTCTCACCGGCTCGCTTTCGGCAAGGGGATTTATAACAACAGTGCTTGATGAAGCATCGACCCCGCTGAAGGTTCCGTCTACTCTCGCCAGCGGCGCGCGTTCCTCTCCGCGCGCATCGATCTTCGAGGCGGCGAGCGAACGGGAATCATATTTAGCAGTGGCTTTATCTCCGGCCATCAGGTCGTGAAGTCGGGCGGGCTGGCCGTTGCGGGTTATTTCAGTTCGGTCTGTGACGTTGAGGGTTACGGGTTCGCCTTCGCGTTTGGCTATGGTGACGAGTCCGCGATTGAGGTCTACTGATCTAATGGCGCCTTTGACTCTGGACTGTCCTGCTTCCGTAGTGACGGGTATGGACAGAAGCAGTCCCCAAATCAGGAATGTGGCTGTCAATATGCTTGTTATTTTTTTCATTCTCTAATCTCCTTCTCTCGTAAGGGGAGGACACTCTGGTAGAGAAGAGAAGCGGGTGGAAAATACATACTTTAGAGCTTGTCGGCGAGAATTTTTTTGAGCTTTTCGAGGCAGCGGGCGCGCGTCGGCCCGATTGAAGAGACGGGGATTTTTATGCGGCTTGCTATGTCGGCGTAGCTCAGTTCATCTTTCTGATAAAAAAGCATTCGAATCAACTTGGAGCATCTTTCGGGCAGGGCGGCTATCGAATCGCGGACTATCTGCTGCTGCTGAAGTTCCTGCAACTGCTCATCCGCCAGCGGCACGCGGTCGGGAATTTCCAGCGAGTGATCCGAGTCTTCATCCCTGCCGTGGCTGTCTGAAGGATTATCGCGTCGCTGCCGGTTTGCGACTCTCCAGCACTCGCGGGTCGTCGTGGTGATGAGCCACGAGACTATCTTTTCGTGATCGCGCAGAGCCGAGAGGCTTTCAAGCAGTTTGAGGCAGACGGATTGAAAAATATCGGCTGAGTCATCGGGCGATAGCCTCGCCTTGACGGGGATGGAATAGATTAGTCGCTGATAGCGCGTGATGAGCGCTTCCCACGCCTGATGGTGACCTTCGAGACAGGCGGCCACAAGTTCACGGTCTTCGCGGCGGGCGAAGTCATCATTCATGTCTGTTCTGGTTTGATCCGCCTCCACTCTTTTCCCTCAGAGCCAGCCCATGCTAACAGATGGAGAGTTGCAAAGGGTAGAGTTTTGAGCGCGGAAACTGAGTTGTAAGAAAAATTTAAGGCTGGAGGTTGCGAGACCTCCAGCCTTTGAAGGAAGCACCTTGGAGGAAGTAATCAGTCGGTTCAAGCGGCTTTGGCACGCTGACGAAGCAGGCGGCGCAATTTCAATCGGGCCTTGTGCAGTTGCGATTTCGAAGTGCCTGCGCTGCACCTGAGTATGCGAGCGATCTCTTCATGCTCGTAGCCTTCAACGTCGTGAAGTACGAATACTGTTCTGTAGCCCGGAGGGAGTTGAGCTATGGCTATCTCAATAGCTATGCGGTCTATGATGGGCATCGATTCAGGATTGATCGTATCTGGATCGACGGAGTCGGGCATCTCGCCGTCTTCGGTCGTCAGTTCGCTTTTGACCGAGCGTTTGCGGAAGTGCATCAACACCTGATTGACCGTCAATCGATGAAGCCAGGTGGTAAAAGCCGACTCGCCGCGAAATGAAGAGAGTTTGCGGTTGAGTTGAATGAAGACTTCCTGCGTGAGGTCTTCAGCTTCGGCTATATTGCCGGTCATGCGGAGGCATATAGAATAAACTCTGCGATAGTGCTTGCGATAAAGCTCATCAAATCCGCTCATGCTATCGCCGGAAAGGGCCGTCATCACTCCGGCATCCTGAATTGGTAACGCGCTGGTTGCCATTTTTCAATTCCCCCTGAATCATTTATCAAAAAGTACGTCGGCAATAAGGGCGAACCGCGTGCCATTGGAAGAGGGAAACGAGCCGAGCCTTTAATCATTGAAATATAAGCGGTTGCTTTGAAGTCGTGGAATACTCCCATACTTCGAGCCGCCTGCTTTCGGATGAGGCTGCACGATTTGGGGTATGAAAAGAGAACTATCTCGAAGCTGATCGTTTCAAAATCATTCGCCCTGCCGCCGAGAGAGCAGCGTCCGGGTGGCGCGAGTGTTTTCTTCTATGTCGAGAAAGACGTAAATCCATTCGGCTGCGGCATAGAATGTGATGAACCAGAGCGCGCCTATGAAGGCGAAGATGAAGGCTCCTATCAGACCTCCGAATACTGCTGTCGGGCCTATATCGAAACCGCTTCGCCTTGAGCTTGCGCTCAATCCGGCAAACAGTGAGACGAGAGCCAGCAGACCAAAGACCAGACCGGCGATGAAAGCCAGAACCTTGTAGACCACCGCGATCACTCGCAGAGCTTTGTATTTCCTGCGAAGGGGAGGCGGTTCTGCGAACATGGGCGGCGCGCTCGTCGGGCCATAATCGGTTCCCGCCTGATAGACAGGCCCGGTAGTCGGCTCGAACCCGCCCGTCGGTTGCTGCAGGTTATGTCCGCATATTCCGCAGAACTTTCTGTTTGCGGTATTCTCAGTTCCGCATGATGGACAACGCATGTTTCCTCCTTACTCGAATTCTCGCCGGATGACGCGGCCCGCGTTGAGCGCGATGCTTTGCCCGCGCTCGCGCGCCACACGTCCGTTGACCAGCACGAACAGGATTCCATCGGGGCTTTGAAAAGGGTCTTCATAAGTGGCCCGATCTTTTATGGCAGAAGGATCGAATATCACGATGTCCGCCCGGAAACCGGGCGCGATCCTGCCTCTATCCTTGATGCCGAATGTGTCGGCAGGCAGCGAGGTCATCCTTCTGATGGCTTCTTCAAGAGAAATTACTGCCCGCTTCATTGCGTATTCTCTTATCATCCGCGGCGCTGATCCATAGCCGCGAGGATGCGGACGCCCGTCGCCTGTGCGAATGCCGCTGTCCGAACCGAGCATACAATCGGGAGATCGCAGCAGGCTGATTACATCATCCTCGCTCATGTTCTCGTAGATCATCTGCGCCCCGCCTCTCGCGGCCAGATAACATATAGCCTCAGCCTGATTCCGCGCGCTCGCAGAATCGAATGCTTGTTCCTTTCTGCTGTCGCTTTGTTCTGACTTCGTCGATTCGCTTTTGCCTGACTTCTGTCCGACTGTCGCCGCTTTGTTTTTCTGATTGCCTGCATTCCGCTTTGCCGTTGCGACTTTGCTTTTCTGTCCGCTCGATTTCTTCTTCACTGCCGTCGATGGTTTTTTCGCGGCAGACTTCGATTTCTTTTTCTCGCCGCCCGGTTCAGGTTTCTCTGCTGTCGCCTTGCTGGTTTCTTCCTTCTTCACCTCGCTGTTGGCTCCTTCCTTTTTCGGCGGCTCGCCTTCCTTTTGCACAAGGCTCGGCACTTTCCGTTTATCACTCTGTTCGGGCTTTTCTTCTTTCTCTTCAGCAGCTATTTCCTTTCTCTCTTCGATCTTTGTTTCAACCCGCTTTTCATCTTTCTGTTCACCGGCTACTTCCTTTTTCTCTTCCATCTTCTTTTCAACCTGCTTTTCATCTCCGGTCGGGTCGTCCGCTGTTTCCTGTTTGGCTTCGACCGGCGGCGGTACTGCCGCTGACGGAGAAATTTTCTTTTGATGGAGCAATGCGGTGATCTGAGGGAGCGACAGGCCGTTGAACTCAGGGGCGAAATCGCAATGGGCCACTCGCGCGAAAGAAAAATCTTCCCATCCCTCGCTTCTCATCTGCGCCAGTGTGCCTTCGATTATCTGAGCGCGGCTGTCCCGGCCCGCTAACCTTTCGCGCAGTTTCGCGCTGCCTCCCTCGCGCGCGCTTTTCGGTATCAGTATGTCGAGAGATGTGCTTGACGCCGTGTAAGGATAAACGTCATAGCTGACCTTCACGCCTGACTTCTGAGCCTCGGCAATGAGCCCGGTGAGTCGCTCTGAGTGGCCCCAGTTGATGCGCCCGCGCCACTTCAGATGAGAAATCTGCAAAGGGGCTTTAGTCTCGCGGGCCACTCTGAGAGCCTCTTTGATTGATTCCAGAACGTCATTCCCTTCATCGCGCATGTGCGTCGCGTAGATGCCGTGATAGCGCGCGGCCACATCGACGAGCGCGCTGATTTCTTCCTCCTCGGCAAACGCGCCCGGCGTATACTCAAGCCCGGTCGATAGGCCAAACGCGCCATCGAGCATCGCGCGCTTGACGAGCGCGCGCATCTCTTTGAGTTCTTCGTCGGTTGGCGCTCGCGCCTCTTCGCCCATGACCTTTCTGCGAATCGTGTTATGTCCCACAAGCGAAGCGACATTGACCTCGACGCCCCGCTGCTGCAACTGATTGAAGAAGTCCGAAAGCGACGGCGCAGACCTGCCGCAGTTGCCTGTGATGATGGTGGTGACGCCCTGCGATATGAAGTTCGGCGCGGCAAGAGGGCTGTCGCGGCGAGAGCCGCTCACGTTCCCCTCTATATGAGTGTGAACGTCTATGAATCCGGGCGCGACCACCATACCTTCAGCATCGATGGTTTTGTCGGCTTCGGCAAACATAGGCCATTCGACCGGCACTATCCTGCCCTCACGTATTCCTATCGTTTCCATTCGCCTTTCGGCTCCCGTCCCATCGATGACCAGACCGTTGACGATGAGAATATCGAAATGCTCGGTCAGGTTTTGTTTTATCCACAAGAGGCTGAGACCGAGGGCCGCGCCCAAAGCAGCGACCACGACGCCCCAAAGTATGAGCCGTTTTCGTGAATCATCACGAAGCGGCTCTCTGCGGTAGACCTGAGTTCGTTTGGTGAATCGAGGCTCTTTCATTTCGCTCCTATTGGATCAACGGTCGAAGCCTGTCTATTCGTTTGCGCACCGCGTCGGCATCAGCGGGCAGATGATCCGAGCCGAGGCTCAATGCCGTTTCATACTCATCGATGGCCATCTGATACCATTTTCGATATTCGTAAATCGATCCCAGCCAGAAATGAGGCCGCGCCCATCGAGGGTTCATCTGCGAGGCTCTTTGATACCAGCTTTCAGCCGTGTCGTAATTCTTCTGGTAGAAGTAGGCTGTACCCATGTTGTTGTATGGGATTTCCCAGTTCGACTGAAGATCGATGGCTTTCTGAAGGTAGGGAATCGATTCCGCGTACCGCTTGCTTTCCATACGCAGCAGCCCCAGGCTGTTTTGAGGCAATGCCCAGCCTGGGTTGAGTCGCGCGGCGGCGGCAAAACCGCGGTCGGCGTCATCTTTTCTGCCCTGAAGTTTTGCCGTTTCAGCTTCGGCGAATTTCCATCTGGCTTCGATCTGCTTGTCGCCGGGTTCCAGCGCGTTCGCCCATTCGTAAGCGCGCATGGTTTTCATCCAGTCTTCGGTTGTCAGAGACTCGACCATAACGGCCATTTTTCTACGAAAGACATCCTCGCCCATGCTCTTCAGTTGCGTCAGGACTTTGGGCGCGATGTCTTTGAGCGCGCTGTGAGTCGGATCAATCGCTCTGAGTTGTTTGTAGTACGAGTAGGCATCGTCGCCATCGGTCATCGCCACGAGCCTGTTGCTTGCCACCGAATTGTTCATCGCTCTGGCTAATCTCGATTCGGGAGTATCCCTCAGCGCGAAATAAACCGCGATTGCGATTGCCACCATCGCCACTATGCC
Source organism: Blastocatellia bacterium UBA7656 (assembly GCA_002483445.1). Classification (GTDB taxonomy): domain Bacteria; phylum Acidobacteriota; class Blastocatellia; order UBA7656; family UBA7656; genus UBA7656. Next base: position 35,501 of record DLHY01000120.1, read on the forward strand.
GAGGAGTCCGACTATCGCTTTGTTACCTCTCGGAGCCTGAATCGGAGCGGTGATGGCCGAAGGCGGCACAAAGGGCTGCGCGTCAATTATCGGCGGCGGGCCTGTCACCATATCTGGCAAAGGCGCGCGGGCAGGAGCCGCCCCGCCTCGTCCGTAGGCGAATGTAGACTGATCAGGCGGCGGAGTGAAACTCACTGCGCCGGGAATCGCCTCGCCGCATTCGACGCAAAAACGCATCCCGTCAGCGACATCTGTTCCACAGTTGTTGCAGATGATCATAGTATCCTCCCTGTATCGAATGATCGCCGTTCATCGGGAACGGCCCCTGGTTTTGACAGCGAACTGAGACCCGGCATTGAACTCAAGTCCCGGCGCGTCTATGGAAAGAGTCGTCGCAAGGCCCGCGCCCGCGCCTATCGCCGCGCCTGCGGCAGCGCCTTTCCCTCCTCCGAGCAGCCCGCCGATTATCCCGCCGATAACCGCGCCTGCTATGCTGGCCTTGATGGCGCGCTTTCGAACGGACTTACCTTTGACCGTTCCTTCCTCATCGGCCCGGCCTTCGTTCGAGGCATCAGTCACTTCATAGACTTCAGTGACTTCGGCCTCGAAGCGGCCCTCGCGCTCGTTGATGGTGATGCGGTCGAAGTCGAGCGCGATTTCAGATCGCTTGTTCGCTTTGCCCGACGCTTTTAGTTTCGAGATGTGACCCGTCACTATCGCGCCCTCGAACTCCTGAGGCTCAAGCACACGGCAGTTGAACTCGTCCCCCTTCTTGTTTTTTTCAGTGCTGATCGGAGAAAGAAGCTCAAGACGGAAGATCGCGCCCCCAGGAATGGAAATCCCTTCCTGAGAGCGCCCGCCCGCAGGGATCGAGATGACCGCGCAGGCGATCAACGCTATGCTCAAAGTTTTCCTTCCTTGCATAAATCCTCCTTTATCGAATAGTCCAGTTTATGGTGAACTGAACCGTCTCTTTCCTGTTCTTTGGCCGTATGCGAATCCTCATCCGCGAATATCGATTCGACGGGCCGGGAGTCTCCGCAAACGAGATTCGATCTTTAGATAAATTTCTCATCGCACCGAAGTCGAGCAGCACGGGCGAGGCGGGCAGCATACCTGTCGCCCCTGCGTTCCCCGGCCCTGCATAAAAGACGGTGATCGTGCCGGATGAAGAAGTCGGCCTGCCTGCCCGACCCGTTAGAGTGATGATTATGTTTTCGCCTTCCTCCTGCGCCGTCACGCTCAGAGGCCCTGCTCTCGGCGGCTCTGCTATTCTTTCCCTCACGACGGTCACGAACGCGCTGTCGGTCGCCGCGCCGCCGTTCTGATCCCTAACCGTGAGACTCACCGTCACCTGAAGAGAGCCTGAATCGATATCAATGGTCGAAGTGTCGAGCGTGGCTCTCTCGCCATTGCCGCGAATCTCTCCCGCAGACGATTTCCAGATATAGTCGAGCGAATCGCTTTCCGGGTCCGAGACTCGCGCCGTCAAAGCCACCCTCTGGCCCGCATCGACTCTGGCTCTGTCGGCAGTGATGCCATTTATTACAGGCGGACGATTCGGACGGGCGACGACCGAGACAGTGATTTTGTCAGTCGCCGACTCTCCGCGCCCGTCTGCGACAGTCGCCCATACTTCCACCTGTCCCGGAGCTATGGCCCAGGTTTTGAGCGTCATCCGATTGCCGCTTCCCGTCAGTTGCCCGTGAGAGGTATTCCACACGTAAGTCAGCGTGTCGCCGTCGCGATCCGCAGCGTCGGCTGTAATCTCGACATCATCGCCCTGATAGACAGCCGAGCGGGACGCGCGAAGTGTCACCGAAGGGGGCCAGTTGGCGGGCTGCGCGGCAACGAGGTTGATAATTTCAGAATCAGTTCGGGACTCCTGATTCGAGTCGCGCACCGTGAGAGTGACCGTGATTTTTTTCGAGCTTCCGCTCATCTGTATCGAAGAGGTTTCGAGCGAAGCCCTCGGCCCGTTGGTTTGCAGCGTTCCGGCTGAGGTCTTCCACTCATAAGTCATCTGCGCGGGATCGCGATTGGCTACGCTTGCGCGAAGGTTGATCGTCTCTCCTGCTGTCGCCGATTTATGATCGGCTTCGAGATCAAGAGTCATCGGCAGCGCAGTGGTTGGAGAAGTATTTATAACTGTGACTGGCATGACTGTGACGGGGCGATCCGTAGAAACGGAACCGCCTCGCCCGTCGCTCACCGTGAGCGTGACTCTTACATCAGCGCGGCCCGATGAAGCATCGACTGCTGACGTGTCGAGCGTGACCGTATCGCCGTTGCCGCGAATTTCTCCGGCAGAAGACGACCATTGATAGTTGAGCGCGTCTCCGTCTGCATCTCTGGCGCGAGCCGTCAGCGTGACAGTCTCTCCCGTCTGAACGAGGGCCGCGCTCACTTCTATGGGATCGAGAACGGGAGGCTTGTTCGATGATGAGAGCATCAATGCTGCCGCAAGAGCGGCAAGAGCCAGCACGATCAGAGAGGCGATGATTACAGGAGCGCGTTTCGATCCGCGCCGCGGAGGTGCGAGCGGCGGCGGAAGAAAATCATCAATCGGCGAAAAGGATGGAGCCGGCGGAATCGGAGGCAAGGCAGATTGGTGATCGTCCGCTTTTGGCTGAGGCGAAGCGAGAGGCTCAGTCGAAGAGAAAATTTCTTTTTGCGCCGAGGCTCCCATCGCCTCAGTAGGCTGAAGCGGAACCGGAGCGCCGCAATCGGTGCAATAGATGACCCCTCGTTCGAGAGCCTGCCCGCAGTTGTGACACAATCTCATATCTACTTCCCAAGCTGCTGAAACCAGTTCGGGTCGAATCCCTGTCGTTTGACCAGATAAATCTGCCCCCCGGCCTTGAGCTTCGCGACCAACTGGCGATAGTCATCGCTGGTGGCGGCTGACCCGGCGCTTTGATATTCGTTCTGATCGAAAGCGGCCCAGATGTAAAGATGGGCGTTGGCCGAGTTGAGCGCCGTTGCCGCCTCATCGAGAGTGACCTGACTCTGAGCATTCCTCCCGTCGTTGGGCGCGGCGTCGGTCATCAGCACGATGAGCGGACGACGGTACTTGCCCTGCGCCCGTTCGGCTGCCGTTCGCAGAGCGAGCAGACTGTTTTCACTCGTTCCGAGATCGGGAGCCTGATCTATTCTCTGCTGCAACTCCGCAAGGTCGCGCGTCGGATCGCCTGTTGCCTGCGCGGTGTCGGAAAAGTTTATGACCTCGAATTTCCGGCCCCGGTTTCGCTCGATGACTTTCTTGATCGAGTCGCGCAGTTCCTGGCGATCATCCACCATGCTGCCCGATGTATCGATGACGAAGGTTATAAGATCGATCCCCTGCGAGGCGTTTATCATCCGCGCGAGATCGGCGACCGACTGAGCGTCTTTCTGATACTGCGGGACGAAAACGGCGGCGTCCTGTTGATTGGCCGCGGGCCTCGCTGCGCGCTGAGGAGGAGGAGGCGGCGTGTAAGCCTCCTGCGAACTGGCATACAAAAAAGCCAGACCTCCAAGCGCCGCCAGCCCCAGAGCCTCAAGACCCAGAATCTTCAACGCGAATCTGTTCGAAGCCATAAAGACCTCCTCCGGCAAACAGTTTTCAGTTTTCAGTTCTTCATCATTTCAGGGCGTCGTTGAAAACGACGTGAATGACTCCTCCCGCTCGTGATCTACCCGAGACGGATGGCAGGCGCGAGACTCATCCGCGCCCGCCTCCGAAAACTGAAAACTGAAAACTGAAAACTGAAAACTGAATCACCCGCTGATCATCGATGCCTGCGCCTCGGCCTGCGCGCTTCTGAATGCGCGCTTACCGTCGATCAATCGCGGCGCGAAAGCATCGAGCGCATCGCGGCACTGCTTCGTCCGCTCGATGAACGGCTTTATCGTTCCCGGCTGTGTGCGCTCCCATGCCTCAAGAAGCTCTTTGATCGATTGAAGCTGACGGTAAACGGCGCGGCAGGCGTTCGACTGCTCTATATGCTCCGCGCCGTCGGCCCCCTGCACTCTCGTCGCGGGATAGACCTCGTCGTAGTACCAACCGAGCAGCGCGTTGAACTGCGCCAGCCTCTCCCAGTCTTTGCGAACCTGATTGACGTGATCGCGCGTGCGGGAGAGAAGCGTATCGCGAGTCGATTTCTTGCTTATCAGTTCAGCAAGCGCGCGCATCTCTATTCCGAGCCTGACAGGTCTCAGACTGCCGGTCAGTCCGATATGCTCAGACCAGACATAAAGAACACGACCCGCATTATCCGTTTCGGGCCGTATCTCGCCGAAAATCACGCCGAGCAGGAAACATTCGTGAGCCTCTTCAAGCTCTGCCCGCTCGTGATCGTCAAGCACCACGAGATCGTTGAACTTTATCTCGTTGGCGTCGGTGTGAAGCTCTTCGCCGTCGCCCTGCTTATGAAGATATTTCTGACGGTACTCGGCGAGCGGGTCGGCCCAGTTGATCGGGATGCCTCCGACCTCGCTGTAGAAAACTATCTCCGAGCGATCAGGCAACGGCTGAATGGAAAGGGCAGGGTCGCCCGGCAGCGGGATTCTCTGCTTGAGCAAATTGCGGAATTCGTCGAGCTTGATCGGATCGGTGCAGTCCTGCGGGATGCCCACGATTATCTTGTGACGTTCGGGCGAAAGCTGATAGCTGCGCGGGCGGCTCCCTCCGTGCAGCCAGAACTTCGCCTTGTTGTAAATGAACCGCACCTGCGATTCCCGGTCGTTGTCCGAAGGATACTTTTTGTAAAGCGTCTCAAGAACGTCGAAATCTTTTCTGATCGTTTGAAAAGGCTTGCGCGCAAGATCGCGAATCTGAAGCTCCACTTTGTCGATCCCTCTTTGTCGAACTATCCGTGGGAGATCGATTACCGATGTTTGAAGCTCCTGAAGAATCTGATCCCCTATGGATTCGATCTGTTTTTTGGCCTTCTCGCCCGTTCCCAGATAGCGCGGGATGTAACTGTCTTCGATATCGCTCGCTTCGTAGAGCATCAGCGACAGATCGCTGGTCGTCTTCTGGCGGAAGAATTCGTACTTGGTCGTGAGCCGCCGCTTGAGGTTTTCAAGCTGCCCGCCGAGCGTGTAAAGCTCGCCTATCATCCCTTCGGTCATCATCTCTCCGCTTTCGGTTTTTTCGGCAAGCCCGATATAGCCGATGATTCTTTCGCAGATGTCTTTTGCCGCGCCGCGCACCTGAACGAGCATCAACGAGTTGAGATAAGCGGGGGCGGTCTCCTCGAATCGCTTGATGTCGTAATTGAGAATGGTGTTTTTGCGCCCGTCGAAATTGGAGCGGACTTCGTGATGCGCTATCTCGGCGAGCAGGTGATCGAGCCTTCTTCTCCCTTCTTCGGCTCGCTTGATGTCCTGATCGCGGAGCCGCTCGAAGTTGGGTATGTACTCGCGGTGTTCGTCGCGCAGTATATGCACTACCTGACGGAGAAGAGCTATCGCGTAGCCGACGCTCTGATGCTGCTCGTTTATGATCGCGGCGATTTCCCTGTGAAGCAGTAGTTCGGCCTGTTCGCCGAGTTCTTCGCGGTTGAAGTGAATCGCCCGCGAATAATCTCCCCACTGCTGCGGGTCTTGTTTGTCAGAGCGAAGCTTGGCGAGTTCCCGCTCGACCGCCGCGCGCAGGTATTGGGAAAGCCTCATCCCTTTTTGAAGATGGACATTCTCGCGCACCTCGCGCGCCGTCTGCGCCATCGACTGAGCCAGAAGGTTATGAATTTTCTGTCCCTGACGACGGCCATCGTCGAGCAGGAAATTCTGTATGTCGCGCCGCTGTTCTATCTGGCCCTGCGCCGAAAAATTCCCTTCGTATATGCGCGCTTTCGGAAGCACTTCGCGCAGCACCACATCGGTGAGAACCGCCGCGTTGAATTCTCCGCCCGACAGATTGCCCCAGTGATCGACGACATCCGACGCCAGCTTGTAGGCGCAGGCCATCTCTATGCGGTCTGCCGGGACGGTGATCGAAGCCATGCCGAAACTGGAAAAGCGGGTGATGAATTTCTGATCGATTATGCTGTCGCCATTCGCATTGCGATGGCGGAAGGCGAACAGATCGACCAGATATTGATCCAGATTGACCCGCACGCCGCGCTTGTATCCGGCGAAATCGCTTTGCGTGAAGTCCTTGAACAGATTGTCCGACACCATGTTGAAAACTATCTCGCGGGTGGCGAAATCGACGGCGTTGTTGGAGTGATTCGTGCGGTCGATTATGTATGTGTAGTTGAAGGGAGGACCGGGAATTCGACGCAGCACTCCGTCGGGCCATTCCACGTCGAAGTCATGCTCATAGCTGTAATGCTCAAGCTCTTTGAGAGAGGCATAGCCGTTTGCGAAGATGCGGTCTTCGTTCGGATTGAACAGACCGGGCAGCAACACGCAGCCGATAGTAGTGAGCGCGGTTCCGCGAAAGATGTCTTTGACCAGAAAAGCCAGATCGAGGAACATCCCGCTTCCCGTCCCACCGGCCAGCGAAAAGACCACGAACGCCTGAAGGTCGTTCGGATTGGCCTGAAGCCGATGCCTGTCGTAGACGGTTTTGATGTTCTCGACGTTGCGAACCTGCGCGCCCGCGTTGAGGATCGTGTTTCGAATCTCGGTGTAATGCTCATAAAAACCGAGTCGGCTGTAAGCGCGAATCTGTCCCGCGCCTTCGGTCATCGTCTTGAGTTTGCTCAGTCCCGGATAGAACCATCGCTTGATGTTCGGATACTGATTGAGATCGTTGGTGACTTTGGTGGTGTCGGGCATCGTCGCCATGATCTTTTCCGACGGAGCGAAAGCTATCTGTTCGGCGAATACGCCCGCGCCCACATCTTTTTCAGTCGCGTCGGTGTCTATCCACAGGTAAGAGACGATGGGGAACTGGGCAAGCGATCCGTACTTTTCAAAGAACCGCTTGCGCACCCTCAGCAGTATATCGCCGCCCGATCCGCCGAGTCCGATTATCAAAGTAGGCTTGACGGGAGCCTGCTGAATATCCTGCGCCTGAGTTTTTCCGCGTATGATTATCTGGTCGCTCATGATTACTCCTCCTCCGTAAAAGTCTATGGAGTCTTGAGAGTCTAGAGAGTCAGGAGGTGACAGGTAACAGACCCGGAGATTTCCTCTCCGTCACCTGTCACCTGTCACCTGTTCCCTACACTGACTGCTCCTTGCCCGAAACCATCCACACTATGGCGTGCAGGAACCAGAAGGCTCCTAACACTCCGATGATGAGCCACGTTTCCAGCCGCGGGCCGAACGGTTTGTAGAAAAGCGTCATCACCGCGCCCAGCGCGAGCAGCAGTATCAGGCTCAAAGACCACGTGAAATGCTCGGCCTTCGATACGGCCCAGCGACGATTGAAAAGCAGTCCCGAAAACAGCCAGCGGAACACGATCACGTAAAGCAGTATCGCGCCGACGAGGATCGCTCCGGCCACTATGAGCCAGTCTCTGAGTTGTGGGGTGTTGACCTGCTCGACTCCCACATCGAGGTTGGGCGAGTCGTTGCTCACATCGAGTTTGCTCGTGCTTCCCTGAGTGAAGGGAAGCGACTTTTTGTCCTTCTGCAACTCGATCTGATAAGTCACCGGGTCAGCCTTGTCCGCATAGACCAGCACGTCAGGCTCGGCATAGGTTCTCGCGCCGTCGTTTTTGAGGCTGAAGTAGTGCCATTCTCCAATCGCGTAAGCGAGCGGCGGATTGTCGTCCGAGCTTATCTCTGAAGCGTTGAGCGTGGCCGCGTACTGAGGATCGATGCGGATAGCCATCTGACAATCGAGATCGCTCCACGCATCGCCCCGCCCGTCTCTCCAGGTGACCTGAATGGATTTCTTCTGAAATTTGTTCTGGGCCTCGGCCTCCGACGAGCAGATGAAGATCAAGGTCAGAATGATTATCGCTGTCGCTTTATGTTTCATAGCTCCTCCGAAAATGTACAGTAGGCTGCCAGCCTGCTGTTTCCCCGAATTTTCATATTTTCAGTGCGTGAACAGGCTGCCAGCCTGTTCTACCGGGCGACTCCTCCGAAAAAGTGGCGCAAGCTGTTAGCTTGCGCGGTTCCCGATTTTCATACTCTCCTTCAATCGAGAATGTCATCGCGCATCACAGGCTGATTGGAAGCCGGAAGCGCGCGGCTTATCGAATAATTGCGCCGCAAATGATCCTGCTCGCTTTCGATCTGGAAATCGCCTCCCTCGCGATCAAGCCTGCGGGCGAGCGGAGAGCCGTCGAGCAGAAATCCCGACTGCGGGGCGACGCTGAGTTTTCCGAATCGGCGATTGACGAGAGCCGCCGGTCGCCCGTCAATCAAAATCAGGTGACTTCCCACGAGCGGCAGACTCAGCCCGCGCTCGCCTTCGGGCGTGATTAGTTGATAGCTGCTCTTGACGAGAAACAGTCCCGCCAGTCCCGCCATCCCGCCCATCGCGATCAGAGCCATCAGCCCGATCAGAGCGCGACGCCACAGAGAATTGAATTCGATCTGAAACTTCACCGGCACGCGGATCGGTTTATTGCCGCTTTGTCCCTGACGCACGACCTTTTGAATTCCGTCGAGGTTTTTAACCGGCGAGATTACCTGAATGTCCATTCGCGTCTGAATGTCCGCGGGCGTCATTTGCAGGACAGCTTCGACCGATTGACTTTCAGAATTCCACACCGCGTTCCAGAAGCCGGTCGCGTGGAAAGTCAGATTGTCCGCTTTGATCTCAGCCGTGTATTCGCCCGTCGATCTTTGTCGCGACTTGAGCGCGAGAGTCGGCGGAAGAACGTTGGCGCGCAGTGAAGCCTGATCGCCTTCCGTCTCGACCGCAGCGGGCAGGCGTTCGATCAAAGCCGCAGGGCGGATTATCTTGCCGCTCGTGATTTCCTGCCCGCGCAGTTGCGAGCGAAGCTTGAATCTGATCGTAAACTGCGGCGGTCGGCCTTCCGCGAGCGCGGGCAGCACGAGCCTTCCATCGACGAACTGCGCCGCCTGACCGTTGACGGTTATGTTCGATTGATCCAGATGAATCTGCTCCTCGAAGGGAAACCAGGTGACCGGATCGTTATTTATCTTCCGGCCCGCGTCGTCGGCGATGGAGTTGACGTTGAGCGATGAATTCTGCGGCGAGTAGTGAAGCAGGTACATCACCATCGCCGTCTGCCCTGCGGCTATAGGCTTTCCGTTTTCCTTGAGCAGAGGAAACAGGTAAGCGGCGCGTATGTTTTTTTCGCCGACTATTTTCCGATAAAGCGGATCGATGGCCGAGCCTGCGCTTGTGTACTGTTCGTTGTCGGTTATGAGCCAGATAAAAGTTTCGTTCGCAAGCGGCAATCCGCGAATGTCGGCAAGAGCCTGATCGAAAGCTTTCTCGATGTCTGTGTCGTAGCCTGTGACCTGTTGGGGGACGGCTGCGAGAATCTGCTGTCGGTCATACCTGCCGTCGTATTTGCGAAGCGGATCGTTGGGCTGAAACGCTGTGCCGCCCTGATCGTTGAACCATCGAACTATCACCCGGTCGGAAGGCGAGAAGGCCGAAGACGCCAGCAGATTTCCGATGAGCCAGTCGCGCAGATTATTCGAGTAGCGTGGCCCCATGCTGCCTGAATTATCGAGCAGCAGCAGGTGAGATTTGCCGCCTGACGTTTGCGCAGACGCGATTGCCGCAGCGATGGAGATAGCCACGAGCGCAAGGATGATTTTTGCAACAGTTCGATTCATTGCTGTTTCTGTTTTGAATAAAGCACAGCGAAAAAGAAGATAAGCCCGCCTTCCCATGCGAAACCTGCCAGCCGATAGAGCAGGTGCAACGCCGCTTCACCCGCTCGGCTGTCAAAGCTCTGGAAGTAAAATGAATAGTTGCTGGCGAAAATGATCAGATCGAACAGCACATAGATGCTCGTCAGAATCAGAGCTATCATCGTTGCGGTTTTGAGTTCCATCCCGTTCTCCTTTTATCGCCATTCGGCTATTGCCAGTTCTCCCGCCGCATTTACGGCAGCAAGGGATGAGTGAGTCATAACGGGCGGCGTCAGTATCTCGCCTCCGAGCAGCTTCACACGCGATGAAGGATTCGACCTGATTGCTTCGAAGAGGAGTCCCGTCCCCGCGTCGTCGAGCGCCAATATGGTGTTGGCCGCGATGATGGGCGCGACCGATATTGATTCCAACATGTCGTTCGACCACATCGCGTTGCCCCGTGAATTGAGAAGCGTCAGCCCCGACAGGTGGCCTATGGCTATAAACTCTTCGCTCGCCGCTATCGTCAGTATTCGCGCCGCGTGAGTGTAGATCAGATTCACCGTCAGCCCCTTTTCGCTCAATGCGATTTCATACACGTTGTTGTCCGCATCGACGATGAGAGCGCGCGCGCCTGTGACATAAGGCGTGACGTGCGACAGTCTGCGACCGAGCGAAAACTTTCCCAGCACTCGCCCGCTTTCGCTCTCAACGACCAGCCCATCGCCTGAATGGGCGATGATGACGAGAAGATTTTTCACCAGCAGGGGAGGAGCCGCTTGCAAAGTTTCAAGGACGACCGGCGCGGCCCACATACGCGCTCCGCTTTTCTGCGAGACGGCTTCGATCATCGTGCGATGCCCGTCGCGCGCTGACAGATAAACTCTTTCGGCGTCCGCCAGCAGCGGTTGAATTACGGGGCCGCGCTCGCTTTCGAATATCCACGCGGGGCCGATTTCAGCGCGCGACGCGAGGTCGAGATGACGGGCCAGATCGAAGGCGAAGATGTTTTTTCCCGAAGCGGCGAAGAGCCTCCCGCTTCTGATGGCCGCTGTCGAAGCGACCGGCTCAGGCAGATCGAGTCGGGTGATTTCCCTGCGACTCGACTCGCTCACAAGCGAGATGGAACTATCGCCGAGCGGGACTACGAGAACGCCGTCTGCGGCGACCATCTGAACGGTGGCCGAGGCTCCGAGCCGCATAAGCTGGCGCGGCGGATCGATTGATTGAATGGCGGAGAACAGGGCTTCAGCGTTTTTGATGCCTGCGTGCGCGGGCCAGCTTTCAGAGGCGATATGCTTGCCGCAGGCGCGGCAGTGGGCCGAGAGCAATCGATTGGTTGCGCGACACGAGGGGCAGCGGATCAGATCGCCGCCGCAGACGGGGCAGACTCTCGACTGCGGGGCAGAGATCATGTCGCCGCACGCGACGTGAGGGCAATGGCACGAGAAATCGAATGCAAGGGGGCTTGCTGTCATAATTTTTCACTTCCTGGGAGCGCACGCATCCTGCGTGCTGGTCTCACGCGATCAGCGCACTGAAAGAGAGCGCATCCTTGTCACTACGCGCTCTCCGTAGCCCGCTTATAGCGGTATTCAAATGGGTGAACGAGTTGCCCTTTCATTAACACCGCGACCCGTCGCGGTGCAAGACAACGCCTTGATGACAAATAACTGTTTTAACAGTTTCCATCCGCCGCTCTTTAATTCGTCGAATAGTTGTCAGGCTCGCATACCTTATCGAGATTACATCTGCGAGGGCAGAAAACTGTTTCAACAGTTTTGGGTAGTTCCCCCGCTTTTTCACCGCGACGGGTCGCGGTGTTAATGAGAAGGTCTCGCTCCCGCTGTATTCAACGTGTTCATACATCTGCATACCGCTATGATCTTCAAACTTCACACACTCCAGCACACGCTCCCACAGGGCTATTCTTTCTTGACCCATGCTCATACTTTTCATCCTGCTCCGACTCTGGCCACTATCACTTTCGGACGGCGCAGCACCTCAGCGTTGGAGACCCGGCGAAAGCCGCACTGCTGAACTCCTATGACGGTGTTTGCCGGGAACCGGGACGACTGCGTGACAACAGCGGCTTCGTGAAGGCGATGATCGAAACTGGTTGTGCCGGGCTGAATCTCTTCGGGTTGAATGTCGAATTTCAAAAGCGTGTCCTTAGCCATTCGTCGAATGCGCGCAAGCTCTTCGGCAGTCTCCGAATCGATGGGAGATTGCGCCGCGGCGTGAGCGAGTTGAAACAGGTCGTCGTACCAGTCCATAAGTAAATCGCTGGCTCCGACGGCGAGACCTGCGAGTTTCTGCTCAAGCTCCGCGATTGGAATCTTGTCCCCCTTCGCTTCGGAAAAAAGCTCTCTGGTCAATCGGCGACAGCCCTTGACGTAATCGGTCGTCGAGATTTCGCCTGTGTTCAAACTTCCTGCAAGCCGATTTTTTTCTTCTATGAATTTTCTGCGCCGTTCCGACATCGAACCGCACCGCAGCGAATCGAGTTGACTGACGGCCACATCCTCCCATTTTTCGAATTGCGCGATTTCCTGACTGAGGCTTCGTATGCGGCTTAAAATTTCGGCGGGAAGCCACGTCCGCTGCCTGATTCTTTCTTCGAATGCGTCCATTTCCTGAGCCAGAGACCGCAGGCGCGCAGCGTTGGCGCTTACGGGGTCGAGATGTCGTTCTATGATTCTTATGGCCTGCGCGCGTTCGATGTCGCTCAACTCGTCTGAAGAGCCGAGCGCGCGCTCGACGGCCCCTTCGCCCGCCCAGTTGGCCATGGCCGCGATTGCCTGCGAAGTTTCGGCGAGGCTGGCTCTGGTTTCTCTGACGCGATCTTCGAGTCTCTGGAATTTATCCGGGTCGGAGTTTTCCTGATCCGGGGCTTTCGATGGTTGATTTCTTCGCCTGAGTTCGATCACCTGTCCCGATATTTCTTCAATGCGCGTGTGCAGAGCGTTGAGGTTGTAGCTGATTCTTCCGAAATCATTTTTGAGCCGGTTCGTGTTGATGAAGCTGAGTCCGTGAAGGGCGAACCCGGCGAGCAGCAACATAGCGGCTATGCCTAAAACGATGGGATCGAAGAGCGACGAAGCTGACGCGGTTTGTGCGGCAGTATTGTTTTGGGAGGCAGTGGAAGAGCCGTTCGCCTTTTCGCCTTCGCCATTTGCCGGAGCGCGTTCTTGTTCTTCGGAAGGCGGAATTACCAGCGTTTCTTGCTCCAGAGGTTTCGGCCTTGTCGATTGATTCCCGCCTGTTGAGCGACTCCCGCTCGGTTGTTGATTTCTGTTCGCTGGCTGATTCGGTGTTCGAGCCTGATTCCCGCCCTGCTGTTGATTGACAGGCTTGAGTTTTTTTTCTTTCTTCTTATCGTCCTGAGCAATCGTCGCAGCCGCAAACGCGGTCAGCGCGACAAGCGCGACGAGCGCGGGCAAAAGTTTTCTCATAACTGTTTCCCTCCTGCGCTGGTTGCTTCTTCATCCATGCCGATGATTCTCTGAGCGCGCCCGTTGACGGTTATCTCAAGCACGCGGTTTTCATTTATGGCGAATCTCACTTCGATCTTATCGCCCGCCATGCTTCTCGCATCGATGCGGGCGAGACCTGTCTCTTCGAGGTTGCCGTTTGACGCGGGGTCTGCCCCGCGGTTTTCCGCAAGCCGGATGTTGATCCATTCCTTGTTTCTGGAAATCATCTCGATCTTCTCGCATGGAAACTGGGTGCGGGCCGGAAAGACGTTGATGAACTGCGATCTGACTCCACGCACATCGAGATAGCCTATGTCGTGGATGAGCCGATTCGACATGCCTGTGAATTCGATGTTGGCGCTCGGCTGATCCTTGAGATATCCCCAGTAAGCCGCGCCCATCGCCACGCACAGCTTAGGAGGGATGATGTCTGACCGGTCGTCGGCATCCCACAGGAATTCATTGACGCTCTCTCGAACCGCAGGGACGAGGCTCGTGCGGCCCACGTGGAGAATGGTGTTTATAGTCTCAGGCTCCGCGCCTGCCCGATGGCAAACGGTCTTCACCACTTCGACCGCCCTTGTGACGAGCGGCGCGATGGCTTCTTCGAATTCCGCCTTGTCAATCGAAACCTGCAATTGAGCGCGATTCGATCCGTCCATCAGGAACGGCTCCAGAAGGGCGGGTCTTTTGCTCAGAAGCTGATCTATCCTTGCGTCCACGCTCGACTCGGTTATCAGAGCGATCTTGGCCGCTTCGGCCTGTCGCTTGAAGGCCGCGCGCGTGCGATATGCCGATTCGAGAATTTCGGGCGCGCGATACCTGTTTTCAAATGCTCTTTCATCTCCGAGGCAATCCGAATCGAAATCCTTATATTCTTCCTTCGCTTTGTTCGACAGCAGCCGCACTATCGCCCAGTCTATGTCGTCGCCGCCGAGCATCGGGTCTCCGCCCAGAGCGAGAGTGTTGAATCTGATCTTTCCGTCCTCGGCTTCGATATCGATCAGCACGCAATCGAGAGTCCCTCCGCCGAAGTCGAATATCATCACCCGCTCGCAAGGCTTTTCTTCAGTCTGCTCTGTTCGACGGATGAGGTAGTAAAGCGCGGCTGCATGGGCTTCGTCTCTGACTATCGCGTGATGGGTGGAGTCTTCCATCTCAAGTCCGGCCAGCGAGTAGGCTTCTATGAGCGCGCGCCGCTGGCTGTCGGAAAATTCCACAGGGACGGTGACTATGGCCTTTCGCGGCGTTTTGTAGTATCCGCGACGAAACAATCCGTCTTCGGTTCGCGCCGCCAGTTGAGAGATGACTTTCGACGCAAGCTCGGTTGGGGTATGCTCGCGGCCCGCAATCATTCTTCTCTGCTTCGCTCCCAGCGCGCGCTTGATCGATGCGACGGCGTTGGCGGGCTGAATGATCGCCTGTTGCAGAGCCGCCCGCCCGACGACCACGCTGCCGTCTCCATTGAAGTAAAGCACCGAAGGCATGATGCAGGGATTGTCCGAAGCGTGATCGAGTTCGATGACGACCGGACGCCCCTTCTCGAATATGGCCACGCACGAAGCGGTAGTGCCGAAATCGATTCCGATGTATTCCTCATAAGGAGAAGGCTCGACGAACTTCGCCCGCACCGGGATCGATTGAGCCGGGTTCGGATAGGAATTGCTGCGCAGGATTATCTCGCCCGTCTGATCGCCCTCAGCCTGCCCGCCCCCATAAACTTCCACCTCGACTATTCTCGTGCTGCCCGACCCGATTCGCAGAGGAGTTTCAGCCAGACACCGCGCCCACTCGACGGACGACTCGACGGAAGAGATCATCAATTCCTCGCCGCCCGCGTTATTAAGCTCAAGGGCCAGCCGTTGCGCCCGTCGCGTCGAAATCACTTTGAAGTCCATCTCTGCGGGCTGCGGAGTGAGTCGCGCGGGGCGGAGGGCTTCGATTTCCAGATCAAGCGCGACCGCGCTGTAGTGTTCGAACTCCCAAAGCAGCTTCTTCTTGTGCGTCCCCGCCGCGATATCGAGGTTGGGAATCGGCAATCTTATATCGAGCGATTGCCCGCCTCTGACTGAGCAGATCGGATGATTCAATTCAGTTTGATCTAAAGCGATCCGCATAAGTTTCAATGTGCCGCCGCCCTCGTTGACAAGTTGAAAATCCCATTCGTTGTCCGACCCGATGAGGAAAGGATACTTCTTCCTTGCCACTACTTTTGGCACAGCGAGACGTTCGACCGCCATTTCAACGAGCCTGAGCGGATGGAGGGCGTCGTTGGAAACTATTTCAAGATCAGCCCTGTAACCTGAATCGAGATCAAGCTCGCGCGCATCGAGCGTGACTACGAGTTCGCCGCTCGATTTCGCCGGAAGGCTGGCGTTTTGAACTGAGAGTGAAAAGCGATTTTCCAGAGTCCCGGCGGCCTTGAGCCTGAACTCGATGAGCGCCGGGTTGACGCCGTTGTTTTTGAATTGAATCAACTGTTCGACTCGCCGAGAGCCTATCGGCTCGAAGCTCAACACGGGAGTGAGAATTTCGAGCGCGACGAGCGCGACCCCGCACCTTGAGCAGTGCGCGTCTTCGCGCCTGCACTCCCAGGCGTGACAATTCAGGCAAACGACTCCGCCCTTGTGCGGCGTTGTTTCGACTTCGATTGCGCGCAAAGGATGCGAAGGCGTCGCAGTGATGTCAGGCAGCATCGGCGCAGTGGGTTGAGGCGGCG
Source organism: Blastocatellia bacterium UBA7656 (assembly GCA_002483445.1). GTDB lineage: Bacteria > Acidobacteriota > Blastocatellia > UBA7656 > UBA7656 > UBA7656. Next base: position 51,419 of record DLHY01000120.1, read on the forward strand.
ATTTCTTTTCGCCCTTGCTCTTCGATTTTTTCTGCTCAGGCGGAGCCGTAGCCTCGGTTTCCGAGGAGGGAAGGATTCGCCTGAAATACCGTTCAAGAGCGAGAGCCTGAGCGGGCTTGAACATAATATCCGCGCCAAAATCTGCGAAGTCGGCTCTGGCCGATCCTTCCGAAGGTTCGAGTAGCACGAGGAGAGGAATCTTCAGGAATCTGTCCTGCTTCCTCAGATTGGCGCATATCTTCAAAGAGCTTTGCGCCGGACGGTCGATGATGGCGAGCGCGGCTTCCACCTCTTCGATTTCCGAAGGCCACACGGGCGCGATGTCGAACTGTTGCATCACAGATGTAAGCGCCGAGGGAGCGCCTGTGTTGCTTGTGAATACGAGAGCGCGCAGTGTTCGATTTATTTTCAAATCCGTTCGCCTTCGTTAGCTTGCACAGCAGCCCCTGTCTTTGCCCAACGCCAGTTGCGCAAAGACAGGGAGTCTTCCCCTGTAAACCAGGAAGCGGCATCGGGCGGAAATGAAGCCTCCTCGAAAAAGGAGAGTCCTCCCGATACCTAAAATTTTTCTTACTCTCTTAATGTGCGGCCAGTCGAGATAATATTACAGCCCGCAGTTCGAAGAGCGGACGATAATCAGTCATCTGACGGCGTCAATGCTGACCTGAACAGTCAATAAAAGACGAAAAGTTTTAACCCCAGGATGTTTATTGAGTGAATGGGAGTCTCATGCCTCCTGGGTTTAACCTGATAGCCGAGGGCGTGGGCGATTGAACAATTACGAATGTGAAGTCTCACGCCACAGCGCGGATTATAACATCAAAAATTAGTCTTGCAACCCGAACGGGCCTTCCAACCGATTATCAAAAACAATTGGCGCATTGACGCCTGCCGTTGGGGCCGGGATAATCTGGGAGACCTGATGATCGACACCATCGCAACAGTCGAGCGCAACCTGGAACCAGCAAAGGGCTACAGGCTCCTGACGCTGAACTTCAACGAGGAATTTCAAATCCTTCCGGGCCAGTTCGCTATGCTCCGCGCGCACAACGGCTATGAGCCTCTGCTTCGCCGCGCGCTGGCCGTCTACAAACAGGACAGCCCCGGACAGTTGAGCTTTCTTTATCAGGTTCTCGGTCGCGGAACCGAAATGCTTTCTCTCCTGGGCAGCGGCGCTAAAGTTGACGCGCTTCTGCCGCTCGGCAATCATTGGCCCGTCGAAGAATGCCCGCGGGCGATAGTAGTCGCCGGCGGCGTAGGCTCGGCTTCCGTACTGATGCTGTGCGAGCAGTTGAAACGACTCCGCGTCGATACGCAGATTTTTTTCGGCGCGGCGAACGAACGATCGGCCCTCGGCTGCGGGATTGCGGATTTCCTCGCTCTCGATCTACCTCTTTCTACAACGACCGACGATGGCAGCTTCGGCGAGCATGGACTTGTTACCTCTCCGCTTGAGCGACACCTTGATGAAGACACAAGAACGGCTGTCGTTTACACCTGCGGCCCGTGGGCGATGATGAAGCGGGTGGCCGAAATCAGTCGACTCCGCGAAGTGAAATGCTTCGCTTCTCTCGAAGCGCCCATGGGGTGCGGCTTCGGAGTGTGCGTCGGCTGTGTCGTCGCCGTCAACACGGACGAGCCTTCAGGTTATGGCTCTTATAAGCGAGTCTGCACGGACGGCTCCGTCTTCCCGGCTGACCTGATCCGATGGGAAGTCGCGGCCATGTCGCATTGATGTTATGCACGATCCTCGACTTGCAATAGAAATAGCCGGTATCCGATTCAACAATCCTGTGCTTGGCGCGTCGGGTACGTTCGGCTACGGCCTTGATATGGCCGAGTTGATCGATCTCAATCGCTTGGGAGGATTCTGCACCAAAGGACTCTCCGCCCGCCCGCTTGCAGGCAATCCGCCTGCGCGAATAGTCGAGACTCACGGCGGGATGCTCAATGCCATCGGTCTTCAAAACATCGGCGCTCGCGCCTTCGTCGAAGAAAAACTTCCGCTGCTCCGCCAATACGACACTCGCATCATTGCCAACGTCTTCGGCTATTCGGATGACGATTACATAGAAGCCATCGAGATTCTAAACGACGGAGCCGACATCGCCGCTTACGAGTTGAACATCTCCTGCCCGAATGTGAAAGAAGGCGGAATAGTGATAGGCAATTCCGCCGCCGCCGCCGCGCGCCTGACCGAAAAAGCGCGCAGAGCCGCGGCGCGACCCTTGATAGTCAAACTCTCGCCCAACGTCACCGACATCAGTGAGCTTGCTCGCGCCATCAGGGATGCGGGCGCGGACGCGCTCTCGCTCATAAACACGGTGGTCGGCATGTCGATAGACGTGAACACGCGAAAGCCGCGATTGAATTACGGAACGGGCGGATTGTCAGGGCCGGCGATTCGCCCCATCGCGGTGCGGATGGTTTACGAAGTCGCGCGCGTGGTCAGTCTTCCTGTCATCGGCATAGGCGGAATCGCATCGGCGATGGACGCGCTGGAATTCATCATCGCGGGCGCAACCGCGGTGCAGATAGGAACGGCCAATTACTACGATCCGCGGGTGACGATGAAAGTCATAGACGGTCTTTCTGAATATTGCGAGCATCACCAGGTCGATAGCATATTTTCGCTCGTCAGTTCCCTTCGAAAAGAATAGTCCGCCGTCGGTTTTCACTTTCAGAATAGTTGCGAACCGGCTTCGCGCATGAGGCGTATGGCAGGTGGGAGGTGATCAGGTATGCATTGCTCAAAGTGCGGAGCCGGGTGCGCGTCGGGATTGACATACTGCCCGTGTTGCGGAGCAAAACTCATCGAGCCGGACAAATCCGAACGAACGGAAAAAACAGGCAGGCCCGGCAAGATGCTCGACAACCTCGCCATAACGATTATCTTCGTCTCATTTTTCGGATTCGGCTCAACTTTCGTGTTGGCCTCGCGACTTGTCGAAGAACATGCCTCAATCTGGGCGGTCATCTTTCTGACTATTCTGATGCTCGCGACGACTTTCGGCATCTCGGCGATGCTCATTCGCCAGATAGCACGCATTCTAGATTTTTCTCTTAATAGCAAACCGAGCGATGAAGAGCGAAAGGCGGCCATCACCGAGCCGCAGATGCCGCAGATAGAATCCGCGCCCGAATATGCCGCAAGCGTCACGGAAGTCACTACCCGCACGCTTGAGCCAACGCTCAAAGAGCAGGATTGACGATACGCCTCATACGCAGTGATCCAGGTGATGCAGATGAAGAATCGAATCCTCCTAATTCTTGTCGCGTCGTTGTTTTTGACTCTTGCCGCGCTCCCGTCAAAGCACGGCGAAGGGTCGCGCTTATCGCTGCCTCAGATGGACGATTCACTGAGCCTCTCATCGCGCCTTCGACGATTGTGGCAGCAGAGCCTCGATCCTCAGACGCTCCTCCGAATGGCCCGCGAAGAATACCAGAAGCAAACCTCGAAACAGGCTCTGCAAGCCTCACAGGGGTGGGTCTCAATCGGGCCGAATGTGGCGGGAAAGATCAACGAGATAGTCTTTCATCCTCACGACTCGAACATTCTGTATGTCGGCGCGGACGGGGGCGGAGTGTGGCGAACTACCGACGGCGGAGATGGGTGGACTCCGCTCACCGACTCGCTCCCCACTCTCGAAGTCGGCTCGCTGGCCATCGCTCCTTCATCTCCCGACATTCTTTATCTCGGAACCGGAGTGAGATCGAACGGAATAGGCCTCCTCAAATCTACTGACGCGGGGCAAAGCTGGATTCTCCCGGACGAGGCGATCAGTCCAAAAATTTTTCACATAAGCGTTCATCCCACAAACGCCGATGAGATACTCGCAGGCGGGGAGACTGGAGCTTTCCGCTCGACCGACGGAGGGAGGACGTGGCTGAAAACCCGGTTCGGCGCAGTTCATGATATCTGTCGTCACCCGATCAGTCCGCAAACGATTTATGCGACGACGAACTTAATTGATTTTCAGAATCGCTCGACCGTTATCAAATCGACGGACGGTGGGCGGACGTGGCAGGAGAAAGGGCGAGGGCTGACCACTGCGCAATCGATCACTCCGTGGCGAATGTCTCTGGCCATCAGCCAGTCGAACCCCTCCATTCTTTATGCGGCTACGAGCATCTCGCTTCCGGGAAACTTCGCGACTTCTCACATCTACAAAACCACCGACGGCGGAGAGAACTGGATCGATCTCGCGGAGACAGGTAATCACGGCGATTATCTTGCCAGTCAGGTCGAGCGAAACAATGCCCTTGCCATCTCTCCTTCGAACCCGGAGATAGTCATCGCCGGAGGCGTCGATTATGTTCGAACGACTGACGGCGGCAGTTCGTGGGATCGCCCTCCATTCGGTGAAGGCGGAATTCATGCTGATGCGGTCGATATAGAGTTTCGCGGATCGACTCTGTGGATAGCCAACGATGGCGGACTGTGGTCGAGCCGAAACAATGGGGACACTACCGTTGCGCATAATGACGGGCTTGCTACGCGCCAGTTCTACACCATCGCTTTGGATCAGGTGAACACAAACAGAATGCTTGCAGGCTCGCAGGACAACGGAACCAGTATGCGCCGCGGGCAATCCTCGACGTGGTCGGACGTTTTCGGCGGCGACGGATTCGATTGCGCGATCAATCCGCTCACTCCCTCGACGATATACGTTTCGTTTCAACTCGGATTCATTTTCAGGGCGAGAAACGGCGACGAGCCGAACCCTGAATGGTTTTCCATCAGGCCGCCGTTCTCGAATGAGTCTCCTCCCTTCGCCACTTTGCTGAAAATGGATCCGAACGATTCCAGGATTCTCTACTCGGCAAGCCATCGCGTTTTCAAAACGACCGATGAAGGAATTTCATGGATCGCGCTGCCGACGACTACAACCGATGGAAGCGAATGGCCGACGGATACTCCGCTCACGGATATCGCCCTCACGAAGAGCAATCCCGCAGTGCTGATGGCAACGAACGCGATTAACGTGTTTCGGTCTGCGGATGGAGGGCTGACGTGGACGGACGCCTCGACCGGCCATCTCACTTATGATCTTGAGATCGATCCACGGGATGCCAGCCGCGCTTATGCGTGCGTTCTCGCGTCTGAAGAGGGAACGCTTCGACCGAGAGTTTACCGGACGACTGACGGCGGCGCATCGTGGGAAATTCGAGACAGCGGATTGCCCCAGTTCTTCAAATTCAGAGTCAGGGTCGACCCCCTGGATTCAAACATTCTCTACTGCGGAACCGATGTCGGGTTGTTCTGGTCTGAGGATCAGGGCGCAAGCTGGGCGAGGTTAGGCGGGGGACTGCCTCGCGCTCAGGTGACAGATATTCACCTGAGTGATGATGGCTCGCTCGTGCGCGTGGCAACCTACGGGCGAGGAGTATGGGAATTGCGCTCTCCGCTGGCGACGCCCGCCGTCACAGGAGCGTCGAAGAGCGGCAGGAAACTTTTCGTCGAGGGCGAGAAATTCGACGCGGGAGCGGTCGTGCTGCTCAATGGCCGCGAGCAAAAGACCGCAAATGACCCCGACAATCCCGCGACCCGATTGATCTGCAAAAAGGCGGGCAAGAAGATCAAACCCGGCGACAGACTTCAGGTGAAAAACTCAGACGGCAGATTGTCGGCTGAGTTCATATTCACCGGCTAGAAAGTTTCTGATGCCATGTGATTTTTTGGGCTGGGAGGCGGAACTCTTTGTTTTCCAATCGAGGTTCTTCACAGCCCTTTTCATCTGTGTCAGAAGGAGGCGACTTTGCCGTAGAGACACAGAATCGGCGCAGAGCCTTCTTCTCTGCGAGGTCTCTGTGTCTCTGCGACTTGTATGTTCGACAAGCTGCCAGCTTGTCGTTGCTTCGAGCAAAGGACTGTTGATTTCCAGAGGCGAGAGGTGAAAGCCTGCGGCAAGCTGCCAGCTTGCCGGACAACGCGGCGACTCTGCGGTTGATACCCCTCCCGCTATTCACAGCTTCGAAGCTCTCTGTAGCGCCCACAAAATCCGGGGGCATCAGGAAATTTTATTTCGCGCGGACGAGTATCTCATCCAGTCTTTTCTTCAATCCATCAAGCTGCTCGATGAACTGTTTCGCCTGATCGGTGTTGATCTCGCCCAACTCTTTGATCATCGCGTTGATTCGCTGCGCGAGCGCGTCTGCCTGACGTTGAATCTCGACGCGCGAAGACGCTGACTGCGAGCGGCGATCAAGCTCATCGACGTCAGACGTGATGCCTGAAAGTATGGCTCTGAAGGCTATGCGCTGGAATCGGGCGATTCGGTCTTCTCGCTCGTTGAGCGCGGCAGTGCGCTCGCCCAACTCTTCCGTTCGCGCTTCGATCTGGCGGGCGCGGCGATCAAGCTCTTTTTCAAGCGCCTCGGTGCGGGTCGCAAGCAGGGAAGCCTGCTCTTCGATCTTTCCCACCTGATCGCTTGCCCGCGCCGCGCGGGTTTCCACCTGCCCGATCTTTGACGCAATCTGGCCTTCGAGCGCGTCGGCCTTCTGCTTGACTCCCCCGACCTGCCCTATCACTTCGCCCACGCGGGCTTCGGCTGCCGAGGCGCGCGAACTGAGTTCGGCAAGCTGAGTCGGAAGTGTGGAAGTGGTCTGCTGAAACTGCATGGAAAAAGATTTCAGTTGAGAGATGTCCGATATCTGGCTGGCTATCGTTTCATCCTGCGCTTCGAGTTTTTTTCTGTGCTGATACTCGCCTTCATCTACTCTCTCCTCCATCGCCGCGAGGCGCGTTTGCGGATCGGTCGCGTCAGTGCCGAGATTTTGCGGCGCGGCGCGCGAAGGCTCAACCTCCCCGTCATCAGAGAGGAAAAAAATGTAGCTGCGCATCAGCGCAAGTTGCGACTGAGTTGCAGGCGGCGAAGACATGGCGGAAGCGTAGACGGCTATCCAGAACAGGAAAACGAAGACGCTTGCGAAGACCGCGATTCTGATGAATGACTTATGCACCCGCGAGAGTATTTCGAAAGGCGCATCGAAAAACGGCATCGTCTTTATGTCCCTCCGTTCTGGAAACGAATCATCGCGCGATGGCGAATCGATTGTCATCGGAGCGTCTTCCATATCCATTCGCGGAGGCGGGGCTTTTCTCCTCTTCATCGCTGAGAGCGCGGGCTTTGCGAGATAAGCTATGAGAAATATCAGCGTGAAGGCTCCGAGTCCTGTCAGCGCGACATTTTTCATTCTTCGGCTGACCGTGCCTAAGTGAGCGCGATAGAGCCGCTCGTCGCGCTCACGGAGATAAGGCTCGACCTGCCAGATGCCGAGCATCTGCTCATTGGCTCCGCCCGTAAGAGAAGATATCTCCTGATCGATGCGGCTCTCGGAATAAATGCGATTGCGGTCGAAGTAGTATTTCAACCATTCGCGAAACCCGTCCTCGTCCTGACGCTGATCGAGGTATTCCTCCATCACATCCATAGAAGCGATCCACGCCGCGTCCGATTGCGAATCGAGGCGCGAGGTGATCCAGCGGCCCGGCCCCGCGCGCAGATAGCTCTCGTAATCGCTGCGGAGTTTCGCGTCTTTGAGAAGCGGGTTGGCCTCGATCCACTGGCGATAGGATTCGACCCCTCCCAGCACTCGCTTTTTGATCAACTGATCTGTCGATGAAGTGCGAAGCGCGGGATTGAGAACCTGCTCAAGGGATTTGAATACTTTGCCAAGTTGCGCGCTGGGGACGGTAGCGAAAGCCGCTGCGGCAGCAATCATCACCAGCAATGCAGTGGCAGGCGCGGTCAGTCGCCACGAGCGAAAAAATCTTCCGCCGAACAGGGTGAGCAAGGCCAGCATGGGAGTGGCGAAGAAGAAGAAGAAAAGAAAAACGTAGAGAAAAGCTGGCTGTTCGTTCGGAAGCGCGGGGTTCCATCGCCTATCGACCGGAGCGAAATTCACAAAAAGCCATGCGGCGAAAAATACGAGAAGAAGCGCAAGCTGCTGTCCTAAAACTATCAGGAGAAAAACCGACAGCCGCGCGCCAAGAGGTCTCGCCTGAAGTCGGCGCAGTAGAGAGCGACTCGTTCGCTCATCTATTTCGCGACGCAGCGCCGCCAGATCATCGTCGGTCGTTTCGATAGATGTGTTGGCAAGCTCGCGGCGAAGGCGGGCAAGTTTGATATTGGCAACCAGCCGGGCAAAAGGCGAAAGGCTCCGCTCACGTGCATCCATCGCGGCCAGATAATCTCTTATTACGTCCGAGTCCCGTGTTATTACTGTTTCCATGTCTCTTGTATCCAATCTGCAATCTCGAATCTGAAATCTGAAATTTCAAATTTGCAATCTCGAATCTGAAATCTCAGGTCTGAAAATTCTGCGTCACGCCTAACTCTTCGCCTGTGATGGCGTCTATGTAGACAGTCCACGAAAGAGCGCGGCCTGCGACTATCTCCCACGCAAGGCGAACTTCTATCTGATCGCCTTTTTCGAGCGGGAGAATGACGAGTTGTTTGATCGTGACTTCATCCTCGCCGGCGATTTGCTCGCGCTGCTCTCTTCCCGCCGCGTCGCGATAAGCGAACGAGCGACCGATTACTTTTTTTCGCGCTGCTTCTCTTTGAAATTCCGGTCGCGTAGGCGCTTCGACCACGGGTATGAATCGGTCTTCAAGCTGAAGCAATCGACCCTCTCGACTGACGACGAAAATCATCTCTCCGAAACTGCCCGCGACGGGAAAAGGATAATTGGCCTGTTTGAAAATCAACCTTCGAGTCTCGCCCGCGTCGGCAACGCTTATGAGCGAGACTGAGTCGGGGTCAGCAATGAGCAGGTCCCTCCATCGATCAATGAACTGTTTGACCGCTGCGCGCAGGTCGGAATCCTGCTCAGGCCGTTTCGCTGTCATATCGATTTTGCCCGCCGCCTCGGCCAGCGAGCGGGGGGCCGAGGTTATGGGATGAAGATCGGGCTTCGATGGAGGCGCATTGTACGCTTCGAGCATCCGTCTCCATTCGCGCTCAACTTTCGCGCGCCTCTCCTGAGAATCTTTTATGACCGAGGCGTAGTCCTGCCGCGCCTTAGGAATTTGCGGAGACTGGTCGCCGCCGAATGCCAGTATGAGGGCCATGAAAAAGGAGAGACGAAATAAAATCATAAAAAAGCGGGTAATCTGTTTGCGCGCAAAAATCGAAAGTCAATTATTCATGTTTTCAAAACAGCAGGCAAGCAAAGCTTCTGTCAGTAGCTTGAGGCGGCGGGCGCAAGCGAATAATCTTATCGTCATGGATTTTCTGTTGAAACTCTTTCGCCGCGCACAGGAAAGAGATTTGGACGCGGAAGACGAACCCGTCGATCCTGCGAATCCGTTTCCTGATCCTGTGGTGATCGAATTCACCGATGTGATCGATCTGCACTCGATACCGCCCCGTCAGGTGAGCGGGGTGGTCGAAGATTTTCTCGAATCAGCGCGCCGCCGCCGCCTTTCACACGTCCGCATTATTCACGGCAAGGGCATAGGCGTTCAAAGAGAGATGGTTCGAGCGATTCTCTCTCGCACCCGTTTCGTCATTTCATTTCAGGATGCGCCGATGGAAGCCGGAGGCTGGGGCGCGACTATCGCGTCGCTCGACGTGTCAGAGGGCGAAGGCGGCTGCTGACTCAAACAACTTTTGTGGTAAATTATTCGGGCCATGAAAAAAGCAATGATGACGCTCAATGTTTTGATCATCGCGGCTGCCTTGATGATCGGTTGCTCATCGCCGCCTGAAGAATCATCCGCCGAGCATCCACAGCAGACTCCCGTTCAGGCTGAAAAAAATCCTGCGCCTGTCACCACGACTCCCGCTGCTGTCACTTCCGCTCCGCCGACAATCGTTTCCAGCGCGACGGGGCCGCAGCCGAAATTGTTCATCCCGATCAAAAAGATCGATTTCGGGAGGCAGCGGGCGGGAAAGAGCCTGGTGCGGACGATCACAGTTAAAAATATCGGAGAGGCCGAATTGAAAATAGAATCGGTCGTGCCTAGCTGAGGATGCACGGCTGTGGACTTTCCTAAAGTCCTCCCGCCTGGTAAGGCGGGCGCGATCAAGGTCAAGCTCGAAACCGGAAACTCTCCCGGCCCGCACACCAAGTCGGTGACGATAAAATCGAACGACCCGGCTCAACCAAGCTTTCAGGTCGATCTGGCGTTCAATGTGAAATAGCGAGAATTCAATGATTGATTACGACGCTGCACTTTCAACAATCGCCCGGTCTATGAGGCCAAACGATATTCGTAAACTCACCGCATTGCTTGGGCGCGGAAACGTGATTTCGCTGGCGGCGGGAGCGCCGAGCGCCGAGACCTTTCCAATCGAAGAACTGGCCGAAATATCTGCTCGCGTGATTCGAGAAAACGGCGCTACGGCTTTACAGTACGGCCCGACGCGAGGCAACAGGTTTCTGGTCGAGCATGTCGCAGAAACGATGCGCGCGCGCGGAGCGAGGGAAGCGTCTCCGTCGGGCGTGGTTCTTACGACAGGCTCACAGCAGGGGCTTGACCTCACGGCTCGCGTGCTGATTGATCCGGGCGATGTGGCGATAGTCGAATTGCCCGGCTACATAGGCGGTATCATCGCGCTTCACAACGCCGGGGCCGAGTTGGTCGGCGTCCGTCAGGATACGGAGGGAATCGATATCGCGCATCTTCGCCAGACTCTCGACCGATTGCGAACCGAGGGGCGAAGGGTGAAGTTGATTTACACGATACCTAATTTTCAGAACCCATCCGGGGTAACGCTTTCAGGTAGTCGGCGAAAAGATTTGATCGGTATCGCCCAGGATTACAACCTGCTCATCATCGAAGACGATCCTTATTACGAATTGCATTTTGACGGCGGCGCGCGGCCTGATGCGCTTGTGGCTATGGACGCTTCGCAGGTTATTTATCTCAGCAGTTTTTCCAAAGTCCTCGCGCCGGGGCTGAGATCGGCGTGGATGTTTGCGCCTGATCCGATTGCCGCCAAGTGTGAGCTTGCCAAAGAAGGAGCCGACCTTTCATCGAGCGTGCTTGACCAGGCGATAGTCGCCGAAGCCGCTCGGTCGGGTCTGATCGAGAGGCGGCTTCCCTATATGCGCCAGTTTTACCATCTGCGTTGCGAATCCATGCTCGATGCTCTCGAAGGCAACGCCCCTCCCGGAGCGACGTGGACTCGTCCGCTTGGCGGCTTTTTCATACTGATGCGGGTCGAAGGAATCGATGCTGCTGAAGTTCTGCCTCGCGCCATTGAAGAAGGTGTGGCTTATGTCCCAGGGCGACCTTTCTTCGTCGACGGAAGCGGGGGGGATACGATGCGCCTCGCTTATTCGAAAGAATCTCCCGAAAAAATCGCGGAAGGCATCGGGATCATGTGCCGCGTCCTGAAATCCTGATTCAGGTCACACTCTGCGTATCTCATATCACTTTTCGGTCAAATTAAATCATATCGCCCGACCGGATTCCTGCATTCTGGCTGAGAGTGTTTTTTCGTCCTGAAAGCGCCTCGTTAGAGATTTGAAGATAAGCCCTTGTGAATCAGCTATCTCTGAGAAAGTAAGGCGCAAGCGCGGTTTGTGGAACGGCAGTTGTTATATGTACAGGCGTCGAAGCCGAAAAAGGCGCAGGATTTTTTCGCAATTATAGTTCGTTGCTTCAGCCTCTTGTTCGCCCCTTTCAGTACCCTTAGCCTCCAATAGCCCCTGATATAGCCCCACATCGGAATCGTCCTCACACTTTTCGATCCGATGCCCCCGCCGCAGTGCCGGGGGGAGACATAGCGCGCTGCGCATGTGCTCGGCACTGCGACAGCCATTTTTTCGCCCCTTACTTCACCGCAGTTGCCTCCTTTGCCTCCTTTTCAGAAGCTCGCGTTGCCACCACAAGCCCCTTGTCGGTGGCAACCGCGAGCGTATTTCCCGAAAGCACGGGCTGGGCAACGATCTCCATTCCCTCATCAAGTCGAAAGAATCCAATGGGCCGTCCGTCAGGATTGAACAGGACAGCGGCGTAATCACTGCGCAGCGACGCAATCAAAGTGGCGTCGCCTTCGACAATCGGAGAGGCGGCTATTCGTCCTTCAAGCCTTTTTTTCCATATTCGATTCCCGCTCGCACGCGAGAGCGCGTAGACGAAATTATCGAACGAAGCGGCAATCACCATCTCGCCCGCTAGCGCGACCGAAGCTTCGATGGCTGCGCCTGTGCGCGAACGCCAGCGAAGTTTTTTCGTGGCGAGATCAATCGCATACACAAACCCGTCGCCCGATCCGAAATAAATCGAGCGATCATCTATGACGGGCTGCCCTGAAATTTTCGCGCCGGTTTGAAACTTCCACTCTTCCCGCCCGCTCTCCGCTTCGATTGCGCGCATCGCCCCATCATCGCTGCCTAAGTAAACCGTTTGCCCCGCGACCAGCGGCAGCCCTCGCACGGCATCCTGGGTCTGAACTTTCCAGACTGCCTCTCCGCCGTCTGCCCGCAGCGCGTAGAGCGCGCCGTCAGCGCAGCCCGCATAGATTCTCTCCCGTGCGACGGTCATCGAAGCGAACGGTCGCGGGTAATCGCGCGCCCAAAGCGTCAGCCCCGTCGACGTGTCCATCGCGCGCAGCGACGCGCCTGCCTCCGTCCCGTCAGCGGCAAGCTTGCGCGCAGCGACGAAGAGAGATTTTTCATTTATGACAGGCGGCGCGCTGATTATTCCTCCCACCTCGCTCGACCAGAGAAGATCGCCCGTCTCGCGATTGAGACAAATCACTCGTCCGCCCGCAAGCGGCAGGTAGATTCTCGAATCATCCACAGCAGGAGGGAAGGGCGAGGCGCTATGGGTGAGATACTGCCAAGCCTTTTTGAAGGGCAGGGCAAGGCGCGATGTTGAAACCGGCGCGGGAGATTCAGTCTGCCCCGCCGCGCTTTTGCCCGGTTTGTCCTGACTGGCGGCCTGTATGAGCAGAAAGATCGAGAGCATTAAAGCGATTATCTGCATAAACGGGGATTCTAGTACCCGGAGTGAATAAGGTCAAAACATCTATTGTGACTCTGTGTTTTATTCTCTACGTCGGAGATTCACAATTTCATCTTCCAAGCTAAGTGTATGAATAATTTGAAATAGCCGAATAGAAATTTGCACCGATGCCGAGCTTACGATATCGCACCTGTAGTGTCAGGCAAGGATTCCCAATGGGAATTTTGAAAATGATAATGATGACGAAACCACGCAAGCTTTCAGGATAGTTGTTGACAGGAGGTGAACGAGATCGAAAGACATAACCTGAGTTTTGGCGGAGCGGGATCGACTGGGTACACGATGAGCGACTTGAATCCACTCGATGTTTGAGGCAAAAGTAGTTGCTGCTCTACGCTATGCTCATATAGAATCTTTCTGCCTGATCTGCCTCGCGAAGCATTCTTCGACAGGATGTTACGGAAATGATCTACGGCGGACGCAGGTGATCCGAATCTGTTTCGTTTCCCGCTCACAATCAAAAAACGAGGTATAGCAGACTATGGCAATGAAGACTGTCTCCACCGAAGTCACCGCCGAGACAGGCGGTTCTGCAACGGAAAAGCACCCTAAGGGGTTATATGTGTTATTCGCCACCGAGATGTGGGAGCGTTTCAGCTTCTACTCGATGCTGGCGCTCTTCACTCTTTATATGAGGGATCCTGGCGAAGGATTCGGCTGGTCAGCCGAGGAAGCCACTGGGCTTTATGCAAACTACCTGATGTTTGTTTATGCCAGCCCTTTGTTCGGTGGCTGGCTTGCGGATAAAAAGATAGGCTATCGCAAGGCGGTGATGATCGGCGGGGTTTTCTTCATGGCCGGACATCTGCTTCTGTCTTTCAGATCTTTGCCCATAGTCTATGTCGCCCTGGCTTGTCTGGTCATCGGCAACGGCCTCTTCAAGCCTAATGTCTCGACTATGGTCGGGAACCTTTACCCGGAAGGCAGTCATCTCAAAGACCGCGCCTACAATATCTTTTATATGGGGATCAACATCGGAGCCTTCCTCGGCCCTGTGGTGATGGAAGTGGTCAAGGTCAGATTCGGCTATCACCCCGCATTCGCTGTGGCGGCATTCGGGATGTTGATCTCAGTCGGTACGCTCTGGTGGTTCAAGAGCTATGTGGAAGACCCGAAACATGGCGCGCAAGTCTCGCATACAGGAACCTCAGAGTCAGCGCAGAAGGCGATCAATGCGGCCAATGCTATGGACGCAGTGCCGGAGTGGAAACGCATAGTCGCGTTGATAGTGATTTTTCTGATCGTGATAGTCTTCTGGATGGTCTTCCACCAGAACGGTTCGACGCTCACTTACTGGGCTGACGAGAACACTGACTGGCAGGTTACCGGCACCATATCGAACGCGATCAATCCTTTCTGGATCGTCGCGCTCACTTTTCCCCTGGTCTGGTTCTGGAAACGGCTCGATAGAAAAGGCAAGGAACCCGCTACGCCCACCAAGATGGCCATCGGAATGACGCTCACAGGTCTCTCCTTCTTCGTCCTCTACTTCGCAGCCAAGATCGGAGAAGCTACTCTTACAGGGAACGACCTCTACGCATATAAAGTATCGGCTGCATGGCTGATAAGCTCTTATGCGGTCGTGTCTCTGGGCGAACTAATGCTTTCCCCCATGGGGCTGTCGCTGGTTTCGAAGGTCGCTCCTATACGGATGCGCGGACTGATGATGGGAGGCTGGTTCGTGGCCACAGCCGCCGGCAACAAACTTACGATGATCGGAGTTTACTGGGATCGCTGGCTGCACTCGACCTTCTTCGCCGTACTCGGCGCGATGGCTCTGGTGATGGCGCTGGTACTCTTCTTTCTCCTCAAGCCGCTCAAGAAAGCGATGCCAGGAGTGTGATGACTGCAATCTGAATAGCCTGGACTTCAAACTGGAATGAGGAGGGTTCGATGAGCAAACGCAATGCGTCGCGCAAAGTCGGAAGTGTGTTCCTGGCAGTTTTCATCCTGGCCGCAGGTCTTCGCGCGCCTGTCTTTTCTCAAAACAAAACATCTGGCGGTCAGGCAGCTTCGGTCGAAAAGAAATTCGACCTCACCATCGATAACATAATGCGCGGGCCTGAACTCACGGGCTACGAGCCGCGCGGCGTGCGATGGTCTCAGGATAATCAGCGCATCTATTTTCAATGGAAACAGGCATCAGATCCGAGAGACAAGGACTTCGACAACTACACGGTCAATCGCGATGGATCGGGCCTTAAAAAATTTACCGAAGAAGAAGCTAAAAACGCGCCTCCACTCTTCGGCGAGCTTTCCAAAGACAAACGCTTCACACTCTTTACCGACAACGGCGATATCTTCCTCTATGATCACGCGGCCCGTCAGCGACGCCCCATCACCCGCACTGCCGATATCGAATCCAATGCGCGCTTCACCCGCGATCAACGCCGCATCTCGTTCACGCGAACGAATAATCTATTCGTCCTCTCGCTCGACACAGGATCGCTCGAACAGATAACCGACATTCGCGCGGGCATCGCTCCCGGCCCGTCGGCTGCGCGAGGTCAGCGCGGCACTGACAGTCAGGAGAATCTCAAACAGGAAGAGCGTGAACTGCTCGACGTGGTGAAGCGACGCGCCCAGCGCCGCGAAGAGGAAGAAGAACGGCGCAAACGCGAAAATCCGCGCAAACCATTCAACCTCAGCGGGCGACAATCGGTCGCAAACCTTCAACTCTCGCCCGATGAGAAATACGTCATCGCCGCGATCAACGAACCCAGTGAGTCAGCCAAAAACACCATCGTTCCCAACTATGTCACCGAATCCGCCTACACCGAAGACATCGGCTCGCGAACGAAAGTGGGCGATGCTCAAAGTCGCTCGCGGCTTGCCATCATCGATGCTCAGACGGGCGATGTGAAATGGGTCGATCACGGTCAGAAACAATCCGCTGAAAAAACCAATCCCGAAGACTCAGAGCAGCAATCCGCGCAACGCGACCGCGACGTGCAGCTATTTCAACCCATCTGGTCCGAAGACGGAACCAAAGCCGTCGTGATGGCTCGCTCTGCTGACAACAAGGATCGCTGGATAATGGCTCTTGATCCGGCGACCGGAAAAACGCGAATCGTTTTTTCAGATCACGACGACGCATGGATAGGCGGGCCAGGCAACTTCACGACAGGCTGGCTTGGCGACAATCAGCGAATCTATTTCCAGTCCGAACGCGACGGCTACGCGCATCTTTACACCGTCGATTACGAAGGCGGCGAGCCGCGCCAACTGACCGCGGGCAAATGGGAAGTCGCTGCGGTGAGGCTTTCGGAAGACAAGACCAGATTTTATCTGACGACGAGCGAAGTCCATCCCGGCGAACGTCATCTCTACTCGATGTCAATCGAAGGCGGCGAGCGCGCGAAAATCACATCCGCCGCGGGAAACAATCAATCGGTTCTTTCGCCTGATGAAAAATGGATCGCGCTGATTCATTCCTACAGCAATCGCCCGCCTGAGCTTTACCTTCAGGAAAATCGCGCGGGCGCGCAGGCGACGAGAATCACAACATCTCCCGCGCCTGAGTTTTTCAATTATCCGTGGATCGATCCGCCCATCGTGACATTTGCGGCCCGCGACGGCGCGACGGTTTATGCGAGGCTCTACAAGCCGAAAAATTTCCGTCGAGGCGGCCCAGCCGTCGTGTTCGTTCACGGCGCGGGCTATCTGCAAAACGTGCATCGCTGGTGGTCGAGCTACTTCCGCGAGTACATGTTCCATCATCTGCTGATGGAGCGCGGCTTCACTGTGATGGACATAGATTATCGCGCTTCAGCCGGTTATGGCAGAGACTGGCGCACGGGAATCTATCGACACATGGGCGGCAAAGACCTCACGGATCAGGTCGATGCGGCGCGCTGGCTAGTGAGCGATCAGGGAGTGGATGCGAAGCGAATAGGAATCTACGGCGGCAGCTATGGCGGATTCATAACGCTGATGGCGATGTTCACTCAGCCTGATGTTTTCGCCGCAGGAGCCGCGCTTCGCCCCGTGACTGACTGGGCGCACTACAATCACGGGTACACGTCGAACATTCTCAATGTGCCTCAATCGGACAAGGAAGCCTACAAACGATCATCGCCGATCTATTTCGCCGAGGGGCTGAAAGGCGCGCTGCTGATATGTCACGGGATGGTTGATGTGAATGTTCACTTTCAGGACACGGTGCGATTGGTGCAGCGACTCATCGAGCTTCGCAAGGAGAACTGGGAGGTTGCAGTTTATCCTGCCGAAGATCACGGCTTCGTCGAGCCTTCGAGCTGGGCTGATGAGTACAAAAGAATATTCAATCTCTTCGAGACGAATCTGAAGAAAGGCCTGTCCGCCGCGAAATGACGATTCACAGGCCCGGAAAATTTTTCTGATCGACGGGCCTGTGATACTCTTTCACCGAAAAGAAGAACGGTATGGACATAGAACGCACCATTCAATTCATCGTCGAACAGCAGGCCAGGTTCAGCGCCGATATCGATGTTTTGAAAGAGGCATTGAGTCAGCAAGGGGAGAACATAAGCCGGTTGAATGTTGCAATCGATGAAGTGGTTCAATCGCAGAAGAAAACCAGCGAGTACCTGGCGCAATTGACCGGGGTTGTAGCGAGTCTGGCCGACTCAGTGGGTACAGTCGAAGCTGACCAACGAGTGACCTCGCAGAATTTGATAAGATTGACTGATGTTGTTGCGGGACTGGCCGATTCAGCCAGCACTGTTGAAGCTGGCCAGCGGGAGACCTCACAGGATTTGATAAAGTTGGCCGATGTTGTTGCGAGGCTGGCTGATTCAACAATCGACATTGAAGCCAAACCGGCCATCATGGGAGCGCAGGCGGAGTTGGATCGCGCTGAAATTCGAGATGCCATAGGCAAGCTCGTCTCAAGCGAAGAAGAGACTCGACGATTCGCCATCGAAATCGCGCATCTCGTCAAACAACACGAAGCCAGAATTGTGCAACTCGAAAACAAATGACTCTCCCTTCTTCTCTCGATAACCCACGATGAAGTGAACCTCCGTAACGCGCTGCAAAACGCGCTCCTTTCGTTGTATCATTAACCGATTTCAATAAGAGGTAAACTGACGATGAAATGCCCGACGTGCGGCGAGCCGACGAAATGGAAAGACAACCCCGATCGCCCGTTCTGCTCCGAGCGTTGCCGCATGATCGATCTGGGCAACTGGGTCAATGAAACTTACACCGTCAGCCTCCCGCTGACCGACATCGATGAATCAGCCGAACAGAGGATTGAATCACAGGAGGAATTCGATGCCTGAGCAAAACTCAAGCGAAACTATGTGGACTCCCGGTCGCATCATCGCCACCTTCGTGGTCGCCGTCTTGATAGTGACCATCGGCATAAGACTCATCACAGGCGGAGTCGAGGAAAGGACCAACGTGAATGTGGCGCTGCCCGGCACGCCCGCTTCGGACTCGAAAGTCGTGCCTGATGATTTCGAGATCAAAACAATCGATGGACGCGCGATACGGCTTTCCGAGTTTCGCGGCAAAGTAGTGGTGCTGGACTTCTGGGCCACCTGGTGTCCTCCGTGCCGCGAGGAGATTCCTCAACTCGTGCGCATAAACCGGGAGAGCCAGTCGCGCGGAGTCGAGATCATAGGGCTTCACATCGATGACCGGGGACGATCCACTCCCGAAGCTATTCAACAGATGATCGATCAGTTCGGCATCAACTACACCGTCGGACTTGCGACCGATGATATTTTCGTATCTTATCTCGGCCGTGTGGAGACCGCGATTCCGCAGACCCTCGTCTTCAATCGCAAGGGCCATGCCGTCGCGCACTTCGTGGGATACGATCCGTCTCACGCCCGCGAGCTTGACGCCGCCATCAACCGCGCGCTCGCTGGCTCCTGAATCAGTGATGAGTGATGAGCAGGAGCGATCACTCATCACTCATCACTTTTTGAAAATCCCAAAAGGGATGCCCCCGGTTCCACCGGAGGACTCTGACAGGTTTGACCCTTACCGGAGTCAGTAACAGCCTTGCGCTTTGCTTGACCCTTTGACATACTCCGCCCGTGAAGCTGACCGCCAAAGTCAAACTCCTGCCAACTCCTGAGCAACACAAACTTTTGCTTGACACTCTTGAAGCCGCCAACTCTGCTTGCAATGAAATCTCTCAGATTGCCTTTGAAACAGCGACCTTTCATCCGGTCGCCCTTCAAAAGATTTGCTACTCTCAAATCCGCGAAGACTTCCATCTGGGCGCGCAGATAACCATCCGATGCATCTCGAAAGTCGCCGATGCTTACAAGGTCAGCCCGGTCGAGCAGCGCGAGTTCAAACCTTTGGGAGCTATCGCGTTCGACCTGCATATCCTCCGCTGGTTGCCCGACCATCAGGCTGTCAGCATATGGACTGTGGAAGGCCGCCAGTTTATACCCTTTGCGACAGGAGAGAAACAACTCGATCTGCTGAAATATCAGAAGGGCCAGAGCGATCTGTGTGTAATCAATGGTGAGTTCTATCTGCTTGCGACCTGCGAGGTTCCTACCCCTCCAACCCTGGAGCCGGAAAACGTTTTGGGCCTCGATTTGGGCATAGTCAATCTTGCAACAGACAGCGACGGTCACAGCTACAGCGGCTGTGAGGTGCGCTCTGTTCGCTGTCGTCGGCGTCGCCAGCGCAAACGCCTTCAATCGAAGGGAACGAAATCGGCAAGGCGAGTACTCAAGCGACTCAAAGGAAGGGAACGACGCTTTGCCACCAACGAAAACCACCGCATAGCGAAGCAAATCGTAAAGACTGCTAAAGACACGAAGCGAGCGATAGCCCTGGAAGAACTCAAAGGCATTCGCAAGCGGACGACGGTTAGAAAGCAGCAGCGCGCCGATTTGCACTCGTGGGGGTTCGGTCAGCTTATTGCGTTTATAATCTACAAGGCTCGGCTTGCCGGGGTGAAGGTCGTAGAGGTAGACCCTCGAAACACGAGCCGTCGTTGCAGTGAATGTGGATATACGCATAAGAATAACCGAAAAAGCCAGGAACGATTTTCTTGTGGTCAGTGTGGAATGCGCGCTGAGGCTGACCACAACGCAGCCCTGAACATCGCTCGTCAGGGTTGGGGCCAAATCAGCGGCCCGCACGAATCAGGAGACTCTTTGAGAGTCTCACAGGTTCAAGCCACCTGTTCTACTGGTGGTAGCTGACTTTGACTTATGCCGAGAGACATTCCAGTAGGAAACGGGATATTGCTGGTAACATTCGACAGCAGATATCAAATACGCGATTTTTATTTTCCTCACCCCGGACGCGAGAACCAGAGCGAAGGCCAGCCGTTTCGATTCGGCGTCTGGGCCGACGGCCTTTTCTCATGGGTTTCCGGGGATGACTGGACGCGCGAGCTAGGGTATCTCAAAGAAACTCTCGTCACTCATGTCCGACTTCGCTCCGATCTGTTGGGGCTTGAGATAGTATCGAACGACGCGGTCGATTTTCACAGCAACGTTTTTCTCCGCAGGCTCCGCGTGCGAGACCTCACGGACAAGCATCGCGAAGTGAGAATATTTTTTCATCACGACTTCCGCATCTCGGAGAGCGAAACAGGCGACACCGCATATTTCGATCCGACGACGAACGCTCTGATTCACTACAAACGCAATCGCTATTTCCTCATCACCTGTCAGACGCAGGGACGCGACGGCTTCGATCAATGGGCTACGGGCAACAAGGATTTCAACGGGGCCGAAGGCACCTGGCGCGACGCCGAAGACGGATCGCTTCAGGGAAATTCAATCGCGCAGGGGTCGGTGGATTCGACTCTCGGCATCCGCGTGAGCCTCGACCCCAACGGACAGCAGACTTTGTTTTACTGGATCATCGCGGGCAAATCTCATCACGAAGTCCGAATGACCAACAATATAGTTCGCAAAAAAACTCCTGATGTTCTTTTGCGACGCACGCGCGATTACTGGCAGGCCTGGGTCAACAAGGAATCGATGGACTTCGGCGATATGCCCGAAAAAATGATCGATTCCTTCAAGCGCAGCCTGCTCGTCATTCGCTCGAACCTCGACGACAACGGCGCGATCATCGCCGCAAACGATGGCGATGTCGAAAGCTTCAATCGAGACACCTATTCTTATATGTGGCCGCGCGACGGGGCGCTGACGGCTTACGCTCTGGATATCGCGGGCTTTTCGGAATTGACGCGGCGATTCTACTCGTTCGCAAAAGACCTCATCAATCAGGCCGGATTTTTTCTGCACAAGTATACGCCCGACGGAACTCCCGGCAGTTCATGGCATCCGTGGATCAAGGGAGGCGAGCAGCAACTTCCCATTCAGGAAGATGAGACGGCGCTCATACTCTGGGGATTGTGGAAGCACTACAACGAACATCTCGATATAGAGTTCATCACCGACTTCTATCGCCCGGTGATCGTGCGGGCGGCGAATTTCATGGTCAACTATCGCGATGACGAAACCGGATTGCCGCATGCGAGTTGGGACTTGTGGGAAGAGCGGCGCGGCGTGCATACCTTCACGGTCGCGACCGTGTGGGCGGGGCTTCAGGCGGCTGCCCGCTTCGCCAGTCTTTTCGGCGAGCGCGATCTCGTCGAGAAGTACATTCGCGCAGCCGACGAAATCAAGCAGGGGTTGATCGTGCATCTCTATCGCCCGGAGATAGGCCGGTTTGCGCGAATGATGAAACCGCAGACTGCAAAAGGGCTGCCCGATTCTCAACAAGAATATGACACGACGATTGACGCCTCTCTTTTCGGCGTATGGTATTTCGGCGTGCTTGATGCAGATGACCCGATGGTCGAATCGACTATGAAGGCAGTCGAGGAAAAACTCTGGGTCAGGACCGGAGTGGGAGGGCTGGCTCGTTACGAAAACGACACCTACCATCAGGTGAGCCGCGACATAGAAAATGTGCCGGGAAATCCCTGGTTCATCTGCACGCTGTGGCTGGCTCAGTACAAAATAGCGAGGGCGAAAAACAGCGAAGAGTTGAAAAGGGCGCTGAGTCTGATCGAGTGGGTAACCGCTCACGCGCTCGATTCGGGAGTCCTGGCCGAGCAGGTCAATCCTTACACGGACGCGCCGCTATCGGTCTCGCCCCTGACCTGGAGCCACGCGCAGATGGTGACGGCTGTCATGGAGTACCTGCAAAAACTGCGCGATATAAATCGATGCGAATCGTGCGGCCAGCCCGTGCTCGATTACGAGCGGCGCGATCCGGGAACTACGCCTGCGCGAATCGAAGAGTTTCGCCCTAAGAAATGACCAGCCATGAGAAGAGCAAAGATAGTCGCCACAATCGGCCCCGCTTCTGAATCCGAAGGACAATTGCGTCGTCTCATACTCGCGGGAATGGATGTCGCGCGGATAAATATGTCTCACGGACGACGCGAGCATCACGGCGAAGTCATCTCTCGCATCCGCCGCGTCTCGACAGAGGTCGACCGCCCCATTGCAGTGATGGTCGATCTTTCCGGGCCTAAGATTCGCACGGGCGAGATGCGCGACTATACTCTGCTCGAAGCAGGCGCGGAAGTTCGCATCACGTCAGAACAGATCGAAGGCGATAGAGAGAGATTCTCGTCAAACTATCCGTTGCTTTCAAAAGAAGTCCAACCGGGCGACCGGATTTTGATAAGCGACGGCGAAATAGAACTTCAGGTTTTGGGGACGACAGCGATTGAAGTGATAGCGCGCGTCGTTCACGGCGGGCCGTTAGGCTCGCACAAGGGCATCAACCTTCCCGGCGCGCGGCTCTCGATTCCTTCCATCACCGAAAAGGATATCGAGGATTTGCAGTTCGCCATCGAGCGAGGAGTCGACATCATCGCTCAATCCTTCGTGCGCAACGCGAAGGACTGTCACGAGGCGCGCGATTTGATAAAACGGTTCGGCGGCGCGGCGCGGCTGATCGCGAAAATAGAAAAGCCCGAAGCGGTCGATGATTTCGCGAACATACTCGACACGGCGGACGGAGTTATGGTCGCTCGCGGCGACTTGGCGGTAGAGACTTCGACAGAGCGCGTGCCGGTGATTCAAAAGAAAATCCTGTCCGAAGCTCTTCTTGCGCAAAAGCTGACGATCACCGCGACGCAGATGCTTCAATCGATGATCGAAAACCCGCGACCCACGAGGGCTGAAGCGAGTGATGTATCGAACGCGATACTCGACGGGTCGGACGCGGTGATGCTTTCAGGTGAAACCGCAATCGGTCGATTTCCGGTCGAGACCGTCGAGATGATGGATCGGATCATTCGCGCTACGGAAGAGATGGGAGCGCCTGCGCGCGAAGTAATGCGCGAAGCGATGAAGGGGCGTCATTCGGGATCGTTTGGCCGCGCGATAGCCGAGGCTGCCGTGTATGCGGCTGATGAAATCGGATGCAGTTTGATCGTGGTCATCACTCAGAGCGGGCAGATAGCGCGTCGTCTGGCTGCGCTCCGCCCCGGCCAGCGCATACTGGCCTTCACTGCTATTGAAAGGACTCATCGCCAGTTGGCCGCTTCCTGGGGCGTCGAGCCATACATGCTCAGAGATTGCAGCGCAGACGCGGAAGATTTGCTTGCGCGCACAGACTGCGCCCTGATGGAGCAAGGACTTGCCCGTCGCGGCGAAAACGTAGTGGTGATGGCCGGGAGATTGAAAGACCTGACGATCTCGCTTTCGATGAAACTGCACACGGTCGGGGATTTGAACCTTGCTTGACCCTGCATTTAAATTCAATGTTGACAGTCGTTTACCCGTGATTCCAGGATAATCTCCGAACGCTTCTGAAAATCGTTGTTGACTTACAAAACAAATTTGTTGTACAACAAATTTGTTGCAAGATGATTTTGCGATACAACAAGAGGTAAAAAGATGATTGAGAACAGAGTTGGGCCTCCGGTGAGAGGGGAAGATTTTTATGGGCGGGAGGCTTTCGTGGAGCTTGTTTCTGAAAAGCTCAAGGTTGGACACGTTCTTCTAGCAGCCCCGCGGCGTTTTGGGAAAACAAGTGTGATGTACCGTCTCATCGACGCGCCGCGATGGAATTACAGAGTTGTTCACGCTGATCTTCAATATCTGTCAGAGCCTGCGGAACTGATAACCCATCTCATCGAAAAACTCGCAGCAGACGACAGGCTCTCGAAGATAGTCAAAGGGCTGAGTTATGTTCCGAAAAAACTGTGGTCTTTCTTCAAAGGGAATTTCGAAGAGCTTGAGTTGTTGCAGATCAGATTGAAGCTCAGAGATCGGATACGACCTCAGTGGCAGCAGAGCGGAGAAGAGCTTTTCAAGAGAGTGGCCGCAGCAGAAGAAACGATCATTTTCTTTCTCGACGAGTTTCCAATGATGATCGATGCTATGGCTGGTGAGGAGGCGAGTCGCAAGGAAGCGAAAACTTTGCTTCGATGGCTGCGCGCGCTCAGGGTTTCGCCTGAAATAAAAAACGTTCGATTTCTCATAGCAGGCTCGATAGGCATAGGTCATGTGCTGACTGAGCTTGGCGAGTCATCTTCGATCAATGATTTCGAGCAACTGCGCCTCGATCCCTTCCCGCCGAAAATCGCCGCCGGTTTGATCGATCTTCTCGCAGAGGCGAAGAATCTCTCTTTATCGAAACCGACCCGAAAAAGAATGCTCAATCTCATAGGCACGCCCGTGCCGTACTTCATCCAGATAATTTTCTCGGAAGTGGCAAAGGCGTATGCGCGGGATGGCGAACAGGTAACGCCTAAGAAAGTGGACCGCATTTACCGCGACCATGTGTTGGGCGTCGATTGCAAAACCTACTTCGATCATTACTACGGGCGGCTGCGCGATTACTATCGGCCTCACGAAGAAAAAGCAGCCAAACGTATGCTGCGCGAGTTTGCCGTATCCGGCTCTCTCAGGCGAGATGCGTGCTTTCAGTTCTACAAAGAAATCGTCGGAAGCGCGGCGGACACGGATGAATTTGTCAGGCTTATGACCGACCTCGAAAACGATTTTTATATCCGCTTCGATCACGACGCGCGAAGCTACGAGTTTTCGTGCAAGCTGCTGCGCGACTGGTGGCTCAGGCATTACGGAATGGAGACAGGTGACTGAGGGGATCATCTATGGAGCTTTTCTACAATCCGCACGCGATGCCGGAAGACGAAATCAAGAAGACCTTCGTCGCCCGCCAGCATCTTCTCGATGAACTGGTTTCGCTCATCGAGCATCAGCCTGATGGCGCGGGCGTTCAACACGTCATCATCATCGCGCCTCGCGGCATGGGCAAGACCACGATGTTGCTGATGGTTCAGTTCGCCGTTCGTGATCGTTGCCTTTCGTCAAAATGGCAGACAGTGCAATTCCCCGAAGAGTCTTACTCCATCAACGATCTGGCCGATTTCTGGACAGAGGTGATCGATCATCTCGCCTTCGATACAAATGATGCTGCGCTCAGAGGCAAAGTGGCAGAGCTTAGAGTGGAGTACGGCGACAGCGATGATTTGCAGGAAGCGGCGCTTGCCGTAATCAAAGACTGGAGCAGGAAGCGCGGAAAGCGGATGCTGTTGCTCATAGATAATCTCGATATGATCTTCGAGCAGATTAACGACACGCGCGATAATGCGCGATTGCGCGAAGTGCTGATGAATGACGGGACGATGATGATACTCGGGGGAGCGACGACTTTCTTCCGCGAAGTGCGCGATTACGATCAGCCGCTCTACAACTTCTTCAAGATATACAACCTCGATGGGCTGAGGTTCGAGCAGATGACCCAACTGCTCAGGCAGCGCGCAGAACTCGACTTAAGAGAGAATTTCGAAGAAACGCTCAAGGCTAATACCGCTCGACTTCGCGTGCTGGAACATTTCACTGGCGGCAATCCCCGGTTCTTGCTGATGCTTTACAGAGTGGCGACGCAATCGGATATTTCACAGGCGCGTCGCGGGCTTGAGAAGTTGTTGGATGAAGTGACTCCTTATTTCAAAGCGAAGACCGAAAGCCTCCCCGCGCAGCAGCGAAAGATACTCGATTTCATAGCTCGCGAGAGCAGCCGGACCCAGGAGGGTGTTACTCCAGGCGCAGTGGCTCAGGCGACGAGGATGACGACTAATCAGGCCAGCGCGCAGTTGAAGCGACTCACGGAGCTTGGCTACGTGCAGGCGGCGAACCTGCGCAGTCGAAGTTCTTACTACACACTGTCCGAGCCGCTTTATGCGATCTGGTACAAGATGCGAATGGGACGCGACGCGCGCCAGAGAATGGAGTGGCTCGTGGATTTTCTGAAGCAGTGGTATGAAGCCGAAGAGATGAAGACGGAATCTGGCCGTCTTGATGGACTATTCCGCGAGCATCTGAGCGCAGGGCGATTGGTCGAGGCTGGTAAAACTCTTGAGTTCAGGCATTGCCTCGCCCTTGCGATGGGCGAAGAAATACTTACTCCTAATTTGCTAGCAAGCCTTCCATTAGAAACACGGAATTATCTACGACAAGCCGGATGGATAAGCGAGGATATGGTAATTCAAGCAAAGGCTTCAGCTTTGCTGAGTGTTGAGGCGCAGCGTAAGGCAGAACTCACTGCCATCATTGAGCAGATTATATCTGCGGTTGAGGAGGGGCGATTTGATGAAATTCTTCAACAAGTCGACGGCAGTTTAGAAATCGCCCCACATCTCCAGTTTGGATGGTTTCTTCGGGGCTATGCGCTTTACGAATTGAATAGGTATGAAGAAGCGATAGCAAGCATTGACCGAGGGTTGGGGATCGAGCTTAATGACCCTGAGGCTTGGCACCTTCGCGGCGTTGCGCTCAGCGAATTGGGCAAGTATGAAGAAGCGATTGAAAGTTTTGACCGAGCATTGGAGATCAAGCCTGACGATCATGAAGTCTGGGTCAATCGCGGCAATGTACTCGACGAATTGGGCAGACACCAAGAAGCGGTTGAAAGTTATGGTCGGGCTTTGGAGATCGAACCTGACGATCATCAAGCCTGGAACAATCGCGGCATTGCTCTAGGCAAATTGGGCAGGTATGAAGAAGCAATTGAAAACTTTAACCGGATACTGCAAATAAAACCAGGCTCTCACCTAGCTTGGTACAATCATGGCACTGCACTCTTCAAGCTGAACAGGTATGAAGAGGCAATTGCAAGTTATGATCGTGCGTTGAAGATCAACCCAACTCATCACGAAGCTTTGCACTATCGCTCAGTTGCCTATCTCATAAAATTCCTTCTTTCTATTAGCGAAGACGACGAAAATACAGCTAGACAAGATTGGAATGAAGGGAGGAAATCTTCAGAGTATCTTGAGAAAAAAGACCAGCACAATATGGCCGCCGTCGTCTTGCAGACAACAGCAGAAGCAGGCCATTTAAAGCTTGCCCGACAACTTATCAGCGAATCCGATCTGGAAGAGCCGCTCTTTCCTCTCGCACGCGCTATCGATTATCTGCTCATAGGTGATGAGGCGCTGATTGAAAAACTCTCGCCTGAAGTCCGCGGCATTGTCGAAGAAATAGTCGACAAGCTCGGCAAATCATCTGGAAAGACTCCGCGGGCGCAGGCGACTGCTCGAAAGAAAAAAACGACGAAGAAAAAATCCGGCCCTCGAAGCCGCGTCAGAAAACAACTCGCCTGAATGAAACTTGCCTGAGCCGATATGAAGCGTATTTTTACAATCAGCCAATTCAATTCTCGCGCAGTTCTGAAAATGTCCGCGATCACGCTGGCTCTCCTGCTCGCGCTCTTTTCTTTTCCTGCCGCCTGGGTCGAACGCTTCTACACCAACGGGTTTTACTCGCGACTGCAATCGCTCATCACTCCCGTCACCAATCTGGTGACTTTTGCATTCGGCGATCTTCTCGTCATCGCGCTCGTCATCTCGACCCCTGTGTGGTGGATCGTCCGCATAAAAAGAGCTAAGGGAAAAAGATTGCGCGAAACAGGCCGCCTCGCTTTCAACACTGTGACGCTCTCCGCGATCATCTTTCTCGCCTTTCTTTTTCTGTGGGGCTTCAATTATCAAAGACAGCCGCTCGCCGCCCGTCTCGATTACGATAACGGGCGGCTCAATGATGATGCGCTCAAACAATTCAAACGCCTCGCGGTCGAACGAGTCGATGCGGAATACATTCAAGCGCGCGGCAGTAATTGGCCTCATGAAAACACATGGCGCAACGAATTGCATCAGTCTTTCGGCGAGACGCTTGCTCTGCTCGGAAGCACGCGCAACATCGCCGCGGCAAAACCCAAATTTTCGATATTCGATTTTTATCTCGGCTCCGCAGGGATAGCCGGATTGGTCAATCCGTTCGGTCTCGAAGTCGTTCTCGATTCCGAAACACTTTTTTTCGAAGAGCCGTTCACGCTGGCGCACGAATGGGCGCATCTGGCGGGCTATGCCAATGAATCGGAAGCGAGTTTCGTCGGCGCTCTCGCCTGCATTCGCTCCGAGAGTGCGGCTCTTCGCTACTCCGGGTGGCTCGCTCTATATCAGCACGCGCCGTGGCCTGCGGTGGACGAAACCGATAAGCCGCCTCGCCCTTCAGAGGCAGTCGTCGCGGATATTCGCGCCATATCGGAGAGAGTCAGTCGAAGGCTGAACTCAACGATCAGCCGCGCGCAGTGGGAAATGTACGACAGATTCTTGAAAGCCAACCGCGTCCGGGAAGGCACACGCAGTTACAGCTTGCTGGTCGATCTGCTGGTCGGCACTCGGTTCAATAATGGATGGATTCCCGCTCGCCGCGAAGAGTAGGGCAATCTGACAGAGCCATTTATATCGGATTGCTTATGCATGTACGGGATAAGAAAGCAGTGTTTTTGGAGTGCAGTGACGAAGGGTATGACTCTATCTCGTCACCGCTTTTGACCCCAAGACAAAAGCTGTGACAAGTCGCAGCACTCCAAATTTGGCCCGTACACTGAATCGAAATCTGATCTAAATGGCTCTGGCAATCTGAAGTCTTGCCCTACATTTCAAGATACCACTCATCGCCCGACTGAAAAATTTTCAACCTGATCCCTTCTTCGGTCAAAACCGTGAAGCGGCGGATTTGCTCTTTCGATGAGATCGCTTCTTCAATCGAAGATTTCATTATCCTTGTGATGAAATGCTCGCGGCCATCGATGACCACACGGCGTGGACGTTCGTCGGCGCGGCTGCCTGCGTAACACTCAACCTGAATCCTCTTCATAAGATTTGCCTGCCTGTGTTAGTATCCGCTCCCGACATAATGGCATACTTGCGGAATATATTTCATTCACTACTCGCCGAAGACAATCAGGCCGCCAAAACTTTGAGCTTTTTCGCCGCGCTGCTCGCTCTCACTTTCATACTGCGCCTTCCTTACGCAGGCCACCTCTTCCACGATGACGGACTGTGGTTCACCGCCGCCGAAGAGATGCTTCGCGGCAAGGCGCTCTATAGCGAAATTTATTTCGACAAGCCGCCCGTCACCGCGCTTGTTTACTACGCTCTTTTCTGGCTCTTCGGCGCAAAGATCATAGTCATTCGCATCTTCATGATTTTCTATTCCGTCGCCATTTCGTATGCGCTTTACCTGTTCGCCAAACATCTTTACGACAGACGCGCGGGACTGCTTGCGGCGGGGATGTTCACTTTCTTCAGCACCACTTCCGTAAACACTCACACGCAGGGACTCAACACAGACTTCCTCATGCTGTTGCCCTACACAGCCGGGGCTTATTTTTTCGTTCACGCCTGCCTTGACCGAAGCAGCGCCTTCGCATTTCTGGGCGGCGCGATGGCAGGCCTGGCAGTTCAGACAAATCCGAAAGCCATCTTCGGTCTGATCTTTTTCGCAGCATTGCTCGTCGCCGCGCGCTTCGCGAAGAAAAGCGAAGTGAGGGAGAATGGGAGAATGGGAGAATGGGAGAGTGGGAGCAATGAGTCTTCCTCCCCCACTCCCCCACTCATTCTGCTCCCACTCCGCACTCCGCATTCCGCACTCCTCTTCACCCTCTCCATCGCAGGACTGATCGCGGGTACGCTTCCGTTTCTGATCTATCTCGCATCGAACGGCTCGCTTTCCTTCTACTGGCTTTATGTGTGGAGATGGGGAATCGGGTACGCGGGCTATCGTTCTGTGTGGGACATATTCACTCACGGCGCATGGCTCACATTGAAATACCTCATCCGCACGAACACGCTCTTCTTCGCGCTCATGTTCGTCGTCGTCGTGTGGGTTCGACGTGTGAAAAAAAACGGAGTCGCCGAGATCGCTGATAATGGAGAAATGAAATCGGACGGAGCGGCGCTTTTATGGTTCGCTGCCTCTTACGGAGGGCTTGCCGTCGGAGGGAGATTTTATTCCAACTACTTCTTTCAGATTCTTCCCGCGCTGTGCCTGATCGGATCGCGCGGTATTTTGGCAATCGCCACGGCGCTGCGGTTTCAACGGGCAACCGTTCGCCGCGCTGCAATCGCCACGCTCGCCGTCGGTCTGATCATCACTGGAATAATTTTTCATACGAGGACAGTCACGCTCGCCTTCGACTGGATGCGAGGCGCGAAGGGCGAGATGAACGCCGACTGGTATCACGAAACTCTCAATCGAGAAGAGAGAATGGTGGTCGCAGTGGTGCGCGAATGGCCCGGCGGTTTCGAGTCGGCGGAAGAATCGGGAAGGGAAGCGATGCGCACAAACAGTCCGCGACAAGGCAATCCCCGTGAGCCATCTGATTATCTCTTCGTGTGGGGCGCGCGAGCCGAGATTTATTACTGGTCGGGATTGATTCCGGCATCGCGATTTTTGACTGCGCAACCGCTCACCGGAGTTCCATCTGATGTTCATCACGACAGCCGGAGTCGCCCCGTGTTCGATGCGGAAGTGACTCGCGCCGCGCGACTGGAGCTTGTCGGCGAGCTTCAGCGCGCGCAGCCGAAATACATAGTCGACGAGATAGGCTTTTTCAATCGCGCGACTTCGATTCACTCTTACGTGGAAACGCGGGAGTTCATGAAGGATTATGAAAGGCTGGGAGCGACAGGGCGATTTTTGATCTATCGCAGGAAAGAGCGGCCATAAAAAGGGCTGCGGCAACGCTCTGGTTGGCATTGAAGATAGGCGAAGCCACGCGAATTCTCGACACGTGCAGGCAAGGATGCCTGCGCTCCCAGGGCTGTGGCAACGGCTCATTTCGATGTGCTAGTATCAGGCTTCGCCGATGATCAACAGAAATGAAAAACTGAAACAGAAACTCCTGCGCGGCGCGGGTCGCGCGATAGCTGACTTTCGAATGATAGAAGATAATGATCGCGTGATGGTCTGTTTGAGCGGCGGCAAAGACAGCTACACGCTGCTTGCGCTTCTCCTCGATCTTCAACGCCGCGCGCCTGTCCGCTTCTCGCTGCTGGCGGTCAATCTCGATCAGAAACAACCCGGATTTCCCGCCGAGGTATTGCCCGGTTATCTCTCGTCGCTCGATGTGCCGTTCCGAATAATCGAGCAGGATACTTACTCGATAGTTAAAACCATCGTGCCGGAAGGGAAGACGACCTGCGCGCTTTGTTCGAGGTTGCGTCGAGGCATACTCTACAACGCGGCGGTCGAGGAAGGCTGCACGAAGATCGCCTTAGGCCATCACGCCGACGACATACTCGAAACCTTCCTGCTCAATCTATTCTTTTCAGGCTCGCTCAAGGCGATGCCGCCTGCGCTCAGAAGCGACGACGGGCGCAATATGGTCATACGGCCTCTGGCTTACTCGTGGGAGCGCGACATCGCGGCTTTCGCCGAGACTGAGAATTATCCAATCATCCCGTGCGATCTTTGCGGCTCACAGGAAAATCTCAAACGCAAGCGCGTCAAGCGTCTCATCAGTGAACTCGAAAGCGAGATTCCCGAAATACGAAACTCGATGCTCCGCGCTTTAGCCAACGTCAGCCCGTCTCAGTTGATGGATCGAGGATTGTTCGATTTTCATTCCCTCTCGTCTGCAAGAACGAGTCTTGCGGATGAGCTTGACGCGGCCCTCGGCGCGCACAATCAATTGGAACCCGCGCTCGTTCCCGTCACTCTCCGTAACGCAAGCTGAAACCGTGCGACTCACATTCGATCTCGATAAAGAATCCATCGTCAGCCGCAAAAAACTTCTCTGCTTTTTTCTCGCCCTCCTCATTCTCAGCTTTCTTCTTCGCATTTTTTATTCAGGCAACCTCTACGAAGACGACGGGCTGTGGTTCACCGCCGCCGAAGAAATAGTTCGCGGCAAGGCGCTCTATGGCGAAATCTATTTCGACAAGCCGCCCGCGCTGCCACTGCTTTACGCCCTGTTGTTCAAACTCTTCGGCGCGAAGATCATCGTCATCAGGCTGTTTACGATTTTCTATTCGGTCGCAATCGGCGCGGCGCTTTATAAATTCGGCTCGCTCCTTTACGACCGCCGAGCGGGCCTGCTCGCCGCCGCCTGCTTCGTGATATTCAGCACGACCTACACGACCGGACACATGCAGGGACTCAACACCGATTTCCTGACGGCGCTGCCCTACACAGCAGCAGCTTTTCTGTTCGTGCGCTCTCGCATCGACACAAGCGCGAAACGACCGGGCTGGCTGGCTGTCGCGGGCGGCGCAATGGCAGGTATAGCGTTTCAAACGAACCCCAAAGCCATCTTCGCTCTGATCTTCTTCGCCCTGTTTTTGATAACCGCGCGCTTCATGCAGAAACGCGGAGTCGGGGAAAAAGAGAATGGGAGAATGGGAGAATGGGAGAATGGGAGCGAGGAATCTTCATCCCCCCCTCCCACACCCCTTCATCCCTTCACCTCTTCACCTCTTCACCTCTTCATCCTCTCCATCGCAGGGTTCATCGCCGCGTCGTTGCCGTTTCTCATCTACATAGCCGCAAGCCGCTCGCTTTCGGATTACTGGCTCGATGTTTGGGTGTGGGGATCGCGCTATGCCAGCTATTTTCCTTTGACGAACATGCTCATCACGGCGCTGGCTCAGACGGCGGGTTATTTCGCGCTCAACAACATGCTGCTTGTCGCGCTCACGGTCGTCGCTGCGAAAGTCATCCGCCGTGCGAGGCGCAAAGATGCGGGTGCGCCGAACGAGCAGGCGAGCGATGTGACGGTGCTTGTGTGGTTCGTCATCTCTTATGTCGGGATGGGCGTGGGCGGCAGGTTTTACGGGCATTACTTTTTTCAGATCATTCCCGCGCTGTGTTTGATCGGATCGCGCGGGTTGTTGCTTATTATCGCGTCGTTGCGAGAGCGCAAGGATGATATGACTCTCAGGCGTTCCGCCCGGTTTCGTCGCTCGGTGATTGCGTTTTTAATAATCGGATTCGTATTCACTCTGGTTCGATTTCATACTCGCACTGTCGAGCTTGCTGCGGACTGGATGCGCGGAGAGAAGAGTCAGGCGACTGTGAATTGGTATCACGAAAAGTTATCGCGCGAAGAGCGGATGGTTGCGGCGACTGTGAGGCGACTTCCCGGCAACGCTGAGGCGGCAAATCGGGTTGGACTCGAAGAGATTCGCGCAGGCGGGCCGAGAGAGAGAGGAATAATCGGGCCTGAAGATTATCTCTTCGTGTGGGGCTATCGACCTGAAGTTTATTACTGGTCGGGGCTGATACCTGCGTCGCGCTTTTTGAGTACGCAGTCGCTCACAGGCATTCCAGCCGACGTTCATTATTTCCCAGGCGATCTCGATCATCTGCTTGATGACACGGCGACAGCGCGGGCGCGCGCGCAGTTGCTCGAAGACCTCGAACAGACGCAACCGAAATACATTCTCGATGAGCTTGGAATTTTTAATCGCCGACTTGCGATGAAAAACTTTCCTGAGTTTCAGGAATTTCTCAGCCGGTACAAACGGCTTCGCAGAGTCGAACGCTTCATGGTTTATATCAGAAAAGACATGAGAAAAAAGGGCAGGAAAAAAATGAGGAAAAAGATGAGGGACGAAAAACCTGCGGGCGATGCTCAGACTCGGCTCAGGTGAGCCGGGTCTCCTATCCATTCTTTCATGATCTCAGCGAGGCGGACTCGATCTCCCATCAGGCAGGCGTGGCCGGCGTCCTGAAAAATTCTCACCTGCGCGTGAGGAATGCGCGCGGCCATCAGGTGAGCTTCACGCACCGAGCGGACGAGCAAATCTTTTTTGCAGCCGATCAGAAGAGTCGGCGCTGTTATTTCCGACAGACGGTCTTCAATATCGAGTTCGGATATAAGCTGAAGCCTTCGAGCGTAACTTTCTCCCCGGATGGTTCTTGTAGCCTCGAAGAAGCGGCGGCGATCTTCTCGCGGCACGCGGTCTACGAGAAGCCCGATCAGAGATGCGAATTTTCTCACGGGCCACACAAGCGTGAAGGGAACGCGCGCAGCGAGCCACGCGCCGAGCTTGATCCTTATGCGCTGGCGATAACGCGGGAAGGAATTGACTATGATGAGGCGTTCGACCATCTGCGGATATCTGAGCGCGAAGGTGAACGCGACGCTTCCGCCGAAGGATTCAGCCGTGATCGTAGCGCGCTCTTCTCCGTGCTGACGGATGATCGCGGCGACATCCTCGGCGAGGTCTTCATAAGTGAACCGCCCGTGATCGCGCAGCCTGATGCTCACCACGCGATAGTCTTCATCAAGTCCTGGAGCCTGCTTGAAGAATAACTGTCCGGTTCCGTCGAGACCGGGAATGTTTATGAGCAGGGATCGGGGGTCAGGGGTCAGG
Organism: Blastocatellia bacterium UBA7656; assembly: GCA_002483445.1. Taxonomy (GTDB): domain Bacteria; phylum Acidobacteriota; class Blastocatellia; order UBA7656; family UBA7656; genus UBA7656. Next base: position 86,038 of record DLHY01000120.1, read on the forward strand.
GGTCGGTTTTCATAAGTGTTCATCGCTGGCTCTTTCATCCAATCAAGCTCTCTGGAAAATAATCACCAAATGTCAGGGCTGCATTGCCGGTTGACCGATGGCATCTCTAACCCCCTGACCCCTGATCCCCGACCCCTGACCCCTGATCCCTGCTCACTTCTTCTAGGATTCGCTCGGCGGCGGCTCTCGGATCGGGGCTTGCGGTGATGGCGCGGCCTATCACTATGAAGTCCGCGCCGTCGCGGAGGGCTGCCGAGGGCGTGGCTGTGCGCTTCTGGTCTCCACTTTCCGACCACGCGTGCCTTATGCCCGGAGTGAGAATTATGAATCGCGAGGGGATTCGCTCGCGGATGAGGCGAATCTCCTGTGGAGAAGCGACCACGCCATCAAGTCCTGAATCACGCGCGAGAAGAGCGAGCCGCAAAACTTCACCTTCGACTTGGGAGACGACGCCGACTTCGGCGAGATCCGTTTTGTTCATGCTCGTCAGCACCGTTACGCCGAGCAGGGTGGGGCGCGAATCCTGGCGGGCGATTGCGTCTGCGGCAGCGCGCATCATCTCCGCGCCGCCCAGGGCGTGCAGGTTGAAAATGGAAACTCCTAGTCGCGCAGCAGATCGCGCCGCGCCTGCGACAGTGTTCGGGATGTCGTGAAATTTGAGGTCGAGAAAAACTCTCTCGCCTGATTCTATGATTTCGCGCACCAGCGCAGGGCCGCAGGCGGTGTAGAGTTCGAGGCCGACCTTGAACATGCCGACCAGACCTTGCAACTCGTCGACGAGTCGAAGCGCGCCTGCGCGGTCTGCAACGTCAAGCGCGACTACGAGTCGATCTTTTACGCTCGTCGGATGAAATGCGCTCATAGTTGGAATATATCCGCGCGATTGTGGAGGCACAAGCTTGCCGAAGGCGCAGTCTTTGCGGGGAGCGCCTTGAAGAAGATTTGAAATGAGGTGGTTCCCGTTTGAAAGTATGAGAAGATCGAGAACGGTCAGGCCTTTTTGAGTTTGCGCTGAGCTTCGTCTTCTTCGGTCTGCCCGTACTCGCCGAGCTTTCGGGCATCGGTTTGCTTATCCATTTTGATGTTGCCGTTGAAGACGGCTCCCTCTTCGACCAGCAGAATGGGAGTTATGACATCGCCGTAGACCTTTCCGCTTCTGCGGATTTCGACTCGCGTTTTGGCCCGGAGGTCTCCGTTGATCGTCCCGTGAATGACGCACACGCCGACTTCGACCTCAGCTTCGACAATGCCTGTTTCTCCGACATTGAGGGTGCCGTTTTCAGAAACAAGTTTGCCTTTCACTTTTCCTTCGACATTGAGTTGATTGTTGAAAGTTATCTCGCCCAGGATTTCGATCCCCCGACCTATCAACCCGAAGTCAGAGCCGCCGCTGTCGGTCTTCACCAGTTTCATTTTGTCTTGTCCCCACATTAAGTTGTCCTCGTGAATGTTCCCTGCGTTATACGATGCGCGGCGCGTGTAAGTCAAGGGCTGCTAAAAAAACAAAAGGCCGCAACCCGCAAAGGTCGCGGCCCGAAATGATCAAAAGGAGATACTCAACTGATCTTCACATCAATCTGCCTGGGCTTGGCTTCTTCTTTCTTGGGGAGAGTCAATCGCAACACGCCATCCTTGTATTGCGCGCTGACGGCTTCTGCGTTCACATTGGGCGGGAGCGTGAACGAGCGATAAAACTGACCGTAGCTGCGCTCGACTCTGTGATAGCCGTCGCGTTGGTCTTCATTCTCAAAGCGCCGCTCTCCGCTTATGGAAAGAGTGTTCTCTTCCATATTCACTTTGACATCCTCGCGGCTTACTTCGGGAAGCTCGACCTTGATGAGAAAAGCATTCTCATCTTCGTAAACATCTACAGCGGGCGTCCAGGTATTGAGAGCCGTCTCCTGCTTCTGCCCGCCTTCGAAAAAGCGGTTGAATTCGCGCTGCAATTCAAATAGCTCGCGAAAAGGGTCTCGGTTGATCATTGATCGAAATCCCCTCACAGGGGCCATCTGCGTTCCTGTTTTCGCCATACTCTTTACCTCCTTCAAAACATTGATATGAAGTTTTTACTGTTTCGTAGCACGGCGACATAATAAAATATGAGTGTCTATTTGTCAAGAAAATTTTCTTCTCGAATCGAAGATTTTTTAAAAAAGGGAAAAAAGAGGAAAGGCCGGAGCAGTATTGAAGTGAATCAAAGTGTGGAAAAGCAACAGGTTAATTGAAAAAGCCGGGGCAGATGGAACTATCCGGGAGACAAAAAGCGTGGAGGCGAAGACTCGATTGAATATGTAAGAGGATTTTCAAGTTGCTGACAGGGTTTCGGAGGGGTATTGTTCTCTGACTTCTAAAAATGGAGACAGGCGAAGAAATTCACACTATCAGTTCGGAGGCGCGGGCGCTCATCCGACGCAGGCTTTCGCCCGCGCCGGTTCAGGTCGCGCTTGCGTTTCTCGCTATACTGGCCGTGATGAGCTTCATTCAGTTCGGGGGTCGGGCCATTCTCGACAATGACGGTTTCTATCACATTCGCTGGGCGGCGATGCTCAGAGAGTCCTTCCCTCACCCGCCGCCGTTCAGGGCGTTGCCGCTGACATCTCTCAACGAGCGCGATTATGTCGATCATCATTATCTCTTTCACGCGCTGCTTATGCCTTTCACTCTGGGCGATCTTAGGACGGGCGCGAAGCTTGCTGCGGTCATCTTTTCGAGCCTCGGTTTAACGTCGCTCTTCGCTCTGATGGCGTCGAGCGGGGTCAGGTATCGATGGCTGTGGCTTGCGCCGATAGTGGCAAGCTCAGAGCCATTTCTCTATCGCATGGCGATGACCCGCGCGCCTGCGCTCTCCCTTGCGATGCTGGGAGCAGGCGCGTACCTGATACTCAAACGAAAGCATGTGTTGCTTTTGATTCTTTCATTCGCTTTCGTGTGGCTCTACAGTCTGTTTCCGTTGATACTTGCTTTCGCTCTGGCTCACTCGGTGGCGGTTTATCTCGCCGAGCGGCGAATAGAGTTGAAAGCTTTTATCTATTCGCTCGTCGGCGTTGCAGCAGGCATGGTGATCAATCCCTATTTTCCAAAGAACGTGACTCTGTTCTGGAATCATTTTAGGATGAAGACGACCTCGAATTATCCCGTCCCGGTTGGCGTCGAGTGGTATCCGTATGAAACTTGGGTGATGGTTGGAGGAAGCGGGCTGGCTTTTGCGATCTTCTTTATCGCGCTGATCGGGTTCGACTGGCGCAGAAGAGCGGAAGACCTGAAGCCTCTGTTTTTTCTTATCGTGGCGGCGATATTTCTGCTGATGGCATTGAAGTCGCGCCGCTTCATCGAATACTGGCCTCCGTTCGCAGTCGTGTTTGCGGCCTTCACTTTCAACAATCGGATTGAGATGTTGAGCCGAATTTCTTTTTCGCGATCACTGGACAGAACGCTTGCTGCTGTAGCGGTGGCTGTCATTTTGCTGATTTCGATTGCGGCTATGGAGGCGACTGTTTTTCAGGCGCGCGAGGATGTCAAAAGCGAGCAGGATCCTTTCAGTTATCAGGGCGCGGGCGAATGGCTCAGGGCGCATACGCCCGGAGGAGCGATGGTTTTCAACACAGACTGGGATGATTTCCCGATGCTTTTTTACTACAGCCCGGATAATGCTTACGCGGCTGGACTCGATCCGACTTATCTTTATGACAGCGACGCGGAATTGTGGAAGCACTATGAGCGAATAACTCTGGGCAGGGAAAAAAATCCTGCTCCCATCATCCGCGAGCGATTCGGAGCCGAGTACGTTTTCACGGACAACGAGCATACGGCTTTTCTCGATGTGGCCGAGCGCAGCGGCGATTTCGAAACCGTTTACAAAGATCAGGACACGACGGTGCTGAGAATTCGAAGCAGTGAAGAAAACACGCCTTCACGCAAATGATCGCAGGGAAGATTTGAAGCGGCATGATTCGAGTTAAACGCTTGCGGAGAGATCATTTTCCAATGCGCCGATATATTTCTTTGCGGTCTCCGATCTTGACGACCAGCACAATCAAAGCTTTGTCTTGCACCTGATAAATCACACGATAATCCCCGACGCGAATGCGGTACAACTCATTCTCGCCTTCCAGCTTTTTTGCGCCGCGCGGGCGAGGATTATCTGCCAGAGCGTTTATTTTGGGAGTGAGTTTGACTTGAATACTTTTGGGTAAATCTCTGAATTGACGTTCTGCCTTACGAGAAAACTCGATTGTGTAGCTCACAGCGACAGATCAGAGGTTAAGCTCTGCCTTGATTTTGTTCCATGAAACAGCGCCTTTTTTCTTTACATCTGTCAAAGCGGCGCGAGCATCTTCAATGTCGATGCGTTCCTCCAGCTTTTCAAGAAATTCAAGGTCCTCGATAGGAACAACAGCCGCGACTGCTTTTCCGTGTCGTGTGAGAATCGTTCGTTCTTTAGCAAAAGCAGCTCGGCTAATGACAGTTGAGAGCTGACCTCTTGCCTCCTTCGTTGAAATGTTCGCCATGAAGTACCTCCGAATGAAATTGACTCGGAAGGGGCAGGTACTCTCCTGCTCAGGCTTGTCGAGTATCAGACGAGGCAAAAGGTACACTTTGTCAGCTTTGTTGTCAATGCCATTCCCGGCATTCCAGTGACGCCTGAATCATCCGCTGCGGAAAAAATCAGGCTGGAAGACTAAGCCAACGCGAGCAGCAATCGCTGGCAGAGTTGAGCAAAGAGGCTGACCGCCTGACTCTTTGTCGGGCTTACGCATACCTTCTTCTCAAGCAACGCGGACATCAAATCCCGACGCTCGCAGAACTCAAGCCATGAATCAACGCAGTCAGCCTCAACGGGTGAAGTCAGGGTAAGGCAACGGCGATTATTCTGAGGAAGCCTGCTTTGCGAACCCCGCCATTGAATTTGCTCAAGCCCAGCCCTCCTGTCTCAAGTGACAGCGAGTCAGCATTAAGGCTTTTGATGAAAGCGCCAACCCACAACGAAGCGGTTCGCCCGCGAGACGCATCGCCTATGACTTCCTCCAACTGCGAGCCTGCGCTATCAGAGCAGTAGTAGATTCTTATGAGCAACCGGGTTGTGCCGAGGTTGTGAGCAAAGTTGTAAACCTTTCCTAAACCGGCGGCGAAAAGCCCGCTGTCGAAAGAGCGAAGGTTGACTGGCGGCCCTGTCGGCCCCTGCGCTCCGGTATCCCCCTTCTCGCCTTTCGGCCCTGTCGGTCCCGTCGGCCCTGTCGGCCCCTCATCACCTCTAAAGCCGCGCGGCCCCTGTGGCCCCTGTGGCCCCATCGGCCCCATCGGCCCCTGATCGCCTTGTGGTCCGGGCGATCCCTGGTATCCCATTGGGCCTTGCTGACCAGGCGGGCCTTGCGGCCCTTGCATCGTTGCGTCATGCCCAGGCGGGCCTTGTGGACCGGCGGGGCCTTGTGGGCCTTGCGGGCCTGTAGCGCCTTGTGGTCCGACCTGGCCTGGTGGACCAGCGGGGCCTTGCTGGCCGGGGGGGCCAGCGGGGCCTTGTGGGCCATCCGGGCCTTGTGGGCCTTGCGGGCCGGGTGGGCCTTGCGGCCCGTTTTGTTGCCCTCGCGCATAAGGCGATTTCAGCCAGTGATCGATCAGCGTGACATTGTTACTCCCGGAATCTTGTTCCGGCTTCAGCTTGCTCGAACCACTCATCCGGTTGTCGCTTGAACCGGGCTTTACCGACTGAGCCTTTGCTGATCTCCCGACCGCCATCAATCCAAGCGTCTCTGGGGGTCGCTTAACCTGTCGTGAGGTTGTTACTGAATTAGTGTTTCGGGCAGGCAGCGATTCATCTACGCCGAGCGCGTTGAGGAGAGCGATCGCCAGGGTGAGCAGCGCCAGAGGAAACAGCTTTACAGCCATCATAAACGCTCCTTTGCTGAATACTCAAAGTCAACACCCCAACCTGCTCCTGTGTTCGTTGTGTAGCAGTCTCAGTCTAACACGCAAAAACCAGAGGCGGCCAATACCGTCTGTCTGTTATTCAATCTGCGAGGGCAGCGGCGGTCTCCCAAAGACTGATTCGTATACAACTACTTCACCTTGATTATCGAAATGGTCAGGTCGTCTTCGGGGCCGCCGACTTCGGATGAATACTCGCGGACGGCGGTCGTCACCAATTCGCATATCTCGCGGGCCGAACGGTCGCTGACTTTTCTCACTTCCTGCTCAAGCCTTTCCGTGCCGAAGTTTTCGTCCCTGGCATTTCTCGCTTCGGTCACTCCGTCGGTGTAGAGAACGAGTATGTCGCCCGATTGAAAATCGATCACCGATTCCGAATAGTGCGAGTTGTCGAACACTCCGAGAGGAAAGCCTCTGTTTTCCAGCAAACGATTAGTCCCGTCGGCCCGCAGAAGCATCGGGGGATTGTGACCGGCTATGATGTAAAGCAGTCGTCGGGTTTCAGGATCGATCAGCCCGTAAAAAGTCGTGATGAAACGGTCGCCAGCGGTGCTGTGATGAAGCAGTTTGTTGACCCTCGACATAACGACCCGCATCGCGAATTCGTTGATTATCGTCGCGTGCATGTAAGCGCGGAACGTGACCATTATCAGCGCAGCGGCAAGCCCCTTGCCCGACACGTCGGCCATAATCACGCCGAGCCGGTCTGTCACCGAGTCAATGAAATCGAAATAATCGCCGCCGACTTCGCTCACAGGGATAGTCATTCCGTAGATGTCGAATCCTGCCACCTGGGGGAATGATCGGGGGAGCAGGCTTTCGACCACGCGGCGCGCAAGCTGGAGTTCGCTTTCGACCTCCCTTTGACGCACCGCGTTTCTATAGAGCAGCGTGTGGTCTATGGCCGAAGCCAGAAGCGAGGCGAACATGGTGAGCAACTGAAGATCGCGCTCGTCGTAACCCTCTTCCCAGTCGGCTTCGAGATTGATCGCGCCGATCACTTCTCCATCCACGCGAATTATCGGCGCGGCCATCTCTGAACCGGTTTCCGGTCGCGATCTGACATAGCGTGAATCCTTTTTGACATCATCGACTATCTGCCCGGTCTTGTGAGCGATCACCCAGCCGATGATTCCGCGTCCCGGTTCGAGGAACTCTTCGCCCATGGTTTCTTCAGGCGGATAGCCGCGAGCCTTGAGCGCCTGAACCGCTCCGGTCTTGGAGTCGATGAGGCCGACAACGGCAGCCGAATAATCGATCAGTTCCTTGATCGAGTCGAATATGGTTTCAAGCACTTCGTCCAGATCGAGCGAACTGCTTGCCTTGCGCACGGCGGCGATCAAAGTTTCAATGGTCTTTTCATTGACGGACATAGCTCTGGGTTGAAAGCCATTATGCTAGTTGCTCTCAGATGCGTTGGCAAGCAGAAGCGCAAAAAAGATTTCCCGCTGTTTCCGGTTTGATATGTAATCGATCAGGCGTATAATCACGCCAGATGGGGTAGAGCTTCACTGACAGGCTCAGGAAGAGTCAGGGAGGTAACATGAAACTCACCAGAATTGTTTTGACGACTGTCGCATTGCTCACTGCTGCGGGGGCGACTTTCGGCCAGGGAGAAAAACAGCGCAGCCAGTCTAAGGGAGGCAGCTTTAGCGATCTGGCTCAGTACACCGTTTCGGCCAAAGCCGGAGCGGTCAACATCGCCGAAGGCGACATCGCCTGCAAACGGGGTCAGGGAGACTGGGACATGCTCATTGCCGGTGATGATCTGCGTTCAGGAGACGCGGTCAAAACCGGACAGGCGGGACGCGCCGAAATCCTCCTCAATCCCGGTTCTTATCTGAGAATCTCAGAAAACACCGAGTTCGTCTTCACAGATACTTCTCTCGACAATCTCAAGATAGATATTATTCGCGGGGCGGCCATCGTCGAGGTTGCCGTTGCCGACTGGGAGCAAGGCGCTATAGCTTCCGTCATCACTCCGCATTCGGAATTTCGCCTGGTGAAAGGCGGACTTTATCGCTTCGACGTCGATGCGGCAAAGACAGTGGCCCTTGTTCGAAAGGGCAAACTCGTCGTGCCGCAGCCCGGCGCTCAACCGACCAAAGACAGCGAATGGGTCGCAGTAACCAACGGCCAGAGCCGCACGATGGTGCCTGGAACAGCCGTCAAAGAGGGCAAAAAAATCATCATCGAAGGCGGACAGACCAGCCTGCTTGCTGTGAGCAGGAAAGAAGAAGACCTGTTCGATGCCTGGAGCCGCGACCGCGCTCAATCTCTGATCGCCGCTAACAAGCGACTGATGAACCGCGGGATCATAGCCGCTGCAATCGAGAGACGAATGATCACCCGATGGGACAGCCCTTGGGACGCAGGCCGCGGGTTCTGGATTTACAATCCTCATAGCGGCTGCTACACGTTCGTGCCTGCCTTCAGCGGCTACTCTTCACCCTACGGCTGGGGCTACGGATATTGCGGATGCCCGCATTATCCGCGCAACGGCGACAGATGGACCGGCGGAGGCAGTGGCGGCTGGACCGGCGGCGGAGGCAGTGGCGGCAACGGAGGCAGCACGGGTGGCGGCAGCACGGGCAGCAAACCCGGCGGCAGCACTGGCGGCAGCATCGGCGGCATCGGCAGCGACAGAGGCGCGGGCAATCGCTCGGTTCCTCCAACGTCGTCGACCGGAGGTCGTGGCCGCGTGATCCGCGATAACTGATCACGTCATTCTCAACTCTTATTCAACAGCAGGGCGCTTCCGCGGGGAAGCGCCTTTTTTCTGAACCTCGATTTTATGGCGCGTCTTCTCATACCTGAGCGAATCTACGAACAGGAATTGCTCGATGCCGGAGACGGCAGCGACGATGAAGTGGTTGGAAATCTGTCCGACCTGCGCCGCATCAATCAACTGCTGGGCGGAACGAGAGTCGTCATCGAGGCTTTACGAATGAGCCTCGACCGCCGGGTGAAAGAAGTCTCGATGCTTGACGCCGGGACAGGTTCGGCTGACATCCCTTCGGCAGTCGCTGCAAAGCTCAAGTCGCTCGGCATAAATCCATTCGTCGCCGCGCTCGACCTCAGCGAAAGGAACCTGAGATTGACCTGCGCGCGACTCGATGTTGATCGAGAGATCGCGCTCATCCGCGCCGATGCGTTCGACCTGCCCTTTGAAGATCGCAGCTTCGATTTCGTGACTGCTTCGCTCTTCCTTCACCACTTCCGCGAAGATGAAATCGTCCGCCTACTCAAAGGTTTTGCAAGAGTCGCCCGAAGAGCGATCATCATAAACGACCTGATGCGAAACCTCGTGCCTTATTATTTTACTCGAATGGCCGGAGCAATTTTCGAAAGCCGCCTGACGCGCAACGATGCGCCCGTTTCGGTGCTGCGAGGTTTCACCGCCGAAGAACTTCGCCAACTCGCTCGGCGCGCGGGACTCACTCGCTTTCGCGTGCGCCGTCTTTTTCCTTATCGATTGTTGATGGTAGCTGACCTCAGCGAGAGATGACATGGACGCGGATGTGATAATAATCGGGGCTGGCCCTGCCGGATCGACCCTTGCTACTCAGCTTGCTCGAAGCGGCATCAGCGTACTGCTCGTCGAGGAAAAACACATGCCTCGCCATAAAGTCTGCGGCGAATTCATAACTCCTGAAGCATTTCCCACCCTCGAACGCCTCGAAGTCCGAGACGCAATCCACCGGGCGGGCGCGCAACCGATCACTCGCCTCTGTCTTACGGCCTCGAATGGAACGAAGGTCGAAACTTCGATAGCTGAAATGTCGCGAGGCGCTCGTTCGGCCCTGAGCCTCAGTCGCGCAAGACTCGATCAAATCCTTTTCGAAAAAGCGAAACAGGCGGGATCGGTCTGTCTTGAAGGCGTCGCGGTGAAAAACTGCATCTTCGAAGACGGCTCGCCCTGCGGAGTTGAAGCGATGTCGATTGACGAAGGCCGAATGGTGACTTTTCGATCACGCCTCGTCGTAGACGCTTCGGGGAGAAACTCGCGCCTGATGCTCACACGAGAAGAGAGGGCCGCCGGAGCGCGCGGAGGGCGGCTCTACGCTCTCAAAGCCCATCTCCGTCGGGTCGAAGGCATCACGGATCAGGTCGAGCTTTACTTTTTCCCTCAAGGTTACGGCGGGCTTTCGCGCATCGAAGACGGGCTGGTGAATCTCTGCTTCATCACAAGCGAACGAGCGATCAGGGAAGCGGGCGGCGATCCTCCGGCAGTCGTGGATCGGACGATAAAAAATAATTCGCTCGCGCGCTCAAGATTGCTTCACGCTGAAGTCGAGGGGCGATGGCTTACGGTCGGGCCGCTCCGCTTCGGCGCAAGGCGCCTTGCTCAAAGCGGAGTGCTTGCCATCGGAGACGCATCGGGTATGATCGATCCTTTCACCGGCACAGGAATTCAGATCGCCCTGCGCGCAGGCGAACTCGCAGCCGAGGCGATAATCAAAGCGATGGACTCGAACAGTGATTTATTTCCTCACGCGATGGCTCACTACCGGACAAGCTATGAGCGCGAATTCGGAAGGCGAATGAAAGTCGCGGCCTTGCTCCGTCGCGCGGCCTTCTCTCCTCAAACGGCGAATCTGCTCGCCGCTTTACTTGCCCGCGCTCCTCAGCTTGCCCGCCGCCTGCTTCGCGCCACCCGCGCATAACTCCTGTCGGAAATAATCAGCAATCGCTGTTGACAGTAATTGGTGTTTACTGTAAGCTTGCCGCTGTATGAAAGAAAAGCTGAAGGATTTGAAGGAGCGAAAATTCATCGGGGCGGTCGAGCTTGCCGACGAAGCAGCCCGGTTGGTAGCCGACTATGTTCCGCGTCAGGAGCGCGGGAGCGTTTCGGAAGTGCCTGACGAGAGGATGATTCGTTATTACAGCGCCGAAGGATTGATCTCGGCTCCCGAAGGGCGGCAGGGGGCTGCGGCTGTCTACGGCTATCAGCACCTTTTGCAATTACTGGTCATCAAGCGGCTTCAGGCAGATCATCTGCCCATCAAAAAAATCAGAGAGATTTGCGAACACAAAAGCGTGACGGCTCTCGAAGGAATTCTCGGCCTCAGAGCGCGAGCCGAAAGCGAAAAGAGGGCGAAGAATGCCGCGTCAGAGTATCTCGAATCATTGCTCAAGCCACAGGCGCGAAAGTCGCAATCTCCGACAATTCAGCCCGCGGCATCTGCGCTTTCCATCGCGCAGCAGCCCAGCGCATGGTCGCGCGCTGAAATAGAGCCTGGTCTCGAACTCCACGTTCGCGACGATTATCAGTTGCCTGATGATGCCCGCGACCGTCAGCGACTCGCGCGAAGAATAATGAACGCAATCGAAGAACACGGAAAATGAAATGCGGAGTGCGGATTTTTATTCCGCACTCCGCATCCCGAATTCCGCATTCGAGAGAGGTACGATATGACAAACAAACCTGCTGTCGAAATAATCACCGAGCGACGGTTTTATCCCGCGGGTCGGGAACTGACGACCGACGCGCTCATTCGAATCACCCCGCCCGCACTGGTCGGCCAGGGCGCGCGGCCTTTGCTCAACCTCAGCCTCGTGCTTGATCGTTCAGGCAGTATGCAGGGAGAAAAGATCGCCCGCGCCCGCGAAGCCGCCTGCTATTGCATCGATCAGCTTATTTCGACTGACCGTGTGAGCGTCGTCATTTTCGATGATATCGTCGAGGCGATAGTTCCGAGCCAGATGGTGGAAAACCGCGAGCAGATAAAATCCGCTATCTCGCGCGTAGCGGCGCGCAACTCGACGGCTCTGCACGAAGCGTGGGTGCGCGGCGGTATGCAGGTGAGCGAGCATCTCACCACGGGCGCGATAAATCGAGTCCTTTTGATCACAGACGGACTGGCCAATGTGGGCGAGACGAACACGGATCGCATAGTGACTCAGGCGGGAGAGCTTGCCACGCGCAATGTATCGACTTCGACGATAGGCATCGGGAGCGACTTCAACGAAAACCTTCTGATCCCGATGGCCGAAGCCGGGCGCGGCAATGCATGGCACGTCAAGGAAGCCGCCGAGCTTGAGCGCATCTTTGCCACAGAGCTTGAGGGCTTGATAGCTCAGGTCGGTCATACTGTGAGTCTGGGCCTGACGCCCAACGAAGGCGTCAAGGTCGAAGATGTTTTAAATGATTTCGAGATGGCGCACACTGGCCGTTACAAGCTGCCGAACCTGCGGGCTGGCTCCGAGATCGATATCGTCGTCAGATTGAAGATTCCTGCGAAATCGGCGGGCCAGCAGTTCAAGGCTCTGGATTTGAGACTCGCTTGGACTCCGCAGGACGCGCCGTCGAGCGAAAGGGAAGTCCTCGGCCAGGGCGTCGTCTTCGAATTCGCCAGTGAAGAAGAGGTAGAAAAAAATCCAATCGATGAGCGAGTCATCAAAGCGGTTCAAAATCTGATGGCCGCTCGCGCCCGCGTCGAAGCCATAGGGCATCTCGACCGGGGTGATATCGTCGCCTGTCGTGAGAGGGTGAGAGAGACGATCAACAATTACGCGCAAGCCTGCGCCAGGATTATGGAGGACAGCGACGTTCAGGAGCAGATGGCGGAGCTTCACGATCTCGAAGCCTCGCTCGATGCGGGAGACGACGTAAAGATGACGCGCAAGAAGATGTCTTATCAGAGCTATCAGCGTTCGCGTCAGAGCAAAACGTCGACCTGAAGATAATCGAAAACTTTTCGAACGCGAGGCCACAGATCGACAGCGATCTGTGGCCCTTTGCTCTTTTGATGAAGATATTCACGAATGGTAGAGGAAGAATCTCACAAATCCAGACTCTTCTTAACAGACTGCTATCGTGATATAAAGGAGAATGAGTATAGATGCCCCGACTCTTGACGTTCATCCTGCCCCTAAGACATCGCCAGTAATCAGCCTGCCTCATTTGTAACGCGATCAACCGAGAACCCATAGATGAAAGTGTTTGGCATACCAATTCGGACTGAAGCGTCGTTTTTTGCGATGACCCTTTTTCTGGGCATGGGAAGGAACCTCGACCCGGTGTTCCTGGCCGAATGGGCGATCATAGTATTCATCTCGATCCTTGTGCATGAGTTAGGCCATGGTCTGGCCGGATGTTGCTTCGGGCTTTCTCCCGAAATTCGATTGTATGCAATGGGCGGGGCCACATACTTTCCCGGCGGCAAAGAAATACAACCGTTCAGGCACATTATTATAAGTCTGGCAGGCCCTTTCAGCGGTTTCCTCTTTGGAGGAATAACGTTATTGCTTCGATCAATCTTCGATCCTCATACTGTTTTGCTGCGGACTCTCTTTGCTGACTTGCTGTGGGTGAATTTTGGATGGGGACTGTTCAATCTGCTTCCAATGCTTCCGCTCGATGGCGGAAACGTGATGAAAAGCGTCGAAGAATGGATCACCGGAAGAAAAAAGGGAAATGCCTCGCACATCATATCGCTGATGGTAGCCTCCTGCCTGTGCATTTGGGCGCTGATGGAAAGAAGCATCTGGATTGCTTTTCTGACCGCACTGTTCATTCAGAGCAACGGCAGCGTTCTCTTCAACGCCTTGCAGACCCGCCTTGATCGGACACGTCAATCCTCTCTGGATAAAGCATGGGATATGTTGCGCAAAGGAGAAGGAACAGCGGCGGCAGTTTTGGCTCAGGATATTCTCGCTTCAGCCAGATCGAAGAAGACAAAAATGGAATCCTTGCAACTTCTCATTCATGGCTTCATCGAGGAAAAGAATTTCGAAAAGGCCGGACGGGAATTGAGACGATATGAAGCCTGCTTTGGAAAGAGCACGTATTTGGAAAGCTGCCTGCTGATCGGAAAAGGAGAGATCGCCCAAGCTATATCAGCACTGTCAACCGAGTTCGAATCAAGGAAATCCGAGCATACAGGTGAAATGCTGGCCCATGCACTCATTGATGCCAATCGTTTGAATGAGGCTCTGGAGGTGTGTTCCGACCCTGTGATGGAGGCATCAGCAGGAGCCGTTTACCAGCGTATACAGGATAAAGCATTTCACACGAGCAGCTATCAAACATCCGCGGCGGCTGGTCGACTGGCATTCGAAAGAGGCCGCGATCCTGCGGTCGCATACAACATTGGATGTGCGCTTGCCAGAGATGGACAAGTCGATGAATCGCTCGAATGGATAGCGCGTGCTGTGGATGCAGGTTTTGAGGATAAGGCGTTAATATCCAGCGATCCTGATATAGATGTTTTGAGGAGTCTTCCCGAGTTCGATCTGATATTCGAAAAGCTGTCGAAGTAATGATCTGTTCCATCTGATTGAGAATGGCTTATAGCAGAATGGGCGGAAGTGAAGTATTACAGTATCACTC
>DLHY01000083.1:0-309 GCA_002483445.1 Blastocatellia bacterium UBA7656
CACTGATATCAGGCCCGACAGCAGTCTTCAAGGATAAAAAAAACTGCCCCCTGCCCCCTGACCCCTGACCCCTGCTCATCTGTTGTCGAACTGAATCACGATGGGTTGCTTTTCGCGGACGACTTTGAGAGAGAGGATTTTTTTCTGATAAGCGAAAACGCTGCGAAGAGAAGCGGTCGAAAGCGGTTCGCGCTGATCCGCGCCGACTACGACATCTCCGGCTTTCAGACCCGCGCGCTCGGCTGCGCTCCCCTTAGCTACAGCCTTGATCAGAACGCCGCTCTTTGCTCCGAAGTGACCCGCAAGTTG
>DLHY01000083.1:351-9383 GCA_002483445.1 Blastocatellia bacterium UBA7656
GCTTTGCTGCTCAAGTAGGCGCTGTCGTTCCTGAAGGCGAGCGATTTCAAGTCGCAGTTCGCGTTGAGCCTCGCGGACTTCCATCGGAGACATATCCTTGCGCTCGCTGTAGCTTTGAAGCAAAGCCTGAAGATCGCGCAGTCTCGCCTCGATCTGATCGCGACCTGCAACCTGCATTTCCCACGTGCGGTCTATCCAGTCGGCGGTCGGAGCGGTGAAAGACCGCGCACCCAGCGCAACATTCATTTCTATCGGCTTGCGATTTCTGATGGCGCGCAAGTGGGCCGCGTGGCCTGCGGGCGAGGATGAAAGCTTGGCGATCATATCGTCAGTGCCGATGATATCGAAATCATCCACCCGCACGATCACATCGCCCGGAAGTATCCCGCCCACGGCTCCGGGGCCATCGGGGGTGACTTCTCTCACGATCACGCCGGCCTTGCTTTCAATCCCCAGGGCCATTCGTTCGGCGTCCGGCAGTTGAGCGAGGCTTTCGCCGATGATGCCGATCCACCCGGAGGCCACGCTGTCCTGTTTTTCTATTACGCGGCGGGCTACGGTGTCGCGCAGAAAATCTACAGTGAAGAGATAAGCCCTTCCGACTCCGGCGTACTGAGCCATGCCCATTATGCGGTTTTCAGTCGTGGCCACGACGCTGCCGTCGCTTCGCGAGAGCAGCGTGTCGGAGCGAAGCGCTAGAGCGCCGCGCGCCTTCGAATAAAGGCTGTCCTGTCCTATCCGCCCCTGTCGCTTCTTGATCCAGGGCAGGATGTAAACCTCTTTGATCTTTTCCCCTGTGGCGGCTCTTGGCGTAACATCGACGCTGAAGATAAAAACGTCTTCCGTCGTGGAAGTGAACGCAGCGAATTCCGGCAACTCGATTTTCAGCCGAGGCACTTCGAGTATGGCAAACCCGGTGGGGCAATCGACGCCGATGAGTCGCGCTTCGAAGGTCTGCCCTTCGGCGTTAGTGACGGAAATTTTCTCATCCTTATCCTGCGGATTGAGATAAGCGAGGCGGGTTATCACATGGCCCTTCGCATCGAGCGCAAGTCCGGTAGCTATATTTATCACCTCGCGCGGAGCCGAGCCGGGAGCGCCCACGCCGCCTTTATGCTCGCGGCGCATTCTTTCGAGCAACTTCTGAAACTCGACCGTGTGAACGACCGTCACGATGCCGCGCACATCCTGCTTCGCGGCGGGCTGCTGTGCCAGCGCGAGCGAGGCCAGCGCCAGAACAGCTATCAGAGATTTTGCAAAACTTTTCTTCATAAACTTCCGACTGATCAAAACGAAGCCTTTGCAAGTCGCGCTACGGGCGCGCTGCTGGTGCCATAAAGATGAGGTTGCGCTCCCACGCTGACAGTAAAGATTGGCACTTCCCTGTCGCCCCGCTCTCCTCGCACGATGACAAGATGAGGATCGAGAGCCGCAAGGTCATCGATCCGAGATGAAGGCCGTCTGTTGGTCCGCGAAGGGGGACGGGTAATTACGTCAATGGTCGGCGGGGCTGCTGCGACTCCTCCTTCATCAGAGGGAGTCGGTTGAACGGGAGTTTCAGGCTCGGCTGGATTGACACTGGCACGATCATCATTAGGTGGATTATTCGACGGCGTTGGATTCCCCGGCAGAAGCGCGTACTGCGCGACGAAGACGACGATGACCGCGGCGGCTGCCGCTGCGCTCATTCGCATCAGAGCCGCGGGCGCAAACCATGAAAAAGCGCGTCGCGATCTGATCTCTTCAAGTCGTGCATGAAGCGCGGCATCGAAATGAGCCGGAGCCTGAACTCTCGCTTCTGATGAAATCATCGCTCTCAGTCGCGCTCTTTCATCAGCAAAGCCTCGGCAGCCTTCGCACGAAGCTACGTGACCGGACACCTCGAATGAAAAGGCATTGGGTCTGTCAGCTTCGTCTATCTGCTTTCTGATTGCGTTACACCCCATCATATTTCCTGCTTTCATATATACGCGCTCAGTTTCTCCTTGAGGAGATTGCGGGCGCGGTTGATTCGGGACTTCACCGTCCCTTCCGATAAACTCAGCACTTCGGCTATCTGATCGTAGCTCATTCCCTCGACATCGCGAAGGACTAAAGCCGAGCGATACTTTTCGGGGAGCGAAGTGATGGCTCGCGAGACGGCTCGCCGTCGTTCTTCTTCGATCATCGTTTCATCGATGCGAGGCGAGAGGTCAGGCGGATCGATTTCGACCGTCTCGCCGTCATCGTTGACGAATGGTGAAAAGAGCGAAACGAATCTCCGGCGTTTGCGTCGGCGCAATTCGCTGATGGCGAGATTCGATGCGATCCGATATATGTAGGTCGAGAAACTGTAATTGGCCTGATAGCGCGAGGCCGAAGTAAAAATCCGTATGAAAGTTTCCTGCGCAAGTTCCACCGACCTGTCATAGTCATCTATCATTCGATAGACGAAGTTGGTTATCGGGTTGCGATAGCGGCGCACGATCTCCTGAAAAGCAACTTCATCGCCGTCGCGAATGGCGGCAATCAGTTCGTGATCGCTTGCCGCTTCGACCGATCTGCTGTTGCCTAATCCTACTGCCTGCGCCTGATGAGTGACTGTTGACATTAGGCCGTGCCGTTTCCCCGATTTGAGTTAATTCTCCATCATTATACCTTTGAGTGACACGCCGAGGTAAAGCCAAAGTTCCCGAAGTTGAGATGTGTGTGTGGGATCGACCGTGCCTATTTGATTATGGGAAATAGAACGCGGATAACACAGATGCGGCGGATCGATGCGGATCAGATCAGCTTAAATCCGCTTGATCCGCGTCATCTGCGGGCTATTCTTCTCCTGTGAAAGGCCGAGCGCGGCGGCTAGTTCCTGAGCCTCTTGAAACGCATCATCAGGAATCGTCACTGCGGTTTTCATAGCGAGAGTATATGCGCTCGCCTTTGCGCGGGCCAATCATTTTGGGGGTGCGCGAAATCAAAGTAGGTAGATTTTCTCACAGGCCCTTGACTTCGAGATTTTCTCTGAAAAACGAGCGAAATAAGGGCCAAATTCAAGCCTGGGTTTGCAGCTTGGCAGTCTAGCCCTACCGATGACTGGAAACTGGCTGCTGCAAATAAAGGGGTTAGCAAGTTACCTACTTTCATTTCGCGCACCCTCATTTTGGCGCATGGTTGACAAACATCTTTGCGCTTATAATAATGACTATCTTTTGCGCAAAGCGGTTTTTGATTCGTCATCTCAACATGCAACTGCCGCTTTGCTCTAAGGCGCTCGTCATGATCATCGTCGTCGGCCAGATAAGCGAAGAAGAGGGTCTGAGGATTCATCACCTCTACCCGGAAGGGGAGCCTCATCTCGAAGAAACGGACAGCCGCATCAAGGGCCGCCCCGATCTCTGTCTTTTGGCTACGCGCGCGGGCGACGAGGTGCAACTCGAAGGCAGTCTCAAGGCTATGGTCGAGTTCGATTGCGACCGATGCTTAAAGGTTTTATCGCTTCCCATTGACCAGACCTTCGACCTCGTTTATATTCCACCCCTCAAACCTTCAGGCGCGCATGACGAAAAAGAGCTTGGCAATGACGATCTCTCGGTGGGATTCTATCAGGGTCAGGCAATCGATCTGGACGACGTAGTGCGCGAGCAGGTCGAGCTTGCGCTGCCGATGTCGAGGTTGTGCAAGGAAGATTGCCTCGGCCTTTGTCAGCAGTGCGGAGCAGACCTCAACGAAGGCGCGTGTCAATGCGACGGGCGTGAGAGCGATCCCCGCTGGGAGGCGCTCAAGGAATTGAAATTCGATAATTGAAGGAGTCATCTCGATAATGCCGAATCCGAAACGCAAACATTCGAAATCACGCACGGGCAAGCGCAGAGCGCACGACCATCTCGCAGCGCCAACCTACGGCAACTGCCCAAACTGCGGCAAGCCTCGCCCGCCTCATATAGTCTGCCCTGAATGCGGTTTCTATCGCGGAAGAGTGGTCATAGAGAAAGAACAGGAAGAGTAGTCCGAGAGGCGATTGACAGCGCAGGCTGCGGGCTTGCGCCACTGAGCGGTGATTATGCTGAAAATCGCAGTGGACGCTATGGGCGGCGATTTCGCCCCCACCAACGAGGTCGAAGGCGCTATCGAAGCTGCGCGCGATCTCGGCGTCGGCGTCATCCTCGTCGGTCGTTCCGAACAACTCAAGGCCGAGCTTCATAAACATCGCGCCGCCCTCGGAGCAGGCAATCGTTTGTCGCGCAATCCGCATATTGAAATCGTAGACGCCAGTGAAGTCATCACTATGGACGACCCGGTGGCGACTGCCGTGCGCAGAAAGAAAAACAGTTCCATCCGAGTGGCTGCCAAACTCGTGCGCGACGGTCACGCTCAGGCGCTCGTGAGCGCAGGCAACACAGGCGCGGCGATGATGACCGCAAAACTGGTCATCGGCACTCTTCCGAAAGTCGACCGTCCGGCTCTTGCCGCCGTGCTTCCTACGCTTTCGCGCCGCGGAACGGTTCTTCTGGATGTTGGAGCGAATGCCGAATGCAAAGCATCGCACCTCTACGATTTCGCCGTTATGGGTTCCCTGTTTTCAAGCGTCATCGTTGGAGTTCATAATCCGAAAGTCGGATTGCTTTCAATCGGCGAGGAAGAAATCAAAGGCAACGATCTCACGAAAGAAACTTTCAAGCTGCTCAAAAACTCAAACCTCAACTTCATAGGCAACGTCGAGGGGCGCGATATGTACACGGGCCAGTATGACGTGATCGTATGCGACGGATTCACGGGCAACGTTGCATTGAAGGTCAGCGAAGGCGTATTCGAACTGGTCGTGCGAGTGTTGAAGGAAGAGCTTGAAAGCTCGATTCAGGCCAAAGCCGGTGCGGTGTTGACCAAGCCTGCGTTTCAGCGTTTCAAGAAGCGATTGCATTATGCGGAATTCGGCGGCGCTCCGCTACTGGGGATCAAGGGCATGACGATAATCTGTCACGGCAGTTCAAGCCCGAAAGCGATTCGCAACGCTATTCGTGTGGCTCGCGATTACTGCCAGGGACAGATGAACGAAAGGATAGGGCTTGAACTGGGCGTGCCGGTTATGCTTGCGAGTCAGGCGTGAAAAACAGGTTACAGGTGACAGGGAACAGAGAAGGATCGCTTGTCCCCTATTACCTGTCACCTGTAACCTGTTACCTAATGATGAAAACAGCGTTCGTCTTTCCGGGTCAGGGTTCTCAATACGCAGGGATGGGCCGCGCGCTTGCCGCAGACTTCCCTTCGGCAGCCGCAGTTTTCGAAGAAGCGGATGGCGCTCTTGGGTTCGCGCTCTCGCGGCTTTGCTTCGAGGGTCCCGAAGAAGATTTGAAGCTCACGGCCAACACTCAACCGGCGATACTGGCGACTTCGATTGCCGTGTTGAGAGTATTGCAGGAAAGAATGGCGATGCCTGATTTCGTCGCCGGCCATTCGCTTGGCGAATACAGCGCGCTGGTCGCCGCAGGCTCCTTGAAACTCTCGGATGCAGTTTCGATAGTTCGCAAGCGCGGTGTGTTTATGCAGGAAGCCGTGCCAGCGGGCGCAGGCGCGATGGCGGCCCTGCTCGGTTGCGAGATGGAAACGGTCGAGGCAGTATGTCGGGAAGCGTCGAAGACAGGCGTCTGCTCGCCTGCAAACATCAACTCGCCCGGTCAGACGGTGATTGCGGGCAGCAAGGAAGCGGTTGAAAAAGCGGTCGAGATAGCCAAATCGCGCGGCGCGCGGCGGGCCGTACTGCTTCAGGTCAGCGCGCCGTTTCATTGCGAGTTGATGAAGCCTGCCGCCGAAAAACTCGCAGGCGTGCTTGCAGAAACCGAGTTTTTGGATTTGAATATGCCGCTTGTCACCAACGTCGATGCCGCGATCATCCGGCGGGCGAGTCAGGCCCGCGAATCGCTAGTCCGGCAGGTCGCTTCGCCCGTCCGATGGAGTCAATCGATTCAACGGCTGATCGATAAAGGGGTGATGAGGTTCGTGGAGATAGGGCCGGGCAAGGTTCTTTCAGGCTTGATCCGTCAGATCAACCGCGACTGCCAGACGTTGAACGTGGAAGACAGGCAGTCGATGGAAGCGGCTCTTGCCGCGCTCGACGCATAGATATTGGATTTCACGCGTGAAATCCCTGAAGCAAAATTCAACTCAGGAGGAATCAGGAAAATGGCAGAAGGTTCCGTCGAAGAAAGAGTGAAGCAAATCATCGTTGACGAGCTTGGCGTAGATGAAGGCGAGGTCACGCCCAATGCGCGCTTCATCGATGACCTCGGAGCGGATTCTCTCGACACGGTTGAACTCGTTATGAGATTCGAAGAAGAGTTCAACATCGAGATACCGGACGAGGACGCCGAGAAAATTCAAAGCGTGCGCGACGCTATCGATTACATCGAGAAGCACGTCAAGTAGATGATCGCTTCTCAACGTGGAGGCTGATTTGAATCGTCGTGTCGTTGTCACAGGCATCGGCCTTATTTGCGGATCGGGCCGCACGAGAGAAGAAGTGTGGTCGAATTTGCTGGCCGCCCGTCCGAGCATAGGCCCTATAACTAAATTCGACACCGCAGGCTTTCCCGTGCGCATAGCCAGCGAGGTCAAAGACTTCGATCCTCTCCGCTTCATCGAGAAGAAGGAAGTCAAAAAAATGGACGTCTTCATCCATTACGCGGTCGCCGCGGCCCAGGAGGCGATGGATGATTCGGGCCTTTCGATCACAGAAGAAAACGCCGCTCGTGTCGGAGTCTACATAGGCTCCGGCATAGGCGGATTCGGAGTGATCGAGCGCGAACACACTAAATTCCTCGAAGGCGGGCCGGGAAAAATATCACCCTTCTTCATCCCCGCGGCCATAGTCAATCTGGCTGCGGGTCAGGTATCGATTCGATTCGGAGCAAAGGGGCCGAACTCCGCCACCTGCACCGCCTGCTCTACGGGCGCGCACGCCATCGGAGACAGTTTTAAACTCATCGAGCGGGGGGCTGCCGACGCAATAATCTGCGGAGGAGCGGAAGGAGCGATAACGCCTATGGGAGTGGGCGGCTTTGCTGCAATGCGCGCTCTCTCGACTCGCAACGATGACCCCGATCATGCAAGCCGCCCGTTCGACCTCGACCGCGACGGCTTCGTGATAGGAGAAGGCGCGGGCATTCTGATACTCGAAGAGATTGAACATGCGCGCGCCCGCGGGGCCAAAATCTATGCCGAGATGGCAGGCTACGGGATGTCATCGGATGCCTTTCACATCACCCAGCCTTCCGAGAACGGAGACGGGGCCGTGCGCGTGATGAAAAACGCTATCGATGACGCGGGAATCGAACCGCGCGAGATCGATTACATCAACGCTCACGGAACCTCGACTTACTACAATGACAAGCTTGAGACATTCGCCATCAAGCAGGTGTTCGGGGATTCGGCATATTCGATTCCGGTCAGTTCCACGAAATCGATGATGGGGCATCTGCTCGGCGCGGCTGGAGGGGTCGAAGCGGGAGTAATCGCCCTCGCGCTCAAGGATCAGGTCGCCCCTCCCACGGCCAATTACGAAAAGTCAGACCCGGAGTGCGACCTCGATTATGTGCCGAACAAAGCCAGAAAGATGCCGATTCGCTACGCGCTGTCGAACTCCTTCGGATTTGGCGGCACGAACGCGGCTCTGGTAATGAAGCGGTACGAGGATGAGTGAAGGACTGGCGAATCTGAGAGGGATATATGGCTGCCCAATTTATCATAAGCGAATACATAGAACGGGCAATGGCCGAGGCAGAATACGATAAGCTGGAAGACGGTGCGTTTTCAGGGCGCATTCCATCGTGCAAAGGAGTGATCGCACTTGGGCCAACCCTTCACGAATGCGAAACCGAGTTGCGCTCGACTTTGGAGGATTGGTTGCTGGTGGGATTCAAGTTGAAGCACCCCCTTCCTGTCATTTATGGGATTGATTTGAACAAGGAACCGGAATATGAGCCGGTGGACGCCGTGTAAGCGAAGCGAGTTTATTCGACGGTTACGAAAGCTTGGGTTTGATGGCCCATATTCCGGGGCGCGACATCAGTTTATGGTTTATCAACAACACCGGCTTGCAGTCCCATCGAACGAGGAATACTCAGTGCCGCAACTGAGAATGATGATTCGGGAAGTTGAAGTTATACTCGGTCGTTCTGTTGCAATCGAAGAGTGGAATGGCTTGAAATGAAAGCGTTTCCAAGAAACGCATACGGACTCGGCAACGACATTCATACATTCAAAGGACTGATATGAAAATTTGCGTTTGTCTAAAACAGGTTCCCAAGAAGGACTCGATTCTGAGAATCGCGCAGGATCAGAAATGGATCGATGAGCGCGACATCAGCTACGAGATGAGTGAAGCTGACGCTTACGCTCTGGAAGAAGCCCTTCGCCAGAAGGAAGCGCACGGCGGCGAGGTGATAGTCATCTCGATGGGGCCGGAGCGCACGCGGCAGTCGATCAAGGAAGCTCTGGCGAAAGGCGCTGACCGCGCTATTCATCTCGACGATCCCATTTTCGAGCAGGCAACGGATGCCGCAGGCATAGGGCGCGCGATTGCGGCTGCTCTCAAAGATGAAGGCTGCGATTTGATAATGACCGGGCTTCAATCCGACGATCACGGATTCGGTCAGGTGGGACTCATCATAGCCGAGCGACTGGGAATGTCGAGCGCGACCATCGTGATGGAAGTGCAGATAGAAACGGGCAGCGTGAGAGTCAAACGCGAGCTTGAATCGGGCTGGTTCCAGTGGGTCAGGGTTCCCACGCCTGCGGTGCTGACGATTCAATCGGGCATCAATCAGCTTCGGTACGCGACGCTCAAAGGCATCATGTCAGCGAAGAAAAAAGAGCTTCGCGAAGTCAAAGCAGCCGACCTCAATCTTACGGCTGACGATCTCAAGCCTCTGCAATCCATCGAGCGCGCTTACGTGCCTGAAAAGAGCAAGCAGACCGAGTTCATAGAAGGCAAGCCCGCAGAAATCGCAGCCAGACTGGTCGAGAAGCTGAGATTCGACGCGAGAGTTTTTTAGGTAGATGTT
>DLHY01000083.1:9405-17395 GCA_002483445.1 Blastocatellia bacterium UBA7656
CTCTCTAACATCGCGCATACGAAGTCAGATGATCCGGCACTAACATCTAACATCTGACCTCTAACATCTGGAGGGAGAATGAGCGAAGGGATTCTGGTTTTCATAGAGCAACGCGACGGGGCGCTTAATAAAACTTCTCTCGAAGCCATCGTGGCCGCGCAACGAATAGCCGCATCAACCGGCGATAAGGTTTCAGCCATCGTGTTAGGCAATGGTATTGCCAACGTCGCGTCAGAAGTCGCCGCGAAAAAACTTGAGAAGGTTTACACCCTGGAAGACGACAGGCTCAACGAGTACACGCCTGATGGATACGTCGGCGCATTGAAACAGGCGATTGAAAAGCTCTCGCCGCGTTTCGTCATTTTGAGCCACACCTATCAGGTGCGCGATTTCGCGCCGCGCCTGACGACCGCTCTCGGCAAGACGTTCGTGACCGACTGCATCGCGGTGCGAGTCGATGGCAGTGATGTGGTTTTCACGCGGCAGATTTTTCAGGGCAAGATCAACACAGACGTTCGAGTATCAGCCGAGTCGCCCGTGTTCGCATCGTTTCAGTCGGGATCATATCGCGCTGATCTGGCAGAAGCAGGCGCGGCTGCGGTCGAGCCGCTTGCAGTCGATATGTCCGGGGTGACGATTCGCACCGAGACTGAACCCAAGTTTCAGGAAGCAAAGCAGGCAGTCGATCTCACTCAGGCACCGCTTATCGTAGCAGTCGGTCGAGGCATCAAGTCGCAGGATAATCTGCCTGTTGTTCAGGCGCTGGCTGATGCGCTCGGCGCGGAGATAGCCGCTTCGCGCCCGATCTGCGATAACGAATGGCTGCCGATGGATCGGCAGATAGGAAGCTCAGGGCAGACGGTCGCGCCCAAGCTTTACCTTGCGGTCGGAATATCAGGCGCGATTCAGCACGTCGTCGGAATGAAGAACGCACAAACCATAGTCGCTATCAACAAAGACGCCGAAGCGCCTATTTTCGACATCGCCGATTATGGCATAGTCGGCGACCTGTTCGAGATCGTGCCTGCGCTGACTGAAGAGATCAAAAAGGCGAAGGGATAAAAAAGGCAAAAGGTAAAAGGCAAAAGGCAAAAGTGGAAAAGGCGTATGGACATTTTGCCTTTTTACTTTTGCCTTTTGCCTTATGATAAGGCTTATGACCATGGAACGAGAAACTCTGGAAATGGATGTCCTGCTCGTCGGAGCGGGGCCGGCGAATCTTTCCTGCGCGCTGCACCTGTCGCGACTCGTAGCGGCGCATAATGAAAAAAACAAACCCGGCCTGGGCGAGATTCAAATCGCCATCATCGAAAAAGCCGCCGAGATAGGCGCGCATCAACTCTCAGGCGCGGTGCTCGACCCCGTGAGTCTGCGCGAGCTTGTGCCTGATTTCGAAAAGAGCGCGCCGCTTGAAGCAGCGGTCGGCGATGAGAAAGTTTATTTTCTCACCGAGCGAGGAAAGATAGCAGCGCCATTCATTCCGCCGCCTCTCAGAAATCATGGCAACTATGTCGTCTCGCTCAACAAGCTGGTCCGCTGGCTCGCCGACCTTTGCGAAGCCGAAGGAGTGAATATCTTTCCTGAGTTTCCCGGATGGGAAATGCTTTATGAAGGAGATGCCGTCACAGGCGTTCGCACTGGCGACAAAGGCCTGGACAAAGAGGGTCATCCCAAACCGAATTTCGAACCGGGCGTAGACATCGCGGCGAAAGTCACTGTGCTGGGCGAAGGCGTGCGCGGATCGCTCGTGAAGCAGTTGATGAAGAGATTGAAACTCGATGCGGCGAGCGACCCGCAGGTTTATTCCGTGGGAGTGAAAGAGCTTTGGGAGATGCCTGATGATCGCTTCCCTGCCGGATCGGTGATTCACACGCTGGGCTGGCCTCTGGATTCACACACGTTCGGCGGTTCGTGGATATACGGGATGAAGGATCGCATCATCAACGTGGGCCTCGCGGTTGGACTTGATTACCGCGATCCGAGAATCGATCCACATCACGAGTTTCAGAAGTTCAAGACTCATCCATTGATTGCGGAGTTGTTGAAAGATGGAAAGCTGATTCGCTACGGGGCGAAGGCGATGC
This sequence comes from Blastocatellia bacterium UBA7656, assembly GCA_002483445.1. Classification (GTDB taxonomy): domain Bacteria; phylum Acidobacteriota; class Blastocatellia; order UBA7656; family UBA7656; genus UBA7656. The sequence goes on from DLHY01000083.1 coordinate 11,490, forward strand.
CCGTCGGAGGATGGTACACGATCCCGCAACTCGTGGCTGACGGCGTGATGATCGTGGGCGATTCGGGCGCGTTGCTCAATGGCGAGAGATTGAAAGGCATTCACACGGCTATCCGTTCGGGGATGATAGCGGCTGAGACGATATTCGAGGCGCTGGTGGCTGGGGATTATTCGCGCGGTAAGCTGGAAGTTTATGAGAAGAAGTTGAAAGAGGGTCACGCGGGCCGTGAGTTATACAAGTCGCGGAATTTCCATCAGGCATTCGATCACGGACGAATGGTGGGACTCGTGGCGGCAGGGATTTCGATGTTCACAGGCGGGCGATTACCTTCAAGGCTTGCGATCAAAGCGGGCCATGAGCATATGCAGAAGTTGGATGGCGACAAAGGCGATCTGTATGCGGATTTGAAATACGACGACAAGCTGACGGTTGCGAAGTTGACGGATGTTTACTATGCCAGCACGGCGCATGATGAAGATCAGCCGTGTCATTTGAAGGTGCTTGATACGAACATCTGTATAGAGAAATGTACGATTGAGTATGGGAATCCGTGCCAGAATTTCTGCCCTGCGAATGTTTACGAGATGGTTGAAGACAGCGAGAAGCGAAGGTTGCAGATAAATTTTTCGAATTGTGTGCATTGCAAGACGTGCGACATCATGGACCCGTATCAGATCATAGACTGGGTTCCGCCCGAAGGCGGCGGCGGCCCGAATTATCGCAATATGTGAAGCGGTCAATTCATTTCGCTTTCCGATCATGACCCGTCATGACCATCGAAGAAAAGATTCACGAACTGGCTGACAGGTATTCTCGCGCGCTCGAAGAACGGATGTCAGCGCGTGTGGCTGAAATGGAGAGCGATGACAAGTCACACTATCTCATCTATCGGGTTTTAGAGATTACCGACGAAGAAGGCAAACTGATTGACGTTTATCAAAACAAAGGGCGGTTTCTTTACAAGTACGCGGGCGCATTTTTGGAGGAGGCTGCCTTTCTGTGTTTCAAAGAACGATTCCCGCGCGCTAAGAAAGAGCGAATAGAAAACACACTTGGGCGAAGGCCGAAGCAGTTCGAAATTGACTGTTTGATCGGCAGAGACGCGATAGAACTCAAGTGGCGAGACGCTACGACGGATGGAGACCACATTACGAAGGAGCATACGCGAATACAGGCCATCAAAGCGCATGGCTATAAGCCTGTCCGTGTGATGTTTTATTATCCCAATCGTGAACAGGCAATTCGGATTCAGCAGACATTGAAAACGATTTACGATGGGGTTGGCGGAGAATACTACGCAGGGGATGATGCATGGGATTATGTCTACAGGCGAACCGGAGTTGACTTGAAAGGCATTCTCATTCAGATTGTCAAAGCTAGGAAAGATAGGAAGAAGAGATGAGCGTCCTGCATGGTGATTGTTTGAATATCCTGCCGACAATAGGCGATGAAAGTGTCCAGCTTGTCTATCTCGATCCTCCTTTCTTCACTCAGAAAGAACATTCTCTTCGCACGAGAGACAACTCAGCACTGTACAGATTTGAGGATCGCTGGTCTTCTCTTGATGAGTACCTGTCTTTCATGAAAGATGTCCTGATCGAATGCAGACGGACGCTCAAAGAGAGCGGCAGCCTGTTCCTGCATTGTGATAAGACGGCCTCTCATCATCTTCGCCTTTTATTGGATCAGGTTTTCGGGAGCGACAATTTTCAAAGCGAGATCATCTGGGCATACAAGCGATGGACTAACTCAAGAAAGGGATTGCTTAACGCTCATCAGACGATTTATTTCTACAGCAAAACAGCCGACTTCAAATTCAACACTGTCTACGCGGATTATTCTCCCACGACGAACATCGATCAGATTCTCCAGTCGAGAGCCAGAAACGAGTTCGGGAAAGCCGTCTACCGGCGAGATGAAAACGGAGATGTTATACATGGGCGTGAGAAAAAGGGAGTGTCTCTTTCGGATGTCTGGAGCATTCCGTTTCTGAATCCGAAAGCAAAAGAGCGAGTAGGATATCCGACGCAGAAGCCGATTCTTTTGCTCGAACGGATCATCATTATATCGACTGATAGAGGCGACATGGTTCTCGATCCGTTTTGCGGAAGCGGCACCACGTTGGTTGCGGCAAAGCTTCTCGACAGAGAGAACATCGGCATAGACGTATCGGCAGACGCAGTCGAGTTATCAGAGAAAAGACTTTGCGAGATGATCAAAACAGAGTCTCAGGTGTTGGAATCGGGGGAGGACAGTTATCTCGAAAAATCTGATTACGAGAGAAGTATACTGAGAGCTTTGAACGCAATTCCGGTGGAAAGAAATTCCGGGATTGACGGTTTTCTTAGGTTTCATATCAATGACTGTCCGGTTTCAGTAAGGATTCAAAAAGAACACGAAGATATTGAGACTGCCGAGATGAAGTTAATCAAAGCGAGTCAATCGAAAAACTGTAGCGTGATGATCCTGGTCAGGACACACAGGCAAAGCGGGCGGCTTTTCGAGTCTGAGGTAAAGCAGAGCAACCTCATCGTCATAGACTCTTACGATCTCATGATCGATACGTGGCTGGAACATCACGGATATTCGAATCAACGGCTGAACCGGACAAGTCAGGCAGGGTGATGCAGGCGAGCGGATTTGAAATGTGGTGGCAATCCATTTGTGTACACTGCAAGACGTGCGACATTATGGATCTGTATCAGATCATCGATTGGGTTCCGCCGAAGGCGGCGGCGGCCCGAATTATCGCAATATGTGAAACAGTTAGATCACGAATAGGGGTTACACTTCATCTTCAGGCTCAACGCCAAACACTTCAATCAGGTCAGGGTCTTCTTGTTTGACCCATTCTGGAATAGGCAATGCTTCATACTGCCTTGTAATTAAAATGTAGCTCTTTCGCCCTTCTAATAAACTACCCATAGTTCTTCTGTGTAAACGCACGCAGGTAGCTGCCTCCCATATCATCTCTCGAAACCTACCATCTGAGAGAACTTTTAAAGCTAGATCGGGACTAAATGGATTATGTGCAGAATTGGAAAATGCGGCATAAAACAATATGCTGATGAGTTCCTCAAAGTTTTGCTGAATAGCCCGATCTTCTTTCGCCTCTTGAGCTATTCCATCTAATGCAGCAAGATTAGCCTCGCTGTAAAAGAAGGAATTAGGCACGAACAGAAGATCTTTTTCAGGAATGTTTTTATCATACCCCCATAGTTTTCTTATTCCATCCTTTTCCTTGAATTTTTCTAACAATTGTTTAGCCAGACACCTCTTCCATATTCTAATAACTCTTTCTAGCGTTCCGGTAGATTGGGCAGATTTTTCAAAACTTTCACTGATCAGTTCACGGAATCGAATTGCGTTTAGCATCACTGAAGCTTGGTCGCTCGATTGTGCGGCGATCTTTAGAATGAGCCTTCGCTCTTTTTTGCGGATGTCTTTATAGAAAGGTGATTCAAAATGCGCCCAGTGAGTAAGCACATCGATCCATTCCTTTACCACCACTTCATTAAAGACAGGGCTTTCCCCCTGAAATAGAGGTTTCAATTCAGCAAGCCATAGGCAATCCTCTGTCAGTTCCAATGCTCGTGTCAGGTGCATGATTCGTTCTTCATGGATACTTACATTTGCTTCCGCAGATAACTCACTATGCCTATCACGCATTAGTGCTAGTAGGAACTCACGCCTTCTTTCAATTGGCACTTTCGGATCAGTCAGTACTCGCACCACCCGCTCAGCAGATCGCTTACTCTTAAATATTCGAGACCAGCGATACCATGTCCTATACTCCTTCCACGTTAGAGCTTCTGGGTGTGAGAGAACCCTGAAGTGGTATCTTATTAGTTCTGGATCCTTCCAAGCACAAGCCTCTGCCAAAGCATTTACTATCGTGTAGAATCTCGGTTCCCCGCCGTATCCCTGTATCAGACTCTTATCCAGGTTACCCTTCCAATCCTCGTTCTCGTTGGCCCCTCTAATAGTATTTCTCTCTGATAACCATTTAGGAAAAGTAGGCTCATTATTGATCACGCCTGCTGCTTTCGGGAATTCGAGTTTTAGCAATTCCATTATGTAGACAACATCCCACTTTAAATCGTCGTCGGAGAACCTTCGCAGAAATACCGCTTGCAAAAAAGCGATGTGTCGCAGGAAGAGTTTTATGCGACGAGGGTTATGAGTTGGCCAAAGAGATTTCCATTGTAGAAGAATCTCCCATTTTAGGTGCCTCTTGAATGGCTCAAATGCGGCTTTGAGTAACCGATTTCTATCAATCAGAGTTGGCTCCGGCAGTGGATAAGAGTATTGAAATATCTTCTCCAGGAATAAGTCCACATCTTTGAACTTGTCAGCAAGAATACTCCGAACAGCGTTACGATCAAAGGCACAAACAAAAATGCATTGTCGAACATCTATGATTTCTTTTATAAGGAGGAAGTATTCATAGACTATTTCCTCTTGTGCCCTGTCTAAATCGTCAATGAAAACGATAAGTGGTTTTTCTCCTAATTCCTTTTGTAGAATCTTCGATACCCTCTCTTTCGTTACCGCTAAGGACGCCGTCAGCCTAGCCTGGAGAAGATCATTAAAGAGTTCTCCTACACTCTCGATGCCAATGGCATTCCTTAGGATAGATCGAGAGCCAGCTACAAATTTAGCGAACCAACCTCCGCGTTGGATTGGACCAACAGGCATACCACGCCATTCAGCTATACCGGTGTCTAATGCATTAACAAATCCTGCCCACGCCTCTTTGGTGTCTCGAAATTGCCAAGGGCTGAAGAATGCTACAGGATAGCTGGATTGCTTTGCATAATACTTCACAAAATTGAGGCAGGTAGTTTTTCCATACCCCCACTCCCCTTCTATGGCAATCCTGGAAGCGTTATTTGAGGAGTCCTTGATTAGCTTGAATAAGTTCCTGGCAAAATCTGCTCTACCGAGTAAATCCTGGCTTGGATGTATCAACGGATCGTCTATGGTACGCTTTTCTTCAATAAGTCTGCCCGATATAAAGCGATAATACTCGAAATGGATAAAAGCAAAAGCCACTATCACGAGGCCGATCCAGTAGATTGGCGTTGGACGGATTAGGTACGTTCCAATTACAACAAGCAAGCAGAAAAGAAGAAATAATCTTGAGCGGAATTCTTTAGCCCATGCCTTTATGGCTTTCCAGTTCCATAAGATTAATCCGCCGATCAAGAGAAAGACTACCGCTGAGACATCGGTGAGGGTTGTTGATCCTCTGTATCTTTGAAAAGCTTGAGAAAGCCATTCAATCAATGGGCCTTGAACGCTCGCAATTAGCTTTCCGAAGGCAAGTGCGAAGAGAGACAGGGAAAACAGTTTTCTTACACAAGTGCTTAGATCTGAGGGAGCCGAGGTCTTAGATTTTTCGACTGCTTTGGTTTCCTTCTCGGCTATTCTGTATTCAGATTTCTGGACTGTCGTCTCGGCCTTCTCAAGTACTTCCCTCTTACCGGCTTTCGATAGATCAGATGGAGAATCCTTCATGCTTTCTTCTTTATCTGCGCTCACAACGAGAGCCTCTGTTAATGATTAGCGCCAAGTATATCAGTAAAACGATTGATGATGGCAAGATAGTTACGTGGAGCATGTTTTCTGTTATCGTTATAAGCCAGCAGGCTGTTGAGTAAGCTTTTATGTAATTCAGCCAAGGCAGGGAAACACGATTATGCACGACCGAATTTCAATCGATCCGAAAATCTGTCACGGACAGGCTTGCATCAAGGGAACTCGCATTCCTGTCGCTCAGATTCTCAGTATGCTGGCAAACGGAGACTCGATTGACAGCTTGCTCAATGCGTATCCGTCGCTCGAACGAGAAGGCATCCTTGCCTGCGTTGAGTACGCCGCATCGCTGGTCGAGAGGTGATAAA
>DLHY01000049.1:0-5202 GCA_002483445.1 Blastocatellia bacterium UBA7656
GAACATACAAGACGCAGAGACGCAGAGGCAGCGCAGAGAAAAATCTCTGAGTAACCGACAATCTCTCCGTTTTTTTCTTCCCTGTTCATTCAAATGAAAGCCACTCAAATCAACCGACGAAAGGCACGCCTGCGCGGTCGGCGTGCTCGCGGATTTTTTCTATGATGTCTGAAGCCAGTCGAAGCGCGCGGCGGCCCTCTCGTCCTGTTGTTCTGACCGCAGCGCCACGGACGGCCTCAAGGAAAGATTCGATCTCCAGTCTTAGCGGCTCGCCTCGCTCCACTTCAAGACCGCGAAAGTCGAAACTGAGTCTGCCCCGCTCGTCGGTCTTGACACTCACGGCGGCAACTTCCTGCCTTGTGTAATCAATCGAGACGTACTCGTGCGGTTGAAAGAAGCGGAGCTTACGCACTCGTTCGGCAGAGACGCGGCTCGCGGTGAGATTTGCGACGCAGCCGTTTTCAAACTCGATGCGGGCATTGGCTATGTCGATCTTGGGGGTGAGTATCGGCACGCCTGCTGCGCGAATGTCGATGACTTCGCCGGGGACGAACGAAAGTATCACGTCGAGATCGTGAATCATCAAATCCATCACGACATCGATATCGAGGCTGCGCGGAGTGAAGAGGCTCAATCGATGAGCCTCGAAAAAAAGCGGCCTGGTCAAAATCCTGCTGGCGGCGACTACCGCCGGATTGAATCGCTCAAGATGTCCGACCTGAAGCGCGGCTTTGCTTTGCTCGGCTGACTGGATCATTTCATCAGCTTCTTCGAGCGAGCGGGCTATGGGTTTTTCTACCAGCACAGCTATGCCTGAGCGGAGCAGGTCGACTGCTATCGGGTGATGATCTACGGTCGGCACGGCCAGACTTACGGCATCTATCTGGCCTATCAGTTCCCTGTAATCCGCAACCCACGCGGAGTTGTACTCGCTGGCTACGCGCTGGCCCGTGGAAGGATCGATATCGCAGACGGCGACGAGCGAGGCTTGTTCGAGAGTCGAGTATATGCGCGCGTGTTCGCGTCCGAAGTGACCCGCGCCTATGACAGCAACTTTAATCATTCGCTTATGCTTTGATCCCGTCGCCGGAGATAGTAAACTGAGTCCTTATTTTCAGGCTCAGGACTTATTCATGATTCAGGCTGACGAAGTAAAGATATTAGAGGAGACGGCCCCGCCTGCCAAGCTGCGCGTTTACATACTCGCAGGCTTGATCGCTGTGGGCGGCATCGCTTTTTTTCTGGGACTCGGAAGACTTGCGCTTACAGGCCCGGACGAACCGCGATATGCCGAAGTCGCACGCGAGATGTTCGTCACAGGTGATTACATCTCGCCGCGTCTCGCCGGTTGTTTGTGGTTCGAAAAGCCCGTGCTGCTTTACTGGATGACGGCCTCGGCTTATCAACTGTTCGGAGTCAATGAATTTGCCGCGCGATTTCCTTCGGCGCTGGCCGCTCTTGCCGCTTTGATTTTCGTTTATTACGCCTTGAGCCGCGCGGTGTCGCACTCTCTGGCTGTAGTTTCGTCGCTCGCGCTTGCGACCTGCGGATTGTTCATAGGATACGCCCGGTCTGCGACGACTGACATGGTGATGGCCGCGACGATGACCATCGCGTTTCTTTCAGCTTTTCTTTTCACTGCGACGAAGCGGGCGCGCAATCTGCACTGGATTTTATGCTGGGCGGCGGTGGGCGCGGCTGTGCTTGCGAAAGGGCTTGTCGCCATCGTCTTCGCGATAGCCATACTCGTCGTCTATTTTTTTATCGCGGGCCAGTTGAAATCCGTAGGCTGGCGTTACTGGCTGGCGGGGCTGGTTGTGATGCTCGCGGTTGCATCTGTCTGGTACGCGCCTGTGACGGCGAGGCACGGCTGGGCATTCATCGACAAATTCATCATCGAGCATCACTTTCAAAGATATCTCACCGAAAGGCACAGCCATCCGCAGCCGGTTTATTATTATTTGTTGATCGCGCCTGCGAGCCTTCTGCCATGGACATTTTTTCTGATCCCGGCTATACAGCGAATTCGCCGACTTCGCCCGCGCGCAGACCGACGCGACCTGCTCGCCCTCTTTGCGTGGGTGTGGGCGGGCGTGATGATCATCTTCTTTTCTTTTTCAGGCTCCAAACTGCCGGGCTACATACTGCCCGCTGTGCCTGCGCTCGTGATCATCATCGGAATTGAAATCGAACGAGTATGGCGGGGAGAGCAATCGCGTTCGCTTGAAGCGGCAACGTGGATGACGGCTCTTTTGCTCATCGCCATGGGTCTGACGCTGGCAATTTATATCAGGCGCGAGTCGATCAGTGTAGTCGGATTGCAATGGCTGTTTTACTCGATGCCGCTCGCCTTTGGTGCGATTGCAACAGGCTTTCTCCTATTTCGCAGGAGGCGCGATTTCATAATGGCTGCTGCTGCGACTGTGCTTGCTGCGGTCACGGGCGCGGCGATGCTGCTATTGCCCGTTCTGAGCGACAGGCTGACTCTGAAGACTCTTTCTTTGAAAGCTGCCGCTCAACTGAGAGAGGGCGAGCGAATATGCTTTTTCGTGATGAAAGAATTTGCGCCCTTATTTTATGCCGAGGGGAGAGTCGTGTGCAGACCGAGGAAAGGCTCTGCTCTCAACGCGCTGAACGCAGAAGCGCTGACCACCGCACTCGAAGAGGAATCGAGCATAATCGTTTTTACGACCCTCAACTGGGTCGACGAACTCGAATCAGGGAAGCGGTTCGTGATCGAGCCGATTGACAGTCAGCGAGAGGCTGTTGCGTTAAGAGTCACTTTGAAGCGTTAGATGACGGATGCCGAGTCGCCTTCGACATCCGTCGTAGAGGTTCATTTCTTCTTGAGCTTATCATTCGGCGCTGTCGGCAGGGCTTCTTTGAAGAACGCCACTACGCGAGCGTCATAAGCCTGAGATTTTTCATTGTAGAGTCGATCAAGGCGGGTCTGCTCGACCTCTGCGAAATCCTTCTGACATTTCGTCTGGTTGAACATCTCGCGGGTCGTGTCCTGAAGCGAACCGGCGTCCGGGCCTGTGATGAAAAGTATCCGCTTGCCTGAAGACGCGCTCAAAGCCTGAATCGCAGGCTCGGAATCCTCCCTCCTCGTCAGGTATACCTGCATCACCACCTCGGTCAGGCGAATAGTCCAGGGCGAATCGGCGAGCTTGACGGCCCATTCGCTGTTTTCGCCGACATAAGTTTTGAAGCGATGGTTGATGAAATGATTGACATCTTTGTAAGGCGAATCGGCGACTACGGCTTTAATGATCGGATCCATCCCTGATGCCGCGAGAGAAGCGTACCCGCCAAGCCCCGCGCCGAAAAGCCCTACACGCCCGTCGAGCAGTTCCTGACCCGATTCGCTCTTGAGCGACTTGACGTGCTTTATGGCCGACAAAATATCGTCTTTTTCATACATCCCAAGCCCACACCATTTGACTGTGCTTTCGCCATGTCCGCGAAGATCGTAGAGGAGGACATTATAGCCCGTCTTCCATAGCTCGAAGCCGAGTGTGAGAAGCTCTGAGCGATTCGAGCCGTAGGAATGAGAAAGAATTATGACGGGCGCGGGACGGCCCTGACTGAGGAACCATCCCGTAGATTCGGCGGCGTCGGAATTCTTCCACTTCTCTTCCGACCACATAGGCTTCTCAAATATCACCTGAAAATCTCTCGGCGTTCCATAAAGCTGAGTTCGCGACGGATGCGCGAGACGATAAAGCATATAAAAATCAAGCAGCACGACTCCTAACCCTAGTACCAGAGTCGCCGGAACGAAAACCCAGAAAATGCGCTTGAGCATTACGCGCGTCTTTTTTGAGATCATAGCTTTAGACCATCAGGGGCGTGGTTTTGCGGGCAGGGGCAAAGGATTCGGACAGATTTCACGCCGAGTATACAACAAGGCTGACGGATTGCAATAGTTCTTATTTTGCCTGATTATTGACTCCGCCCGACCTTTTAGAACTGTTTTAGAAATTTTTTAGAAACTTCCAAAGATTTTTCCCCGCGCCCATCGTATTATCGCAATGTGGCGAGACAGGCAATCTCAACAACCTCGATTTATTCTCGATGATTGAGGGATTTGTTGAGGCCGATTCAAGGGCAGCCTGTCGCGCATTTGCCAACAAATTCATTCAAGGAGACGCAAACTATGTACGCTGTCAAGAAATCTGTTCTTGTAATTATGTTGGTGACTATGGCGGCAGCCCAATCACTGGAACCGCCGCTGTCGGACACTCGGCTCACTGTTCATACTCTCCTTCGGGAGGATATCTTCGCCGGATTCATGCGCGATGATATGGAACGGTTCACGAGAGGAGAAAAGAACATCGATCTGCTTCTCGAAAAACGACCGGCTGCAAAAGCCGAGTTGCTGGCCTGGAAAGGCGGGGCGACGCTTTACCGCGCTGTGCGGGCTTATGAAAACAATAACCGCGATGAGTTTCAGAAGCATTATCAACACGCGCTCGATCTGTTCTCCGAGGCTCGCCAACTCGACAAGTCCGGTGGCGGAGTCGATGCCATTACGGGAGGCAGCTATTTGCTGTTTGGAGACCGGCTGCCGAAAGAACATCGCGCCGCCGCCTGGTCGCAGGCTTATGACTCGTACCGGGTGATGTGGAAACAGCAGGCTGCGTTCGTCGACAAGCTGCCTGTTCACCTGCGAGGCGAACTTTTGGGCGGGCTGGCTCAATCCGCCCAGCGCACGGGACGCATGGATGAGATGGGACAGTACCTGGACAAGATTCTCGAAGTGCTGCGCGGCACTCCTTACGAGCCTGCCGCAAAGGAATTGAAAAAGAACCCTGCGGCTGATGCCAGCATCACCTGCATGACGTGTCACGATGCCGGACGCCTCAATGCTCGACTCTCGGCGCTCAACGCCAAATGAACGCGACGGCCAATTCCGGATCGCCCGGAATTGGCCTCCAGAGCCAGTTTGCGCGGCATGAATAAATCTGCGTCCGCGATGGCCTATCGATCACGGCAATTGTCGCAGCTCTGATTTTGACTCTACTTCAACTGAGGCAGGTGTTCTTTCAAATGCTTGCGAAACTCGCGCAAATCGCCGCGCAGGTCGTGGGCTACGGCTTTGACTTTATCTAGGTCTATCTCGACATTCTCCAGCCTGAGTTCCATGTTCTCTACTCTTTTTTCTGTGTTCTCTACTCTCGGCTCCATGTTCTCTACTCT
>DLHY01000049.1:5345-64801 GCA_002483445.1 Blastocatellia bacterium UBA7656
CCTTCCATCGAGTCGAGACGCCCCTCGAGCCTGTCGAACCGGGCGAGAATTATCGCCAAAGCATCCTGGGGCAGATCCAAGGTCGGATCTTCGCCGCTCATACCTTCACCTCAGCGTGGTCTGAAAAACTACGTCCGATACTAGCACGCTGATAGCAGCCTATCAACGAGCTTTGTTGACACTCACGCCGGAGCTTGAGTAAACTCAACGCCTCACTGCGAGGGCAATTTGATAGCGCATCTCACGGGCAAACTCATTCACAAACAGCCCAACACCATCATCATCGATGTGGCGGGCGTCGGTTACGAAGTCTCCATCCCGCTTTCGACCTTTTATGATATGGGCGAAATCGGAGAATCGGTTTCTCTTAACATTCACACCAGCGTCCGCGAAGACGCCATACAGCTTTTCGGCTTCGCCCGGACAGGCGAGAAGGAACTCTTTTTGAAACTCACGAGCGTCGGCGGCATCGGCCCCAGACTCGGCATAGCTATGCTGTCAGGAATGGCCGTCGCCGATCTTGTAGTCGCTATAAGAAACAACGATCTCGGCAGGCTGATTCGCATACCGGGCATCGGGCGCAAGACCGCTGAACGGATCATCCTTGAACTTCGCGACAAGCTCGACGCGATTTCAATCGAAGAGACAGAAATCGCGATGCAGATGGCAGCGCAGCCCGGAGTCAGAGAAGACACTGTTGATGCGCTCATCGCCCTGGGCTATCAGCGACCTCTGGCCGAGCGAGCCGTCGATACGGCCCTGCGCGAAGAAGGCGAAATGACCATCGAAGCCGTCATCAAACGCTCGCTCAAAAAACTTTCACGGTGAATAGTTTTCAGTTTCCAGTTTTCAGTTTTCAGTCATAGCCTCTAAGTCGAAACGCACGAGAAAGGAACACCAGTTTGCCACTAAGGCCAAAGACACTAAGGAAACACGAGGAGTATTTGCTGAATCCTTATGCTTTCGTATCTCTGTGTCTCGATCTCTTGCAGTCTGATTTAGCTCCGGCTGAAAACTGAAAACTGAAAACTGAAAACTATTTCTCATCGCGATTGAAAATTTGTTTCGCTCTGCGAGCTTTGTGATTGCATTTTAGATCAGGCTTTCCTATAATCGGCGGCGTTTGAACGAACCCTCGTTTTGAAGTGATCGAACAGAACAGATCGTTGATGTCAACAGAATCAGCAAATATCAATCTGGCTCCGTGTGCGGACTGCGGAGGAACCGGCTGGGAGCTTGTCGAAGGCAAGGGCGTTCGCCCCTGTCGTTGCAAGCGAGCCGTGCGCGGCGATCTCCTCCTTCAACAATCGCGCATCCCCACGAGATTCGCTCTCTGCACGTTCGAGAATTTCAATCCGCACTGTATGTCGTTGAGCCGCGCGTTGATGACATCGAAAAAATTCGTCGATGAGTATCCTATCGTAGATGTCGGACTGCTTTATCTCGGAAGCTGCGGCGTGGGCAAGACTCATCTGGCTGTGTCGGTTCTCAGAGAACTCATCCGTAAAGGCATTCCCGGCCTCTTCTATGACTTCCGCGATCTGCTCAAGGAGATTCAGGACTCTTACAACCCGAACACCCGCAACTCGGAGTTGAAAATCCTCTCTCCCGTCTTCGAAGCCGAAGTGCTGGTTCTTGACGAATTGGGCGCGAGCAAGCCTACCGAGTGGGTTCAGGAGACGATGACCCACATCATCAACAAGCGATACAACGAGCGCAAGATAACCATATTCACTTCGAACTATCTCGACATCACCCTCGGCTCTGCCTACGATGAAACCCTCACAGACCGCGTAGGAGTCCGCCTTCGCTCCCGGCTGCACGAAATGTGCAGGCTCGTTCCAATGGAGGCCGACGATTATCGCGAGATGATCAAGAACCGTCGCGGAGGCCGCTTCACCTCCTGAATCTGCGGCAACTTGAATGTGCAGTCGCGGCTCATTATACTCACCCGCTATGTCTGATTCCGACATCACCGTAAGAGAATGCGTTTCGATAGAGGACTTCAACCAGTGCATAGAGCTTGAGCGCGCAGTCTGGCGGGATGACGACATCGATATAATGCCCATCCGTCTTTATATGATCTCGAAAGCCTGCCATGCTCCTACCATCGGCGCTTTCGATTCGTCCAATCGTTTGATCGGATTCGTTCATACGATGCTGGCGCTGATGGGGCATCATGTCGTTTATCATTCGCACATGGCCGCAGTCCGCGAAGACCTGCGCCATCGCGATATCGGCTATCAGATCAAACTGGCCCAGCGACGGCTGGCGATTGAAGCGGGCATCCCGCTCATCATCTGGACATTCGATCCGCTGCAATCGCGCAATGCTCACTTCAACATAAACAAGCTGGGCGCAGTCATACGCCGGTACGAAGAAAATTACTACGGCGAGGGAGCCTCGACCGTCTTCGACACGGGCGTGCCTTCGGATCGCATATTCGCCGAATGGTGGGTTCGGTCTCCTCACGTCAGATCAGTCCTCGACGGCGCGCGACCACAGGTTGAAGAGGGCCAGTCCGTCATCATTCCTTATGACATCAATGCCGTTCGCCAGCACTCGGTGGAAGACCATCTGCGCTGGCGACTCAGCGTCCGCGAGGATTTTCGAAACAAACTGGGGCGCGGCCCCGTAGTTCGCGGCTTCGTCTCCAATGGAGAAAAAAGCGAAAGCCGCTACCTTCTCGGCCCTGATGAAGAGCAGTTCAGTTTTGCGGCTTATCAGGGCGTCAAGGTCTGAATTCATAGAGTGCGATTATGAGATTACAACTTGAAAAAATCGAATTGAGAGAAATCGAACTGCCGCTGCGCCATCCGTTCGAGACCAGTTTCGGGCGAACTACGCGGCGGCGAATCATGATCATTCGCGCTTTCGACAAACAAGGCGCAGTCGGATACGGCGAATGCACCGCTGCGGAAGACCCTTTCTTCAATCACGAGACCATCGATACGGCGTGGCTGATCGTCACTCATTTCGTCGCCCCCTTGCTTGCCGCCGCCAGGGTTGAACGAGCCGAGCAGGCCAGCGCCGCGCTTGCGCGCATACGCGGCAATCGCATGGCTAAGGGAGGAGTCGAAACAGCCATCTGGGATTTGGAAGCGAGAATGGCCAATCGCCCGCTGTGGCAACATCTGGGCGGGACTCAGGAAGAAATAGCCAGCGGCGTTTCGATAGGGCTTCAGGAGACTATCGAAAAACTGGTCGAGAAAGTCACTACTGAAGTCGAAAGCGGCTATCAGCGAATCAAACTCAAGATCAAGCCCGGTCGCGACACGGAACTTGTCAAAGCCATACGCGCGAAATACCCTCAGATCAGATTGAGCGTCGATGCTAATTCAGCCTACACGCTCGAAGACCTGGATGTAATGAAAGAGCTTGATCGCTACAACCTGCTGATGATCGAACAACCCCTGACGGCGGGCGATCTGGTAGATCACGCAAAACTTCAGCGCGAGATAAAGACGGCTGTCTGTCTTGATGAATCGATCACGACGCTGATGGATGCTCGACACGCGCTTGAGCTTGAGTCGTGCCGCATAATAAACATCAAGCTCGGTCGCGTGGGCGGACACGCGGAAGCGCGCTTGATTCAAAAATACGCGATGGACAGAGGCGTGCCGGTCTGGTGCGGCGGTATGCTCGAATCAGGCGTGGGCCGCGCGCACAACATCGCGATGTCGACGCACGCCGGATTCACTCTTCCGGGCGACGTATCGGCCTCGAAAAGGTATTGGGAAGAAGATATCATCGAACCGCCCGTGACCGTAAGTGAGCGCGGCACGATCAAAGCGCCCACTTCTGCGGGCATCGGTTACGAAGTCAACGAGAAGCGAATCGAATCGCTTCTGGTGAGACGCGAAGAGGTCAGGCTGGAATAGGAGTCAGAAGTCAGAAGTCAGAAGTCAGAAGTCAGAAGTCAGAATGCCGGAAAACTCAATCCGTTTTCAGACTCCAGACTCTCGACTCCAGACTCTGGACTTTCAGGAGCGATAATGTCTGAATTCGAGGGAAGAGCCGCAATAGTGACGGGCGGAGCGCGCGGGATAGGTCGCGCGATGGTCAAAGAGCTTGCGGGCAGAGGGGCGAAGGTCGCTTTCAACTACACTCGCAGCCGCGAGCAGGCGGACGCGCTTGTGGAAGAGATCAAAAGCGCAGGCGGGCAGGCGCTTGCGTTTCAGGCTGACGTGACCGATACGGCGGCGGCTGAAAACATGGTCAAGGCCGTTAAGACTGAGTTCGGCTCTGTGGATTATCTGGTCAACAACGCCGGAATAACCCGCGACAAACTCATAATGATGATGAGCGAAGAGGACTGGGATGCGGTCATCGATACCAATCTCAAAGGCTTGTTCAATGTCACCAAACCCGCTGTCTCGATCATGGTTCGTCAGCGTCGCGGCGCGGTTTTGAATATCTCATCCGTAAGCGGCGTGGTCGGCATGGCGGGGCAGACGAATTACTCGGCGTCGAAAGCGGGAGTGATCGGGTTCACGAAGGCGCTGGCCAAAGAAATAGCGAAGCGCAACGTCACGGTCAATGCGCTGGCTTTGGGTTTGATAGAAACTGAAATGACGGCGGCGCTCGCCGAGGAGTATCGCCAACGGATGATCGAACAGATTCCGCTTGGCCGCTACGGGACGGCTGAAGAGGCAGCCCGCATCGCGGTCTTTCTGCTTTCGGATGATGCGCGCTACATAACGGGCCAGGTCATTCAGGCAGACGGCGGCCTTGCGATGTAATCACGCTGAAAATTTCAAGTCAGGCGTTCAGTCGCCCTCATTCTGACTTCTGACTCCTGACTTCTGACTTCTGATTTCCGACTACTTTCACAGGAGGTTTCTTTATGCGAGCGAAACACATCACGGTTCGATTCGCGCTTGTTGCGTCTTTGGCGCTGACGCTTGTTGCAGGTGTTGCAGCCATCGCTCAGACGGCTGCTGCGCCTGCGCCCAAACAGGCCGCCCCCGCACAGAAGAAAAAACGCCCCGCCAGAAAGAAAGCCGAAACGGGCATACCGAAAGGCGTTCACAACTGCATCGATGCTTTGATAAAGATGGCCGCGGCTGATCCTTTGATCAATTACGAAGGCCGCCCTTCCGATATCATCAACAACGGATTGCTGTGGAACGATCCCAAATCGAAATGCTCGATAGGCGATGACAAGGATTTAAGATTGAAGCTGCTCAATGTGGGAAACGCATGGCGACAGAAAGACGCCGCCAGCGTGCGCTCGCTTCTTCAGGAGGTCAAGAGCGCCGCGCCGCAGGGCTGAACTTCTGCAAATCACACCACGCGAAGACACGAAGGCTGTGCGCGCTTCGTGTCTTCGTGTCTTTATGGCCGGACGGTTCGCGAAAAGCGCAAGCCGCCGGTTTGCTCTGCAAGGCCCATGCTTGACATCGGCTTTCGCGCTCGGCTAGGCTTTCAGCGTCCACACGGGGTTGCCAATCAATGAACAAACGGTTTTTAACTTTATTAGTATCTGCTCTCTCCATACTGCCTGCTCTCCTGCTTTTGTTTTCTGCCGGATGCGGTTTGTTTGCGGGCGAAACCCCGATTGACGAAGGCATAGTCATACGTTCTCCCGCAAAAATTCGCTCTTCGACTGCGCCTGTAGCTTTGGATCTGGTCGAAGTCAAACGCGGCGACCGGCTCGATATACTCGATCAGGCCGAAGTCAAAACCCCGACCCGCGTCGAAGAGTGGTACAGAGTGAGAACACGCGGCAAAGACCCGGTAACGGGATGGATAGATGCCAGCGCGGTGATCAATAAATCCGTCGTATCGAAGATCGAAGAGATATACGACAAAACCAAACCGATAGCCTCTCAGGGAGGAGGCCGCCTCAAGGTCAGAGCGCCGCTCAGAGTCGAGCCGGGCGGCGAGGTGGTCACGCGCCTGAGTCGCGGCACTATAGTCGAGATAGTCGGCAAGACCCGCACAACAGTCAAGCCGCAGAGGCAAGCCGACGGCAGCGCGGACGAAGAGAGCGACGAACCTGAAGAGAGAACCGTTTTGTGGTATCAGATTCGACTGCCTGAGACGGAAGTGCTGCGGGCCGGATGGGTAGGCGCGCAACAGGTTCAACTCGACGTGCCGGAAGAAATTATTCACCTGGAAGGTGAGGGGCGAAGATTTACGGGCTGGGTCGTCTACGATCAGACAAAAGCCCGCGACGGCGAACTGAAAAACAATTACATCGGATTGATGAAGAGCCTCAGCAGCGAACAGCCCGTCGATTTCACCCGCATCTGGGTGCTGATCTATGATCCCGGATCGGGTCGATACGAGCGAGCTTACATCGAAGACTCTTTGCGCGGGATGTTGCCCGTCACGCTCGGCACGTCGAGCGGATCGCGAGGGTTTACCATTCACGAACTCGACGAAAACGGAAATACCGTGCAGATAGAATATGACGCCACTCGCGAGGGAGCTTCGCGGCTCACCGTGCGTCGCCTCGCGCCCAAGATCATTGTCAAAAAGCAGCCGAAATCAGCCCGTTGAACCGGAGGAAAAAATGAAATCTGCGCTTCGCGTGTCAGTCGCCGCATTGCTCGTCGCAATGTTCATATCCGTTCAGCCCTGCTCGATATCGAATGCCTCGGCTCGAATCGACATCGAGCGGGTCGTGACGGAGCTTGAACCCGCCATAGAGCGCGCAATGCTTGAAGGCCGCATCCCTTCTGCAACGGTCGCTCTCGTGGCCGGAGATCAGGTGATATGGACTGGCGCTTACGGGCAGTCTAATCTGTGGGCGCGCACTCCTGCGGTTCCAAGCACTGTTTACCTGATAGGCTCGACCTTCAAGGCGATGGCGACAGTCGCGCTACTTCAACTGATGGAGCAGGGAAAATTCAAGCTCGATGATCGAGTGAGCGACCATCTGACTGAGTTCAAAATTCAGGGCGAAGACCCGGCCAGTCCCGTCACGTTCCGGCATCTGTTCACGCATGTGTCAGGGCTTCCGGCGGATTTCGGGCCGCACACGGTCTGGGGCGATACGGTTCCTCCGTCGCTTGAAGATTATCTGAAGACTTCGTTGAAAGTGACTCGCCCGCCGATGCAGAAGGAAGAGTATTCCAATATGGCCTACACTCTGATCGGTTATCTTGTGGAGAAGTTTTCAGGCGTGCCTTTCAAAAAATATATCAAGGATCGCCTGTTCACGCCGCTTGAGATGACCAGCACGGATTTTTATCCGAACACGGATATGGAAGAGCGTCTTGCGATTCCCTATGTAGTCGATCAGGCGAGCAGCAGGCTCAAGCCGACCGAGAGACTGAAAGCGAATGTGTGGCCCGCGGGGCTTGTTTACGGAACGGTTCTCAATCAGGCGAACTGGATGATAATGAACCTCAACAATGGAGTGTTCAAGGGCAAGCGAATAATCAGCGAGCAGACGATGGAGCAGATGATGACTCGTCAGCACGACAAATTCAAAGGGCCGGTGGAAGGTTTGTGGGGCGGCGCGGAAGCGGGCTTCGGTCTGACGTGGTGGGTAGATGTGAGAAACGGAGATCGCTACTTCGCGCACAGCGGCAGCGTTCCCGGATACACGGCATTTCTTTTGGGCAACCGCGATCAGAAATTAGGCTTTGCGATTTTGACGAACGGCAATCGCGCGCACCCGCATTTGATAAAGCTTGCAGACCGGGCTATGGATTTGATGAAGACGAACACGAGAGCGAATTGATTCGAGAGGTAACGCAGTTTGTATTTGAAGTCGATCAAAATCGAAAACCTCCGATGTTTTCGGGAAACGGAATTGAATCTCCAGTATCCGGGGCGCGAGCTTGAGCGCGCGTTGAAATTGCCGAACATCAATTTGCTTCTCGGCGACAACGGCGCGGGCAAGACTACTGTTCTCAGGGCCATTGCTTTGGCGGCGCTTACTCCTATGATCGAGTATTCGGGGTTAATACCCTATTATCTGGTGAGGAGGGAGAAGGAAGAGCCTGATCATTTCAGGTACGCTGATATCACGGCTGAAGTAATGCTAAACGTGCAAGATATTGGATTGCATGACCCGCACCCGCGATCAGTTAGGATGCAAATTCAGGAAAGGGGGGACATTGAGGTCTTTCAATCGAGCGGAGTTGATTACTATTCGAGCGAATGGCACCAGATGTTCGACGACGCTTCGCCTGCTTTTCTTGTGGTCGGGTACGGCGCATCGAGGCAGATCGAGGATTCGGGAAGGTTTGACGAGAACGCGCGAAGGAAATCACGGCTGCTTCGTTATGAAAGAGTTGCTGGACTCTTCGAATCATATATCACTCTCACGCCGCTCGAATCCTGGCTGCCGAGTTTCAGAAAAGAAAATCCGGGCCGTTATAAACAGACCGTCAATCTCATCAATAGACTTCTTCCTGAAGGCGCAAGCTTCATGGGAGATGTAGAGAAAGGCGAATACCTGTTTGAAATGGGCGGCGCAAAAATTCCGTTCGGCGCTCTCTCGGATGGCTATCGCGCCTACATCGGATGGATAGCTGATCTTCTCTATCACATCTGCCGTGGCGCTCCGAGCGGCGCGAAGTTAGTCGAGACTCGCGGCATCGTTTTAGTCGATGAGATCGATCTTCATCTCCACCCTGAATGGCAACGATCCGTCATCTCAACCATATCAGAGACATTGCCCAATCTTCAGTTCGTTCTTACGACTCACAGCCCCATCGTCGCCGGGTCGTTGCATCACGAAAATATATTCGTGATGGAGACTGAACCGGACGGCTCATCGAAAGTTCGTCAGTATGAAGAGAAAATCTATGGCCGAAGCGCCGAAGAGATTCTGCTCAGTTCCTATTTCGATCTGAAGACCACTCGCGCCGCGCCGTTCGTCGATGAACTTCGCGATCTGTCCGTAAAGGCGGGCAAGGGCGACCTCAAAGCCGCGCTGGCTTTCATGGAAAAACTCGCGGGGCAACCGGAAGACGACGTTGATGGAGATGCTGCAAAAAATAAAGTCAAGTCGGCGGGCAATGGACGCCGCAAAGTGAGTGTCAAGTCAGGTGGAAAAGCACGCGGGAAAACGTCGAAGTCTCGAAAGAGGTGACTCGTTCGATGATCCGTTATCAAATCTCCAGATCGAAGCTTGAAGAGGCGATTGAGGAGGAGAAACCGGGCTGGCTCGAAGAAGCCCGTCGGAAGACCGAAGCTTTCCGACAAGCTGGAGAATTCAACGAACCTGACGGTGAGAATTCATGGGGTGATATCAAAGCCGTTTATATGCGGCTTCAAAAGAACAAGTGCATTTACTGCGAACGCAAACTAGAAAGCGAGCAATACGGCAAAATCGAGCATGACGTTGAGCATTATCGCCCCAAAAATCCAGTCAAAGCATGGCCCTCGAAAAAGATGAAGAGGGTTTACGATTTCCCGACCGGAAATGCTTCCGCCAAAGGGTATTATCTTCTCTCGTATAATCAACTGAACTATGCGACTGCCTGCAAGACATGCAACACGCCTCTCAAGTTGAATTACTTTCCCATAGCCGGATCACGCATCAATGATTCAGACGATTTTGAAAGGCTGAAGAGGGAAAGCCCATATTTGATCTATCCTGTCGGCGATTTGGATGAAAACCCGGAAAACCTGATCACTTTTGAAGGGGTTCTTCCGGTGCCGAAAATGAAGAGAGGACACAGGCACAGGAGAGCGAGAGTCACCATAGATTTTTTTGCTCTCGATATACGCGAAGAACTCCTCAAGATGCGGGCCAGGATCATCCTGAGCGTTTGGCTGGCATACAAGAGTCTAAATAATCAAAGCGCTGACGCTGAAGATCGAGATACAGCACAAAGCATAATAAACATAGCGTTGTCGCCGGAATCCGATCATACTAACTGCGCGCGCTCCTTCCACAATCTATGCCAGCAAGACATTCAAAGAGCGCGCGAGTACGCAGAGCAGGCGAGGCGAATTCTACCGACTGAGTAAGCGCAAACGATAAGCAATGGCTGATAGAGGCGAAATTGATTCGGAACAGTTTTTCAGGCCCGTTCAACAAACAGCCCTGCCCGGTTTCACATTGATCGAGTCCGTCAGCACGAAAGACTTCACGATTCCTGCTCATCTCCACGAAGAGACGCATATCACCCTGATGCTCGCGGGCAACTGTCAGGAAACCTATATGGGCAGAGCGCGCGAGCTTGCCCCATTGAAGGCTCTCTATTTTCATCCCGGCGAATCCCATTCGCTACGGGTTTTCAACGAGCCTATTCGCACGTTCGACATCGAGATCAATAGCGACTGGCTGGAGCGACTGTTGGAGCGACCCATCGCGCCAACGGCTCTGCTCCATTCTCAAAGCCATTCGATTTCGTGGCTCGTGGCGCGGCTCTATAAGGAATTCAGGGAAGCGGACGATGTCTCTCAGCTTGCGATGGAAGGACTCGCGCTTGAAATGCTGGCTGACCTCGCCCGAGCGTCAAGGCAGGTCAAAACGAAAAGAGAGCCGCACTGGCTTCAACGGGTGGTTGAAATAGTCCGCGATGAATTCGCTCGCCCTCTTGCTTTGTCCGAGCTTGCCAGAACGGTCGATGTGCATCCCGCACATCTTGCCGAAGTGTTCAGGCAGCATTATCAATGCACTCTCGGAGAATTCATTCGACGCATAAGGATTGAGCAGGCCGTCCGGCAGATGGCCGACCATAGAGCTTCGCTGGCTGAGATATCGCTTGCCGCAGGCTTCAGCGATCAGAGCCATTTCTCGCGCGTATTCAAACGCATCACCGGAATGACGCCCGCTCGATTCAGACATCTTCACTTCGACACTAATCCTGTTCAAAACACCCGCGAGTCGTACAAGACGGATAAGCCGATCTAGCCTAATATCCTTCTTATGACATCCATCTGGATTTTCTGAAAGGAGAATATTTGCAATGAAACGGTTTGTTATTATTCTGGTGTCGCTCGCTGTAGTGGCGACGAATTCGGCTTTTGCTCAGAGTCGGGCCGCTGCCGGACTGGATAAGCTCAAGTCGCTCGCTGGCGAGTGGATGGCTGAAGGCCCGGAAGGACTGGTAAACGTCTCATATCAGATAGCGTCCGGCGGTTCAGCCCTGATAGAAACGCGCACGCCAGCCAACGAGCCGAGTATGGTTACGATCTTTCATCTCGATGGCGACAATCTCATGATGGAGCATTATTGTTCGGCTGGAAATCAGCCGCGAATGCGCGCCGAATTGCCCGCAGGCGATCTCAAAAAAATAACTTTCACTTTCATCGATGTGACCAATCTAGCGAAGCCATCCGCAGGTTATATGCGCGGCCTGATGTTCTCCTTCGTTGATGAAGATCACTTCACGCAAGTGTGGACATGGCGGGAAGGCGGCAAGGACACATCATCGACGTTCAACATGAAGCGGAAGGCGAGGCGCTGAACCGAGCTATCTGCGTTCGGATATGATAGCGATCATATCCGCAAGAGTTTTCTCCGTCGCTTCAGCGATCAACTCAACCATGGGGCGGGTATTGGATTGTCGGCTTTCTTCTATAGCGGCGCGATAAGACGGAACGTGATCTGCTCTGATGATGACGGGAGGAAGCTGGCTGCGAAGAAGGAAGAAACTCGCGGCGACGATTGCGGTCAAGTCGTTGCGATCATCGAAAGGCTGAATCTCGACGAGTCGCAGAAGAGCTATAGCGGCCTGCTCGACGGGATTCAGTTCGAGAAACGATTCGGCTGAAAACCAGAAGAACGCGCTGCGTATGCTTGCAATCATAAGTTCCGGGCGCGGCGGGCGAATCCTTTGATCCGTCGCGCCCTCGCCACTGCGAAACTCCTGCCTGCCTCTTATCTTCAAAAGTGATTCAGGCGTAATCATATCGCCCTGACGAGCGAGAACGTCGATTGCGCGAAAGGCTTCGAGTTGTTCGGCAATCAACTGTTCGCTTGCAGACAATCCGCTCGACTCGATTGATTTGGAAATCATGCGCGCGACCTGCGCTTCCCCGATATCTCCGCCTTCGAGCCTGAGAGCCGAGCAAACGAAATCCGTTTCGATGCTCTGTTGAATTCTTCTTTGTTCTTCCGCGTTGAGATCGAGCGCGGCGAATTGTTTGTACTTCTGACCGACGCGGTTTATCCACTCATAGAGCGGGCGGGTCATCAGAATCGGAGGTCTGCGCGTCACAATCCAACTATATTCATCAACGTCACGAAAGGTCAACGCGCGCTTGACAGATCACTCTTTCAACGTGACACTTTCAAGCTGGCAAAAATATAATGCAAACCGAGCGCGAACTAAGACAACGGATAGTCGACATTGGCCGCCGAATTTATGAGCTTGGCTTTATCGCCGCAACAGACGGCAATATCAGCGCAAGACTCGACGACGGCAACATACTGACTACGCCCACGATGATATGCAAAGGGCGCATGACTGAAGACATGCTCGTGCTTGTAGACATCGAAGGCCGAAAGCTGCGCCGCGAAGAACGCCACCCGTCGTCTGAGTTCGCCATGCACCGGGAAATTTATCGCCTGCGCCCCGACGTTCATGCGGTGGTTCACGCGCATCCGCCCTTCGGCACAGGGTTCGCCGTCGCCAATGTCGCGCTCGACAAGCCTCTGCTTTCGGAAGTGATCCTCACGCTGGGCTGCATACCTCTGACCGCCTATGGAACGCCTTCGACGGAAGAGATTTCGGATTCGCTCACGCCTTACATACCGCATCACGACGCGCTGCTTCTGGCCAATCACGGCGCGGTCACTTACGGGCCTGATCTTGAGATGGCTTTTATGCGAATGGAAACCCTGGAGCATTTCGCAAAGATCACGCTTGTAGCGAATCTCGTCGGGCGTCCGCGGGAGTTGCCCGCGGCGGCTATCGAAAAGCTGCTCGATGTGCGAGAGCGATCAGGCTACATGCCTGCGGAAGCGCGCAGTTGTCAGGCGTGCGGTTATCTTCAGGGCCACGCCGAGAGTTGCGCCGCGAGCGCCGGACTTCGCGCAGTCGCGCACACGAACGGAGATGAAACCGTAACACTCACGCGCCGCGAATTGACCGCGCTTATAACCGAAGCGGCGCGGCTGGTCGCAAGCGAGATGAACAGGTAGCGCAAACTGTCAGTTTGCGCCGTGTTTGTATGAAACCGAATAGCGCAAGCCGACGGCTTGCGCCACAATTGAACGCGAACTGAAAGGGAGAAACCTCAATGGAAGCTCTTGGAATGATCGAAACTAAAGGGCTGGTTGCGATGATCGAAGCGGCTGATGCAATGGTCAAAGCCGCAAATGTCACGCTCGTCGGCTTCGAAAAGATCGGAGCCGGATTCGTGACCGCCATAGTTCGAGGCGATGTTGCCGCTGTCAAAGCCGCGACAGACGCGGGCGCAGCCGCCGCGCGTCGCGTAGGCGATCTGGTCAGCGTGCATGTCATCCCGCGCCCGCACTCGGCGGTCGATGAAAATATGCCCGTCACTTTCGAATCACGAGCTAAATAGGTGATAGGTGATGGGTGATAGGTAATGGGGAAGAAAAATCCCCGACACCCATCACCCATCACCCGACACCCATCACCCAGCTATGATTTTAGCCAGAGTAATCGGAACAGTAGTGGCCACGCGGAAGGATGAACGTCTGCTTGGGCGAAAGCTTCTCATCGCGCGATTGATCGACGTGGAAGGCCGCGATGAAAAAGGCCACCTCGTCGCCGTCGATACCGTAGGCGCGGGCGTTCAGGAAACAGTTTTGATAGTGCAGGGAAGCTCCGCGCGCATGGCCTTCGGCTGCAAGGAGTGTCCAATCGATGCCGCAATCGTCGGCATAGTCGATACGGTTGAAGTCAGTCAGTGAAGTTGCGCGCTTCAACTGCCTCGCTATGATTCCATCATGAGTACGATCAGAATAGCTCTCGCGCAGATCAACCCAACGGTCGGCAACTTCAACGGCAACGTCGATCTGATGCTCGATTACCTCGACCGCGCTCGCGCGACAGGAGCCGACATCGTGGCTTTTCCTGAACTCGCAATTCCCGGATACCCGCCGGAGGATTTATTGCTCAAGCCGCACTTCGTCCGCGAAAACCTCCGCGCCCTTGATCGCATTATCGAAGCCGCAGGCCATCTGGTCGTCATCGTCGGCTTCATCGATTCCGATGGCTCCGACATCTACAACGCCGCCGGAGTGATCGCCGATGGCAAACTCATTCACGCTTATCACAAAGCTTTTCTTCCCAACTACGGCGTGTTCGACGAAGAGCGTTACTTTCAGGCGGGCCGCTCTTACCCGGTCTTCGCATTCGGCAACGCGAGAGTGGGAGTCAATATCTGTGAAGATATCTGGTATCCCGGCGGGCCTACCAAAGTGCAAACTCTCGCGGGCGATGCTCACCTGATCGTAAACATCTCCGCTTCGCCTTATCACGCCAACAAACGCTATGACCGCGAGCGTATGCTCTGCACTCGCGCCGAGGATAACGCCGTCGCTTTGGCTTACTGCAATCTTTTCGGCGGGCAGGATGAGCTTGTCTTCGATGGCAACTCGCTCGTCATCGATGAAGGCGGGCATATCGTAGCGCGCGGTCGCGCATTCGAAGAGGATTTGCTCATAGCCGATATCAACTCTGAGCGCGTGTTCGCCGAAAGGCTGCGCGATCCGCGCCGCCGCCGCGAGAAAATCCGTCAGATTCGCGATGAATCGCTTACGGTGATCGAGCTTGACGATATCTCAAAGCCCGCAAGCGAGCGTCCGGCTATTACCGTAAATCATTACGAATCGCTCGACGAAAGCGCGGAAGTTTACCGCGCGCTTGTCATCGGCCTTCGCGATTACATGCGCAAGAACGGGTTCGATAAAGTTTTCATAGGACTTTCGGGCGGAATCGATTCGGCTCTCACTGCGGTCATCGCCGCCGACGCCATCGGGCCGGAAAACGTCAACGCCGCATTCATGCCGACTCGATACTCATCCGCTGAGAGCGAACGCGATGCAAAACAACTGGCCGAAAATCTCAGCATTCATTATCAGGTCATAGGCATCGATGAGACTTTCGAGCAGTATTTGAAAATGCTCGCGCCGCCGTTCGACGGTCTAAAGGAAGACGTGACCGAAGAAAATATTCAGGCGCGCATTCGCGGCAACATTTTGATGGCTCTCTCGAACAAGTTCCGCGGACTCGTTGTCTCGACTGGAAACAAAAGCGAAATGAGCGTCGGATACGCCACGCTCTACGGAGACATGGCCGGAGGATTCGCTCTGCTCAAAGACGTGCCTAAGACTTTGGTTTATGATCTTGCCGAATATGTGAACCGTCGCAGCGCGGTCATCCCTCAGTACATAATCACGCGCCCGCCTTCGGCTGAGTTGAAACCTGATCAGACGGATCAGGACACGCTGCCGCCTTACCCTGTGCTTGATGAAATCCTCGAATCCTATATCGAAAAAGACATGAGCTTCGAGGCGATAGTCGAGCTAGGTTTTCCGCCCGAAACTGTTCGATGGGTTATCAATCGAGTCGATGCTGCCGAGTACAAACGAAGACAGTCGCCTCCGGGCGTGAAGATCACTCCGCGAGCCTTCGGGCGTGACCGAAGAATGCCCATCACGAACAAGTATCACAACTGAGTGTGCGGCTCGATGATCGGCGGTTGTTTCCGCGTAGCCTGACGAATACGGCGGAATAAAAATCTGCCGATGAAAAACAGCGGCAGCAGGATGAAAAGCGTCACCGGGATCATCACTATAAAAAACCGAATCAATCCGCCTAGTATCGAAGCGCCAGCGTCTACGCCATCGCCGAAAGCCTGTTTGACATCGTGCCAGAATCCTGAAGTCGTCGCCGTGACTATCGGCGTGGAAGTCTGCAAGGTGATGTTGATCGTCGAGAGCGCGGCGCGGTTTTCGAGGAAGCGGCGGCGACCTTCGAGGCTTTCGATCTCGCCGCGAACATCGGCGATCTGGCTTTGCACTTCGAGAGCTTCGGTAACGCGGGAGGCTCGTTTCATGATTTCCATGAACTGAGCTTCCAGAGCCTTTTTCGTGCGGATGCGCGCTTCCAAATCGATATATTCTTCTGTGACATCCTGCCCTTCTGATTTTTCCTGAATGACCTGTCCGAGCGGGCGTATGCCTTCGAGCGCGGCGTTGAACTGATGCGAAGGTACGCGAACGATTATGGTGACGACCTGAGTGGGCTTGCCCACAGCGCGAGAGTCATTTTGTTTGAATTCTGAGGTGACGACGAAGCCGCCGAGCGATTCGGCAATCGAAGTGATCTTGCGCAGTCCGTCCTGCGGCTCGTCCATTTCGATTATGAGATTGCCGTTGCGAATGATCTTTCGATCAGTGGCCTGACTTTGCGATTGAACCTCATCGGCTTTCTGAAGAGAGACAGGCTTGGTTGCCGCGCTCTGGCTTCCTTGTTTTTGAGCATCCGTGTATCCGGGAGAAACCTCCGCCGTGTTACCTGCGGCTGGCGCTCTGGCTTCTTGTTGAGCAGGGCGCGGCGCTTCGGTAGCGGGAGCCGGTTTAGCGCGATCTTGCGAAGCACCGTTCCTCCACTCATTGACGCACCCGCCAAGAGCCAGCAACATCGTGGTCAAAAACAATGCTGTTAGAAATTTCATGTTCGCCTCCACCTTTCTGAAAACGCCGCCTCTCTGGGCTGGTTCTTAATTATCAGCGGCGTCACATCCTCATCGATTAGAACCGTTGCTTACTGACGGCTTGCAGATTTTACCATGCAAGCGGGCGGTGGTCAGTGGTCGGTGGAGGGAATAGGGAACAGGGAACAGGTGACAGGTGACAGGCGGGAAACCTCCGGGTCTGTAACCTGTTCCCTGTTCCCTGTCACCTTCTGACTTCTGACTTCTGACTCCTGACTTCTGTCTTTTCAGTCGAGGAAAAAGAGAGAGGGACACAGCCCTCTCTCATCGAACATCTACTTTTCAACGATGTCTTTTTTCAGCGTGGAGAGGGCAGACAGCACTTCGTCTTTTTCTCGCTTAGGCACTTTGAATTCATCGAGCGTCGCCACGAGATGCCTGATTCCTATGTCCCAGTCGGACTCGGTTATGCCAAGCCCCTTGTGAGCCGTCTTCATATCGCGACCGAGGTAGACGCAGGGGCCGCCCGTCGCCGCGCACAGTTGATCCAGAAGCAACTGGCGTATGCGCTTTTTGGAGTCGTCGCTCGCTCCAACGAAGAAACGACCAAGCTGTTTGTCAGTCGCAAGGCGGGCTATGAATTTGTCGGTGACAGCCGCAAGCGCGTCGTACCCGCCAAGTCGCTTGTAGAGCGAATCCTGAGCCGAAACGATTTGCGATGACGCAAACAATGCGACGATCGCAAGGATGACGAATAAATTCTTTCTCAAGGCTCTTTCCTCCTTTTCCATTTGTGAGTGACATCGGGCCGTGAAGTCGACCCGCGACAGAAATACGCGCTCGGAGCCGGATTTGGATTCTGTTATAGCGATGCTGGTTCCTTCAAATCTTTTCATTGGCCTCGCTCCGTGGGTTGTGCTATAACTTGTTGGCCTCTTCAACCTTTGCAGGCTTTTCAGATGCGTATGAGGATCAACGGAGACGAGTCAGATGCAGGCACAGCGATTAAATCTGGTGCTGGATTCTGTCATGCGCCTTGCTCGCAGGGGCGCTATGTCGAACGCGCTCAATCTGCTCACTAAACTCCGTCCCGTCGATATCGCTCAAATACTCAGCCAGATTCCTCAACACGACCGCGAGCCGATCTTCGACGCGCTCGTTCGCCACGACCTCGCCAAAGCCGCCGAAGCTGTATCGGAAATGGAAACCGTGCGCGCCGTCACGTTGCTCACTACTCTGACGAGAGAAGAAATTTCCCGCCTGCTTCAGGAACTTCCTTCAGACGATGCCGCGGTGCTTATAGCCGAAATGCCCGAAGAGACGCGCGACGCGCTGTTGGAAACCATGAGGGTCGAAGAGTCCACTGATGTGCAGGAACTCCTCGGCTTTGCAGACGAGACAGCAGGGCGAATAATGACGCCCGATTACTTCGCGCTCGAAGAGGATGTGACAGTCTCGGAAGCCATCACTGCGCTGCAAAAACGCAGCGAAGAACTTGAGATGGTCTTTTACGTTTATGTCATAGACCCGCGCAATCATCTGCTCGGCGTCGTCAGCCTGCGCGAGCTTCTGCTCAATCCGCCTTCGACTCCGCTGCGCAAGATAATGATCACGGATATCATCAAGGTTAGAACCGACACCGATCAGGAAGAAGTCGCGCGCATAGTCGCAACTTACAATCTGCTCGCCGTCCCCGTAGTCGATGAAGAGAACAAACTCGCGGGCATAATCACCGTAGATGATGTGCTTGACGTGATGCGCGAAGAAGCGACCGAAGACATTTACGCGCTGGCCGGAGTCAGCGCCGAAGACCGGGTAAGAGGGTCTGCTTTCAACTCGGCGCGGCAACGTCTGCCTTGGCTTATGCTCTCGCTCGGCGCGGCGCTGCTTGCAGTCGCGATAGTTCAGTATTATCTCGATACGATTAGTAAGGCTCTATGGCTGGCCGTTTTGATTCCGGTAGTCGCGGCGATGGGAAGCGCGGCGGCCACGCAGACGATGACGGTAGTCGTTCGCGGCATAGGGCTTGGCGAAGTGAGCCGCGAGACCAGCCGCCGGGTGGTTGTGAAGGAATCGCTCGTGGGATTGATAAACGGCCTGACGGTCGGGGTGGTAGCTTTCGGAGTGATTTCGATATGGTTCGGCTGGAAGGTGGCCGTGGTGCTTGGGCTTACGATGTTGTTGAGCCTGTTTGCCGCGTGTCTCTTAGGCGCGCTCGTACCCGTGGCCTTGAAACAGCTTCGCGCAGACCCGGCCCCTGCCTCATCGGTTTTCGTCGTGACGCTGACCAACGTCGTGACGTTTTTCTTTTATCTCGGAGTCGCCACGCTTCTGATCAAATTCCTTCACCCGTAGACATTTTCTCACTGTGATCTCACAAGCAGCCGAGGCGTCTGCTCGGATAGATGAAGTTCGAGTAGTGCGTGAGCCAGCTTGCGCGGATCGTGGCGGGCAAGTCCGTCTTCATTGAGCAGGTCGGCGCATATCAAACGAAAGCCGTTTGCAGTGGATTGTAACTGAGCAGGCGGACGAAGACCCGATGTGAATTCAACCTGAACAGCGCCCTCTGCCAGATACTTTTGCCGCATTGCGTCGCTCAGAGGCGCGGAGTTGACCAGAACGGAATCGACCGCGAGTTGCGGGGCGTATTCGAAGAGTGTGCGCAGGTGGTCTTCGACATGAAAGCCGTCTGTTTCACCGGGCTGCGTCATTATGTTGCAGATGTAAACCTTCATCGCCCGCGAATCTCTTATGGCATACGTGATGCCGTCGACTAAAAGATTGGGGATGATCGAAGTGTAGAGCGACCCCGGCCCTATGGTGATGATATCGGCGTGATGTATGGCTTCGAGAGTTTCCGCCAGCGGTCGGCAATGCTCGCGCGACAGCCGCAGTTTTTTAACCCGCGAGCGTGACTCGACTATTTTCGTCTCGCCTTCGATGATGCGTCCGTCCTCAAGCTCGGCGATGAGAGAAACATCTTCCGTCGTCGAAGGAAAGATGCGGCCCTTGATGGCAAGCACTTCGCTGCTGACTTTGATCGCTTCGAGGAAATCGCCTGTCACCGCGGCCAGCGCCGCGAGAAACAGATTGCCGAAGCTATGGCCTGAAAGATCGCCGTCGGAATCGAAGCGATGTTGAAAAAGTCGCGTGAGCAATCGCTCATCCTCGGCCAGCGCGACCATGCAGTTTCGAATGTCGCCCGGGGGAAGTATCTGGAACTCTTCGCGAAGACGCCCGGAGCTTCCTCCATCGTCGGTGACAGTGACGACAGCCGTCAACGTATCGATTCGGGCGCAGCCGGGGTCTTCAAAAGAAAAATCTTCCCTGCCCGTATAATGCTTGAGACCGGAGAGCAGAGCCGAAAGACCTGTGCCTCCTCCGATAGAGACAATGCTGATCCCCGTGTTTTTTTCGGCGAGCATAGCTAAAAATCCCGGATTAAAAATTAGTCATTCTTCAAACAGATCGTAACCGTAGCCGGTCAATTCCCGGAAGGCTTCGTTGTCCCGGAGGATAGCGAAATCAAGATCGCTTCGCGCGTGAGAGCGGTGAAGAGGACGAAGGGCAATGGCTCGACGCAAAGCATCCATCGCTTTGTTTGAGTTGTTTATTCGGGCGTGGGCGGCAGCGAGGGAGTAGAAAACGTGGTCGGCCTGAGGATCGCCGCGCAATGCCTTATCGAACAGGTTTATCGCTTCCTTGATGTTGCCTTTGTTCAGTTCGAAGACCCCCTGATTGTAGAGCGCGTCAGGGCTGCGCGGAGCCGAAGGAGCGCGGGCCAACCTCTGGTCACAGATGATCAGATATGTGCGGGCGCGGGCGACGACTTCCAACTGATCGCCGAATTTTTCGAGCAGTCCCTCAAAAGCGGTCTTTGCGGCGGCGAAATCATGACGATTGAAAACTCTCAATGCCTGTTCGAATACCCGGACAGCGGCCTGTGAAGCTGGAGGCTTTCTTGGCGGAGGCGGAGTTGGTTTCACTGGTTGAACAACTCTGGCCGCCGCTTTGCCGCGAACAGGTTTTCTGCCCGCGGGTTTCCTGGCCGCAGGCTTTCGGGCCACAGTTTTTTTAGCGACGGGCTTTTTAGCAACAGGCTTTTTAGCGACGGTTTTTTTGACAGCCTTTGTCGCTTTGGCTTTGATAGGCTTTTTCGCTGGAGCCGCTTTTTTCTTTGCCGCTACCGCTTTTTTGGGAGGAGCCGCTGATTTTTTTGGTTTGCTGACGGATTTAATGGGTCGGGAAGCGACAGCAACCTTTGCAGGTCGTGCTTTGGGAGCAGCCTTTTTGCCTTTCGTGGTGCGGCCTTTTTGAACCGCGCTGGCGCGGCTCTTGGCTGCTTTTGTGCTGAGGCTGCGCATTGTCACCTCGGTGCTGAAATGAGCTATCGCTGTCTTAATCCTGCTTATGTTCAGCTTAGGCGTCTTTATATCAATAATTTATCGGCAAGTCAATATGAAAGTCCGGGGGCAGGAGTCAGGAGTCAGAAGTCAGAAGTCAGAAGTCAGAGGCTCTGGGATTCATTATACTTTCCGGGTGACGAGGCGTGACGGGTAAGCGTATAATTGCCAGCACTTAAAAGATGAAAGAAGCTGAGAACGAAAAGCCGCTTCGAGGGCGAACCATCGTCCTGACCCGACCTCGCGCCCAGTCTGCGGAGATGACCTCTCTGCTTGAAAATCTTGGCGCGACCGTCCTTCACCTATCGACTATCCAAATCGTTGAACCGACCGACTGGCACGGAGCGGATAAAGCCATTGAAAATCTAGCGAGGTTCAACTGGGTCATTTTTACCAGCGCAAACGGAGTGGATTTTTTCTTTCGCAGGCTGATTGAGAAAAACAGGAGTTTTCCATCCCCCGGTCAGGCCATCTGTTGCATAGGCCCGACGACTGCGAAAGCTCTGCAAAAAATGGGGGTGACTGCGGATTTGATCCCTGAAGATTCGAAAGCTGAGGGCGTGCTGCGCGCTTTGATCGAGCGAATCGGCGGCGAGGGTAGAATTCACGGATTGCGATTCCTGATTCCGCGCGCTCGCGTTGCCAGAGACCTGCTGCCTGATGAACTCGCCCGACTCGGCGCGCGGGTTGAAACGGTCGAGGTTTATCAAACGATCAAGCCCGATCTCGACAGCCGGGAAATCGAGACGCTATTTCGAGAAAAGAAACCCGATGCCGTCGCATTCACCAGTTCATCTGCGATTTCAAACCTCGCGGCGCTTGCGGGCGCAAATGATCTCTCCGTTTTGCTTCGAGACTCGCTCATCGCCTGCATAGGCCCTGTCACTGCGGCGACTGCTGCCGAGTACGGCCTGCGCGATTGTATACAGCCCGAATTTTACAATGCCCGCGCGCTCGTTGATGCGATAGTTCAGGCATTGAGGCCGAAAGCGGCGCAATAATTTTTCTTAGGGGCGTTCATCCGAACGAGTTATGATGAAAAGGCGCGAGACATCATCAGGCATTGAAACTTCAGGCTCGCGCTTCAGACTTTACTATGAAAGATTTTTCAAAAGCGGCAGTCAGACCTTCGATCATTTTTTTGTGTTTTCTTCTTGCGACTATCGCTTTGGGTCAAGAGAAGCGCGCTGAAGATCAGGAACCCCTGCGGCTCAACGCTACGCTGATTCAGGTTCCGGCGGTGGTCACGGATCGCGGCGGAAAGTTCATCGCTGATCTGTCTCAGACGGATTTCGCCGTCTTCGAGGACGGCAAGCGGCAGGAACTTTCTCACTTCGCTGCGGTCAAGCAGCCTTTCACCGCCGTGCTGTTGCTCGACACATCGAACAGCGCCGAAGATCGACTTCAGGTCATTCAGAATATGGCTCTGGCTTTCGCCCGCGAAATTCGCCCCGGCGACCGACTCGCCGTCGTCTCCTTCGATAACGAAGTTCGTCAGATGACTGATTTCACTTCCGATTACAAAGAGATTGAAACGTCTGTGCTGAGAGCAGAATCGGGATTCGGCAAACTGCTTTATGAAGCTGTGACAAAATCGCTCGATCTGTTGAGCGATGTTGAAGGACGACGCGCCGTGATCGTTTTCAGCGATGGAATAGATATGCGCAGCATCGAAGCGACTGCCGAAAGCACTATTGAAAAAGCCGAAGAGGTCGGAGCGGTAATTTATTTTGTGAGATTCGAGACGCGCTGGTGGGCCGAGGCCGCGGCGCGAAAACAAAAAGCCCAGCAGAAAGAAACGAACCTGCCTTTCGAGGTCGATGGAAGAATACCTCTGCCGCCCGAATTCGGCGGGCCTGAAGCGCCGGGCGCTCCCCGCCGTCCTCGCATAGAAATAGGACAGCCTCGTTCGCCTCAGATAACCGTCATCGATGGAAACCAGCGCCGCACGATTCAGACGGAACCGCCCGACGAGATAACGCGCAATCTCGACAAACTCTACGGAGAAGCTGACCGGCAGATGCAACTGCTGACCGCGCGAACGGGCGGGCGCATATTTCAGGCTGAGACTTACGAGACGACGCGCTCGGCCTTCGCGTCAATCGCTGATGAATTGCGCAATCAATATGTGATCGGTTATTACCCGACAGTTGAGCGACGCGACGGCAAGTTTCACAAACTCAAAGTCGAGGTCTCGCGCAAAGGCACTCAGGTTCGCGCCCGCACAGGGTACAGAGCGCCGAAAGCGGGCGAGAACTAATAATCAAATAAGGCGCTGCGGTCAGACCTGATGGCGCGTTTCTCAAAGGCCACACTTTTTTCTTAACCCACCTTATCGCGTGTGCGCTACACCATATCGTGCAAGGCTTGATTGATTTACTTTGCGGCTTCGCCCGCCTGCTCTGTTGTTTTGTTTTCCATTCAATCACTTAGAGGTGAGCGTCCGGTTTCAATACTTTCAGGCACGAACGTTGCTCAAAGGGGATGGCGCAAAGCTCGCAAAATCGTACTAGAGGGTAGGATTATGAAATTATCTCTCCCCGCTTTTTTGGCCCTGTTTGTACTCATTCCCTTAACCTTGCCGACAACAGTATTCAACCAGACTCCCAGCCTCATCGAAAGGGAAGGCCGGGTCACCGCTGTATCAAACACAGGCCAGCAAACCGACCTCGGCGAAGAGGAAGACGACGAGCAATTGGATCGCGTCGCCCGCCTTACCTTCATCGAAGGCGATGTTTCGTTCCTTCGCGCAGGCACGAGCGAATGGGCCGATGCCGCTGAAAACATCCCGCTGCTCGCGGGCGATCAGATTTATACCGCTCGCGGCGCGCGGGCCGAGATTCAGCTTTCGCGCGGAAATTATATAAGGCTCTCAGAGCAGACCGCGCTCACCTTCACAGACTTCTCGGACACGACGGCTCAGTTCGAAGTGACCGAAGGCTCGATACTGGTTCGGCTCGAAAGATTCGGCGCGGCATTCAATCGCTTCGAAGTCGATACGCCTAACGCTGCGATGCTTCTCAAGCAGGATGGCTTTTATCGCGTCAACGTTCGCGGCGAAGATTTTTCTGAAATGATAGCCCGCGACGGCTCGGCTGAAGTCACAACCGATGACGGTGTGTTCACCGTGCGCGAAGGCTATCGCTTAGTCGTCGATACGGGCAGCAACGGAAGGCTCGACATTGCCCGCGCCGATTCGCGCGATCAGTGGGAGCAGTGGAGCTATGATCGCGACACAACGATTGATCGCGTTACAGTCAATCTCGCGCCCGATTATGTCCGCAGCTACGAGACCAACTACAACAGCTTTTATGGCGCAAGCGATCTCTACGACTATGGCACGTGGACGAGCTACGGCTCTTACGGTAACTGCTGGGTGCCTCGTGTCAGTTCAGGCTGGGCGCCGTATCGCTATGGCCAGTGGATATGGCTGCCGAGATCAGGCTGGACCTGGTGGTCGCGCGAGCCTTGGGGCTGGGCGCCTTATCACTATGGCCGATGGGTTTTCATCAACGGGCTGGGCTGGGCATGGTCGCCGGGATTTTATCCGGGTTTCAACAGATACAATCACCGTTACTATCGCTGGCGGCCCGCGCTGGTTTCATTCTTCAACTGCCCGACCCCGCGCGGCCAGTACGTCGGATGGTATCCGCTTCGTCCGGGCGAAAGATGGCGCAGGCCCGATCATCGTGATCGCTCGCGCCTGCAATATCCGGGCGACAACAACAGATGGCGTCGCCCTCAGTCGAACGATAACTGGCGAAGGCCCGTCGCGCGCGAAGGCATAACGACTATCCCTATAGACGGCTTTGCGCGGCCTGATCGCTCGCGCTCGCGGCCCGACGCGCCTGATCGCGATGTTGATCGCTGGGTCAAAGAAGGCGCGCGCCCCGGACTGCCGGACATAAGCACGGGCGGATGGGTAACGTCTCCCGTCGCGCGTTCAGCCGACGGACAGCCCAGAGCCAAGCGCGGAATCACGCCTCCACGGGAAATCATCAATCGTCCTGTGGTGACGCGCAATCGCCCGTCGGATTCCAATGACGGAGACCGGCCTGGTCGTGAGCGTCGATTGATCACTCCGCGCGGCGGCGCTGTAATCGCTGCTCCGGGCGCGAGGCGTTCGCGCACGAGCGACGACGATCACGGTGATGGTTCTTCGAAGAAGGAAGACGAGGATTCGAGCGGAAAAAACAACCGCCCATCGATTCGTCCTCGCCGCGATGATTCAGGCGATTCTTCCAGTGGTCGCGCGAGCGATGACGATTCAACTCGTCGCCGCAGCCGCAACAATGATGATTCAAACGGCGGGAACAATAGCGGTGGTGATGATTCGAATCGCAGGAGAAGCCGCGACAACGACAATGATTCGGGCGATTCGGACAAGAGCAAACGTAGCCGCGATGACAGCAACTCGAACAACCCGAAAGAAAGAGAGCCGCGTCGCTACGTTCCCGCGCCGAGGCAGGACAATGACGCGGGCAACAATAACTCGGATCGCAATCGCGAAAAGAGATCGCGCGATAACGAAGGCTCTCGCAATAGCGAGCCGCGACGCATCGATTCGCCGCGCAATAACAATGACGGAGGCTCGCGCACACGAAGCAATGATCAGCCCAAGAGTTCAGATCGCCCGAAAGATTCCGGGCGACCGGATTCGGGTCGCCACGATTCAAACTCCGGCGGCGGTCGCAAAAAAGGAAACGGTTAGTCGACAGGGTGTCGCCTGCTGGGCGGATGGAGCGCGAAGTTGATAGAACACCCCATCTGCTTCATCCTCTTTTCGCTCGTTTCATCCGCCTGGTAGGCGACACCCTGAGCGTTGAACTCTTGCCATCAAACCACATGGTCGCGCGCTTTGAAAAGCCGCGACCGAATGCCAACCGCTTAAACTTGCGACCGGCGCAAGTCAAACCTGATCGGAGAATTTTTATGAAGGCTGTAAGAGTCGTTTTCCTCTTTTTGCCGCTCGCTCTCCTGATCACCGTCACGGCTCAGTCGAAAAAGAACATGAGTTCACAGGAGCGCGGAACCGATACTGCGCGCCCGACGGATACGTCTGCGCCGCAGGATGAAAACATCAGGCTCACGGTTGACCTCGTAGTTCTTGACGCGCTCGTCGTGGCGCAAAAAACAGGTCGCGTCATCGGAAGTCTCAGGAAGGAAGACCTGTCGCTTTTTGAAGACGGGGTCCGTCAGGAGATAACTCACTTCACTCAGGACACGCTGCCGCTTTCGGTCATACTGCTCATAGATCGAGGCGGATGCCTCGACCCGTTCAGCGAAAAGATGAGGCGCGCGACTCTCGAAGCTCTCGGCAGGCTCAAGCCTGAGGATGAAGTCGCGCTGATGAGTTTTCATGATGATGTGGAACTCATCAAGCCCTTCGGTTCCGGGCGCGACGACATAGCTGGCGCGATCCTCCGCGTGCCTGATCACGATGAGGAGGCGGGCCATTGCTTCAACCGCGCTTTTCACGAAGCGGCGCGCTACATGAGCCGCGCCGCCAACCCGGATGGTCGCCGCGTGATCATTATGATCACGGGGGCCACGCGGGCTTTTGATTGCCCCGGCCCTTCACGGGAAGAAGCCCGAATGGCAATTCTTGAATCAGGCAGCGTCGTCTGCGGGTTGATTCCCAAAACAGCGGTGCAGCAGATTGAAAACGGCGTGATGACCGCTGCAACAGGCATCGCGGGCTTGTTCAAAATGAAAAGCTCCAGCCTCAAGCAGCTTGCCGAAGAGACGGGCGGCGAGATCATGAGCGACAAGCCTGAATTGATCGATCACGCATTCCAGAATCTCGTCGATCATCTTCGCACACGCTACAGCATCGGTTTTGTTTCTTCCAATCCTAAACGCGACGGCAGCTTTCGCAAACTCAAAATGGATGTGTCTGCTTCGGCTCAACAGCGCGAAGGCAAGCTCGTTGTGAAAACCCGTCGCGGCTACGTCGCTTCGAAACCTGGCGCGCAGTCGGGCCGCGGCGCTGGCTCGCAACAAAAATGATCGCAGCGCAATCTAACAGATATCGCTGGTTTGAAAGTACGAAATTTGAAGCCACGCAAGCTCGTCTTGCGCCACGATGTCGGAGGAGGAGGGATATGAAAAACATGAAGAAAGGATTGTTTTATAAAACATCATCTGTGATCGTGCCTTTGGCGGTGCTGCTTTCTATATCGTTTCCCGCTCGCGCGCAGTCCGATTTCAATGGCGGATTCGAGACGGGAGAGGAGCGCCCTCAAGGATGGCTCGAAGCCTTTTTGCCCGACCTTGCTCAACACGTCGCCTTCGAGTGGGATGACGGAGTGCATCGCAGCGGCCAGCGATCAGTATCAGTGGCGATCAAAGAAAGTCATCCTCCCGTTCAGGCCGCTTACAACTGGACGACCACCGTGCCGGAGTTCGAGCGCGGCGCGATCTACGAACTGCGCGGGTGGGTGAAAGCGGAAAATCTGGGCGATTCGGCCTGGATAGCGGTTCAGTGCTGGGGCAAGAAGGAAAAAAAGATGCTGGCCTTCGCCACCACCTACGGCAACGTCACGGTGAAAGGCGCGTCTGACTGGACTGAGGTCAGCGTAATGTTTCAGGTTCCTAAGAAAACCAAAGTCGTTCGCATACGAGCAGGCATCGCTACGAATTTCAACAACGGCGGCAAGGCGTGGTTCGACGATATTGAAATCGGAAAAGTTGAGACGGCGGCTCAATGAATTCAACGCTTCGAAACAGAGACTGGCACATAACTGACTCTGTTAGGACAGTCGAAAAAGTGACACACGAACTGTCGATGCGCCGCGAGCGAGAGCCTTATACTCCGGGCGCAGCGCGGTAACAATTTTATTGCGCAATCCAGCTTGTATCAAAGAAGCCCAGGATCGCGCAAAAACGAATGAGCGCGAAGAAAGGAGAAGAGATGAAATTGATGCGAATCGTTTTGATCTTATGTCTTATGGCCGGAAGCCTGATGGCTCAGGATAAAACGAAGCCCAGAGTTTTTGTCACCGACAGCAAATCGTGGGAAGTGTCGGGCGGATTCGGCGGCAGCCGCGATGCGATAGGAGGCGGATCAAGCGGAGGCGCGCGACCGCAGACGGCTGAGATAGTCAAAACCTTCCACGAGCGATGCCCCGATTGCGTAGTGACTTTGAACAAAGAGAAAGCCGATTACATCATCATCCTTGAACACGAGGGCGGAAAGTCATTCATTCGCAAGGACAATAAATTCGCTCTGTTCAACAAAGACGGCGAAGCAATAAAAAGCGGCTCGACGCGCAGCCTCGGCAACTCCGTCAAGGATGCGTGCGAAGCTATACAGGCGGACTGGAAATCGCGCGACTCTGTTGAGTCGAAAAGCGAAGACAAAAAGAATTGATTTCAAAAGCGCCGGAGCAGTGAACGAAAAACCTTTCGACTCTCCGACGCTGTTCATATGTGTAAAAGTCAGAACTTGATCCGACAAAATGATGGCTCAAGCCCCGACTTCATCTTACACTCACACGCAGAGTTGCGATTCATCATCAAGCGTTCATCTGCCAAGCAAACTGAAGCAATGAGCGTAGTTGACTGAGGACAACGGAAACTGTTTGCACCTGCCTTGCTGCCCCAATGTGTCAGATGAGACGTGCCTTAAAACTTCATGTCTGCAAGGTCAAATAGTGGCAATTACACATAGTGCGCTTCGGGGAATAGGGCCATTTAATTCTTCGAAGGTCGGACTGAAGATAAAAACCACAGATGAACACCGATGGACACAGATAGAGAAAACTCGGAGATTTCCCCGGCTTTTCTTCTCCCGTCTTATCCGTGTTTATCTGTGTTCATCTGGGGTTTCTTCCTTTCCGCTGAAAATTAAATGGCCCTACCATGCCGGGTAGCTGTGCCGATTGATGCACGAAAGAAGAGTTCACCTTCACTGAGCGCGTGCAGGTGATCCGTTCCGACGCGCAACAGGCTCAACGGGTCAAGTCACTCGAAGAGCGGCTGGTAAAGGCGGAAGCCGAATTGTGCGCCTTGATGCCTGATCCGGGACGTGGGCGGAGACAGCATCACAGTGAGCAGAGCTTGCAAGATTCGAATGCGCTGAATGATCATGCGTATCCGCATACTTCACATCAACCCGCGCAAAGTGGATTCATCATAATCGCATATCAATCGTTCAGGGTCTTTCGCTTCCCACGAATCCTGATCCAGCCAGATTTGAATGCGTCCGTTTTCGGATACGCAGATGATCTGATCATAATGGACGTAATTGCCCGTAAGCTGACCGTATTCGTTGAACACGTAGCCGGGAATGAACTGTTTTATCTCATCGAAACTGATGATCAACCGCTTACTCCTCCGGGGAACAGTTTTCAGTTTTCAGTTTTCAGTTTTCAGCATCTCCGGGCGAGTTGGTCAACTCGTTCTCAGATTGCGCCACCTCACTCCTTGGGGAACACTATGTAATCAGTGGGAACTTTCTCGGTCAGCCACACGCCGTTGGCTGAAAGAAAAAACTGAAATCCCTCTTCATGCATCCGTCCGGCTTTTATCACTAGCACCACGGGCTTGCCGTGACGCTGGCCTACACTGGCAGCCGTGCGCTCGTCTTTCGAGAGATGAACATGATTTCTTCGGCCTCGAACAAGCCCGATTTCGCGAATCGATTCGACGAATCGCGACGCCGTTCCGTGATACAAAAATTCAGGCGGCTCACGAGGCTCAAGCTCAAGGCTTACCCGAATGGAATGTCCCTGGCTCGCGCGGATGCGAAGGCGATCTTCGCTCAGGGCGAATCGCTTCTTGTCGTTTTTCTCGACGACCTCGTGCAGCAGTTCTTCAGTCAGGTTGACGCCCGCGCTGCGCGCCTTCGCTATAAGCTCATTAATTCGCGCCCATCCTCCTTCATCGAGATGAAGGCCGATAGTCTGCGGCTTGTGACGCAGCACCAGGCTCAGAAATTTGCTTGTGCGGACGAGGTGTTTTTTGTGCTCAACGCCCTTCGGCATCACTGGTTCTTTCGCCTTTCACATTTTCTCGGCCATCTCTATGGCCTGAAGCATTGCGCGAGCCTTGTTCACGGTTTCGAAGTATTCCGTTTCCGGCACCGAGTCTGCGACTATTCCCGCTCCGACCTGAATGTACACGCGCCCGTCTTTGGCGACTATCGTGCGGATGGCTATGCACGAATCGAGATTGCCCGAATAATCCAGATACATAATCGCTCCGGCGTAGACTCCGCGGCGCGTAGGCTCAAGCTCATCGATTATTTCCATCGCCCTCACTTTGGGCGCTCCCGTGACCGTCCCGGCAGGGAAGCAGGCGGCCAGAGCGTCGAAGCGATGAGAGC
This sequence comes from Blastocatellia bacterium UBA7656, assembly GCA_002483445.1. GTDB lineage: Bacteria > Acidobacteriota > Blastocatellia > UBA7656 > UBA7656 > UBA7656. The sequence continues at coordinate 35,628 of DLHY01000049.1, forward strand.
CTTTTCTCAGCCGCGCCTTGATGCTTGATACGAGATGCATGACGTGCGAGTAACGCTCGATTTCCATCAACTCCGTCACCTCGACCGACCCGTAGTCCGAAACTCTTCCAAGATCGTTGCGTCCCAGATCGACGAGCATCACATGTTCGGCCACTTCCTTTTCATCGGCGCGAAGCTCTTCGCCCAGCAACAGGTCTTCGGTTTCGGTCTCGCCTCGCTGCCTGGTTCCGGCTATGGGGCGATACTCAAGCCTTCGTCCAGTCGCGCGCACGAGCATTTCCGGCGAAGCGCCGATTACCTGATGATCGTTTATGTTGAGGTAGAACATGTAAGGCGACGGGTTGACCACTCTGAGCGCGCGGTAAATCTGAAACGGATGCGCGCTGATGCCTGCGGAAAATCTCTGCGAGAGGACTACCTGAAAAATATCTCCTGCGGCGATGTATTCTTTGGCTCGCTCGACGCTTGCTTCGAAAACCTGCTTCGACATATTCGAGCGCAGCTTGGTGTCAGTATTGTTCTCGCGGCGCGGCAGAGACTCTATGGGGTCTTCGAGTCGCGCCTCAATGCCTTCGATGTCGCTGATTGCTTTTTGATATTCCTTTTCGAGATGATTGATTTTTCCTTCGGTGAAGACATTGGCGATGATGTGAACCTGATGTCGCACATGATCGAATGCCATCAGGCGCGAGAAGAACATCATCACCGCATCGTCGAGACCTAAAGAGTCGGGATTCTTGTCGGGGATTTTTTCAAACCAGCGTATCGCGTCGTAGCTCATGTAGCCGACTGCTCCGCCGGAAAACGGAGGGATGTCGGGAATTCTCACAGGGATGTAGCGGCCCGATAAACGGCGCAGAACGTCAAGCATAGGCTGATCGGTTTCTTCTCTGCCCGCGGGAGATTCGATAGTCACGCGTCCTGCGCGGCATCGCACGATGGTGTGAGGATCGAATCCGAGGAAAGAATAGCGGGCGACTTTTTCGCCGCCCTCGATTGATTCCAGCAGGAAAGAGTAAGGGTTGAGGCGAAGCATTTTGAGATAAGCCGCGACGGGCGTCAGAAGATCAGCCATCACCCGCTTGATGACAGGCACGATGGTGCCTTCCTGAGCGAGTTTCAAAAACTCTTCGTAGCTGGATGGAGTAAAATCGTTCATCCCATGAGGCCGCCGGTTTCAGCCTTTCTTTTTTTCCTGTTTGGGCGCTTGCGCCGCGCGATTCGAAAGCTCTCCCTGCACATCGCTCAACTTGACTTCGCGTTCGACCATGAGCACCAGCATATGATAAAAGAGGTCGGCCAGTTCGGCGACCACCTGCCGACGCGATTCATTCTTTGCCGCTATGATGACCTCGCCCGATTCCTCGGCGATCTTCTTCAGTATCTTGTCCAGTCCGCTGTTGAAAAGATATGAGGTGTATGAACCTTCGGGGCGTTTTTCCTTGCGATCACTGATGAGGCGATAGAGGTTGTCTAACGCGATGCCGAATTCCATCGAGCCGGGATCGACCAGAGAGACCGTCGAGTTATTGCCTTTCTGCGATTCTCCGATATCGCGGAGCAGACTGATGGGCTTTCGCATTGCAGTATCTGCGCCCTGCTCGACGATTACGGTCAAAAACCCGCCGTCCTGATTGAGACGGATATCTACGAGACGATGCGGTTTCTGCGGCGCGTCTCCGATGGGAGGAGCCTGACCTGTCTGAAGAGCCTTTGCCAGCCCTCGGTTATCGAGATAGCAAAGCGACAGCACCGCATTGGTTCCCGCCTCCTGAACTATGGCCGGGATCAGGCCGCGCTCATCGAATTTGATGCTTTGTATGATTGTGTCCGTCATGTCGAAAGCTTTAGTCGAGAACTGCTCGATGAATCTAGCATTTGGCCGCTGCTGTTTACAAGAGATGAATTATTCGATCAAGCTCGGCTGTGATTCCAGCAAGGCAGTTTATGGGTTGTAAATTTTCTGATGTGAGAGCGAGCATCCTGCTCTCATAACTGAAAACTCAGATCAGCAGACCGACTGGTGAGCCTGTTCGTCAGAGTGTTATGCTCCTGCCGATGAAGATATCGCGCAGAGTATTGGCAATAGCGATTCTTCTTGTTGCGGGCGTTGCGCTTGCCTGCCTGATCATCATCCGCATCACATCGAAGCCGGGGCTTTCCGTCGGTCACAAAGTGGATGAGCTAAATGGAGTCGCCGTCTTTTATAACGGATCGGTCGACAATGTTTCAGGCAGAAATGTATCGAGAGACGGCTACAACATCGGGCTGAAGTATCAGTGCGTCGAGTTCGTGAAGCGTTACTACTACGAGCATCTCGGCCACAGGATGCCGAACCCCTACGGACACGCGAAGGATTTTTTCGATGAGGCGCTTGGCGATGGAGAATGGAACAGCAATCGCGCGCTCGTTCAGTTCGCGAATGGCAGTCGAAGCCGACCTGCTGTGGATGATTTGATAGTGTTCGGGCCGACGGCCTTCAATGCCTATGGTCACGTGGCGATCATTTCAAAAGTTTCTGATCAGCAGATAGAAATCGTGCAACAAAACCCCGGCCCGTTCGGAAACCCAAGAGAGCAGCTTTCTATCGAGCAGTGCGACGGCAGGTGGTTCATCAAAAACAGTCGCGCGTCGGGCTGGTTGCGCGCCGCGCCAAAACGGGAAGCGGGCAGGAACCGATAGATGGCTTATCAGGACATTGGTGTCGAGCAGGATTTTCATGAGACGAGATCGAAAATATCCTGATCGGTATATTGCTTCTGCTCGGTCTTGATCATCCGCTCGCGAAGGATTCTGAACTTGCGAACGAACAGATAGTCTGAAATTGCTCTTTCGATCAGTTCATTTTTCGACAACTTTTCTTCGCGTGTGGCTTCCTGCAAAGCCAGTTTGATTTCTTCAGGCAAAATCAGTGTGATCGTTTCGCTCATACTCGATGCTCCATTTCATTCGGATTCACGGCGAGGTATAGCACACAAGCCGCCACACGGATTTGAAGCCTCCGGTTTCCAACCGCTTTCGAGAGACCAATCATCTCGGAGAAATTGACGAAGGCACATTGAGCAGCAAAGGATTCAGCGTTGATTTGTTCTCTCGCCTCTGATGTCGCCTATCCCCACGGGTCGGCGGTTTTATGCATCGGCTCATCGATGAGAGCCTTTGCCGGAGTGACACCGGATTCGGCGCGCTGTTTGATACTGCGATAATAAACCTTCAGAGTGTAGGCCAGTATCACGAGCGAGATGATCGTCCAGGCTACGGCCCAGAATACTGCTGGCAGGAATCCGCCTGTGTGCGCGGACATATTTTGGGCATCAGTATGTGTTCCGGGACTGAATGCCGACAGGAACATCAGTGTGCGCAGATCGTAAAAAGCATTGAGCAGACACTGAACGGCGAGAAAGCTCATGAAGAAATGAACCATTCGCGGAGCAGCTTTCACAGCCAACGCCATCAGGCCGCCTCCGAGAATGATTCCAAATATCCATGTCGTAGTGGTGCCGCCGAAAATTATCGGCGCGATCAGCATCGCGCTTGCAGTCGCAATGGCCACCGTGCGCGCGTGTCGGGCTTGCCTCAGCAAAAGCAGCAGACCCGATCCGTAGACGAGCGACCCCAGATAGCCCGCGCTCGAAATCAAAATATTGCCTGAAGTGGTCATTACCTGCCCGTTGCCATTCCAATCGATGTTCATACTGGCGACGCCCGTGAAGGTGGCGAACGCCGCTATCGCGTGGCCGGTTTCGTGGATGTAGGTCACGAATATGCGAAACGGATAGGTGAGCAGTTCCGCAAACGGTATGAACCACAGCACCAGCGTCACGGCAGAGGCCAGTATCAGAAACTTGAACGACTCTCTGATTTCAGATCTGCTTTGCATAAACACCTGTACGCAACTGAGCGAAGCTATGTTCTGAATCATCGCTCCGCGGGAGCGTCAAATCAAGCTTTTCTGAAAAACGATCCCGCGAGCGACGAGTCGAGTTTCAAATGCCGATGATGAACATAAGACGCCTCGCTGCTCATCACCATCAGCAATCCGCCCGGTCGGAGAGAATCAGCCAGCCGGTCTACGGTCTGCTTGACGGCCAGCGCGTGAAAATAGACCAGCAGGTTGTTGCACAGTATGAGATCGAACTGATGCCGCGTGTCCCAGAATTTCGGATCGTAGAGATTGGCCCGCCTGAATGAAATCATCTTTTTCAAATCCATCGCCACATCATAAGACCCGTTCGCCTCGCTTCTTATGAAATGACGATTGCGAAGAGAGCGACCCAGAACCTTGACCGAAGAAGAGGGGAAACTTCCGCGACTAGCCCGGACGATGGCCGAAGCGCGAAGGTCTGTCGCAAGCAGTTTCATTTTCCAATGCTCGCCTTCAGGCAAGCTTTCGGACAGGACGATGGCGAGCGAATAAACTTCTTCGCCCGTTGAGCAGGCCGCGCTCCACACGTCGAGTTTTTTTTCCTTCGCCCTCAGCGCGAACAATTCAGGGATGACGGTTTCGCGCAGGGCTTCGAACTGTTCAGGCTCGCGGAAAAATCTGGTCTCGCCGTTAGTGACCATTTCCGCCAGCGCTTCAAGCTCGCCCGTCGAGCTTATGGCCATTCGACAGTACGCGGTTTCGTCGAAGCGAAGCTTTTCGGATTTTTTCTTCACCGCCGCAAGAAGCCCGTCGCGCCAGTGAGCGTTAGTCTGCCAGCCGAAGCGCGCCGAAAGGGATTGCTCAAGCGCCTTGATGTGATGGTGATTGTTTTTGTGATTCGAGGCCATAGCTTGATGGGTGATGGGTGATGGGTGATGGGTGTCGGTGAGAAAGGGGTTTTATGATCTCTTCCCCCATTACCTATCACCCATCATCCATCACCCGCTTTCGATGTTCCGCCTGTTTTCGATACGAGCCTGATGTCGGTTATGACCATCGCCTTGTCGACGGCCTTGCACATATCGTAAAGCGTGAGCGCGGCGACCGAGACTGCGGTGAGGGCTTCCATCTCCACTCCTGTTTTCGCATCGGTCACGGCGGTTGCCGTTATACGGATGCCCTCTTCTTTCAATTCCATCTGAACGTCGAGGTGATTGAGCGGAAGCGAATGGCAAAGCGGTATGATCTCATCTGTTCGCTTCGCGGCCATCACGGCAGCGATCCTTGCGACTTCCAAAGGATCGCCTTTCGGAGTCGTGTGCTGTCGAATGGCTTCGATTGTCGTCGCCGCGCAGCGAACCAGTCCGCTGGCTGTGGCAGTCCTGTGAGTGACAGGCTTGCCGCTCACATCGACCATTCGCGAACGCCCCTCTTCGTCTGTGTGAGTTAAAGACATAGCTTTGCTGCTTGCGATCCTGAATCGCTCCGCATTAGAAGCGAGTGAGCGCGAAGACCTCGACCATCTCGCCTTGAGCGATGTCGTGAGTGTCTTCAGGCACGATGATCAGTGCGTTGGCGCGCATGAAAGCCACGAGATCAGACGAGCCGACCCACTTCAAAGGCTCCGCCCATGCGCGACCGTCTTCGATGAAAAGTCTTGCCGGAAGATAGCTCCTTCGGCTCGAAGCGTCTTTGATCGGAAGAGCGACGGCAGCGCGAACGGTCGGGAGCAGAGGATCGTATTCTCCCTGCATCTTTCTGAGCGCGGGACGGGCGAATACGTTGAACGTAACCGAAGTCGAAACGGGATTGCCCGGAAGCCCGAAAAAGAAAGCGCTTTGGAGTCGGGCGAACACAGTCGGCTTGCCGGGGCGTATCCGAACGCGGTCGAAGAAAATCTCCGCGCCGAGGTCTGCAAGCGCGGCCTTGACCAGATCATAATCGCCCATCGAAACTCCGCCCGATGTTATCACCATATCTCTTGAACGACTCGCTTGCACGAGGGCGTCGCGCGTCTCAGTGAAAGAATCTTTGACGGCGCCGAGGTTCGAGACCGCGGCTCCTGCCAGATCAGCGTAAGAAGAGATCGTATAGCTGTTCGAATTTCTTATCTGCGCCGCCACAGGCTTCGCCGAGACTTCAATCAATTCGCTTCCGGTAGATATGACAGCCACGCGCGGTTTTCGCGAGACTTCGACCTCAGCATATCCGAACGAAGCGAGGACGGCCATCTCGGCAGGCCCTATCTCGCGCCCGCGACGAGCGACTATATAGCCTGCTGCGACCTCGCTTGCGCGGGGAGTGATAAACTGGCCGGGTCTGACTGCTTCTTTTATGAGAACAGTCTCGCCGTCGCTTTCCGTGACCTCGACTTTTTGAACCGCGTCGGCTCCCGCAGGGACGGGGGCGCCCGTGAATATCTTTACTGCTTCGCCCGCTCCGAGCTTTCCCGTCATCACCGCGCCCGCTGCAATCTCGCCTGCGGCGCGCAACCTTACGGGAGCGGTTGCGACATCTTCGGAGCGCACAGCATACCCGTCCATGCGAGCGCGGTCAAATGGAGGAAGATCGATATCGGCGCGCACGTCTTCGGCAAGCAGTCGACCCATTGCCTGATCGAGTCGCACTCGTTCGACGCCGAGATGATCGACCCGGGAAAGGACTATATGGAGAGCCTCATCGACAGAGATCATAGTTTGAACACCGGGAAAACCGGGAGGAGCCATTCACCTTGTTTTGAACATCGCCCGGAAAGAATGCAAAACAGGTGACGACTCCAAATAACGGACTCCAGACTCCAGACTCTCGACTCCAGACTTTTTCTGAGGGGGGTATATTAGTGTGATTCTGAAAAGAGGCGCAAGGACAAGAGGGATGCGTCTGGAAATCTCGCGGCCTTGTTGCCTTGACTCCGCATCAGAACCGTTATATAAGCCTTTTGCTAATTACAGAGATAAATCGAGCAGTGATTCTTAAGGTTGATCGCAAAGGAGTCGCTCATGCCAAAAAGCAATCTCGCGGATGATCAACAGATTTCACGGCGACTTTTTATCACGGAGTCCTGCGCAGGATTAAGCTCTGTCTGGCTTCTATCGCACCTGCCTGAAATTTCAGCGGCCCAGGATCATGCCCATCGCGCGGCGCAATCTGCAACGCCGGTCGAGTTCGAGGTTTTTACTTCAAAGCAGGCCGCTGAAGTGGAAGCCATCGCAGCGCAGATCATTCCAACCGACGACACACCGGGCGCGCGTGAAGCTCGCGTCATCTATTTCATTGATCGCGCGCTGGCAACATTCGCCTCTGACGAACGCGAGGTCTTCAATAAAGGCTTCAAACAATTTCAATCAAAGCTTGGGAAACTTCCCGGCAGGCCAAAGAGTTTCCGCGAGCTAAACTCGGAGCGACAGATACGACTGCTCAAATCGATTGAAAAGAGCGAGTTCTTCGAGCTTGTCCGCAATCTGACTATAACCGGGATGTTTGCCAATCCAGAATATGGAGGCAACTATAATCAGACGGGATGGAAACTGATCGGCTTCGAAGATCAGTTTCTCTTCAAGCCGCCCTTCGGCTTTTATGATCGTGGCTATCAATCAGAGAAATAGATTGGAGAAGCCGGATTATGCCAGACGAACAGACCAGATTCGATGCCAGCGCCGAAATCGATTTCGTGATCATCGGATCAGGCGCAGCCGGTGGCATCATTGCAAGAGAATTATCCGTAGCGGGATTTCGCGTCGTAGTCCTTGAGCAAGGCCCGTATATGAAGGAACCGGACTTCGAACACGACGAACTCAAATACATGCGCGGGCGGGCCATCACGAACGACTACAAGCGCCAGCCGAATACTTTTCGCAGGACAGAAAAAGAAAAAGCCAAAGTGCAGCCTGCCGTAATCTATGGTCGCCAGGTCGGCGGCGGCACTGTGCATTTTACGGGCAACTACTGGCGTTTTCATGAAATAGATTTCATCGAGCGCACTCGATGGGGAGCCATAGCCGGGACGGGCTTCGATGACTGGCCTATCACTTATGCGGAGCTTGAGCCGTACTATACGAAAACGGAATGGGAATTGGGCGTATCGGGACTTGCCGGAGCAAGCCCCTTCGATCCTCCACGCTCGCGACCTTATCCACTGCCTCCGCTTCCGATCAAGTCCTCCGGCGTGCTTGCCGAGCAGGGCGCGCTGAGGCTGGGCTGGCACGCTTTTCCTGCGCCTATGGCCATCATCTCCAAGCCATACCGTGGCCGTCAGGCTTGCCTGCACTGCGGATTTTGCGAGTACTTCGGCTGTGAAGTGAGAGCCAAGTCCTCGACTCTTGCGACTGTCATCCGCGAAGCGGAAGCAACCGGACTATGTGAAATCCGCGCCAACAGCTGCGTCCGAAAAATCGAGACAGATAAGGCGGGCCGGGTCACAGGCGTCATCTATTTCGATGGGGATGGCGGCGAGCAATTTCAGAAGGCCAGGGCAGTGGTGCTGTGCGCGAACGGAGTCGAAACCCCTCGCCTGTTGCTGATGTCGAAATCGAATCTCTTTCCACAGGGGCTTGCCAATTCGAGCGGCAAAGTGGGCCGCTATCTTATGTTCAACGGTCACGCCTCAGCCTCGGCCCTTTTCGAACACCCGCTGAATGAATTCAAGAGCGTGGCCGTCAGCCGTGTCATCCATGATTTTTATGACTCGGATCCTAAGCGCGGGTTTTATGGCGGCGGAGGCATAGATACGCGATTCGATGTCTATCCCATCGGTTTCGCTCTTCGCAACCTGCCTCTTGACGCGCCTCGTTGGGGAGCCGAATACAAATCCATGCTCAGGGAGTACTACACGCGCAGCCTGCGCGCGCTGGGACATACGACATCATTGCCCGTAGAGACGAACAGCGTTTCTCTCGACCCGGATGTGAAAGATAGCTGGGGACTGCCTGCGGCGCGAATCACGTACAAAGATCATGCCGAAGATATGAAGACCATGAAATTTTTTCAAGCGCGTTGTCGGGAACTTCTTGATGCAGCCGGAGCGCGCAAGATATGGTATCGCCCTGTGGCGGGACAGTCACTCGGTTTTCATTTGCTTGGCACCTGCCGCATGGGGAACGATCCGAATAGCTCGGTTATTGATAAGTATCATCGAGCGCACGATGTGCCGAATCTTTTTATATGCGATGGGTCGAGCTTTGTAACATCAGGGCGGGGGCAACCGACCTGCACGATTCAGGCGCTGGCCTTTCGCGCGGCAGAACACATCATTCGCATGGCTAAAAACGGAGAGATTAAATCAGCCCTTTGATATATAGGGAGGCTTTGATGTAGAACAGGCTGCCAGCCTGTTGACTCCCTGAAAGTATGAAAATTTGAGATACAGCAGGCTGGCAGCCTACTGTACCTTTTCGGAGGAAATCATGAAGCAGATTCGATTTTTCGCGGCCCTTGCAGTCGTACTGTTCGTCTTGCCTCTCATCGCTCAAACGCAGGAATCGAAAGGAGGCGCGCAGTCGACGAAACCTTCGGTTGAATATTCGAGCGCCAGGAGCAGCTCGACTCGACCATTTTCGGACGTCGTCCGGGTCGGAGACACGCTTTACCTCGCGGGCAAACTTGGGACGGACAGCACGGGCAAGCTTGCGGAAGGGGGCATCAAGGCAGAAACGAAACAGACACTGGAGAATATTCGAACGGTTCTTGATAAGAATGGCTCATCGCTCGACCACGTTGTCAAATGCACGGTGATGCTGGCCGACATGAAAGAGTGGGCCGATATGAACAGCGTGTACGTCACGTTTTTCAAAAAAGATCGGATGCCTGCCCGAAGCGCCTTTGGCGTGAGCGGTCTCGCCCTCAACGCGCGGGTCGAGATTGAATGCATCGCAGTAGTCAAATGAGCGATTGATTTTGTGCAGTCAGTTGCTTGTGTTTGGCCTCAACTGATAAACAACCATCCGCAGGCTGTCTTGTCGCCATCTGTTGATGGCGCTTATCTGCGCTATGGCACGAACACTTCTCTTGAGTATCGCAATCCTGATGCTGATCGGCTCGTTCGAGTTTGAGTCGGCGGCTCAGGCCACCCAGCCGATCTATCTTCAGTACGACGGCTATGTGAAGAACAAAGACGGCTCGCACACGTTGTCGTTCGGATATTTCAATCTGAATCACATTGATGTAAAAATCGAGCCGGGCGCTGACAACACTTTCGTTCCGGGTACGGCTGATCGAAACCAGCCCGTACTTTTTTTGAAAGGCCGACATCGATTCGCGTGCAGCATCGTGGTTCCGCCTGATTTCGACGGCAAGCTACAGTGGACTGTGCGTTTTGCCGGAAAGATTTCCACGACGACGGCGAAAACGCTCGATCCGCTCTATGAACTTGAACTGAGTAGCGCGAAGAAGGCCACATCTGGTCTCGATCTGGCGAAGGCTCCGAGATGGGTCTGCGTCAACCGCGCGCCTTCGGTTCAGGTGATCAACCCTCTTGCGGACATCAATGCGGGCGCTGACACGATTGCGGCCACCTCTTTTGCTGCGCGAGTGGATCAGGAGCTTTCGCTTGCAGGCAGCGCGGAGGATGATGGGCTGCCGCGTCAGTCAAGGATGACCGTCTTATGGAAGAAAATCACCGGGCCTGGAACGGTAACGTTTTCCGACGCCAGCCAGCCTGTCACGCGCGCGCGCTTCAGCCTGGCGGGAGTCTACGAACTTGAGATGTCCGCCACCGACACGGAACACATCAGCACGGTGAAGATCAAAGTGACGGTCACGCCAGCGGAAGAGAAAAAGTAAGACTCGACTATTTGAGTGAGATTCACCGCAGAGTCGCCGCAGAACGCTGAGTGGGCGCAGAGGAGAAAACCTCTGCGCCCACTCAGCGTCTTGTATGTTCGACAAGCTGCCAGCTTGTCGTTGCTTCGAGCAAAGAACTGTTGATTTCCAGAGGCGAGAGGTGAAAGCCTGCGGCAAGCTGCCAGCTTGCCGGACAACGCCGCGCCTCGGCGGTGAAAGAGCCTTTCTCTATCGATAACTTCAGGCGGAAAACGAAAAGAGAGGCTGCCCGATTAACGAGAGCCTCTCCTCACAAATCCTGCTATCTTGTCGCGCGCTGTTACTGCGGGCTTGCCGTCGCTCTCAAGCGGTCGGCCTTCTGCTTTTGTAGCTCTGCGAATTCCTGATCGCTGATGTAGTAGAAATCAAGCCAGCCGATATTCATCTCATCGACCGTCCTGTCGCCCCAGCCGACGAAAGCAGTCGGATCGGGATTCTCCTTGTTGTTGGGCGAGTTGTCGTGATAGGCCGTCATGTGCAGGACGGTGCCTCTGGGAAATGCCGGAGGGTTTTTGTATGGATAGGTGATCTGCCATGTCCACACGAAGCGCGCGACATCGGTCAGTAACTCCACGTGGCCATCGGGCAGAATGGCTTCGAGCGTCATCCGCTTGCCGCGATAGTGCATGTGCGGCTGGAAGCTGACGAGTCTTGCCGCTTCTTCGAGACGGAAATACGCATCGCTGCGAGCGTTCGGCTCTCCAGGAGGAATGGCCAGCGTCGAGGGAGAAGAGATGCCTTTGGTCGAGATCAGATATTTCGGTGTATATCCCTTAGGGAAGAACTTGAAGCCGATTTTCGCGCGCTCGTTGACGGCCTTTTCGCCGTTGGGGTGATAGTGGAAGCTGAAGCGGAGTTTCGATCCGGCCTTGAGCAACTTGGCTGTCCCGTTGGTGAAGATGTCGCCATCATTGCCTCTGGCGTATTCGATGAGAAGAGAATCGCTGATGGGGCTTCGACGCTGCTGGATGCCGCGCACGCCGCCCGTCGCAGGCTCGCCCTGAAGGGCATAGATGAGTACATGGTGAAGGACAGTCGTATCTTCCGGGATGACCTGCATCCATTTTATGTAGCGGTCTTCCGCAAGACCCGTCGGAACATCTATCTTGGGATACTGATCGGCGGCCACGGCAGGCACCACGAACCCGCTGCTTGTCACCACGAGGTCAGGCTCCTCGCCGAACACCCATGTATTTGCAGGCGGGAACACGCGCGGCGCAGGAGCATCTGCCGGATTGCCTTTCATGGCTCCGCCATCGACCCAACTGGCGACAGCGGCTATCTCCTCATCGCTCAACGACGGGTCGGGATAGTACTCGCCCACAGTGCGGTCGATGTGCCACGGCGGCATGTAGCGAGTGACGACCTTCTCTTTGATCGAACGCGCCCACGGACGAGACTCCTCGTAAGTCACGAGCGACATCGGAGCCATGCCTCCGGGCCGATGACAATCCTGACAGGACTTCTGAAGTATGGGAAGTATATTTTTTGTGAAGGTCGGGGTCGCCCTGCCTTCTTTCGAATCGGCTGTAACTCCGACGAGAGATAAACACGCGATGATCGCAAACGCCACCGCGCCAGCGAGTTTCCACCTTGCGTTCATATCCAGTCTCCTTCTGAACCTGTATCAGGTCAGTTGCCTGCATCGGGTTTTGTCTTGATGCCGCCTTTCGGAAATATCTCTTTGAACACGACCATGAAGCGATCCATTTCCGGCTCGGTCCCGACCGATATGCGCAGCCAGTTATTCATGGGCGGGAACTTCCGCCCCACCAGCACCCCGCGTTTGCGAAACTCTTCGGCGACCCCGCTCACATCGCGCCCGACGTGTACCATAAAGAAGTTGGCTTCTGACGGGATCACTTCGTAACCCCAGGCTGACAGTTCCTTCGTCGTTCTGTCGCGCAGGGCGATAGTCATCTGCCTGATCTTGTTTTCATAAGCCGTATCCTTGAGAGCCGCCACGCCGCCGTGCTTCACGATGGCGTTTATGCTTCCGCCTGCAAACGGGCGCATTCTATCGATCAGTTCTTTGGGCGCTATCGCATAGCCGAGGCGCATCCCGGCGAGCGCGGCAATCTTGGAGAAGGTGCGGGTCACGATGACCAGCCGCCCTTCCTGAACATAAGGGACGGACGTGGCATAATCCTGACTCGTGACGAAGTGATGGTAAGCCTCATCAATCAGCACCGTCACGTCGCTCGGAATACTGTCGAGCAGCGTTTTGATCTCCTGTTTGGGAATGATGTTGCCGGTCGGGTTGTTCGGGTTGCAGACGTAAATGAATCCGATGTCGCGATAGTTCATCTTCGCGGCGCGGATCATTCCCGGAATATCCATCCGGTAGTCTTTCAGCAACGGAATCTTGATCGCCTCGGCTTTGCTGTTTGTCACATAGCGATAAACCGAATCATAACTCGGATCGACGCCGACGACCCTCTTGCGGTCGACGAGGAACGCGCTGTTGGCAACCTTGAGGATTTCTCCTGATCCTGCGCCGATCATCACATTCTCCAGCTTTACCTTGTGGTGAGCGGCGATGGCTTCGACGATGCCGCCATCGGGGTAGCGATAACGGCTGGCGTATGTCAGCGCGTCCGTCATGGCTTTCATCACCGTTTCGGAAGGCCCCCAGCCATTCTCGTTGTTGGCGAGCTTGGCCATCCGGTCGTATTCCGCCGGGGTCAGTGGCGCAAGTTCTTCTGCCGCCTCTCTCTGTCGACCCTGTCTCTCCTGCGCAATATCGAGCGAGGGAGCCAGACCGACAATACTCAGAGCGGTTGCCACCTTGCCGATGAATTCCCGGCGCGTCGCTGTTTTCTTTGCCATTATGATCCTCCCTTTCTGCCGGGCGGAACAGAACTGATATGGGTAGTTGCCGCACAGACTCTATTTGGATTTCTTCCAAACGAGCGGAGCCTCTCGGCCTGCCACTCTAGCACCGCCGAGCGCGGAAGTCCATGACTTTCTTTATCTTTTCCTGACGTATCTCTTCAACGCCCGCGGGCCGACTTCCGCCCCGTATATATTGCCCATAGAATCTGCCGCGACGCCTTCCGCCCCGCTCGTGCCGGATGTGTCCGGGTTCGGTTCCGGGTCTGGAATAAAAGCCGTGACCTTGCCGTCCTTCGCGCTTCCCACCCGGATGCCTCTTTTCCATCCCGCGTGCCGTCTCGCATTCGATTCTGAGTCAGCGCCATACAGAACATCGTTCTTGTCGATGTAAATGCCGCTCAGTCGGCTGAACTGCTTCCACTCTTCGAGGAACTTTCCATCCTGATCGAATATCTGAATTCGATTGTTGTTGCGGTCGGCGACGAACAATCGGCCCCGGCTGTCCATAGCCAGACCGTGAGGCGTGTCGAACTCGCCGGGGGCCGAGCCTTTCTTTCCCCACGCTTTGATAAACTTCCCGTCTTTGGAGAACTTCACGATCCGCGCATTCGAATTCCCGCCGTGTCCGTCGGCGACGAAGATATCGCCGTTCGGAGAGGTTATGACATCCGACGGTTGATTGAAGGTGTCCGGGCCGTCGCCCGTAACTCCCGTCTTGCCGAGCGTCAGCAGGACTTTGCCTTCAGGGCTGAACTTGACGACGATGTGACCTTTTCCGGCTGGCGCAGGCTGGTTGCCAAGTGGAATGCTGTCGGTCACCCAGACGTTCCCCTGCCTGTCTACGTGGATGCCATGAGGAAAGGCGAACATCCCCGCGCCGAAGCTCTTTACGAGTTTGCCCGATGCGTCGAACTTGAGGACTACCGGGAGACTGGAACCGACGCAGGTGTTTGCGCCGCATCTTTCAGCGACCCATATAGACTTGCCGTCGGGATCGATATCTACTGCGCTCGTCGATCCCCACGACCTCCCTTCGGGCATCTTCGCCCAGTTCTCGATGGTTGTGTACGGATTGGGCGGATCATTGACGGGTTGAGTATTGTCCTGAGTGTCAGCCCTCAGTGCGGGCAGCGCAATCAGCGCAATGACTGCTGCGACAAGCGCGAATCTCACTCGACCTGAATGCGACATTGCAGTTCCTCCACGATAAATGTATAGCAGGCTGCCAGCCTGCGTTTTCCGAATTTTCATGCTTTCAGGCTTTGAACAGGCTAGCAGCCTGTTCTACATCACGGATGACTCAGGCAGAGCCGCCGTTCAATCCAATCGATCCATTCCTCTCGACGAGATATATTCGTTCGACCCGGCAACTGAATCACCCTCTTCATAATTTTGAGCGCGACGGGCCAGTGATAGTTTCGCAATGAGCTTCGATATCCTTGCGCTCAACTTCTTTTCATTGTTCAAACTTCTCAGAACTCGCGCAAGCCATACCAGGCCCGCGAAGGTCACAATCACCATCAGCCATCGCATGACTGCGGCCAGAGAGGCGGCTGTCAGTGTCGGCAAAGGAAACTGCCTCAACTGGTCTGCGCGCTCGATCATCCAGTGCCAGCCGGTATGCGCTACCAGCGCCGACAGGATGATCGTCCCCGTTCGTTCGGCGACGACGAAGCGGAACATAACCTTCAGCGCGGGGATTAGCAGCGCGAGAACGAGAAGTTGCCCAAGCTCGACGCCGATGTTGAACGACACGAGCGACGTGAGCATGTGCGATCCGGCGAACTGCATCGTTTGCTGAAGGGTGAACGAGAAGCCGAACCCATGAATGAGACCGAACCCGAAAGCCATCATCCACCGATGCTCGACGCGCTTGCGGACGATATTCTCAATCGCCATGTAGACGATAGAGATAGCGATCAGCGTTTCGATGAGCGGCGGAAACCACAATCCGTCCGGCGCAAGATTGTAAGCCGGCGCGATAAGCGTAATCGAGTGCGCGATGGTGAACGAGGTGACGACCTCGATGAGCGGTCGAAAACGCCTGAGCGGGATTACGAGACAAAACAGAAAGAGCAGATGATCGATTCCGTCCAGTATGTGAGAGAATCCCGACCCGACGAACCGCAGGGCGGATTGATGCCAGCGCGGATCGAGCCTGACGAGACCCGGATCGTCGTGAAATTCGAAGGCGCGAACATCGCCATCGGGCGGCAGGAATCTGAGAACGGTCGTCACTCGTAACCCAAGCCGTGCCAGCCTGGGATGAATCGAAAAGTCTGATCGATCCGAGTGGATCGGATACTCGAACAACACGTCGAGCATCCCCTGATCCCAATAGATTTCCGTATCGGCAGAAAGCGGCGCGCCTGTGACGCGCGCCAGCGCCTCTTCATAAGACCCGAAAGACCTGTCAGATTGCAGCGACACCCGCGCGCTCACAACTCTCATTTCATGTAAGCGAGCGTTGCCTTCATACAATTCGACGTTTTCAGATATCCACAGCGTCGCCGCGTCCCGGAGCGCGGAGTCGGCTCGCGCAAGATCGAGGTAGCCCGGCCCGCGTTTCGGAAAATCTATGTCGCGCATCGCTGAAAGCGGCGCGCGAACGAGCATATCGAGCCGCTCGCCCGCAGGCTTGACGAACGCCTGAACCGTCACGTCATCAGGAATGTCATGAGCGTGCGCGCCGAACGACAGCGCGAAGGTTATCGCCGCCAGCAACGCAGCGATCAAGCGCAAGGTGACGATTCTGCGGTCGCTCGTGATCACGACCTTCTCCTGAAAGCTTCTATGGCGGAGGTTGAAAATCAGAGTTTCGATCTCAGCGCATCGTCGGGAGACGCGCTCGCGACGGCGGCGCTTGTTTCTGCGGGCGTATATTAGTTGTATGGCGCGGGAAGTGACAAGCGAAAAAGAGCGGCGACAGAAACAGGGCGATTATCACATTTCTCCGGCGTTGCCTCAGCGCCTTTGACCCCGACGATCGGCGACGACACTGGCTCGACCGCCGTTATCGCGCTGATTCGATCTATCGTGCCAATCTGAATGATGTTGAAAGCTCGATGAAAGTTTCTCGAAAGAATTGTCGCGTTAGCTGATGGGAGAGCTTGTAATAGAGCCATAATCAAAAGGAGACCGGAAAATGAGTAACGCCAAAAACCATCTGATAACCGCGATAGTCCTTGTCATCCTGATAAGTCCGCTTGTGTTGACCGGTTCGCTTACAGGCTATGGTCGAGTGGCTGCATCTGTCAGCTTTACGCAAACCGTCGGTTGCCCCGATAAGGTGGTGACATCAGTGTCGCCAGCGACCGGCAATGCTTCCACTCCGCAGGCACTCGATATTGTGGTTTCCAACGCCGCCTACTTCTTTAGCAATAATGGTGAAGTTTTTTTCCTGGCGACCGACATATTCGCAGTCGACTCAGCGGATGCCAGCAATGTGATAGAGGCGACGACTTTCTCTCGTGAGCTTATGCCAGGATGTTGTGTTGATGGGTTTAACCCACTGAAGTACAGGGCCACATTCAACTTCGGTTCCGCCAATGCCTGCAAGACCTTCAAATTCTTTGTGACTACGATGTGCTTAGGCACTTCCGTTACTGGCCAAAGCGAGCCAGGCGGATCGTTCACGCTGGATTGCCCTTTCGCCGCTCTCAGCGCACGGGCCAGGATCGACACCAGGCCGCCGACAAACGACGATACATTCGATGTGAGGGAGACTTTCATCCTGGCCCCGGCCAGCAACGGCATCGATCCGCTCACAGAAGATGTGACACTTCAACTGGGAAGTTTCTCCATCACCATCCCTTCGGGATCCTTCGCGAAAGCGCGCAATGGACGCTGGGACTTTGCCGGTGAGATCGGAGACTTGTCATTCCTGGATGTGCAGATACGGCCCCTGAGCGGAGGCGGCTTCGATCTGAGAGCGAAAGGAGCAGGCGCGAACCTGGACGGGACAGTTAATCCCCTGCCAGTAAAGCTCGCAATCGGCAACGACTATGGGAGTACTACAATCACAGCCGTTATCAGGTGATGCCTGCTGAAAAAACGTCTCAGGGGCGAGTTCGTGAGCGACCCGGCTTCGCTCAATGAAACGACTGACGGCTTGCTCCTTAGCCATTCCCGCTCTGCTCAGAAGCAGCAGGCGCGCGCTGTTTTGTGCCCGCGCACATTCGGGTCCGGGCCATAGATATGAAAGTTTCTCGACAGATTTGTCGCGTTAGTTAATGGGGGTCGCAAGGAGAAAGTTCAGGGAGAAATTTCGATGAATACCAACGAAAAAAGAGTTTCAATGAACAAAGTAGTGCCGGATGCGCTCCTGACTCACAATCGCCCGCCCGCCCGTTCCGCCCCGCTGGCGTTGGCACTCGCAGCGGTGATTGCCCTGAGCGTGCTGCCGGGCTACTCGTCGAATCACCCGAAACCATCGGCAACTGGCCAGTCGCGAATCGAGCCACAGGACTTGAACATCGTGACGGATGTGACCCCGATCCTCGACACGGCGCGAGCCGTGACGCAGATCATTTCGACAGAGGGCGGAAATATGACTGCAATAGCTTCCGATGGCACGCTCTTCACATTGACTTTCCCAGCCGACGCCCTGATAAGCGATGCAGAGATCACCATGACTCCGGTGAGTTTCGCCGAGGGGCTGCCTTTGAGCGGCGGTCTCGTGGCAGCAGTTCGGCTTGAACCGGAAGGGCTGCGCCTGTGGGAACCGGCCACTCTCCTGATCGAGCCGCCAGTGCCTGTCTCTGTAATCGAAGAGTTCCCCTTCGCCTGGCGCAGAATGGGAGAACATTTTCACCTGTATCCGCTGCAACCCGACCCATCCAGCCTCACGATGAGGGTGGTACACTTCGTCACATACGGGATTGGCCGGGGTACCGATGCCGACCGTGTAGCCCAGCGGCTCCGTGAGATGGGCAGTCCAGAGGATCGGCTGGAACAGCGTCTTGAGGAAGTATTGAGCGAGGCGCGCCAACTGGGGAACTTAGGTACTGAAGTCGAACCGAGCGCGTTAGCAGATGACTCGGAGTGTTCGGGGAAGCTGGCGGAGGCAACTGTTCGAGTCTTTCGAACTGATTACAAGAAGATCAAAAAGCTCATGAAATCCGCGCTGAAATCGAAAAACGATTTACGACTCAATTGCGCGATCGACAGAGCGATCGGTTGGGCTGGTCAGGCACGCTCTTTTGGTGTCCGTGATTGTTTGGTCGCTGAGTTTCAGGCCGTGTGGGACTTCTTGGTAAAGGCAACGAAGATCCAACTCGACAAGGCTTATGACCGATGTGCGAACGGGCCGCATCAGCCTAAAGATGTCGTACTGATCATTGATCTGGCGAAGCAAGCCCGCCGTCTCGGCATTCCCAGCCAGGACTTGGAGAAACTAAAACGGTGCGCGAAAATGGAGCTGGAATTCGATTCCGAAATGACGTTTGGAAACAGAGGGGTTACCTTAAGAATGCATGTGCATGCCAATGTGAAGATCGATCCCATGGACAATACGAGTATAATCGGGCTGGCGCCACTTAGGTATTTCACCTTCGACGTCACACCCGGTTGCGGCTCGGTGGTGATACGGTACTACACAGCGACAGATTTCATAGTGCGCTCGGTCAACTTTGACCTCAACCCGAGGACAGTTGACGATTGCGAGAAGCCGAACCGGGATGAGTCTATAAAGCTCGTCTCTATCGACATCGAACCCGGCACGACCGCAGAGGGCTTCGACGTTAAATGCCCGCCCGCTCCTACTGCCGTATTTGATGGCTCATTCTGGACCGGGTCGTTTTATAACTTACACGAGAAGGAGCTATCAGGTGTCCGGTCGTTCAGAATCACGGATTGGAAAGAAGGAAACGGATCGCTTTTGGCCCGGTGGACTTCCAACCGTAGCCGAATGGTAGGCAGCGTTTCGGTGAGCGGGCAAACGACGATCAACCTGTGGCACCGGCCAGAGTAGCGACAATCTACCTCGCACGCGCTCCTGTCTGTCGAGTATGGGCAACGGCGCTGTCATCTCGCCGCCAAGGCAACAGCGGCGTTGCACTGCTCGATCTTCTGCGCGATTTTGCCTGGGGTCGTCTTATCTGCGCTGGCGACTTTTCCCTGCTCGTCCAATGCGCGCCACAGATCCAACGATTTTTGATACCAGCCTCTTGCTTCCTTGAAATGCTCCGCCTGCTTGCTTGCCTTGGCGCGCAAGAGGTGCGCATTGCCCATGCCTTCATAAGCGTTGGCTAAAGATTTCGTCTGGGCGCGGCGAAGGGGTTCACGTTCGAGAATCGATAATGCCTTGCGATAGTTTCCCAATGCTCCATTCGCGTCACGTTTGGCCAGCAGGATTTCTGCGTAAGTTATGTACGTCCCGCCAAGATTGCCTTGCGACTGCAAATAGTCAGGATTCCTGGCCAGGGCTTCGCTGAAGATTCTTATCGCTTCACGGATGCTCGTAGCCGCATCATCCAGCCTTTTCATTTGAAGGTAGTTGTCGCTCAGATTTGCATAAGAAGTGGCAATATCGAAACGAATTTGCACATTGGCGGGGTCGGCTGCGGCCAGTCGCTTTTGCTGTTCAATGGCTTTCAGGTTATACTCCGCCGCTTTCTCGTACTGTTCCAGACGCCTGTAAACGATGGCCATTCTCGCGCAACTCAGCCCTAACTCACGAGACGCGGATGCATTGTTATGATCTGATGCAGCCAGACCGGAAAAACCGTCGAGAGATTTCTCGTAATGCGGCAATGCGCCCGCGTAATCCGTGATGCTCATCAAAGCATCGCCGACTTTCAGATTTGCGATCGCTAGATTGCGGAGGTTGCGTTTATCTGTCGCGTCAGCCGCCAGTAAAGCTTCGGCATTGGCCAGGTAGTTGCGGTATGTTTCGAGCGCGCCTTTGAAATCCCCGCTTTGCCTTTGCACATTGCCGATGCCATTGAGCGCGGCATTGGCACCATTGACATATTGCGGATTTTTCGGGTCCGCCTGGGCAAGCTCTGAATAATTCGCCAGAGCATTGAGATAATTCGCCGATGCCCCTTCGTTGTCGCCCTTAGCCCAGAGGATGTCAGCCACTCTCGCATAGTCGTTGCTCAGTTCGAATTTTATCCTGGCATCAGCGCGATTCGCCGCCTGTAGCGCCTCGCGAATAGACAACGCCTTGCGATAGCAGGCAAGCGCGCCGTCCTGGTTGCCCAGGTTTGCCCCGTAAGGATTGCCCTGAACGTTGCCAATCTTGTCGTAAGCGGCGGCTAATTCCAGTTTCAATCCGGCATCTTTTCCCGCCTCATCGGCCAGACTGTCTAAATACTCCAAAGCGCGTTCTACCAAAAGCTTTCTGGAAGGCGTGGAGCCGGGTAAGTTTTCAATCGAGTCGTGGAGTTCGAACACGACTGAATTGGCCAGTTTACGAACCTGATTGAAACGATGCTCGGCTTTGTCGCGCTCTTGCCGCGCCTCGCGAGCCTGCCACAGTGTCGCCACTGCGCCCACCAACAAAGCGATCAGGACGAGCGCCGCAGCCGCGACACCAGCCTTGTGTCTGGCTATGAACTTGCGCGCGCGGTAAGAGACCGTATCCTGCCGCGCGATCACAGGAAGGTGTTCGAGGTGGCGGCGGATGTCTTCCGAAAACTGTTCGACAGAAGCGTAGCGCCGTTGCGGCTCCTTACGCATCGCTTTCAGAATGATGCTGTCCAGATCGCCCTGGAGTTCACGGCGCAGCCGATGGGGATCAGAGCCTCGCGCCTTGCTGACTGCTTCCGGTGTGATCGTTACCCTGGCGCTCCCGCTCGCGCCCGGTGATGATTCAGTACGGCTGACCGCAGTGCTGGGCTTCGCGGGTTCCTGCTCACAGATGGCTTCAAGGACTTCAAGCAGCGAACGGCTGTTGACACTGTAAGGGCGATGTCCGGTGAGCAGTTCGTACAACAGCACGCCCAGCGAGTAGATGTCGCTCGCTGTGGTGATGGTCTCGCCTCGCGCCTGTTCCGGGCTGGCATACTCGGGGGTCATCGCTCTCGAAGTCGTTTCTGTGATCTCGCCTGCCTGCGCGATTGGAGAGAGCAGTTTCGCGACGCCGAAGTCCAGCAGCTTCGCCGTTCCGTCGGAGGTGACGAGAATGTTGGCGGGCTTTATGTCGCGATGGACTATAAGGTTCTGATGGGCGAAGTGGACAGCCGAGCAGACCGTGCGAAACAGCCTGAGCCGCTCGATGGTCGTCAGCCGGTGAGTATCACAGTACTCTCTTATCGGCTGACCCTCTATGTACTCCATCACGAAGTAAGGCGCTCCGCTTTCGGTTGTCCCGCCGTCGAGCAGGCGCGCGATGTTGGGATGTTCGAGGCTGGCAAGAATCTGACGCTCATTTCGGAAACGCTGGATGATTGTCTTGTGATCGAACCCGGCAGTGACCAGCTTTATGGCAACCTGCTTCCGGAATTCCTCATCGGCGCGCGCTGCAAGATAGACTGTTCCCATTCCGCCGCGCCCGATTTCCCTGATCACTCTGTACGCGCCGAGGCGGAGACCGGATAAGGGTTCTATTTCTGACTCAGGGAGAGCCATCGTGGTTTGGTCGAGCAAGGGCGGAGTCTCGATGAAGCTTCCCGCCTGATCGTATCCATCAATGAGCTTCTCGATTTCAGCCCGCAGCGAAACATCTCCTCCGCACGCGCCCTCAAGGAGGTCGGCGCGTTCGTTCGGAGGCAGTTCGACGGCTGCGTGAAACAACTCATCGATCATCTGCCATCTCTCAGGATGCATGTTCGCCATAGTTCTCAATGTGGGTGTAGAGCCATGCCCTGGCCAGCTTCCAGTCACGCGCGACGGTTATTTCGGAAACCTTGAGAACCTCTGCCGTCTCTTCTACGCTCAGACCGCCGAAGTACCTCATCTCGACGACTCGACTCTTTCGCTCGTCGAATGCCGCCAGCGCGGTCAGAGCCTCATCAAGTTCAACAATATCATCGGCGCGCTCTTGGCTGAGGGCGGCGGCCTCATCGAGCGATACTTTTCGCGCGCCTCCCCCGCGTTTAGCGCGATTGTGGCTCTTCGCGTGATCGACGAGTATGCGGCGCATCATCTGAGCCGACACTCCAAAGAAGTGAGCCCGGTTCTGCCACTGAACTTGTTTCTGATCGATCAGACGCAGGTATGCCTCGTTGACGAGCGCCGTTGGCTGAAGGGTGTGATCCTGGCGCTCCCGCCTGAGATACCGAGCGGCGACGGCTCGCAGTTCGTCGTACACGATCGGTATCAACTGGTCGAGCGCTGCCGGGTCCCCGCCACTCCAGTCTTTCAACAGTCGCGTCACTTCGCTGGGTGAAGGCGGTTGCATCTGATGACCTTACGATGCTGAGTTCACAACTGGTTCGAAGCCGGTGAGGTGAGTATATCACCATGCCATCGCCTCGCAAACCGTGGAGGGAGACTATGGTATATGGTTTATCGTGTTGGGGGCTGGTTTGGCCAACAGCCGGGAAAAAACGCGAGACGGATTTGGAACGAATCGTGTATGCGTGTATACTGATGCGCTCCAAGTCTATCCGAGGGTAATCCAGAGTCACGGGGCTCGGAATCATTATCTGTAGAACGCCAGCCGCGTTGTCCGCCACAACGCAGCCTGCATCCTGTAGAGAAGGAGGTGGGCGATATGAATCGAAAATGTAATTTTTATTTTGACGCGACCCTGATCGCGCTCATCCTTCTGATCGGAGCCGGTCAAAGCGTGGTCGATTCAAGCGCGATGGCTCGGAGAGGCAATCGCCCTCAGGCTCCCCGCTTCGAAGTCGATCCGCTGTGGCCCAAACCGCTGCCGAATCACTGGGTACTCGGTTCGGTCACGGGCGTTGCCGTTGATCTCGAAGACCATATATGGATCACGCATCGAGGAGCGGATTCGCTCGGCAACAACGAAAAGGGCGGGATACTCAACCCGCCGACCGGCTGCTGCGTTCCGGCCCCACCCGTTCTGAGGTTTGATCCCGCGGGCAATCTTGTAGGGCATTGGGGCGGGCCGGGTCAGGGATTTGAGTGGCCGCAATCGACCGGCGGCATGACAGTCGATCACAAAGGAAATGTTTGGATCGCGGCTGCCGGTCAATCGGAAACTGCCGCGGGTCGGCAAGGCGCGGCCTCAACTGCTCCACGTCCGCAGGACGCTCACGTGCTGAAGTTCTCACGCGCGGGCCAGTTCCTTTTGCAAATCGGACGCGCCGGTAAGGTCGAGCCAAACGACAGCAAGACCGGATTGAACCGACCAGCCGGAGTCGAAGTCGATCCTGCGACGGGTGAGGTTTATGTCGCCGACGGACTGGGAAATCGCCGTGTCGTCGTATTCGACGCTGAGACCGGTGCTTACAAACGGCACTGGGGCGCTTATGGCAAAAAGCCAGATGATTCCGCTCTCGGCCCTTATGACCCGAATGCGCCGCCAGCGAAACAGTTTCGCGCGGTGAGTTGTGTCGCAATCTCGAAAGACGGTCTGGTGTATGTCTGTGACCGCACGAACGACCGCATTCAGGTATTCCGCAAAGATGGCAAATTCGTCAAAGAAGCCTTCGTGTCGAAAGCCACCCTCGGCGATGGCTCAGTGTGGGATATTGCGTTCTCGCACGATCCGCAGCAACGCTTTCTCTACGTCGCCGACGGTCACGATAAAAAGGTTTTCATACTCCGTCGCGATACGCTTGAAGCGGTGGCGAGCTTAGGCAGCGGCGGGCGAATGGCGGGCCAGTTCTATGGTGTGGGCAGCATCGCTGTCGATTCGCGAGGAAACATCTACACGGGCGAGACCTACGAAGGAAAGCGCGTTCAGAAGTTCGTTTACAAAGGATTGCGCGCGGTCACGAATCAGAATCGATAAAGCGAGGAGTCCGTGTTGTAGCGCGACCTGCCAGCCTGTTCACGTGCGGAAAGCATGAGAATTGGAGAACTCGCAGGCTGCCAGCCTGCTGTGCGTTTTTTGAGGAATGAACATGAAAAGGAAGCGCAATGTTTATATCGGTGCAGCCTTCGTCGCAGCGATCTTCGCGCTCGGAGTCGGTCAGATCGCGCTGGAGAAAACAGTCGCCGAAGGAAAAAGCGCGGTCTTAGCGCCGAGGTTCGAGGTCGACCCTCTGTGGCCCAAACCGCTGCCGAACAACTGGTATATAGGAATGACTATCGGCGTGGCCGTCGATGCTAAGGATCACATCTGGATCGTTCATCGGCCTGATACTGTTTCGGCCAACGAAGCTGCTGCCGACGAAAAGACCGGATCGTGCTGTTCGAAGGCCCCGCCTGTTCTCGAATTCGATCAGGCGGGCAATCTTGTAGGACACTGGGGCGGGCCGGGTCAGGGCTTTGAATGGCCGGAGTCGAATCACGGCATCACCATCGATCACAAGGGAAACGTCTGGATCGGCGGCAACGGCGCGAACGACGCTCATATACTGAAGTTCACCCAGGCAGGCAAGTTCCTTGCGCAGTTCGGTCACAAAGGCAAAAACGCTGGCAGCAACAACACGGATAACTTCGGGAGAGTAGCCAAAATATTCGTCGACCCCAAAGCCAATGAAGCCTACATCGCCGATGGCTACCTCAACAAACGAGTGGCGGTGATTGACGCCGATACGGGCAAGTTCAAACGCTACTGGGGCGCTTACGGCAACAAACCTGACGACACGAATCTCGGTCGCTACAATCCGGACGCCCCTCCCGCCCAGCAGTTCCGAAATCCGGTGCATTGCGCCGAGCTTTCCAATGACGGGTTCCTGTATGTGTGCGATAGGCCGAACAACCGGATTCAGGTCTTCACGACGGACGGCAAGTTTGTGAAGGAACAATTCGTCGCTCGAAGATCGCTGTCTGAAGGGTCGGTGTGGGACATCGCCTTCTCGAAAGACGCCCAGCAGAAGTACCTCTATCTCGCCGATGGTCGCAACCAGAAGGTGTACATCATTCTTCGCGAGACGCTTGAAGTCCTGACGAGCTTCGGCGACGGCGGGCGTCAGCCCGGTCAGTTCTACGCGGTGCATAGCATCGCCACGGATTCGAAGGGGAACATTTACACTACTGAAACTTATGAGGGAAGGCGATTGCAGAAGTTCGTCTACAAGGGGCTTGCGCCTGTCGTGAAGCAGGATCAGGGAACTGTGTGGCCGACCTCGAAGTAGGAGAGAGTTCGCGCGGTGGCCTATGCGGCGCTGCTCTCAGGTCGATCACTACCGTTGTCCATATTGAAAAGGAGATCAACTATGTCGCGTAAACTAAGTCGATCAGTCGCATCGCTGGTGTTGCTCATCGTCGGGCTGGCATGGATGACGGTGGGAGTATCGGGACAGTCCAGAACCAAAAAGATAAGTGCGTCGGGACAGACTGCGAAGAATGATTGGATGTCAGTTCATTCGACTAGGAACGGAGAATGGCCGACCTACACGGGAGACATTGCAGGCACCAGATATTCGCCGCAGGATCAGATCAACGCAGCCAACTTCAATCAACTCGAAGTCGCGTGGCGCTTCAAGACCGACAATCTGGGTACGCGGCCCGAATACAAACTGGAAGGGACGCCGCTTATGGTCAATGGCATGATTTACGCAACAGCCGGAACCCGGCGGTCGGTCATCGCGCTCAGAGCCGACACGGGCGAGCTTGTCTGGGTACACGCCGAGTTTGAGGGACAACGCGCCATACACGCTCCGCGGCAGTTGTCGGGCCGGGGGCTGTCATATTGGACTGACGGCAAACAGGAGCGCGTTATTTATGTGACGACCGGCTATCGTCTCATTTCTCTGGATGCAAAGACAGGCACGCGAGTGCCGAGCTTCGGCAAAGATGGAGTCGTCGACCTCAAGGTGGGCGCGGTCTACGGAACAGGTCAGCAGATCGATCTTGAGACGGGTGACGCCGGATTGCACTCGACGCCGCTCGTCGTGGGCGATGTCGTGATAGTCGGAATGGCGATGAAGGAAGGCATGACGGTCAAGACCCATAACAACGTCAAGGGGCAAGTCCGCGCCTTCGATGTGCGGACGGGCAAACAACTCTGGGCCTTCCATCCGATACCGAGACCGGGCGAGTTCGGCAACGATACGTGGCTCAACAATTCCTGGGCCATCAACGGCAACACAGGCGTCTGGACTCAGATCACTGCCGATGCGGAGTTGGGGCTGGTTTATCTGGCAGTGGAGACGCCGAGTTCGGATTTCTACGGCGGGCATCGGCCCGGAGATAATCTGTTTGCTGAGAGCCTTGTATGCGTCGATCTGAAAACCGGAAAGCGGAAATGGCACTTCCAGGTCGTGCATCATCCTATCTGGGACTATGATCTCTCGTCGGCTCCGATACTGGCCGATATCAATGTCGATGGCAAGGCCATCAAAGCTGTTGCGATGCCGAGCAAGCAGGGCTGGGTCTACGTCTTCGACCGCGTTACCGGCAAGCCTGTCTGGCCGATAGAGGAGCGCCCAGTTCCCAAAGGCGATGTGCCGGGCGAGTGGTATGCTCCGACGCAGCCCTTCCCAACCAAACCGCCGGCTTATGCTCGTCAGGCTGTCACGGAAGACGACCTGATCGACTTCACCCCTGAGTTGCGGGGGCAGGCGCTCAAGAATATCGAGCGATATCGGAACGGGCCGATATTCAACCCGCCTGTGGTGAGCAAGGTCGAAGGCCCGCTTGCTGCGCTTACTATCGCGACACTCAACGGAGGAACGAACTGGCCCGGCGGAGGGTACGACCCGGAGACACGTACCGTATACGCGCCAGCGTCAAATGCCAGCATCTCACCGCTTGGGCTGGTGGAGCCGCCCGAGGGATTCTCGGATATTAAGTACGTGGCGGGGACTGCCGGACAGCCATTTCGAGTAAGGGAAGGCCCTGGTTTTGGCAGCGCCGCTGATTTCCCGCAGGAACCCAGGCGTCGCACGGCTCCATCTGCGCCAGCCGCGCCCGCAGCAGCTACTCCTCCTGCGACTGGCGGTGGAGGCGGCACGCTCGTTCAGGGATTGCCAATCGTCAAACCGCCTTATGGGACGCTTTCGGCCATCAATCTGGACAAGGGTGAGATCACCTGGCAGGTTCCGCATGGCGACACCCCGGATGTTGTCCGCAATCATCCTCTGCTGAAAGGTATGAACATTCCCAAGACCGGACAGAATGGCGCTGTCGGACTTGTGGTGACAAAGACGCTGGTCATCATGGGTGACCCGCAGGTGACAACGACGACGGATCATCCGCGCGGCGCGATGCTGCGCGCTTATGACAAGGCGACAGGCAAAGAGGTCGGGGCAATCTATATGCCAGCACAGCAGAGCGGATCGCCTATGACTTACATATACAAGGGCAAGCAATACATCGTCGTCGCCATCAGCGGCGGGGCTTATTCGGGCGAGTACATCGCGTTCTCTCTGCCTACTGTTGAAGAACGTCCGGCAAACAGCAGCAGACAACGCTGAGTGGCGAGCATGGTGTTAGGCAGCCAAAATGCGCAAAGTGCTAAGGGGGGGTATATGAGAAGGATTCGCTACGCGGTTGCGGCAAGTCTGGACGGATATATTGCTGGTCCGAACGGCGAAGCCGACTGGATTATCATGGACCCAGATATCGACTTCCATGCACTATTCGAGCAGTTCGACACATTCCTACTAGGACGTGGGACGTTCGAGGCGACGGCAGGTGGAGGGAATAGCGAGATGCCCGGTATGAAGACCTACATCTTCTCGCGGACGCTGCGACAACAGGACTATCCAGGCGTGACAATTATCGCTGAAGAGGTGGAGAAGACTGTGGCCGCGCTTCGGGCAGGACAGGGAAAGGACATCTGGTTATTCGGTGGCGGCTTACTGTTTCGCAGTCTCCTTGATGCAGGGCTTGTAGACACGGTGGAGGTCGCTATCATGCCGGTGCTGCTGGGCGGAGGGATTCCTCTGTTTCCCCCTCCGGCAAAGCAGACGAAGCTAGAGCTAACCAGTCACAAAGTGTACAAGACAGGGATAGTCGGTTTGGAGTACGCTGTAAAATAGCCGGCTGCCTGACGTTTCGATTGACCGGACCGCCGCGTAACACTGAGAGAAACCATGCGAAATCCGCTTCGGCGGCTCCGGTCGAATCGTTTGATGGGCGCTTTGCTGTCACCATACTTCACCTTGTGAGATGAAATGAAGGTCAAAATCCAGGTAAAAATTCTAACCGTGGCGATCATAGCTCTGACGGCGCTCGCGGTGTTCCACCCGGCGTCTCGCGCCGGACAAACGGAGCCATCGCGTTCCGTTTGGGATGGCGTGTACACAGAAGAGCAGGCGAAGCGCGGCGAAGCGATTTGCATTCGGGAATGCGCGTCGTGTCACGGGGCGGCGTTGACAGGCGGCGAAGAGTCGCCCGCGCTGGCTGGCCCGGCTTTTCTCGCGAATTGGGAAGGTCTGAGCGTAGGCGATCTGTTTGAGAGGATTCGCATCTCGATGCCGCCAAACAAGCAGGGGCGGTTGAGCAGGCAGCAGATAGTCGACATACTGAGCCACATGCTCAACGTCAACAGCTTTCCAACCGGCAAAACGGAACTTGATACGAAGACCGAGATGCTCAGACAGATTCGCATCGAATCGAGTAAACCCAAATCCAACTCAGGGTCTGATTAGAAATGCTTCCCAGACTCTTTTATCACGACTGA
>DLHY01000080.1:0-4159 GCA_002483445.1 Blastocatellia bacterium UBA7656
AACGGAATGACTACGGGAGTGACTCAGGCTCAGGCGCTTGGAGCGCGGGCGGTTGCGTGCGCTTCGACCGGAAGAATTAGTATGCAGGGCTATAAGTTTACCCCGTTTGTGCATTACCCAAAAGATTCGCTATGTTGAGTTGCTCTCCATCTTACGTTTTAGTTCCAGATACTGAGGATAATCTTTGACGTTACGCATTACGCTTACCCATTCACTTCCAGCTAAATTTGTAAAGATTGCAGCAACCTCGCGGTCTGAGTGAACCGAACTCTTAATCTCCTTTCGGCGCGCTTGTCTGACACCTCGAATCTGAGTGACTGCCTGCCAGAAAGACTGCCAATATACTCGGTTCAAACTCACGGTTGCTCCCAATAGCTTGAAAACAAGCCAGACCAAATGAGCCGATAACCATATCCGGTCATGCAGGTTTATCCAGGTCATCAGCAGGCGATTACGCTCGGTTATCATCCTGATCTTGCGTTTGCGGTCATTGCCCATAGTCGCGCTGCTCAGATGATACACCACACTGTCAGGCTCATATTCAACAGTCCATCCGCGCTTCCATGCGCGATAACATATCTCAACATCCTCCCAATAAATGGGGGCCAACAATTCGCAAAACCCTCCCAGCATGGAGAGTTTTGAAGCATCATAGGCCGTGTATGCCCCGCTGCCAAAAAAGGAATAGAAGGGCTGATGATCTTTTGGAAGACGTGTTGGCAGAATGTCATAGTTGAGGAAAACTCGCCAAAAGCCTCTCTCGAATAGCCCCAGTTTGCCTGCCCCATCCAGGAAATCTGTTCCAAGACGATATGCTTTACTACAAACAGCAAATACTTGATGCCTATCAAAGTGGCTGACCAGAGGGGCTATTGCGTCAGGTTCAACTCGCACGTCGTTGTTCAGCAAAAGGATTATAGGATGGCGAGCCTCAGCAAAGCCCTTATTGACAGCGCGAACGAAACCCAGGTTTTGCTGCAACTCGATTATTCGCAATAAGGGATGCTGGCCATAGTTGGACGCCAACCAAGCCTGACTGCCATCTGTACTTGCATCATCAACGATGAGCAATTCAACTTCTGCCCCGTACTGATCACGGTAATTGTTTATGGCAGCCAGGACGGAAGGCAGGAACTCAGGGAGGAGCTTGCATCCATTCCAATTAGGTATAACGACACTGACATTTCGCATACTGGTTCCTGGTCCCTCCCAAATCTCCAAGTGTCAAATCAATCGAATTGGCAGCCCTCGCTCTCTCCATTCCTGGTGATAGACGCTCTCTTACAGTATCAGTCCCCTTCGGTCGAGTTCTGCTCGCGCTTCTGCGATACGGTCGTTTGCTGTCTGCCCGTCGAGCCACGCGGCGAGTTCAGTCAAGCCTTCTTCAAAAGTGACGCGCGGCTTGTATCCCAGGACTCTATGGATAGCTGTGGTATCCGCGAAACAGTGACGGATGTCGCCAGCGCGATAACTCTCGGTAATCTCCGGCTGAATGTCCCGTTTGCCCAGTAGATTTGCCATTCGTACAGAAATGTCGAGTATAGTGTATGAGCATCCGCCTCCGACATTAAAAACCTGCCCGATAGCTTCAGTCGATTCAAGTGCGAGGCAGCAAGCCTGAGCCACATCGTGAACGTTGACGAAATCGCGGCGCTGGTGGCCATCCTCAAAAACCAGAGGTGGATTGCCATTAAGCAGACGCGACGCAAAGATAGACAATACACCTGTGTATGGATTGGAAAGCGCCTGCCGTGTCCCGTACACATTGAAGAATCTCAGCGCGACAGTAGCGATGCCGTAAGCGCGCCCAACGATCAGGCACATTCGTTCCTGATCATATTTGGAGAGTGCATATACAGATGCAAGTGAAGGCGGCTTTAGCTCTGGGGTTGGGATGGGCGTTAGAACTTCGCCGTCAGCGTTACGAACTTCCCAGTCTTTTGCCTTCAGTTGCTTCAAGGTTCTCTCCACGCCGGCTGAGACACTCCCATCAGGCGCGCGGTAGAGTCCTTCACCATAGATGCTCATGCTCGAAGCGACTATAAGCCGTTCAACAGGTCTATTAATTAGTGATTCAAGCAGCACCGCCGTTCCGAGATTGTTGGTCTTGTTATAGCGCACGACTTCATACATACTCTCGCCGACGCCGACCGCTGCTGCCAGGTGAAAGACTGTATCTATTCCTTCCAGAGAAGTCCGAACTGCATCAGGATCGCAGACATCGCCAACAATCAACTCAACCTCATTGTGCAGGTAATCGGGTCTACGTTGATCAGGCCCGTGAACATTGGGGGATAGACTATCGAGAATCCTGACTTTATATCCACGCCTTAAGAATTCGTCCGACAGATGCGAACCTATAAAGCCCGCGCCTCCCGTTATTAGTATGTGCTTGCGCATACGGTGACTCCCTTCCAACCTGGGTTTAGGCAGATGTTAAGCGAGCGTCTCGGCGTCTACAAGGACGAATTCGCTTCCGCCTTTGACCGATTTTCGATACCAGAAGCGGCTGGTCTTTTCGATCCAGTTAGCTCTCTCCGCGATGTTTATTGCAAGCGATTGATACTTGTCGCGGAGGCTGTTGGCTCGTTGATAATCATTGAGCGTTCCCTGCGCTTGAGCCGGGATCGCGAGAAAAAACAGGGTGAAGGAAAGAACTGCTTTCGAGAAATTCTTATGCTTCATGATGTCTCTCCTCAACTGCGCCGCAATGTCGCGCAGTTTGTTGATGTCTGATTATCCGGGCGATCAACCGAAGGGCTGATCGATAGCCGGACTTTGCGCTGTAAACATTTTCGGCCCCGACTCTGTGATGTAGAGGCAATCTTCCAGTCTTATGCCGAACTCGCCGTAGATGGCGATCATCGGCTCGTCGCTGAAGCACATACCCGTCTGAAGTCGGGTCTTGTTGCCGCGCACAAAATTAGTCCATTCGTGACCGTCGAGTCCTATGCCGTGGCCCGTCCGATGAGGCAGCCCCGGCACTTTGTAATCAGGGCCGAAGCGTGCGTCAGTGATAACTTTTCTCGCCGCCGCGTCTACAGATTCGCAGGTTGCGCCCACGCGGGCGGCAGCAAACGCGGCATCCTGCGCTCGTCGCTCAAGATTCCACACATCGCGCTGACGTGTGGTCGGTTTGCCGAAAATGGTCGTGCGGGTGATGTCTGATTGATAGCCTTCGATGTTGCATCCGCCATCGATTAGCACGATGTCGCCTTCTCGGAGTTGTTGAGGCTGAATGCTGCCATGCGGAAAAGCGGAATACTTGCCGAAGCCGACGAGGATGCCGCCGCTCGTTCCAAGCGCGCGAAACGCCGCAGAGCAATTCGCGGCAAGTTCATATTGAGTCATCCCTTCTTTGAGAGTCGCAAGAGTCGCGCGAAAGGCGGCGATGGTGATGTCGTTTGCGCGCTGCATCAATGCAAGCTCTGCCGGAGATTTGACGACGCGGCACCCGACTGTGATCGGATCGGCGCTCACATATTCCAGATGCGGAGCTTCTTTGCGAATGCCGTCGAAGAGAAAGAATCTGACGCGCTCTTCAAAGCCTATGCGCCCCGTGCGTATGCCGCGATCTTTGAATATCTGAGCGACTGCTTTGTATGGGCTTTCATCTTCCTGCCATACGCGGACATCGTTGCCGAAGCGAATCAACTCTCTCGCCCGCGCCTCTTCGAATGCGGGACAGACATAAGCCGGTTCGCCGCGAGCAGGAAGCACAAGCGCGAACATCCTCTCGCTCGTTCCCCATCGCACGCCCGTGTAGTAGAAGAGGCTCGACCCCGGCTCGATGTAGATCGCATCGATGCGGTTATCGATCATCAGGCGGCGGGCTTTTTCGATTCGCGCGCGGCGTTCGTCGTCAGAGATGGGAGCGATGCCATCGAGCATGGGGCGAAGCTGGCGAATGGGTTCGGGAAGATTCGTATTTTGTTCTTCGGCGGCGCAGGCTGCCGTATCGAATGCGGCGAGCGCAGCGACTCCGGCGGTCAATCGCAGGAACTCTCTTCTGTCAATGCACATACTTGACCTCAAGTGAAAATGTTTTTCTGGATTAGCTGATCGAACCGGAAGCCTATCATGTAATTGCCTGTATCGCATCCGCAGATTGATGGATAATCCTGAGCCGGATTAAAGGATCATTCTTTTGATTATTGTT
>DLHY01000080.1:4209-4559 GCA_002483445.1 Blastocatellia bacterium UBA7656
TATTGTTGTATAGTAATCGCAGGGAATCTGATTGTAGCCATGCGAGGAGTAGAAAATGAGCAGTGACGAAATGAAACTTATCCTTGAAAGACTTGGCCATATGGAAACCAGAATCCTCAATCTCGGCACTCGGCTTGAGGCGCTGGAAAACATCGTCGCCGAACGATTGCAGGACACTCGCCCTATGTGGGAAGGCGTGACGGCGCAGCTTGTCGAAATACGCGAAACTCAGGAAAAAACCTCCTTAGAGTTGGCGGAAATCAAAGGCGACATTCGAAAGCTGGATAAAAAGATCGACACCTTCAACAATCGTCTGATAGAAGTAGGGGCGGATCATCGCGAGACGGAAG
>DLHY01000124.1 GCA_002483445.1 Blastocatellia bacterium UBA7656
AGAGATGTAGTTGAGTTGCGTGCTGTCGGCAGCGTAGTGAGTGATTTGATAAACCTGTCCCCACGAATTGTAGTTGAAGTTGAACCGCGAGCCGTCATGAAATGCCACCTGACTGAGTACGGGTATAGTCGTTCCGTTCGGCGGCCCCGTTACGTTGAGGCCCGAAAAATTGGTCTGAATCGTGAGATTGGCGTACCCGAACGTCGCCCACGTGTGAGTCAGCCCATCCCACGTCTGCCTGATCGAGTTGAGATTCAAAAACGCATCGTAGTTGAAAGTTATCACTCGCCCCAGCGTGTCGGTAATCGTGCTGATGCGCCCGTCCCCGTGATAGGCGACAGAGATAAAGTTGCCATTGCGATCTTTGATATTCACACAGCGATACTCATTGCCGAATTGCAGGTATTGAAGTTGAGCGCCATCAGTC
The DNA here is from genome assembly GCA_002483445.1 of Blastocatellia bacterium UBA7656. Lineage (GTDB taxonomy): Bacteria > Acidobacteriota > Blastocatellia > UBA7656 > UBA7656 > UBA7656. The sequence goes on from DLHY01000124.1 coordinate 428, forward strand.
GTTCTGAGTATTCCTGTGCCAGCGTCGAACTGAATGTATGAAGAATCGACTGATCCGTAGACGCTTGTCGAGCCGACCTGCCGCAATTCAGCGCGACTGCCCGACGGAGTTATCATCAGATACGCATTCTTGTTGGCTTGCGAGTTGAAGAATTGCTGTTGAATGACAGGGAAACCCAACCTGAATCCGGGGCCGGGAAATCCGTTATCGGCATTGAATTTGATCGCTGACCCGCTGCGCGTCCAGACAAGAGAATTGTAGGCGAGCGAAAGCCCAAGGCTCAGACTCGCGCGCCCCTTGAGGCCGAGCAGCGCAACGCTCCAGTTGAAGTTGCCCGAAAAGAAGTCTTCGCCTGATCCTCCTGTTCGATTGGAGGGATCGAGGCGAGCCACTGAGAAATCAGTCCCGGAGGTCGGGTTCGTAACAGACACGCTCGTTGTCGCATTGCCCGTTGCGCCCTGATTGTCTGTCACTGTGAGGCTCACATTATAAAACCCTGCTGAAGTGTAAGCGTGAGTGGGTGCAGCGCCCGTGCCAGTAGCGCCATCGCCGAAGTTCCACTGATAACTCGTGATGCTCCCATCAGGGTCGAAGGAGCCAGAGCCATTGAATTGAACCGCAACTCCGGGAGTCCCCGTGTACGGCCCTCCCGGATTGGATGTTGGAGAAAGATTTGATCCCGATGTGACAGTCGCAGTGGTCGTGGTGCTGTTCGTTGCGCCGAGGTTATCGGTGACTGTGAGTCTCACCGTGTACTGGCCGGACGCAGAGTAAGCATGTGAGGTTGTAGCTCCGCTGCCGCCCGTGCTATCGCCAAAGTCCCATTGATAACTTGTGATAGTCCCGTCCGCGTCAGAAGAAGTGCTGCCATTGAATTGAATAGCGACTCCGGGAGCGCCCGTGTAAGGCCCGCCCGGTCTGGCGATTGGAGGCTGGTTAGTCGGAGTACCCGCCACTACTGTGATGTTGATCGGAGCAGAAGTTGACACTGCGCCGAGTGTATCCGTTGCTCTGGCGGTCAAGCTGTAGCTGCCCGCCGGAACATTCGTCCATGTGTATGAATAGGGAGAGGTTGTGTCTTTGAATAAGAGTAGACCGTTTCTGAAAAAAGCGACGCTGGCAATCCCATTGCTGTCCGACGCTGTAGCGTTGATATTGATAGTGGCAGGCGCTGTATAAGTAGATCCGTTAGTAGGTTTCGTGATGCTGACCGTCGGAGGAGTATTCGCTGCTGATGCCAGGTTCAAGCTGTCGCCGCACTCAGGATCATCCGGCGAACAGTTCGGCAGCAGGGAAGGAATAGGTTCGGGAGCCTGCGGTTCTTTATCGCCCTCATTCTGCTCGGCATCCAGGTCAGGAAGGTTTTCTCCAGGCGGCTCATCGAATACCGGCAACGGGTTTCGATTCGCAAATGAATATGCAGCGATTTTATCAAGAGGGAAACAGGGCGCAAAAAGCGCACAGCACAAAATTAGACAGATTAAGCGAACAACCGGATTGGAAGCGTGGGATGTCGAGCGATTCATTCTGAAGGGAGAAGTTATTCGCATAAAGCATCTCCTCAAGCTGATGATCGAATCAGCTTGGCTGATCTGAGGACGATCCTATTTTTCTTTGCACGGGTTGAAAGTCACGGACGCCGGTTGGAAACCCGACGGCATGTGATACGCGAATTCAAACGTGGGCGATTGTATTAAAAAGCTCTCTCGGATGTCAAGAAAAATGTTCTGGCAGGTTGTGAAAACTTTTGCTATCGGCTGTCATTTGCTTTTAGGTTTGCCGTTCCACACTCTCAAGGATGTCGCTCCGCTGATTGATCCGTCAACAGGGATGCCGTAAAGCTCGAATCCGAGCTTGAATTTCTTCTTCGACGCAAGCCCTAAAACTATTCGCGCATCCGTCGATTCGTTTGCTGAAAGCAAAGCGTCTTCGCCCGCATCGAGCGATTGCCTCGCGCCGATGGCCGCGCTCGATTTCACATCGCGCGAAAGCAAAGTGTGATCTCTTGTCAACTCGCCTACTCTCAGGAACGGATTCAGTATGGGGACGCTGCCGCGATTGGTCACTCTCAGGTTTATGACCAGTCGCGATGATCCAGTTCGCGGCGGATTTTCAGAAGTGTCAGTCCAGCTTTGATCGATTCGCTGGGAAGAGATGAAGGTCATCTCGATTGTCGAGCCGACATTTGCGCATATAGAAAAATCGCGTTTGCCGTCAGTAAATATCGCGCCAAGCTGGCCACCATCAATCGCAACGATACGCACGCGCGCCGAAGAGGTCACATCTACCGGCAGATTCACCGTCGCCTTGTCCGCCTGCCCCGGCACTCCTCCGAGTGCGCGCTCATAGTTCAACCCGCCATTGGTCGAAATCCATATCTCCTGCTCGACGGGAGAGAAAGCCCCTCCGCCTATCACGCTCCATTCGATGGTGAAAGGCTCGCCGCGCGTCAATCGCTCCCCGCCTGTGGGCGACCCGATGATGATCTCAGGTCTGTCTTCGCGCAGCGTCGGCGCGAGAAGATGCTCGCGATCCGCGCCCCCTTCGCGCCCCTCGCCGTTCGAGTCTTCGTAGCTGCCCCAGTGATTCGTCCCCGTCAAATAATCGGCCACTGTCTGCGGCTTCGCGTCGAGTTTGAACGACATCGCGTCCATAGCCGATACCACCAATCGCCACGGATTGGTGTTTTCATCCTTAGGCGGGATATCGACCTGGCCCGTCCACGTGTCATTTGCGTAGCGGGTCTTCTGCCATCCTTCGGTCATATCCCGCTGAGTCAGTCGCAACTCATCCGTCCCCTCGCCGCGGCTGACCGTGGCCACAGGAGACGTCGACGCATTCATCTGCTTTGAAAACTGCAAACGGATTTGCAAAGGCCCGCTCTCGATTCCGGGAAAGTCCGTCTCAATTGTGAGTTGCCTGCGTCCGCCTCCCGCGCCGACCCAGCGCGCGGAATAGACCTGCTTCGAGAAACTCCCGTCCCGCGCCTGTTGATAAGCCTTTACGGATTCAAGTATGGGCGGGCCTGCCGCCCACTTGAGCAGAACTTTTGCGGCGGCCCAGTTCTCTTCGTTGATCCCTGCTATCTGACTTTCAGGAACATCGAATCGCCCGTTGACGGGGCGCATCTCTATCAGAAAAGGCGCGGCTACATTGTTCGCGCCATAAGCGTAATCTATCGATGATCCGGTCGTAGAATAAAGCTGGACAGCCTGCTGGGGTCGGTACGTTCTTCCCTCGACTCTCGAAATAGCGGTCGACATCTGAGCCGCAAGCGCGACGAAGTTTTCTTCATCCGGCGTGTCGAACGACTGGTAGCCCCACGGATAAAGGATCAACTGGGAAAAGTTGTGATAATCAAGCTCGGCGCGGAAGCGATGGGCAGGGTCATCGATGAGCGTTTTTATGGCTTTGATTTCAGGCTCGCTTTCAGCCCTGTTGCCGCGAAATATTTCGTTTTCGGGATCGTCGCTGCCGCCGATGTCATCATTATATTTCGGGCAAGGCTCATCTCCCGGCAATCGCCATTGAAAATCATAATTGCGATTGAGATCCACGCCCGTGCTTCCTCCGCAGTCTTCCAGCGATACGGGTCTGCGATTCTTGCGCCACAGGCGAACTGAATTGGTGCTGTCGTTTGGAGCCGCCTGACTGTAAGTGAGTCCGTCGGGATTGACTATAGGCACGATCCAGATTTCAAGGTTGTCGACTAGGTGTCGAACCGCATCATCGCTCTCATAGCCATCGATCAATTGACTGGCGAAATAAACCGGAGGCTCGACCGAAATCCACTCGCGCGCATGATGGCATCCTGTTATCAAAACGTCAGGCTTGGCAGCGTCGTTAGTGTCGGGAGAGCGACTTATCTTGAGCGCGAAAATCTGGCGGCCCTCGTAGCTCAATCCGAGAGTGACCACACGCGCCATATCGGGATGCTGCGCGGCAAGCTGATTGAATTCCGAGAGCGTTTCTTCATAACTGTGAAAGCGGCCTTCGGAGAGCGCGGGGCTGAGGCTGTTGAATATAGTTTTTTCTTTCGGCGGGCGATGAAAAGTTTCGCCGGGAAAGAACGAAGCGACCTGTTGAGAAAATTCTTCCGTCGTGTAAAAGCCTGCGACCCTGTAACCGCGTCGGGTGTATTGCTCATCTATGCGCGCGTCCGCGTTAATGCTCGATGAAAAGATATCGAGATAGGCAATGAAGCGATCATTGCGCATCACTATATTTTCAGCGTCGCCCAGCCAGTCGGAATACCCTTCGACGGGCGCGCTCCTGAGGGCGAGATCGATTACAGCGATTCGCACCTGATATTTTTCAGAATCCTTTTGATATTCAGGCGTGATCCTGCGAGCCTCGTCGCTATGCTTCAAAGCGCGCTGCCATTCGGCTATCGAATCATAAAGCACGCTGGCCTCGATGCCTTCGCTCTCAAGGCGGGAGACGAAAAAGGGCGGCGCGGCGGCCAGGGTTTCCTCATCGCTTGATGACCATACGGCAACATCGAGTCCGCTCTCGCGCGCAAGGTCGCGCACACGGTCTGATGAAGCAAAAATGCGCACGACCTGCGGGACTATCTCTTTTCGCATGAGAAGGGCAGCGCGGTCGCGATAAAGCGCCCAGGCTTGCAGTCGAAGTTTCGGATCAGGATTTTTGAGCGCCGCCTGCCATAACCCAAGCGCGCCCGGTTCATCCATCGAGGAAAGACGGGATAGCGCATCGCGGAACTGATCCCCATCAGCGGAAGCGAGTCGCGCTTTAAGATCGACACTTCCGCTCTTGCCGTCTCCCTGCGCGGAGACGCGCCGCGACAAATCCATATTTGCTGTCATCAGCGCAAGGGAGGCCGCAGCCAGTGCTGCCAGCGCCGAATGGCGAGAGAAAAATTTTGTCATCCCGAACTTTCCCCTGATTACCCCTCAAAGGATTATCAAAAGACTCCGCGCGCGTCAAGAAATTTCAAGGTGTGTTCGATCACTCACAGAGTTTATGAAAGGAGGTGCCACACCGGTTGGTTGCAGGCAAACAGGTCTAACCGGTGTGGCTAACGTGCATCTGTCATTTGTCGCTTGTCCTGTATATACGCAAGGCGCGTGCCTCAACACTCTCTCGCCAGCACGGGCGTGAAGCTTGCCGATATCAACACTTAGCATTGAGGCAAAATACCGCCAGAAAATCGCTTATTGCAAAAGTATGCAAACTGACATGACCGAAATTTCATTATGACTGAAGCCCCATTGATGACAACGAAATACACACATAGTAGACTGTGCAGAGCGAGGAAATCAGCAAGCGGAGGAGTAGCTCAATACATGGACATTCTCGACGCTATTGGAAACACATCGATGGTTCGATTGCGCAAGGTCGTTCCGCCCGATTGCGCAGACATATTCGTTAAACTCGAATGGGAGAACCCCACCGGCAGCGTCAAGGACCGCATGGCGCAGGCCGTGATTTCGCGGGCGGAGGAGGACGGTCGACTGAGGCCCGGAGACACCGTAGTCGAGTACACGGGTGGCAGCACGGGGACATCGCTTGCATTGGTCTGCGCCGCCAAAGGCTATCGTATCCAGATCGTCACCTCCGATGCGTTCAGCCAGGAGAAGCGGGATCACATGGCGGCGCTGGGTGCGGAGCTAACGATTATCCCAAGTGAGGGAGGTCTCACCACTAAGAAACTGATCCTCGACATGATCGAGGCCGCCCGTGAGTTGAGCCTGCGGCCTCACACCTACTGGACAGACCAGCTTAATAATCATGACAGCATCGCGGGCTACTACTCGCTGGGCGAGGAGATATGGAGTCAAACGAATGGAGAGATCGATGCCTTCGTTCACTGCGTGGGTACGGCGGCTTCTTCGCGCGGGGTCGCCACTGTGCTGAAGCGATATAAACCAAGTATCAGGATCGTCGTCGTCGAACCCGCAGAATCCTCGGTGTTGCTGGGAGGTCAGGCAGGGCCTCACAAGATCGAAGGAGTTGGGATTGGCTACACGCCTCCACTCTGGGAGCCGACGCTCGTGGACGAGATAGTGCCAGTCAGAACAGACGACGCGAAGGAGATGGCGAGGCGCATAGCGCGGGAGGAAGCCCTCTTCGCGGGAACGTCATCGGGAGCAAACGTCGTCGCCGCGATTCAAGTGGCAGAGCGGCTGGGGCCAGATGCAAAGGTGGTCACGCTAATGGCCGACTCTGGCCTCAAGTATTTGAGTACCGATGTGTACAGGAGCAGATAAGATACGATTCGGCACTAAAATCATTTACTGGAATTGGCAGAGGCAGATTCGCGACGATGACTACACGATTGCAGGCGCGGCTGTTACCTTCTCAGCATCCCATCGTGCGCCCTCCCTGGATGACTCGCTTGTGGCTGATTATCTTGTTGGGTCGTGACTCCTGCATTGCAGGCGAGCGGGCAATGGCTTGATTGTGAATTATCCAGTGTGATAGATACCTGCTGATAAGCTACAATTTGTTTGACGCTTCACAAGTCCCCTTTTGAGGAGGTTGGTTTTATGACAGACTTACGTTCTGAAACTGTGAATCCTAATTCCCTTTTGCTGGATCCCAATAATTACCGCTTTCAAGATACAGATACCTTTGTTTACGCTGCTGAAGATCGCTTCCATGAAGAATCAGTTCAGAGAAGAGCTTATCAGCGACTACGGCAAGATGATAGTCTCCTATCACTCAAAAATTCTATTATGCGTAACGGGTACATTCCTGTTGAGAGAATTGTTGTAAGACCGTATGAGCACTCCGAGGATAAGTATTTGGTCATTGAAGGAAATCGTCGTTTAGCTGCTATAAAGTGGATTCTTGAAGATTGCGAAGCGGGCGTAAGGATTGATGAAACTGTCCAACAGTCAATCCTTGATCTTCCTGTAATAATTGCAGAGCAGGAGGCCCCTGATGAGATATTCCGGGCCTCCCTCATGGGTATTCGTCATGTGTCCGGTACAAAAGAATGGGGGGGATATCAACGTTCAAAGCTCATCGTGAAAATGAGAGACGATTTAAGATTGGATTCAGCAGAAGTCGCTGAGCGTCTCGGTTTATCCACTCAGGAAGTTAATCGTAGATACAAAGCATTTAAGGCATTGCAACAGATGCACGGAGACGAGGACCACGGAGGACAAGCTCGCTATTCCATGTATCCGCTATTCCATGAGGCAGTCTCACTACCTGTTGTCAGGACTTGGCTGGGATGGGACGAGGATAGATGTTTATTTACAAACACAGAAAAATTGGCTCTATTTTATGATCTCATCACCCCTACAGAACCAGAAGATGGAGATACTGTAGACCCAAAGATAGCTACTAAGGATCAAGTGCGTGAACTCCGAATTATTCTGACCAAACCAGAAGCTGAACGTGTTCTTGTTGACCCTATGCGCTCTTTCCAGGATGCGATTGATGTATCAAGGCAAGAAGCAAGATCACACTTGTGGGTTTGGGAGATCGGGGCAGCTATCAGATCTTTAGAAACTATGGGCATTAAGGACTTGAAGTCTCTTTCAGAGGAAAACATTAGCTTATTGCAGAGACTTGCTCGTGTTGTTGAAGAAAGACTGGAAGATCATCGATCATTAAGGGAGAGAACAGAGGCTAGTAGGTCGTCAACATAATTCTTACGAATCTCGATGCGATTGTCGTTGAACCTAGCCTTGTCCACTCTATCCACTAAATGCGACCTGGCCCATCCACAATTTGTACTAAACTGCTTAATACAGTTTCTTTGAATGCCGAACCCTGCTCGCTTATAGAAATCATAACCGACATGGTTCTTGCTGAAGGATGGTGTAGTAGTAGGTCTGAAGCAAGAGAAAAAGCGGAGAGGTGGGAAAAGAGGACTTTGTCGTCCCTTCAACAAGAGATAAGTGTGTTGCAGGAGATGGGGCGACCATCTCGATTAGCTTTCAATTCGTCATCAGAGTATATGATTCAGGGCGCTTGCTTTATTGAGCCGATAGACTCTGATGATCTAAAGGACAAGAAGAGAAGGCGATCAAGGGCCACAGATTATTCCGCTATCCTTGGCGAAATTACGCCACGTCAATTTGAATTCCTCTGTGGCCAGTTGATAAAGATGTTCGGCGTTGAGAATCCAGTCGTGACTAGAAGTTCGTCCGATGAAGGGATAGATTTTTACGGCAAGTTATCCCTTGATAGCATGTTCTTCCCGAACGATCTCAATCCAACAATTCAAAGACAACTTTCTATCTGGATGATTGGGCAGGCCAAACACTACCAAGCAAGCCAATCTGGAACCCCTGAAATCAGAGAATTAGTTGGCGCAATTACATTAGCGAGAGCAGGCGTGTTCGGAAGCCTAGAACCACCTTTTCAGGATTTACAAATTCGTGTCGCTGATCCTGTTTTTGCTTTGTTCATTACTACTGGACCTATAAGCTCTTATGCTTGGAGGCTACTCACCAAGTCGGGTGTAATTGGAATGGATGGTGAAATGCTTTCCGCTTTTCTCTCAGATCGGGGAGTGGGATTAGAAGAGGGGAGTCTCAACAGGGACAGGTTCGTTAGATGGATTGAGGAGTGATCTCGTCACGTCCTCCTCCTGAACTCTCCCGCCTTCGGATACGATGCGAAGTGCGTTTGATGGCCGACCTCGAATCGCGGGTGATTGCGCGCGACTATGCCATCGGGAAAGATCAGCAGCCGCTTTCCATCAATACGATACGGGATCGCGTCGGCAGGCATAAATCTTCCTTTGATCGTCGCGATCCTCAGAATGTTGGCCCCGCAGCCTGCGCACTTTTTGCCCGCCATCGCACGATTTCACTTCGCCGTCTGGCTCGAAAGCCACGTCTCCCACGCCGCGTATTCGCGCTCGCCGAAACGATGCAGGCGCGAATCGTTTCACTTCGCTCGGAGCCTGTGAAGCGCCTCCATCGCACCTCCGTTTTGCGGATTCAACTCAAGCGACTTTTCATAATTTTTGATCGCAAGCTCGCGGTTTCCTTTTTTCATGTATGCTTCGCCCAAGCTGTCATAGACATTCCATGCACGCGGAAACGCTTCGACGTTGAGCTTGAATATCTCTATGGCTTCATCAAGCCGATTCGCGTTCATCAATCTGTAGCCGAGCGCGTTGACCTGCGCTTCCGTGTTCGCATAAGCGTTGGCAGGATCGTCGCGGAATTGTTTGAGTCGCACGGATGCAAGTTCAATATCCTTAGCCGTCAGAGCTTCCATCAGCATCGCCGTGAGTTCTTTTTTCGGATCGTAGTTGAAAACCGCCGCCATCGCCGGATCGATGTTGCTCGCGTACTGAGCCGATGTCATCTCAGCGGCGAGGTGCGGAGCGGTGAACCGGCGCGGCTCTCGCGCGTTCATCTGATGCCAGAGAGTCGAGACATTCACACTTATCCGGCTGTTTGGAAGAACTACCTGCGCGTGATCGCCATAATGATTCGGGCTTGCGCCCGTAGGCTCTCCGACAAAAAGTGTGCGCGTGTAACGCTCAAGCTCGTTGACAAGATTCTGCGCCGCCGAAAACGTACTGCGACCGATTATGGTGAAAAGTTTTCCGCGCTGATTGATCTTGTCCGCTTTGATAAGGCCAGTCACGATTGGGATATTCAAAAACGAATTCCCGCCGCCGTTGAGCCTGATATCTAAAATGAACCGGTCGACTTCGTGCGTGCGGACGAATTCGAATACTCGATTGAAGAAAGCCTCTATCGATTCACTGTGTTTGTTGACCACCTGATTGTACTGCACATAGACCGCGCGCTTGTCTTCGATGTATTCGAACCAGTAAGAGTCACGCAAAGATTTCAGCCACAGTGGAGTCGGACTGCTCGCCCCGTCGCGCGCATCCGTCCAGTTTGCGTCAAAGGGTTCTTCATTATCTCCATGTCCGCGAGTTTGAATCTTTCCGGCAGGCTTGAGTTCTAAAGTCACCTGCCGCCCGTTCTTTTCAACTACGAGCGAAGCTCTCTCCAGGTCGTCTATTATTCCGAGCGCGTGAAGGACTTCAGGCATCATCATGAAATAAGGAACGCGCTCACGAAGGGTCATATCGTTATCGCGCGGCGAAACCTCAGAAACGGCTCTGAAAGCCTCTTCTGCGCCAAGCTTGCCTATGCGGATAACGCGACCGCCGACCGCATCGGCGTACTGGCGCGCGGCTGATCGAACGAAGATACCGTCTTTGAAAACGTAGAGCTTAACCGGATAGTAACGAAATCCTGTCGAGGGATCGAAGAAAGGGTTGATCGAAGTGTGACCGTCCCCGACCATCGCTACTATTTTCATCATCTCGACTATGATCTGATGTCGGGCAAGCGCAGGGATGCGCTCATCGAGTTTTTTGATCGCCGCGTCGAACTGCTCGCGCGTCACAGTATGAAAAAGATTTTTGTGAAGGCGCGGCATCTCGTGAGCCAGATGGCTGAGGTCTTCGCGCCATTTCGCGGCTTCGGTTTTATCCGCCTGATGAGCGAAAGAAGAAAACGACGGCGCGCACATAAGCGCGCACAACAAAAAAGCAGCGGCTTTTGAAATCATTTTTTTAACCCCCTTCGATTGACGCAGGATTCAAGGCTCTTCTTTTATATCAGGCAGACTTATGGCGGGGATTGTACGATTGCAGATTTTTTGTACGGGCTTTGGGCATCCTTGCAAGAGAGCGAACCTCGGATGGAGTCGTGCCGAAAAAGCGTTTGAATATGCGAGTGAAATGGCTCTGATCGTAAAACCCCGCTTCAGCCGCAATCTCGGCCAGCGATCTTTCCGAGCGCATCAACTCGCCTGCGGCGTGATCAAGGCGCAGCCGTCTGAGGTACTCGCCCACAGTGCAGCGATAATGTTTGTGAAACGTCGCCGCAAGATGCGCCGCGTTGACTCCCACCGCTTGCGCAATCTGCGAGAGGGCTATCCGCTCTTTGTAGCTCTCGTGCAGAAGGTCGCGGGCCTCGCGCAACCATCGAGGCTGAGGCGGCGAAGAGCGAAAAGAATTGCGCACAACAACGGCCAGCGTTTCCAGCATCAGCCCTTCGATTGCAAGCCGCGAGGCTTCATCCATCAGACGAAGCTCGCGGTGAATTCTCAAAGTCAGGCTCGATATGACTTCATCGCTCGTGAGCGACACGCGATCAAGCATCTTCGAAAAAGAAGTGAGCGATTCTCTTCGCTGATCGCTCACTTCGATTGCGATGCAATGCGCGCCCTTGAGTCCGTAGTCATGCGAATGCGTTTCTTCCGCCGGTCTTATGAGAAGGCTGAAGGGGAGGCATTCGTAAGCGCGCCTTGCGTAAGTTTCCGAGACGGTTCCTTCCAGCACGAGTAAAATCATCGCTGATGAGTGAGCGTGGCGGGGAATTTTAAGCGCGGGCGGCTGCGCGAATTCAGTCATAAGGAAGCCGCCCGCTTCAAAGGTGTGGATACGCTCGATTGGACTTATCGCATGAATCATCCTTGTCACTTTCCCGCAGTCGTTTTCGCGCCCGCCTGATTGGAGACGGCGAACAGGTGATGCTGCCCGCGAATGATGAGCAGGCCGTTTGAAATCGCGGGCGTCGCCATCAAAGCTTCGCCCATCGGATTTATCGCCATGAGTTCATACTTGCTTCCGGCTCGAAGGACATAAACGTCTCCATCTTCGCTCGCGAAATAGAGTTTGCCGTCAGCCGCCACGGGCGAGGCGCTGAAACCCGCGCCCTGATTGTTTATTCTCTGCTGATAAACCTGCTCGCCCGTGCGGGCGTTGTAGCAACCCAGCACACCTTTGTCCGTGCAGACGTAGAGGTAATCTCCATAAACGATGGGCGTCGGCACATAAGGCCCGCCGCGCTCGCTCTGCCACGCCAGCCCGCCTGCGCTCTGCCCCGGCTTCGAGGAAATGTCTCCGCTGGCTCCGGGGCGGAAAACTTTGATCGGGCGACCGCCGGGCCAGCCGCCTGTAACATAAAACATATCGTGCGCGATGAATGGAACCGGCACCTGAACTATCAGATCGCTGTTGGCGAATCGCCAGAGTTCTTTCCCTGTCGCGGGATCATAGCCGCGCACAAAGTGGGGAGCGTTGGTGACGAGTTCTGCGCGCGTCTTTCCCTGATAAACAAGAGGGCTGCTCCACGAAGGCATTTCTTTGCGATCATCGCGCCAGACCTGCTTTCCGGTTTTGATATCGTAAGCCGCAACGAACGATTGGGCGTGGCAGTCGGCCTGAACGATCACGAGGTTTTTGTATATGGCGGGCGAGCTTGCATACCCCCATTGAACAGCCGGTTCATCGTGAAGGCCGGGATCGAGAATGCCCAAATCGACTTTCCATATCAGCTTTCCCGCGAAGTCATAACAGAACATTCCTTCCGAAGCGAATATGGCCACGACATAACGACCATCGGTTACGGGCGTCGAATTCGACTGACTGGCTTTGAGGTGACGCTTGACTCTCGGCACTCCCTCGCGAGCGGTTCTTTCCCAAATCACGCGCCCCGATTTTTTGTCGAGGCAGTAGATGCGCCAGCTATACGCGGTGTTTTCATTGACCGGATCGTTGTCATCCGAGTTCGTTTGAAAAATCGCTTCCCGGTCGCTTCTAACGGCGGTGCTGAGGAATATGCGGTCGCCCCACACGACGGGGCTTGAATGACTGAGGCCAGGAATGGGAGTCTTCCACACTATGCCGGTTGATTTTCCAGCATCCCATTTGGCGGGCATATTTTGAGATTGAGATACGCCCGAAGCATTCGGGCCGCGAAACGACGGCCAGTTCTGCGCCTCGGAGATCGGCGCGATGCACAAACATATCGAAAGAGCGACGATGATTTTCATGAATAACGATGCCTCCGGTTCGAGCTTGCTCTCGCTGAATTATGAACCTACTGGCCGGACTTCACTCTCTTTAGCATCAATGAACGCGGAAGCGCCATACATTGTTCAACTCACCTGCCATCAGGCAGCAGGTTTTGCAAATTTATTACATGTACAGTTTTGAGTTTTCAGTTTTCAGTTTTCAGAAACCGGATACGGATCTCCGGGCTGAAAACTGAAAACTGAAAACTGAAAACTGAAAACTGAAAACTACTCATACCTGAGCGCGATCATCGGATCGACTTTCGCCGCTTTGCGCGCAGGCAGGTAACACGCCAGCAAAGTCACCGCGATCAACACCAGCGCGAGCGCCGCATAAGTCGCAGGGTCGGTCGCCTCGACTTCGTAAAGCAGGCCTGACATCACGCGAGTCAGCCCTGTCGCCCCGGCCAGTCCCAGAGTTGCGCCTGCAAGTGAGAGCTTCAACCCTTCGCCCGCGATCATCCATAGCACGTCACTGGAACCGGCTCCCAGAGCCATTCTTATCCCTATCTCCTGCGAGCGGCGCGACACTGAGTAACTCATGACGCCGTAGATTCCAATTGATGCAAGCAGCAAAGCTACTATCGCAAACCCTCCGAGCAGAAACATCGAAAGGCGCGGCTGCCAGACTTCATCCGCAATGACCTCATCCATCGTTGTCACATTCGAGATGGGCGCGTTCGCTTCGACTGCCCATACCTCGCGGCGCGCGAGTGCGGCGAGGCTTGCAGGATCGGAGTCGGTTCGCATCACCAGAGTGAGATAAGAATAATGAGGCGCAGGATCGGTGAGATATCTTTGAGATTGAAAGTATGGCAGGTAGACTTCGAGCTTCGCGTCTTCGGCCCAGTCCTCCTGTTTCACTTCCTTGACCACGCCGACGATGGAAATCCAAGGAGCGTTCGATTCCGCACGTCCGAGCTTGATGCGTTTGCCTACTGCTTCTTCTCCCGGCCAGTAGCGACGCGCCATCACTTCGTTGATTATGACCACTCTCGGCGCTTCGAGATTATCGCGCTCGTCGAAGTCGCGTCCGGCAAGCAATGGAATTCCCATCGTTTGAAAGTAATTCGTATGAGCGAATCGGTAAGTGGCGCTGGGATTCTGGCCGGGAGGCGGAGCAGGCTCGCCTTCGACGGCAAGCGGAGTTCCCCAGCGATCTCCGCTCAACGGGAGATGATTTATCGCGCTTGCCGATTTTACTCCGGGCAGCGACTGCATTCGTCTCACGATCTCTTGGAAGAACTCACCTCGCTTCGGCGCGTGCGCAGTTCCTGCGACTGACACATTCATCGCAAGCACATTTTCCGCGTTGAATCCCGGATCGATTGATTGAAGTCTTATGAAGCTCCGCGTCAGCAATCCCGCGCCGACCAGCAGCACCATCGCAAGAGCTCTTTCGATGACGACAAGACCGCTACGCATGTTCCGCCCGCGCACATCGCCTGACTGATTTTTGCCGCCCGCTTTCAGCGACTGGGTCAGATCGGTCTTCGAAGATTGAAGCGCAGGAACCAGCCCGAAGATAACGCTCGTCATCAGGCACACAACCACAGTGAAGCCCAGCACGCCCGTATCGATGCCTATCCCCTGCTGGCGAGGCAGCGCATCCGCGGGCAGACCCGCGACCAGCAATCGCACGCTCAGGAAAGCAAGCGCAATCCCTACGGCCCCGCCTGTGATCGCGAGCAGAACGCTTTCGGTGAGCAGTTGACGGACGATTCGCAATCGAGTCGCGCCGAGCGCCGCTCGCACTGCAATCTCTTTTTGCCTCGCTGATGCTCGCGCGAGCAGGAGATTGGCAACATTGGCGCAGGCAATCATCAACACGAAAGCGACTGCGCCGAGCAGAAGCAGAAGAGTCGAGCGCACTTTTCCGACTACTCTTTCGTGAAGTGGCGCGACGGTGACTTCTATTCCCGCATTCGTCTCCGGGTGCGCGTCGGCGATGCGCGCGGCGATTGCGCTCATTTCGGTCTGCGCTCTCTCGACACCGGCATCAGGTTTCAATCGCGCGAAGACGCGAAGGAATCGCGCATAACGATTCGGATTCGACGCTTCGAGTTTGAGCGGAGTCCACATCTCCACTCTGGTGGCCCAGAAGAACGGAAACTGAAACGAAGGCGGCATCACGCCGATGACGGTATAACTCTGTCCGTCGAGCGTGAGGGTCTGCCCTACAACAGCGGGGTCGCCGCCGAAGCGTCGCTTCCATAATTGATCGCTCACGACGACGACCGGCTCCGCGCTCTTTCGATCTTCTTCAACAGTGAACGCGCGACCGATGGCGGCTTCGCAGCCCAGCATATTGAAGAGGTTTCCAGTCGCCTGAAGTCCGCGAATCTGTTCGGGCTGATCTCTGCCCGTCAGATTCGGCGACCACAGCGAAGCCGCCGCCATTTGTTCGAATACAGTGTTCTGCTCGCCCCAGTCGTGGAAGTCCGCCGGAGAAACAGGCTTCGTTCCGTCGTGCAGAGCGACAACTATTCGGTCAGGATCGCTGTATGGAAGAGGCCGCAGCAGCACCGAATAAACGACGCTGAAGATGGCCGTGTTGGCTCCTATACCGAGGGCCAGCGTTATCACTGCCACAAGCGTGAACGCAGGTTTTTTCAAAAGCTGACGAATCGCATATCGCAGGTCATTGAAGAAGGTGTCCATCATTGTCGCCTTTTCTCATGATGTTTCAGCACACTGATTCCTGAACACATGACGCGAAAGATGCGGCAGGTGTTAGCGCGAAACTCTTCGCAGAAAACTCAAATCGAGCCGCGGGACTTTACTTTTTATTCTCTAAATACTTCAATGGACTTTCGACATTGTAGAAACCAGATTCTCTGGCAAATTGATTAAGCAACTTAGCGTGTCCCGCGCCATAAATTACCAGCACTCTGTCATTCGGCGAGTCGGTGATTCTGATGATATTGGCAAGGATTTTCAGGTTTCTGCCGTACCACCACGAAAGGTAATTTGCCCCGACGTATTCTTTGTCGAGATTGAGACGGACAAAATCAAAGTACCTTGTGTGGTCTCTTTCGATTCGAGCCGGTTGATTGATGAGGATATATTGATCTGGCACGGAGAGTTTTAATAACTTTTCGGCTTCCGCATTTACTTCTTCCCGCAACTCTCGGTACACATCTTTCAGGAATTTATCCAACTCGGCATACTTCGCAGCAAATTTTTCATAGTTATATGATTCGTCGTCAGGGACCACGCCCCAATCAACACAATAAACCTTTTTATGCCCCAGTTCCTTTGCCAGACGAAAGCCTATCTGGTTGGTTTCATTTTTTGAGAGTTGATAACTTCCCGCTAAATACTTATCGTAAAGTTCCTGAGTTTTCGCATCATCTTCGCTGTCAATTTCAACCACAATTTTGGTTGGCTTAAATTTTTTCAGTTTTTCGATAAGTTCGGCAAGCTGCTTTTGTCTTTCGGGAGCCGTAATGTCAGCAACTTTCGGCTTAACCACATTCCGCCCCTGGCTTCCCAGATGATAGCTTCCCAAAATAGTGATCGTGGGCTTGGTTCTGGCATCTTTATCAACAATCCCGATTTGAGCGTTGACAATAAGAACCTGGCAAAAAAGAAGACCAACACCGACCAGGCAGAATTTCTCGCGCAATTGCATAAAATATCTCCTGTTTCAGAGGAAGTTGATTTTTTCGACAAACGCGGCAGCGCTCAACTATGTGAGCATCCCTCAAGCGAGTCGCGCATCTTGCTTGTGAGCGAACCTGACAACTGACCACTATTCATACCTGAGCGCGACTATAGGGTCTACGCGCGTTGCCCTTCGAGCCGGAATGAAGCAGGCAAGCGCCGACACCGCGACCAAGAGAACAGGCACGGCGGCGAAAGTAGCCGCGTCAGTCGCGCTCACTCCGTAAAGCAGACTCTCAAGCAGTCGCGTGAGCGCATAGGATGAAGCCAGCCCCGCGACTGCTCCTATCGAAGTCAGACCCAAACCCTGCCCTACGACCATTCGCACGATATCGGCGCGTTTGGCTCCCAGAGCCATTCTTATGCCTATGTCCCGCGTCGATTGGGTCACGGTGTAGGACATCACGCTGTAGATTCCTATCATCGCAAGCGCGACGGCGGCCGACGCGAAGATAGAGAGCAGTATCATGTTCAATCTGTCGTTTGAGACCGATCTTGCGATGACGGCTTCCATCGTCCGTATGTTATGGATAGGCTGGGCCGGATCGACCGCTTGCACTTCGCGTCGGATCGCGGCAGTGAGCGTCGCAGTGTCGAGGCTTGAGCGCACCACAAGGCTCATCGAGCGGGCGAGGTTTGCGGCCTGCGCGTAAGAGATGTAAATTTCCGGTCTGGTTTCGCGCGTGATCCCCGATTGCCTGACATCTCCCACGACGCCGACGATCATTGCCCACTCAGGCGAGCCTGCGCGGATGCGACGGTTCAGCGGGTTCTCGCCGTCAAGAAATTTGTTGACGAGAGTCTGGTTGACCAATATCACTGGAGTCGATTTTTCCTGATCTCTGTCATCGAAAGAGCGGCCCGTGAGGAGCGGTATTCCCATCGCTCGAAAATAATCGGGCGTGACGACGCGGAACTCCGCAAGCGGAGCCTGTCCGGGCGGGTATGGTCCCTGCCCTTCTATTTCAATGCCGCCATTGAAGCCGGTTTGCTGTATCGGCAACAGATTGATCGCGCCTGCCGCTTCGACTCCGGGCAGGGCAGCGATGCGCTCAAGCGTTTGTCGATAAAAGGCTGGCACTGCTTGCGGAGTCGAATACTTCGCCTGCGGCAGAGCCACGCCCATCGTCAAAAGGTTTTCCGCCTTGAATCCGGTTTCAGTCTCCTGCAAACGGATGAAGCTTTTGATAAGTAGTCCTGCGCCGACTAACAGAACCATCGCCGAAGCGACTTCAACGACGACGAGCAGGCTGCGCACCTTATTTCGCCGCGCGCTCGCGCCCCCCGCCCCGCTTTCTTTCAATACCGACTGCACATCCATCTTCGAACTTTGAAGCGCGGGCGCGAGTCCGAAAACTATTCCTGTCGCGATGGAGAGCAGCGAAGTGAATCCGACGACTTTCCAATCTAATCCGACTTCACCTGCTCGTGGCAGGGAATCGGCTGCCAGAGCCAGAAGCGCGTCGAGGCTCCACAGAGCCAGCAGCAATCCGAGCGCGCCGCCAACGACCGCAAGCAAAACGCTTTCAGTGAGGAATTGTCGGATGAGTCTCGCGCGACTTGCGCCAAGCGAAGTGCGGATGGCTATTTCTTTTCGGCGCGAGGCTGCGCGAGCGAGCAGAAGATTTGCGACATTCGTGCAGGCTATCAATAAAACGAAAGCGACCGCGCCCAGAAGCACCATGAGCGCGGGGCGCACGTTTTGAACAGTCTCTTCCTGAAGTGGGATGAGTTTTATGCTGCGCCCAGCCTGCTCGTTGGGATACTGCTCTTCGAGGCGGCGCGCTATGCTGGTCATCTGCTCCTGCGCCCGCTCAAGAGGGACATCGGGTTTCAATCTTCCCATTGCAAACATCCAGTGGCTTCCGCGACTCTGAATCTGAGATTCCGTCGGAACGAGAGGAACCCACAACTCAGTCGATGCGCTCGGAAAGCGGAACCACGCGGGCATCACGCCGATGATCGTGTGATCTTCTCCGCCCAGCGTGATCGAGCGATTGATGATCTCGCGGTCGGCTCCGAAATTCCGTCGCCAGAGATTATCGCTCAAAACGACGACGCGATTTCTGCCCGCCGTATCTTCGCCCTCAGCGAAGCCGCGACCCGCGACGGGCTGCACACCTGAAACGTCGAAGAAATTTGCTGAGACGGTCGCGCCCAGCGCGCGCTCAGGATGATCTTGTCCCTGAAGCCCTAAGCTTGAAAACTGCCATGTTGCGATCCCCGTGAAAACGTCGTTTTGTTCCAGCCAGTCTTTGAGATTCGGAACCGAAACCGTTCCCTGAAAAGCCTGACTCTGCCCTCCAGGAGTAAAGGTTTCCCAAAGTTTGATCAATCGATCAGGCTCGCCGAGTGGCAGAGGCCGGAGCAGCACGGCGTTGACGACGCTGAAGATAGCGGCATTTGCTCCTATGCCGAGCGCGAGAGTCAAAACGGCGACGGCAGTAAAGGCAGGTTTTTTCATAAACTGCCGAATCGCGTATCGCAGGTCTTTGTTCATCGTCTTTCGCCCTTTTCATCGCCCGACTTCAACCATTGAAGGGACGCAAAAGATGGATTCCACCGTAGAAACTCGCGGAGTAAGTGGCGAGCGAGGGCGGCAGGTTTCATATTTTTTCCGTGCGATGAAGTTTTTTTCTTCGAAATGCAGGCAGGAACTCAAATCCTTGAAAGTCAGATGCGACTGAGTATCTTCTCGATCTGCTCGCGGCGGCTGCGGCTCAGTCTGAGCGAAGTGCCGTCGCGAAGTATGAGCGCGCATTCGCCGCCTTTGATCTGCGCTTCGCGGACGCGGCTGAGATTGACGATTGCCGAGCGATGAATGCGCAGGAATTTTTCAGGGTCGAGCCGCGCTTCAAGCTCTGCCATCGTCTCGCGGAGCATGTGAGAGTGGTCGCCCGCGTGCAGGCGGACATAATAATCAGCCGCTTCGATCCAATCGATTTCATCCGCCCGGACGAAAAAGACCCGGCTCGCGGATCGAATCAAAAATTTTTCCTCATACTGCGACTTGTCGCGTTCTTCGATCTCCATCAAAGCCATCAGCTTCTTTTTGAGTCTGGCGGCTTCGCGCTGTTCTATCTGAGATTTCGCCCGCTGAAGAGCCTGCTCGAACCGCTCGTCATCGAAAGGCTTGAGCAGATAATCGAGCGCGTGGACTTCGAAGGCGCGCAGCGCGTACTGATCGAATGCGGTGACGAAGATGATGGCGGGTATGAGATTGATGTCGATTTTTTTCAGCACATCGAACCCGCTCATTTCGGGCATCTGGATATCGAGAAAGAGCAGGTCGGGAGGACTGGCAGAAATGAGTTTGACGGCCTTCGCCCCGCTGCCGCACTCACTGATGATTTCCACATCAGGGTCGAGTGAGAGAAGCGCGCGGATGTTTCGGCGGGCGATGGGTTCATCATCGACTATCATCACGCGGATTTTTTTTCTGCTTTTGTCCATTCCGCTCCGCTGGTTGAAAAGGAATCGCAAGAGTGGCGACTACGCCGGCGTCGCGATTGCGAAGGTCGAATTGACAGTTCGTTCCGTAAAGCTGATTGAGTCGGGCGCGAGTGTTCGCCAGCCCTATGCCGCGACACTGTTCCATTCGCCAGTCCGTAGGGAGTTGAGGGCCATCGTTGTAGACACTTATTTCCAATCGACCGTTGCTGCGCGTGGCGCTGAGTTTGACCGATCCTGCGGCATCGCGCGCCGCTATGCCGTGATGCACAGCGTTTTCGACAATGGGCTGAAGAATGAGGCTCGGCACTCTGGCTTCCATAGCGTCCTGAGCGATATCGATCTCGACTCGCAGGCGGTCTGAAAAGCGCATCTGCTGAATGCCGAGATAACGATTGATGAACTCGATCTCGTCGCTGAGAGCGACTTCCTGCCGGTCTGCGCTATCAAGCGCGTGGCGCAGCAGTTCGCTCAGTCCTGTGGTCATTCGAATCGCGGCCCGATTTTCGTTGTTGCGAATCAGCCCGACTATGCTGTTGAGCGTGTTGAAGAGAAAATGCGGATGAAGCTGAGCGCGCAAGGTTTCGAGTTGCGCTCGCGCAAGTTGGGCCTTGAGTTCCGAAGCCTGAAGCTCGCGCTGGCGATATTTGCCATAGTAATCGATGGCAAACCCGACTCCGAGTATCGCTACGTAGGTGAGGAAATCGAGATGAAAATACATCCCCGTAAAATGCACGAACTGATCAAAGGGTTGAGCGATCATCCAACGCGGATAGATATCAAGCGCGCGCGTGAAAAGGGTGTAACAGGCTATATGAATGAGAGAGGCGAGGGAGCCGAAGAAAATATGGGCGATGAGGTTGCGCGCGCGGTTCAACTGCTCGATGGGAAATCGGCGACCGAGATGCAGGATCAACGGAGTGAGCGCGGCCCAGACGTAATAAATCATCAACTGCCACGCCGCAAGCCGCCACCAGGAAAGTCCGTAATCAGAATCGATTTCTCCGATATAAGACTGACTGGCATAAAGCAGCGCGGGAAGTGTCCAAAGTCCCAGCACGAAAGCGGCGGCCACAGTGCGCCGCCGCTTTGACGGCTTCTCACTGATTTCGCTCGCGTTTGATTCAGGCGCTTGAATCATTGATCCTCGCATTTAACAGAGAGGAAAATGAGCAGAAGGCTCCTCTCCTCAACACCCTGCATTAGCTGGGTGAGGTACGACAGCCTGATGTCTTCAACCGTTTCAACGTTAGAAAACGGTTGAAACCGTTCGGGAGACCATCGCGCGGCTACCCACCTCGATGAATCGAGGTGTTAATGAGAAAGGCTCTTCTCCTCCCATAACCCACGCTTCATACGAGCAAAAAACTTCTCTCCTGATTCTTCAATCGTCTCTTTCCCTATTATCAACTCGCGCCTTCAGCGAATCAAACTCTTCACTGCATCGGCCATCAGGTCTGCGCGGTCGGTGTGACGAAAGCGCGAATGCACAACGCCACGACGGTCGATCAGATAAATATCCGTCGTGTGATTGACGTGATAGCCCAGCGCCGAATCTGATTTTTCTATCTCGTAACGCGCGCCGAATTGTTTGACCACCGCATCGATTTCTTCTTTCCTGCCCGTCAGCGCGACGGTTTGGGCCGAGAAGTATTTGACGTAATCCCGGAGAACCTGTCGCGTGTCGCGTCCGGGGTCTACGCTTATGAACACGGCGAGAGCTTTTTCCCTCTCCGTGCCGAGTTGTTCGAACACCTTGTTGACCCGACCCAGAATGACCGGGCAGGCTTCGGTGCAGGAAGTGTAGCCGAAAAACAGCAGTATAACTTTCCCGCGATGCTTGCTCAGTCGGAACCTATGGCCGTTGTGATCGGTGAGAGAAAAATCCTGCGCCGCGGTGTCGAAACCCGCAGCTATCAGAACGATGATTGAAAGAATGAACATTCGTTTCATCGCGCCTCCCTTCACATCGCGGCGCGGCGGCGGACGGGGACGAGCAGCGTTTTTTTGATCGAGTTTTCAAACTCAAGCGTGAGCGCCACTTTGTCGCCTTCCTGAACGGGCCGCTTCAAGTTGATGAGCATGAGGTGAAGGTCTCCGGTCAATTCGGTTTTGCCTGTGGGAAGATTGATGCGGTCAAGGCGGCGCATTCGCATCATCTGTTTATCATTCATCTCTACGCGGTGAAGCTCGACGGCTCCGGCTATGTCGGAGTGCGCGGAGAGAATCGCCGTGTCTCGCGAAGAAACATTTTCGATGATCATGTAAGCTGCGGTCAGACGTTGCGAAGGCGGCATCTCCTGAATCCAGGCGTCGCGTATGATGATCCCGTCCGCCGCATCTGCTGGAATCTTCGAAGCAGGAGAGCCGATGCGATCAATTTTGAGGCTCACAGCGAAGGTGTTCGCTACACCCGCAGGTTGAACGCTGGCCTCGCCGCGCCACTCTGCTTGGTCTTCGTCCGTAAATCGCCACGCGCTTTTGGTCGCTTCGCTTTTCGCTGAATTTTCTTTTTTCCATGTGCCTGCTGCCAGGCTCTCATTGAGAAGTTTAAGAATATCGGCAGCCGCAGTCGCGCCCTGCGCCTGCCAGCGGACTTCCCACGAGCGAGGGCTGCCCTCGGTGCTGAGAACTCTCGATTGAACGCCTTCGGGCAGATTGAGGCGCAGGTTTCTGCCGAAGATATTTCTTATATGCCGGTCGGCGAAGCTCGCGCGGGCGTAGGTTGAATCGGGCTGCCAGTTGTATTCCATATTGAGCGCGACCATCTGAGCGCGGGCCTTGCTGAACATTTTTGAAACGACGTAGAGTGATCCGTCTATGCCTGAAGATATTCCGGCGGTGGTGATGAATTTTCCGTTGTCGACATATCGCCGGTCTCTTACGACTTTCACTTTAGGCGCGATTGCCGGAAGGCCATCGATGAGATCGTAAAACGTGGTCGCGGTCATTCCGTCGAGCAGCCCGGTCTTTGCCAGTATATAAGCGCCGTTGCAGACCGACAGGACGTACTCGGCGTCTTTGGATTTCTCCTGAATCCATTTTATGACCTGCGGGTTTTCCTGCGTCGGAGTGACTCCGCCGCCCGGTATGATTATGACATCGGCGCGGGGCGAGTCTTCGAGAGTGTAGTGCGGGTTGACTCGCATTCCCATCGCCGTCGTGATCTGGTTCATGCTTACGGCGACGGTGAAGACTTCCAGTCCGGCCTGACCGAATACTTCATAAGGGCCTGTGTAATCGATTATCTGAACCCCGTCGAAGAGGAGTATGGCGGCTCGCTTTCTCTGAGGCGACGGCCCCTGCGAAGCGGCCATTGCGGCTGGAGTGCCTTTTCTAACCAGCGTCATTCCGCAGGCAGTGCAATCGCCTGCCTTGTCCGATTCGACGTTATCCGCGCCGCAGCCGCACGGCGGGCAAACGTATTTGGCCGAGTCCTGAGAGGCGAGGGCCGCGACAGGAATAAGCATGAGAGAAAATGAAGCGACGAGGACAATCACGCGCGCTTTGTGGTAATACTTCATCGGTAGCTCTCCTCTTATTTGAAATTGATGACGAGAGATCATCTCGCCGTTATCAAGTTACGTTCAAGTGATTATGGTTGACAGGAATTTGCAGCCATCGGCAGGAATTTGCAGCCATCGGCATTCGATTGCAGCGAAGGGAGATTGCGCGTCGTCACAACGCCGGACGAGAATCGCGGCGGCGGTTTGCCTGACGCGACTCGTGTCAGGCTCTTTCGATATCAGTCAAACATTTCGTAGTCATGCGGCTCGTTTCATTTCTGTCGGAGTTGTTTCAGCCTCTCCGCCACATCGAAGTTTCGCGGGTTGAGCGCAAGCGACTTTTCATAATTCTCAATCGCAAGCTCTTTTTTGCCGCTGAGGAAGTAGGCATCGGCGAGCGCGCCATAGGCGTTGCCGGATTGCGGATTGACCTCGATATTGAGTTGCAGAATGAGTGTAGCCTGCTCCGGTTTTTTGGCCCTCAGCAAGTTGTAGCCGAGCGCAATCATCGCTTCATCTATCTGGCGATAGCGATTGACCGGCTGCGCCATAAACTCTCGGAAGAGTTTCGCCGTCAGCGCGAGATCATCTTTGGCCAGTGCCTCTTCCAAAATTTTTATCAGCGGCTTTTGTCCCGCGTGACGTTGGATTATTTGCAATGCCGGGTCGGTATTGGCGCGATAGTCTGCGGAGGTAAGTTCTGCTGTCAGGTCTGGCGCTGTCGATTGTCGAATGTCCCACGGGCTCCAGTCCTGCCAGAAATAGATCGAAACTCGCACCGTGATGCCGCTGTTGGGCAAAATGATTTTGCGCGAGTCTCCGTAATGATTGCCTTTCGAGCCGGACGGTTCGCCGACGAATATGGTATTCGTCCAGCGTTCCAGATGGTTCAACAGAAACTGCGCGGCAGACCATGTGCTGCGCCCCATGATGGCGAAGAGTTTGCCCGGTTCATCAATTTTCGATTTGATGATGCCCGTGACCAGCGGACGGAGCAGTTCGCCATTGCCGCCGCGATTCAAGCGCACATCGAGAATCATTTTCTCGACCGGATTGGCATCGATAAAGGCGAACAGCCTCTGCGAAAACGCCGCGAGTGTTTCCGTCTCTTTATTCCTAACCTGATTCAATTGCACATAAACGGTTTTCGATTCCGGCAGGTATTCGAACCAGAAAAGGTTCTGCGGGTCTTTCAGCCACAGGGGGAGCGGAGCCGCAGCCCCGTCGCGCATGTCAACCCAGCCATCTTTGGCCAGCCAGCTTGAATCCGTATCGGCTGGCATCATTTCCGGCTGACCGGCAGGCTTGAGCGTGACGGTTTGCCTGCGCTCGTTTTTTTCAATCACGAATTGCGCTTCGTCAGGATTGCCTGTCAGGCCAAGCGCGTGCAGCGCCTCCGGCATACAGAGCAGAAACGGCGCGAAGTATCGCGCGCCTGTTTCGTTGTCGCGCCCTGTGATTTCGACCGCGCGCGCCACGGCCTGTTCAGCCGGGACCTGACCGATCATTACAACACGCGCGCCGACCATCTCGGCATACTCGCGTTGCGCCGCGCGGACGAACAGTCCGTCTTTGAAGAGATACAGTTTCACGGGCAAAGCGCGAAAGCCGATCTTAGGGTCGCGCGTGGGCGCGATGTTCGTGTGGCCATCGCCGACCATTGCCGCGATGCGCATCATCTCGATGATGATCTGATGGCGGGTAAGCTTCGGGATGCGGTCGTGAAGTCTTTTGACCGCGCTCTCGAACTGCTCGCGTGATATCGTATGAAAGAGATTCCTGTGCATCCTCGTCATCTCTTCCGACATATATCGCAGGTCTTCGCGCCACAGAGCAGCCTCTTGTTGATTCAGCGTCGCAGGTCGTTCGTTCGGCGTCCTGATAGCTTGCGCCTTCGACACGCCGGTGACTGCCAGCATTAAGAATATAAAAAGCACTGAACGAGATTTCATGCATTCCTCGCTTCATTCGCAGCGAAGCGCGATCATCGGATCAACTTTCGCCGCCCGCCGCGCGGGGATATAACAAGCCAGAAGCGCAACTCCTCCAAGCAACACTGAAGTAACCGCGAAAGTAACAGGATCAGTCGCGCTGATGCCGAATAACAAACTTGTCAGCAATTTCGTCAACAACAGAGAGAGCAGCAGTCCCGCAACCAGGCCGCCGATGGCGAGCGACAATCCTTCGCCGATAACCAGACTGATGATTTGTCGGGGACTCGCGCCGAGAGCGATGCGAATGCCCATCTCCTGCGCGCGACGGCTGACCGAATAACTGATCGCGCTGTAAAGTCCGACCGCCGCCAGAATGAAAGCAATCAGCGCGAAGAGACCGAGAATCACCGCCTGAAAGCGCGTGTCGGCATGTTCTTTTTGAAAGCGTTCCGGGATGGTCGAAATTTCCAGAATCGGCAAGTCACTGTCTATTTCCTGTAACTCTCGGCGAATCGCAGCCACCGTCGCGCGCGTGTCCTGAGTTGTGCGCGCGGCAATGGTCATATAGGTCGCTGAGGTCTGCGGCAACGATAGATAAATATCCAAGTCTGCGCTCCGGTCGGAACGCATCCCGTCATATTTCACATCGCCGACTATGCCGATGACGGTGATCCATTCCGCATCAGTCTTCGCATCGGCTTCTCGCAATCGTTTGCCGAGAGGGTTTTCGTCCGGCCACAATCGGCGCGCGACAGCTTGACTGATGACGGCAACGCGCGGCACATCCGTGTGATCTCGGTTGTCAAAGATTCTTCCTTCCACCACGGGGATTCCCAACACGCCGAAAAATTCCGGCGTCACGCGATGCAATTCCAACCGGATGGTTTCGTCCTGCTCGGAATGTTTGCCTTCGACACGCGCATCGAATGGCCAGAAGATGCGCGGGGGCAAGTGTGGCGCGGCTATCGCGGTTTCCACCCCCGACAGTTGCTTCAAGCGTTCATCGAGGGCGCGCACAAGCTCTCGCTGCGCCGACACCTGTTGGTACTCAGGGCCGCGCGGATTGATTTCCAACGCCAGCAGATTGTCAACGCGAAAGCCCGGATCGAAAGTTTGCAGCCGTTGATAGCTCACCATCAGCAGCCCCGCGCCGATCAACAGCATCAGCGAAATCGCCACCTGACCGACAACCAGCAGTTTGCTAATCGCTCTGCTGCGCGAACTCGCGCCTCTGCTGTTTTCTTTCAGAGTCAAATTCAAATCCGCCTTCGACGCCATAAGCGCGGGCGCAAGACCGAAGCTGAGGGTTGTCAGCATCGTCACCGCAAGCGCAACGCCGAGTACACGCCAATCCATGCCGACCTGAATATATCGTGGCAAATCAATTGCGCTTACTGCGGAAATCAACTTTGACATCCATGCGGCGAATAACAAACCCGTAACACCGCCAGCCAGCGACAACAACAGGCTCTCGCTCAACAGTAATGTAATCAACTGGCGACGACTCGATCCGAGCGCGGCGCGAATTGCGATCTCTTTTCGTCTGGCGCTGGCGCGAGCGAGCATCAGGTTGGCAACATTTGTGCAGGCGACGGCAAGCAGAAACGCTGCGCCCGCCATCAGCATCAGCAACCCTGGCTGCACTTTGTTGCGGAAGCTCTCATCAAAAGCGGTGACGCGCGCACCGATGTTTTTGTTACTTGCCGGAAAGGCTTGCTCCAGTCGCTGTGCGAGCAGATTTATTTCGGTCTGCGCTACGGCCTCGGTGACTCCCGGTTTGAGCCGCGCGACAACCGTATGCCAGCGTCGTTTTCGATCTTTCACCCAACCCGGATAAACCAGCGAAGAAGCTGAAGTCGGCATCCAGAAGTCGGCGCGATCCAGCAACCCGCTAAAATGCGTCGGCATCACCCCGACAATCTCGAACGCCCCGACGGTAGTCGGCAAAGTTTTTCCGACTGCGGACGGGTCGCCGCCGAACCGGCGCTGCCAGTAGCCTTCGCTCAACAGGATAACCGGATGAACTCCCGACTGCGCGTCGGTTTCGGTCGAATCGAATGCGCGCCCGAACACAGGAGCAACTCCGAAGAGGCGGAAATAATCGGCAGACACATATTCTCCGACGAGCGATTCGGCCCCGTCATCGCCTGTCGCTGTGAGCCGCACATTGCCCGCCGCGACGATGGAATCAAATGATTGCGCCTCTTCTCGCCAGTCTTCAAAGTCTGGATACGAGACGCGGCTGATACCTTCTTTGCCGCGTTCTTCGTTGACGACTCTCACGATGCGATCCGCCTCCGGGTACGGAAGCCCTTTGAGCAGTGTGGCATTTATCAATGTAAAAATTGCGGTCGTCGAGCCGATGCCGAGAGCCAGTAACAGCACCGCGACAGTAGCAAAGCCGGGCCTCTTCATTAGCATTCGCGCGCTGTAGCGCAAGTCCTGTAGTAATGTCTGCATGGTCGTCCCCTTTTCATTCATCATGAAACCACTGCCTCTGGCAGTGGTGCGGTTATCCGGTTCTACCGTTGAAAGGCATAGGCTAAATCGACCTTCAACGCAAGCCACCGCCTCTGGCGGTGGCAGTTGACTGCCGCCAGAGTTGTTTCAATCTCTCCCGCATGTCGAAGTTACCGGGGTTCATCTTAAACGATTTTTCATAATTCCTGATGGCAAGTGTTTTCTCTCCGCTCACAAAGAAAGCGTTGGCGAGCGCAGCGTAAGAGTTTGGCGATTGCGGATTGGCTTCGACACGCCGGCGACTGCCAGCATTAACGATATAAAAAGCACTGAACGAGATTTCATGCATTTCCCGCTTCATTCGCAACGAAGCGCGATCATCGGATCGACTTTCGTCGCCCGCCGCGCTGGAATATAGCAGGCCACGAGCGCGACAAGCATTAGCAGCGCAGCCACCGCAGCAAAGGTCATCGCGTCTGTTGCCCCCACCCGGTAAAGCATACTCTCAAGATAACGAGTCATCGCTGCCGCTGCTGTCAGCCCTACGATCAGACCGATCAAAGCAAGACCTGCACCCTGACCGATAACCAGTCTGAAAATGTTTCGGCGCCCAGCGCCCAACGCCATGCGAATACCGATTTCCTGTGTGCGCTGGCTGACCGTGTAAGCGATCACTCCGTAAATCCCGGCGGCGGCAAGCAGCAAAGCTCCCGCTGCAAGAACACTCAGCAGCAACATCACCGAACGTCGCTCGGCAACATTGCGAGCGACGATCTGTTCCATCGAATTGATGTTGAAGACCGGAAGATTTTTGTTCATTTCCAGAACCTGAGCGCGCACAGCGCCGATGAGCGACAGAGGATTCGATTCAGCCTTTAGGACGATGTCCATGCCCCAGTCGCTGCCAAATCCCGATCTCGCCTGCGCGAAGGTGAAGTAGAGAATCGGGCGCGGTTCCATCTCAAGCTGGTTATGGCGCTCATCGCCGACTATGCCAGCAATCGTGTACCAATGCGGGTTTCCGCTTCCGATATCATCGAGCGTGATGCGCTGCCCTACGGGGTTTTCATCAGCCCAGTAGCGACGGGCTGCCGTCTGATTGATGACGATGACCGGATGAGAGTTTTCGCTGTCGGTTTCTGCAAGTACCCGACCCTGCAAAAGTGGCACGCCCATCGTTTGAAAATATCCCGGCATCACTGCTCGCCCATTGGCGGTGTGCTTATCCTGTGAATTGTCCGGCAGGCGACCTTCGACAGCGAAGCTCTCCACCCACCAGTTGCCTGTCAGCGGCAGCCGATTGACTGCCCCGACAGAAGCAACACCCGGCACTGCTTCGAGGCGTTCGAGCAGTTGCCGATAAAACTCTTTCGCTCTGTCCTTCTCGGCAAAGAGTTCTTTTACGAAGGTCTCTTCATCCTTGCCTTCGGGAGACGTTGTAAAAGGCGGGGCGATGCGCATCGTCAAAACATTTCGGGGATCGAATCCCGGATTGACCTCAAGCAGCGTGATGAAACTGCGAATCAGCAATCCCGCGCCGATCAGCACAACCACAGCCAGCGCGATTTCCCCTGCAACGAGAACGCCGCGCAACCTTCGCGCGCTCGTACCGCTTGATGACCGCGCGCTTTCCTTGAGCGATTCGGATAAGGCCGCATTTGAAGATTTGAAAGCCGGGAGCACGCCGAATATGATCCCTGCCGCAAGAGAAATTCCTATCGAGTAAGCCAGCGCCTGAAGGTCGATCTTTATCTCCTGAGCGCGGGGGACGAGATCGGCGATCATACTCTTGAGAACTTCCAGGCCGCCGAGAGCCAGAAGCAGACCTAAAGCGCATCCCGTCATCGCCAGCAGAACGCTTTCGGTCAGCAACTGGCGGACGAGGCGTGCGCGCGCTGCGCCGAGCGCAGCGCGCAAAGCTATCTCGCGCTTTCTCTCTGTGGAGCGCGCCAGCATGAGATTCGCGACGTTGGCGCAGGCTATCAGCATAACAAGCCCCACCGCTCCCCACATCAGCAAAAGCGGTTGTCGCACATCGCCCACGAGTATGTCTTGATATGGCTCGACGAGTATGCCCCAGCCTTTATTGGTATCCGGGTACTGCTCGGCGAGACGGGCAGCGATGGCGCTTGATTCCGCCTGCGCCTGTTCGACCAGGACGCCTGCTTTGAGTCGCCCGATGGTTGACAACCAGTGGCTGCCGCGTGAGCCTGACTGATCGGGTGTCAGTCCAATCGGTCTCCACATCTGCGTTTCGGCATCGGGGAACTCGAAGCCTTGCGGCATCACGCCGATCACCGTTACAGGATGCCCGCTCAACATCAGCGATTTGCCGACTGTCTCCGCGTCGCCTCCGAATCGTTCTTTCCAGAAAGTGTAACTGAGAATGACAACTCGATCTTTTCCCGGCTGATCTTCATCCGCAGCGAAAGATCGTCCCGTAACAGGCGACACGCCGAGAACGGAAAACAGATTCGCTGTCACCTGCGCGTACCGCACTCGTTGAGACTCATCGCTGCCCGTGAGGTTTCCGCTCGCGCCGTTGTAGGCGGCGATGCCTTCAAAGGTTGTGTTCTGTTTTTCCCAGTCCTCGAAGTCCTGATAAGAAGCGCCGAAGCGAGTAAATCCTTTTTCAGGATTGGAGGAATTGATAACCACCAATTGTTCGGCCTGCGGGTAGGGCAGAGAGTTAAACAGAAGGGAGTTGACGGCGCTGAAGATAGCCGTATTCGCGCCGATGCCCAAAGCGAGAGTGAAGAGGGCGACGAGAGAAAATCCGGGGCGCTTGATAAGCATTCGGAAAGAAAACCGCAAGTCCTGCAAGATCATCGTTGTCTCCCTGTGTAACAATCTGGTTTCAGGTGAGTGAAAACATCTCTGTGAAAGTTTCAGCCCGCATCGCTTTTTTCCGCCCGTCATCGCCTGATGTTCTCCCTGATTGCCCTGCGCTATTCAGACCGCAAATCGACCATCAGCGTCAACAACTGATCAACAGCGCATCAGCAATAGGGCTTTCACAAAAATAGTTCCTTTCTCGATGGCTCAATGAAACAACGCCACATTAAAAAGTGGCGAAGAACTTTAACGCATTGTTTCTTCGTCTCTGAACTTCCCTGAATCACTTCAAAACTCTGGTCAACCAGTCGAACAGAGGCGGCCCCCACGTCTCCTGATTGCTATCGAATAATTGTTTGTCCGGAGCATTCACCTTTTTCAGATTATGATCGGTGCCATCGAAGACATGCGCTTCATACTTCTTTCCCGAACGGCGAAGAGCCTCAATGCGCTCAAGGCTCAATTTGACAGGAGCGAAGCGATCATGACGGGGATCGCCGTAGAGCCACAGTATCGGCATATCCAACTTCTGAAGCGCCGGGACAGGATCGAAATCCAGCACGGTTCGTTCCCATCGGCGATACTGGTGGTCAATGCCTATGGGAGTTTCGGACAGGTACACGCGGCGGAACCATCGTTTGGTTTTGTGCTTCTCCCAAAGCGATTGAAACTCATCGAATCGCTTTCCAGTCCGCGTCACCTCCTGATCAACAAACTGCATTTCGCGCACCTCGGCTATCTCTTCATCCGTAAACTTCTCGAACCCAAGCCGCGCCGCTCTCTCGAATAACCAGTCCTCTCCCAACGTGGAAACCGATGCGGATAGCAGCACGAGAAAAGCCACCTTTTTGTTCTTCACTGCGGCAAGCGGGGCTACCCATCCGCCCTGACTCGCGCCGAAGATGCCGACGCGACGGCCGTCAACGCTTTTGTGATTCTGGAGGAAGCTCACTCCGGCTGCGGCATCCATAGCCAGATCATCTATGTTGTAATAGCGCCATGCCTGCGGGTCGCCCTGCGATTCCCCGACGCCGCGTTTGTCATAGGTCAGCGCCGCGATGCCACGTTGCGCAAGGAGTTGAGCGAAAAAGAAGCTGTCGTTCCTTTTCGTTTCGCCCGAACCATGCACGAGAACGACACCGGGTACAGGTTTATCGCTGACGGGGAGGAAGAGGGTTCCCTTGAGTTGCAACGCGCCGCTTGAGAACATCACATCCTCGCGATTGAATTTCGCCTCTTGCTGGGCAACCGCCGATTGAGAAATCAAAAAGATTGTCAACACGCCGAGGCTTAAACGAACAGCGTGAGAAATCAGCGAGCGACCATTATTCCTGCTGAAATGCCAGACATTTTTATACATGCTCTTCATGCCGAATCTCCCTGCCTTTTCATTTTCTTCTTCAGCGCATCTGCTTGCGGTCTTTCATATACTGAAGAATCGCCGCCATGCCCGGATCAGCATTGTTCCGGTAATCCGCCGACGTGAATTCGGCCGGAATGTTTGGCGCAATCCACAACCGTTTATCGGTCGAATTCGACGCTCCGTGTTGGTGATAACGATCCGACACGCTCACCCGCAGTTTGCAGTAAGGCAACGTGAACAGTTTGTTTTCGCCGATGAAGTTCACACTCGCCCCGGTCGGCTCTCCGACAAACAGGGTGTTGGTCCAGAATTCCAAATCCGTCGCCAGATTCATCGCCGCTGAGTAGGTGTGTCGGCTGATGAGCGTAAAGAGTTTGCCGCGCTCGTTGATTTTCGGGTGTCGGATGAGTTGATGGATGAGCGGCGGATATAGATCGGAACTGCCGCCATAGTTGCGCCGCAAATCAATGACCAGCGCCTCGACCGGGTTGGCGTCAATGAAGGCAAACAATTTTTCGATGAACGCGGCGAACGGCTCTGTCTCTTTGTTAAATACATTGTTGTAATGGAAGTAGACGATACGCTCATCTTTCAGATACTCGAACCAGTAAAAGTCAGTGGGACGCTGGAGCCAGAGCGGCAACGGGTTTTTGGCTGCCGCGTTCATCTGCGCCCAGGTTGGAGCCTCATCCTTGTCGCCAAACAACTTGGAATCCCATTTGAGCGCGGTGAGCGTGACCGACTGCTTCTGTCCATCGCGCTCAATGTGCAAGGTCGCTTTTTCGTCTGAATCCGTCGCCCCTAACATTTTGAGGATTTCGACCGTGCCTAAAACCGACGGCGCGCTCATCTTGTGGTGCATGCTGTTTTCGTGTCCGTAAAACCCTTCTGCCTCAGCGAACACTTGCTCGATTGATTTGTCGCCGATCTTCAACACCCGTGCGCCGACGATATTGGCGTATGCCGGGTCTGCCGCCCGGATGAAGAAGCCGTCTTTGAATTCGTAGATCATCACCGGGAGCATGTGAAAATCGAGCTTCTTGTTGAATTGCGGCCACATCGTTGTATGCCCATCACCGGCCAGCGCCACCAATTTGCAAAATTCCAGCGCGACTTCCTTATCCGTCAATTTCGGAATCGCCTCGTGGAGTTGTTTGATCTTCGCCGACCAAACGTCAGGCGGCGTTTTGACATGAATGTTGTAGTGTGACCGGAACAGCGTTTTGGTCATAAATGCGAGGTCATCTCGCCAGCCTTCGACGCGGGAGATGTCGGCGGGGAGTTCGGGGCCGAAAACTTGCGCGTGGAACTTCTCGCCCAGCGCCCGCTTCAACCGCGCGTCTCCCCTCAAACTATCGAGCCAGCTTGGATCCCAAGTGACGAGTTGCTCGAACCAGTAGGCGGCCTGCGCTGGGTCGTTTTTGAACGCATAGCTCCAGCCAAGTCCCCGCGCGACTTGTCTCTCCGCATAACCGGTTTTTTGGCATTGCTTGTACGCTTCGATGGCTTCGTCATATTTTTGCAATGAGAGTAAACAAGCCGCTTTTCTGAACCAGTACAAACCCTGATAGGGGTTTTGTTCCGCCAGTTCGGTATACGCGACGGCGGCTTTGGCCCAGTCTCTTTGATTGAAGAGTTGATCGGCCTGCTCGGCCTTATCAATCTGGACAGAGGCATTTTGGGTGAGCGCCGCAACAAAAGGATTCTTGCCGCCTTGCGCGCCGCCGGAAGGTTCATTGGCGCTAGTGGTGACGGTTGCTTGATTCACCAGCAACAGCGTGAATGCCGCGCCGAGCAACAGCCCGGCGCAGATGCGTTTGAGCGTTACGTTGTTCATTGATTGACCTCTTTAGTCGTTTGCTTGTCAGTTCATTTTTTCCGCAAGTAGAGAAAGTCATAATTTGACTTCCAACTCTTGCCGCCATCCATCGAGAATTCCGAATACTGACGCACACGGTCAGCGTCCAGCCGCGTGACGGTCATCTTGCGCAGAAAGCGTTGCCCGTCGCGGCGATGCGATTCGCCTTCGTAATGCATTGCATTGTCTTTATATTCGCCGCTGAATTCGCTGACGTTGCCGCCGTTGTCCACCCAGGTTTGCCGCCATTTCTTCAGCACGGCGTCATAAAAGTTGAAGCTCTTGCCCGTGTAGCCGCCCGGGTCGGAGTAGTTCTCGTAAATCACGCAACTGCCGATGATCCGCTGAATGCTGCTCTCGGCGATCTTCCTGCCGCCGGAGGTCACGTCCCATTCACCGACCCAGAAATCGAATTGCCGGTTTTCGGTCTGCCCACAAGGATTGGCGTTGCGTTCTGGAATCGCTTGAGCGGCGTTCTTTTGATCCTGGAAATGGGCAAGGGCTTCCTGCGTGTCGCGCGCGAACGCCGGTTGCCAACTCGCGCCGAACGAAACTACTGCAAGATGAAAAGCGATTGCCGATGCAATGGTTTGTTTTCTGATCATTGAAAATTTCTCCTATTTCAATTGCGACACTTCGACAAAAAAGAAGAGGCGTCACTTGCCGCCCGCTTTTTCAAGCATTGCCGCCACGTCCGTCTTTCCCCTGGCACCGGCAATCATCAGTGGCGTAGCGCCTCGTTGGGTCGTCGCCTTCACGTTGGCTCCCAGCTTCAACAGCATCTCGGCGGCGGCCAGCGAACCTGCTTCGGCGGCGTGGTGCAGCGGCGTGAAGCCGGTGTTATTCGCGCGGTTCACTTCGGCGCCGTGTTCGACCAGCCATTGAATCAGCGCAGCCTGGTTCTTTTCCGCCGCGTAATTGAGCGCCGTCCGCCCGTTCTGGTTGGTGCGCGTATCCAGCGCGTTCAGGTCCGCACCCGCCTTGAGGGCCGCTTGCGCGTTGGCGAGATTGCCGGTCTGTGCGGCTTCCCAAAGCTGCGCCTGCGCTTCCGGGCTGCCTGCCGAGACTTTGGGCAGTTTGGACAATTCGGCTTTGATTAAGGCTGCTTCGACGGATTCAGTGTTGACCTGCAAGGCTTCGTCGAAAGCGGCGCGCGCCTTCGAAGGTTGGCCGGTCTTGGCGTAAGCCTGCCCCAGCGTCAGCAACAGCCGTTGCTGGCCGTGATGCGAAAAGCGCTTGAACAGCGGTCCCATCCCCCGGCGCATACCTTCGAGCAGTTCCACCACGTGCGATGCCGCGCCGTAAGACTCCGGCAACATCACGTAACTGCCGCTAGTGATCGAAAGCACTGCTCCATCACGGGGCGCGAGTTGTTCGGCTTGTTTGAGCAGCGCAAAGGCGCGGTCGAAATCGGCTTTCTGTTGCGCAGCGTTCTGCTTGCCCGCGCGCTCGGCGCGGACGGCGTAGAGCGAGCCGAGATATGCCAGCGTCTCCGGGTCATCTTTCTGCAAGGCGAGCGTGCGTTCGAGCGTCTTCTCCGCTTTGGGAAAAGCGGCGGCGCGTCCTTCACCGAAATACTGAAAGAAATATGCTTTGGCGAGTTTGCGGGTCAGCCGGAAATCATCGGGCCTGGCAGCGACGGCGGTTTCGAGTTTGGCTACCTCTGCCGCGCTCGGCACGCTGCCCGCCACGAAATCTTCCGCCAATTGCCCTGGAATTTGCGCCCCTGCGGATTGGCTGAGACTTACCCAAAATAGCAGCGCGATCACGAAGAGCGCTGCCAGAGAGCGTTTGCGATTCATCATTACTGATTCTCCTTATTCATTCGTTATTCACCGATCTCAAAATTCACCGATCTCAAAGCCTCTGCCAGCGAGATGCGATAGAACGCGGCAAAGTCGCGCACGAAATACATCTCTTTCCCGTCAGGCGAAAAGAAGGGGAAGACATCGAAGCCTGCCTGGTTGATGTTCGCGCCGAGCGGCCTCGGTTCCGTCCAATCGCTGCCGCGTTTGAACGAAACCCAGATGTCGGAAGCGGCGCGCCCGGTTTGCGGGTTTCGCGTCGCCACATCGAAAAAGATCGTTTGCCCCCGAGGGCCGAGCAACCCGCCGCTGATGCGCAAATCAGTGCGCCAATTCTTCCATCGCTCGACCGGTTCGAACGGCACAGGAGCCGCATATTCTCTGCCGTTCCAGCGCGTCACCATCGTTACTCGCTGCGCATAATCCGGGGTGATGCGGCGGAAATAGAGCGCGCCGTCCGGCCCGAGATCCACCCAGGCGTGGTAATAACCGAGAGTGTTGACGGCGGCCATAAAAACCGGCTTGCTCCAACCATCGCCCTGGCGGTCAACGTACCAGAGATGCGCGTTCGGCTTGGCTGACGTATCGTCGGGCGCGGGACGATACGAAGCGAAGACCATGCGTCGCCCGTTTTTGGAAATCGCCGGATAAGTGTCGGAATACTCGCCGCCCAAATTGACGCGCTGCGGCTCCGACCATTTGCCGCCGGTCAGATGCGAGACGAAGATGCGATAATCTTCCTGCCCGCGCGTTATCTTTTTGAAGAAGTAGAACGAGCGGCCCTCGGGTGTGAAGCAGCCACGATAGACTTCACCTTCTGAGAGGACGCCCGGGCCTACGACTGCCGGTTGCGCCGTGTCGCTCGCTTGCGCTTTCGCTTCGGCCGGCAACAAGGGTACGGAGGTTGGCTGACCGAATGGCGTCGAAGCCGGGAGAAAGAAAGCCAGGGTCATCAATAGCCGTTTTTTCATCTTTGGTCCTCCGCATGATTGTGGATTCACGGTTTTCTCAATCTCCGCAGCGCATCACTGGCGCTCGTCAAATTCGGGTTAAACTGCAAAGCCCGCTCGTAATTTTTGATTGCTTCTTCCCGTTGGCCGCGCCTTCCATAAGCTTCGGCAAGACTGTCAAACGCATTCGCCGAATCGGGATAAGCTTCGGTATTGAGCTTGAAAACCGTGAGGGCGTCGTCCAACCGATTGCGTTCCAGCAACTGATAGCCGAACGCATTGATCGTCCTGCCTGTGTGAACATAGAAGTTTGCCGGGGAGGTTTTGAACTGACGATATTTTCTGAGGAACGCGGTGAGGTCGTTGGCAGCCAGAGCTTCGGCAATCAGTTCGTCAATCGTGCCGCCGGGCGTGTAATTCAGAATCGCTTCCAGCGCTGGGTCGCGGTTGGCGCGATAGTCCGCCGCAGTCATTTCCGCCGCCACCTGGGGCGCTGTCCACATGCGGTCATCTCTGGGGTCGAGGTCTTGCCACCAGAGCGTCGAAGCTCTGACCACCAGACCGCTGTTGGGCAAGGTCAGCGAGCGCGCCTCGCCGTAACTGTTCGGGCGCGCGCCAGTCGGCTCTCCCACAAAGATTACGTTGGTGTATTTTTCGAGTTGATTGACCAGGTTCTGCGCGGCGGAAAAGGTTTCGCGTCCGATGATGGTGAAGAATTTGCCGCGCTCGTCAATTTTCGACCGGATGACGCCCTTGACGATGGGCAGGTTCAAAAAGTTATTGCCGCCGCCATTCACCCGCAGATCGAGTACGAACTTTTCCACCGGATTCGTGGCGACAAAAGCGAAGACACGATTGAAGAACGCTTCCACCGTTTCGTCCGGCTTATTCCGCACGACGTTGTATTGCACGTACAGCGTTTTTTGCTCCGGCAGATATTCGAACCAGTAATCGTTGCCGGGATTCTTCAACCACAGCGGCACAGGCGATTTCGCCGCGTCACGCGCATCCGCCCAGCGCGCGGGAAGTTGAGAGACCGGTTTCATCTCAACCGTTTTCGACTGCCCGTCAATTTCCACAACCAGCTTGAGGGATTGCAGATCATCGGTGATGCCGAGCGCGTGCAAGACTTCGGGAAACGCAAACCAGAAAGGCGCTTCGTCTTTGACGCCCATTTCGTTGTCGTGCGGCGCAATTTCGCGCACGCGGCTGAGCGCCTCTTCGGTTGACAGCTTGCCGATGCGCAGCGCTTTCGCGCCTGCCAATTCTGCGTGTTCAGCGGCGACGCGACGCACAAACAGTCCGTCTTTGAAAAGATACAACTGTGCAGGGTAGCGGCCCGCGCGAAAGCGCGCGGCCATCCCGCTCATTCGGGTATGACCATCGCCGACCATTGCCATGATTCGCATCAACCCAACGGTGATTTCCTGATCGGCCAGCGACGGGATTCTTTCGTCCAGTTGTTTGACCGCCGCGTCAAATTGCGCGCGCGTCATCGTGTGAAAAGCATTCTTGTGGCGGCGCGGCAATTCTTCAGCCAACAACCGTAAATCCGCGCGCCACTGCTCGGCGGTGAGTTTGACCGGCGCTGGTTGGGCAGGTGTTTCGTGGCCCAACAAAATCAGACTCAACAAACTCAGCGTGAAGATTTTTCCGTTCGCTAGCATTACCTTGTGTCTCCTTCTCTGGTTGTGCCACGTCAGTCCCGCGTGGTTATTTATGCGTCGGCGATTTGGGGCGCAACGGACGCGGCGGTGGATTCTTCTTCAACTCTTCCAACGCCACCTGCACTGCTTTTTCAAGCTGCAAATCGCGGCCCGCGCGCCACGCCGCCGGTGTGTTTTCGACTTCGATGTCGGGCGCGACGCCGTAATTTTCGATGTCCAGCGTTCCTTTGCGGGGATTGAAAAACGCGCGATTGGGCGCAAGCATTCGCCCGCCATCCAGCAATTCCGGCATGTCCACGTAACCGCCGATACCTGCGCCTGCCGTGCGCTTGCCGACGATGGGACCGAGTCCCGCCGCGCGGAACATCCACGGCAACGTGTCGCCGCCCGATCCGGCAAACTCGTTGATGAGCATGACACGCGGGCCAGGCAGGA
The DNA here is from genome assembly GCA_002483445.1 of Blastocatellia bacterium UBA7656. GTDB lineage: Bacteria > Acidobacteriota > Blastocatellia > UBA7656 > UBA7656 > UBA7656. Next base: position 39,176 of record DLHY01000124.1, read on the forward strand.
CGGTTTGCGGCAGGGGAAAGTCATCACCTTCGCGGAAGGCGTAGTACGCAAGCGGCTGCCGCCGGAGCACCTCGATGAAGTAATCCGCCGCCGCGCCGCCGCCGTTGAAGCGTTCATCAATAATCACGCCTTGCTTATCGAGTTGGGTGTAGAAATCCTGATTGAAAGCGGCGTAACCCGCAGCGCCCGTGTCCGGCAAATAGATGTAAGCCAGCTTGCCGCCCGATAGCTCTGCCACTTTGCGCCGGTTGTCTTCGATGTCATTGAAATCGCGGAGCGCGGTTTCGCTGGGCAGCGGAATCAGCGTCAGAAGGCGCGCGCCCTCGCCGCTGGGATTTGACCCGACCTTGATCTGCGTCGGGCGGCCTACTTTGCCGAGAAAGTATTTGTAGAGATTTTCTGAGGCGGTGATCTCTTGCCCATCTACCGCCAGCAGATATTCTCCGGCTCGCGCCTCCACACCGGGTTGCGCGAGCGGCCCGGTCAGTGCCTGGCTCGAATTGTCGCCACGATAAACGCGCGTGATGCGGTAGCGCCCGTCGGCGATCTGGTAATCCGCGCCGAGCAGGCCGACATTGGCGGGTGTCCCGGATGGCGGAGGCAGCTCGCCGCCGCCTACTTGCATGTGGCTGACCGTGATGTGCGAAAACATTTCGCGGAAGACGAGATTCAAATCATTGCGCGTAACGATGCTCGGCAAGTACGCGCTGTAATGTTCCTTGAGCGCCTTCAGGTTCTGACCGTGATGGTTCGGATCGTGGAAGTAATCGCGCATCAGCCGCCAGGCTTCCGCGTACATCTGCTTCCATTCGGCGCGCGGATCAATCGTCAAATTGGCCCGGCTTAAATCCAGCCTGCCCTCTTGCGGCTTCGGCGGCGCGTCGGCGGAAACAATCGCCCAGCCCGAGGCTGTTTGATGAAGCACCCTGACGCCGTCGAACGATATGACGAAGCCGCGCGTGTCTTCGGCGAATCGTTCCAGTCGGCGCGTGGCGAGGTCGAATTTGTGCAGGATGCGAGTGGAAATCGCGCCGCCGCTGGTCGTAATTTCGCGCAGGAAGAACACGCCCGGCTTGCCAACCATCAGGTTCTGATAGTCACGTGCCGGAATCGGCAACCGCACGATCCGCTGAGCCAGTCCTTCCACATCAATGCCGCGCGCCGAGGCTCCGGTGCCCTCTTCGCCGGCCGCAGGCAATAGCGGCGAACGCGCGTCTTTTTGCAGCACGGCAGCTTGCACGCTGCGTGTGACATTAGAGCGGAAGGGAAAGGCGGACATGCCAAAAGCCATGGCAGGCCCGGCATTCGCGCTGGCCGTGAAGTACAGATACTGGCCGTTTTTATCAAAGACCGGCCAGTCCGTTTCGCTGCGGCCATCGCTCACCTGGTGACTCTTGCCCGTCTCGGTCGAGTAAACGAAGATCGTTTTGACGCGGCTGGGCAGGTTCTTCGCATAAGCGACCCACTTGCTATCCGCCGACCACGACGGGCGAAACGTTCCCTGGCCGGAGAACGTCGAAGTGTCAATGCAGCGCGCCGTGCCGGTTTCCAATTCCACCATCCACAGCGCGAGCCGTTTGTCAGAGAACGCCACGCGCCGGGAATCCGGCGACCAAACCGGCTCTTCATAAAAAGATGGCTGCGCTTCCACCGCAATCTTCCTGACGCTGCCCGCGCCGTTTGCCGGGCGCAGGTGCAATTGATATTCGCCGGATTCATCGGAGAAATAAGCAATCCATTGGCCGTCTGGCGACCAGCTTGGGAACCGCTCGGCGCTGCCGGAAGAGTTGGTCAGATTGCGCGCTTCGCCGCCGTTCGGGCTCACGGTCAGGACTTCGCCGCGCGCCTCGAACAATGCTTGATCGCCAGTCGGCGAAAGGTTGTACGTGCCTAGCCAGCGCGCGGCGGGCACTGAGCGCGATTTGGTCTCGGCCAGTTCGCGCTCGCTGAGATTAACGCGCGCCTCGATCCGGCGTGTCTGGTTCGTTTTCAAATCATAAAGCTGGAGCGTGCCGTCTTGCGTGAAGGCAATCGCATCTTCGCAAGCCGCCGCCGCTTTGATGTCGTACTTTTCATACCGGGTCAACTGACTGATCTTCCTCGTCCGCGTGTCGTAAGCAAACAAATTGACCGTGCCGGTGCGATCCGACAGAAAGTAGATGTGATTGCCAATCCACATCGGCTCGCGGTCGTTGGCATTTTCGCGCGGGATCGCTTCGGTGCTGCTGTCGGCAAGTTTGGCGATCAGGGTTGACGAAGTCATGCCGCCGCGATAGTTGCGCCAGTTGTAGATTGTTGGCGTATCGGGAATCGGCATATAGGCAAGGCGCGTCCCATCCGGCGAAAACGAACCGTCGCTGCCCATCGGCAACGGCAGTTCCGACGGGAAGTCGCCCTGTGTAGAGATGGTGAAAAGCCGCGTGACGCCATTCGAGTCGCGCATCGAAGCAAAGAGCACGCGCTTGCCATCCGGTGTCCAGCCAACCGGCATGTCCAGCCTCGGGTGATAGGTCAACCGCCGTAACTCGCCGCCCGCTGCCGCCACCAGATATATATCAATGTTGCCGCCGACATTCTTTGCCAGCGCAAGCTGTGCGCCATCGGGCGAAAAGACGGGGAAGGATTCGTCGCCCGGTTGCGTAGTCAGGCGACGAGCTTCTCCGCCCTGCCGATCCATAATCCAGACGCTGCCCGCATACACGAAAGCGATCTGCGTCCGACTCACCGCCGGATGTTGAAATGGCATCGGCCCCGGAGTTTGCGCCGCGCACCACAGGGCACTCCCGCACAACATTACGAACACGAACAGTAACCTAAGCATTCCCTCTCTCCTTTTGGATATGAATGATGATTTCAACTCAGACTCCACAGCAGCAGTGAATTCGCGTCTTTCACCAGCAGGTACTTGTCAAACAACACCGGATGCGCCCACGTCGCGCTGTCGGCAACTTTGTACCTTTTCAAGATGTCGAATTTCTCCCGGCTCTTGCGAGCCATGATCAGTTCGCCGTCTACCGTCTGCACAAATAGTTCGTTCCTTCCCACGAGCACGGCAGCCGATTCGCCTTGTCTGCCTTCCGTTCGCCAGAGTGTTTGACCCGTCATCAAATCCGCGCAGAAATACTGCCCCTTATTTCGATAGGACATCCCAAATAACAACCCGTCTTGAGCGACCGGAGAACTCGTATAGTTGAAGAATCCCCGATTCTGCCAGACTTGTCTGGCTTCCCACTCAGTTCCCCGTTTGCTCACGCGCACAGCCATCAGTCCCCTTGACCTCTCGGAAATGATGACCTGGTCGTTATGAATTACCGGCGTGGTTACGCTCGCTTGATCCGTCATTGAAAAAGGAAATCTCCATAGCAGCTTTCCATCTTGCGGTGATAGCCCGACCACGCCTCTATCAATTACCACGACGAGATGCGTAGCGCCGTTGTTTTGCATCAACACAGGCGATGAGTAGCCAACACCGTCATGAGGCGTTTGGTATTCTCCCCTCCATTCCCACTTCACTTTGCCGGTTTCGGCATCGAAGGCGGTCAACCCTCCCTGGCGCTCTCCCCCCGTTGCGATAATTACCGACCTGTCGAAGATCAGCGGTGAAGGAGCAAAACCAAACAAGGGATAAGATTTTGAGTCGTGATCGGTGGCGTCCTTCTTCCAGAGCAGCTTGCCGGTCTGGGCATCGAGACAGGTAATTCTGCCCGTGACACCCAACGTGAAAACTCTATCTTGGTGAACCAACGGTGTCGCTCTTGGACTTCTGCCATAAGTCGTTGCTGATTCGTGAATAGAATAATCTGTTGCAGTCGTATAGCGGTGTCGCCAAATTTGTTTGCCCGACTTGAGGTCGTAGCTTGAGATGACTTCCTGCTTATCCTGGCGCGAGAGCAAATAAACTCTGTTGCCAGCGAGAACAGGCGAGGAAGGCCCTGTGCCTACGGTGACCTTCCAGTTCAGTTTGAGTTTCTCAGGCCAGTTTTTCGGACTCTTGAAGGTCGCGACGACGCCATCTCGATTCGGGCCGCGCCATTGCGACCAATCCTGCGCTTGCGCGCTGGCGGAAAAGGCCAGACAGAAAATCAAAACAAAAAAACGCTTCATAAACAGTACTCCCTTGATACCCGTCAAAATTGCAGAATCTCGCCCTGCTTGACGCGCATCTCGATCTTCTGAACGTTGGCGAAGTCTTCGAGCGGGTTGCCGCTCAAAACCAAAAAGCTCGCTTCGTAACCCTCTTTCAAATGTCCGATTTTGCGCGCGGGAAAAATTGTGGCGGCGGTCGTCTCGCACCACATTTTCAGCAGCGTCAGGTTGTCGAAAACACCCAAGCCACGCAGGTATTGCGCTTCATCGAGCGCGGTGGCCTGGGTAACATCGCTGCCAATGGCAAGGCGGACGCCCGCTTGGTGTAACAGGCGCAGGTTGTGAATCTGAATGGCGCGCGCTTGTTCTTGTGTCTGTGGATTATTGCGACTGAATATGCAGGTTGTTACGACCACCGTTTGCTGCTGCGCCGCTTGCCGCGCCACCGTTTCGTCTAGCTGGTAGGCTTCGACGCCGAGCGCGGGTCTGAAAGAATAGCCGGGCAAGTGCGCAATCTCGTCAGCGCCCGCCTCAATGGCCAAGGCAAAATCGGCAGCGGTTTCAACATGCGTCATAACCCGCAGGCCGGCGGAGTGCGCCAGCTTCACTGCTTCTTTGTACACTTCCGGGCGCAGTCCGGCGCGGGGCAAAGCTTTGTCTTTTTCGGTCGAAAAAAGCAGCAGGGTTTTGATGAAATCAGGTTTGGCGTCTAGGACCGTCGGCCATTTTGCGCCTAACTCTGCGATTGAGTCTACGGCAAAATGCGTTGCTCCTTCGAGCTTGTCAAGATCGAGACCAGGAATAACTCCGGCTCCAGCGAGCCGACGCATCAACGGCTCCGGGTGCCCGCCAGCGGTCGTCAATCCGGGACTGCCAAAAACAACATCGAGAGAGCCAGGCAGATTGACCTTGGCTTTGATCATTGCCACTCTTGGGGCAATGGAACTAGCCATCCTGGCGTAGAAAATTCCGGCCTGGAAATAGCGCGGGGTTTCTGTGTTAAACGTGTACTCACTGGTGATGTTGTGATTGTGCGCTTCACCAAAAGGCGGCACGACGAACTTGCCCGTCAGATCAAAGGTCTTATCTATCCGCGCAGGTTTCTTTGTCGTCAGCTTGCCGCCGACCGCATAGAATTTGCCTGCGGCAAATTTCTGACCGTCGAACCATTTGCCATTGATGAATTCATAGTTCTGTGGAGCATTCGCCTGCCCGCGCGAACAAATCGATAGTAGCAAGATCATCGCCAGCGCAAGCTGTTTTTCGCTTGCCCAAACACTTTTGACTATTGTCGCGCTCATTTTGCCCTCCTGAATCTCCTTTTACTTTGTTGAGCGACTTGTTTTCGCTTTTCCACGATGGACTTCACCTCAAGCCTCCCAGATTGTGCTTGAACCAAACGGCGATCATCTCTGTCATATCCGGCTGAACGTCCAGAATGCGGCTGCCGTGTTCCGTGCCGGCCACTTCGATGATCTCCGCCTTGCGGCTCTTTTCGCGCAGCGCCGTGAAAACCTCTTTCATCAGGTCGGCAACCTTCTCGTCTGCCGACCTGACGAACAACCAGGGAATGCCACTGCCATCAATCACTTCCATAGACTCATCGCTGAACGATCCCGGTGAGAGCGCCACATACGCGCGCCCGTAGCCGCTTTTCCTAGCGGCAATCGCCATCATTTCGCCGCTATAACTTGCCCCGACAAAGCCGATGCGCTTGGGGTCAATGCCCCGCATGGTTTTCAAGTAACCGTGAATCGCCGTCACATCTTCGTGCGATGGTTTTATCGTCGCCTCAACACTCTCTTGGTTATAAGGAATGAATTTCCCTTTATTTATGCTCTCGCCGTGACCACGAAGATCAACGCGCAGCGAAGCAATGCCCTGCTCGGTCAGCCGCACCGCCAGACTGGCATATTCGGTGCGGTCGCCTGCCGCCCGATTGAGCATGATGACGGCCGGAACCGGGTGCTTTGCTTGTGGCAATAGCAGATCGCCAACCAGCTTCCAGCCATCGCTTTCAATGACGACACGCTGCTCTTTCGCAGGCACCTTCGGGGCCGCGACAGCAGAAAAATTTGTTAGCCCGATAGCCAAAGCCAACAGGGCCGCAATGGTATTAGAATTTTTTCTCAACTGGCTTTCTCCATTAGCGCCGCAGATTGCCGATCACTCGGCTCGCAACGCGACTATCGGATCCACTTTCGTCGCCCGACGCGCGGGCAGATAACAAGCCACCAGCGAGACGAGAAACATCAGCACTGTTACGCCAATGAAGGTCTTCCCATCGGTCGGGCTGACTTGATAAAGCTGGCTCTTGAGCAACTGCGTCATCCCCAGCGCTCCTGCTACGCCAAGCGCCAGCCCGACGGCGACCAGCTTCATTCCGTACCGTAAGACCAACCGCAAGACATCGCGTGACCGCGCGCCGAGCGCGATGCGAATGCCAATCTCCTGCGCACGACGGCTCACCGACCACGACATCACGCCATACAATCCGATCACCGCCAGCAGCAGCCCGGCGAGACCGAAAATGCCGATCAGGCTGAGACTGAAACGTTGCGGCGCAACAGCATCGGCAACAAAGTCTTCCATCAAGCGGTAATTGAAAGTCGCCAACTGGCTGTCCACTTGTTGAATCTCGCGGCGCACCGGCTCAACCAACGCCGCCGGGTCGCTTGTCGTCCGCACCAACAAAGAGAGTTCGGACACGGCATAGAGTCCATAAGGCAGATAGACCGTATCGCGGTCTTCCTGTACGAGGCTGGCGCTACGAACGTTTTCCGCAACGCCGACAACCTCTGTCCAAATCGGTTCGAGGTGAATGGGGCCGCCGCGCATAGACCAGACTTCAAGACGCAAGCGTTTGCCCAGCGGGTTTTGTCCCGGCCAGGCTTGGTCAGCCAGTTTGGCATCAACAATCGAAACCAGCCGCTCTTGTTGCAACTCTTCCCAGGTGAAGTCCCTGCCCGCGATCAAGCTTGTGCCGGCGGCCTTGAAATATCCGGGTGTGATGGGGCGGTATTTCGCGGAAGGATAGGTCTGCAAGCGTTGCGCCGTCTCTTCTGTGGCGTAGCTGTGTCCAGTGTCCTGACTGCTGAGCGGCACCACCAACGCCAGCCCCGCGCTTTCGACGCCCGGCAATTGCGCGATGCGTTCGCTGACCTGTTGGGTGAAGCGCACACGCGATTGCGAACTGGGGTAGCGCGGATACCGGCGCAAAGGCAGGTACATTTCCGTTGTCAGCACCTGCTCGGCGCGAAAGCCGGGTTTGACTTCGAGCAAGGCTTTGAAGCTTTGCAGCAACAGGCCCGCGCCGATGACCAGAACCACCGAAAGCGCGACTTCGGCAACGACCAGCAAATTGTCCCAGCGGCGGCGACCGCTGCCGATTGCGCCGCGTCCGGCTTCTTTCAGCGCCGAGGCCATCAGAGGACTCGAAAAGCGGAGCGCCGGTAGCAGCCCGAACAGCACGGTCGTCAACACAGATGCGCCGAGCGTGAACAGCAGAGCCACGCTGCTCAGTTTGATCTCTGTCAGACGTGGAAGGGCGCGCGGCGCGAAGGCGGGCAATACGCCGATCAACCAGACAGCCAGCAGCAAGCCAACCGTTGCGCCTGCCAAAGAGTAGAGCAAGCCCTCGGTCAGCAATTGACGCATCAATCGCGCGCGGCTCGAACCCAGCGCGAGGCGGATGGCGAATTCATGTTGCCGCGCCGCCGTGCGCGCCAGCGTGAGGTTCGCCAGATTGGCGCAGGCAATCAGCAACACAACGCCGATCGCGCCGAACAAAATCAAAACCGGCGTGTGAAAGCCTTTGAGCAGTTCCGCTTTGAGCGAGACGACTTCCAGCGCAAAGCCATTCTCGCGGTGCATGGTGTGGTTTTGTTGTTGTCGCTGCGCAAACGACGCAGCTTCGGCTTGCGCCTGCGCCATCGTCACACCGGGCTTCAAGCGTCCGACCACGCGCATAAAAGACGAATCGCGCGGCATCCGGCGCAAATCCATGCGGCGCAGCGCCCAGACCTGCGTCGTCCGGCTGTAATCGCTCATCCCCGGCAACTGGATTTCAAAGTCGGGCGGCGCAACACCGATGATCTGGTACGGGTAAAACTCGATCTCGACCAGCTTGCCGATGACCTTCGGGTCTCCGCCGAAACGCGCTTGCCAATATTCATGGCTAATCATCACGACGCTGGTCGGCGGCGTGAGGTTCGGGTCGGCGTTGAACTGAATCACGTCGTCATCATCCGGTTGAAACGTGCGCCCCAGAGCCGGCGACACGCCATACACGGACATGAAATTGGGTGTGACATCGCGGGCGCGAATCTGTTCGGGTTTGCCATCGGCAGTGAAATTGACCATTGCGCCGCTGCCGGAGATGGCAGCGACTTCCTGCAACGTCGTGGTCTGTTCGGCGAACTCAACGAAGTCGGGCGGCGAGAGCAGCTTTCTACCCTCCTTGCCCTGTGACCAGACATACACCAGACGGTCGGACTGCGGGTACGGCAGGTCTTTCAACAACAGGGAGTAGACCACTGAAAAAACAGCGGTGTTTGCGCCAATGCCGAGCGCCAGCGTCAGCACAGCGATCAAGGTAAAGCCCGGCTGTTTCAGCAACATGCGCGCGCCGTAGTGCAGGTCTTGCAGTATGTTTTGCAGCATGTCCTCCCCCTATTAGTTTTTGTGTGTTATCTGTGCGACGTAAACTTCAAAGTTCCCGTCGCGCTGTGACGAGAACGCAATGCGACTTCCATCCGGCGACCAACTCGGCGTGCTCACTTTGTCCGGTGTGTTCGTCACTCTTTCCAATGCGCTGCCATCGGTGTTCATTCGGTAAACATATTCCTGTCCGTTTTCACGAATAGACACGAAGGCGATTTGCTTTCCATCCGCTGACCAATCCGGGCAAAAGTCATGGCCGCGATTTTCAGTCAGTCGCTTGATGTCGTTGCCATCGGCGTTCATCACATAAATTTCGTCGTCGTCGTCGTTGCTGTCACGGCGCGAAAAGAAAGTGAGGCGTCTGCCATCCGGCGACCAGCGCGACCACACGTCGCGGTGCGCATGATTCGTCAACGGCGTTTGTTGCGAGCCGTCCGCATTCATCACGAAGATGTCGAGGTTGCCATTGCGATTCGAGGTGAAGGTGATTTTCGTCCCGTCCGGCGACAGGTCGGGAAAGATGTCATCGCCGGCATTGCTGGTCAGCCTCGTTTGCCGCGAGCCATCGGCGTTCATCAGATAAATCTCTTCGTTGCCGTCACGCTTGCTCTGAAAAATGAGTTGCTTGCCATCACGACTCCAGGCTGGATTTCGATCAGCGGCTGAGTTCGTAGTCAGTCGCCTCTGCCCTGAGCCATCCGCGTTCATCACATAAATCTCGAAGTTGCCGTCGCGGTCGCTGACGAAAGCGATGCGTTTGCCATCGGGAGACCACGCAGGGTCACGATCTGCCGCAGCATGACGCGAGAGATTCGCTTCGCGCTTTTCCTCGCGCACAACGCGGGCAAAAAAGCCGCCCGTCGCATACTGCCCGCCGCGCACGCGCACCAACACTTGATTGACGTCCGGCGCGAGCCGTATGTAGGCATACTCCGGCGGATGTTTCGGACTTTTGCCGAAGTCGTGCCAGGCGAACTGATCGCGGTCGAAGTAACCTTCAAACTTGCCGTTGCGCCAAACCGCAAGGTTATCGGCGGTGCTGAATTGCAGCGTTGCCGTTTCGCTTGCTTCTACTCGAATCGTCGTAGCGAAGTAGGCTACTGTGCGGCTGCCTGTGTATTCCGTCACTTGACCTGTCACTACTGCGCCGCGCGAATCGGTAGCGAATCTGCGCCAGTGATTCATGGCTCCCTGATCGCTCACTGCTGCAACAGCAACCGGTGATGGTGCGGCTTCGATCTCCGGCATGGCCTTAGTCAACGGGCCGAGAACCCCCCAATCTGTAACCAGATTCTCCGGCTGATAGTTGATTCCGGCAGGCAGGCGCGGGCCGCGATAACTCAACTGCGCAAGAGCCGTGACGCGAATGTTGTCAATCCAGACCGCGCCGCCGACTTCACGCGGCTTGAAGCCCGCTTTGCCTGTGTCGCCTTCGTATAGGTCGAACGTCACTTTCGGAGTTTGCAAATCGCCGACATAGAAATGGCAAATCCGATCGACAACCTCAGCCGCAAACCGCTGCCATTGCTGTGTGCGGATGGCCGAGTCGCCTTTCAATGCAGTGCGATACTCTTCATACAAAGCGCGGGACGGGTTCCAGTCACGGCGCGGGTTGACGCGAATGTAACTCTCGTTGCCCTTGATGTAGATGCTGCCGAGGTCAACACGCCGAGCGCTCTCCTTGTAGTGGTAGATCAGCCCCAGATAATTATCCTGCTCGTCGGGAAACAGCACTTCGCCTTCGATACGATAACCGCGCCACTCGGCAGAACCGCGTATCAGGGCATAGACCCTGGCGCCGCCGGGCGCGAGCCGCATGACTTTGCCGTGTTCAGTCTGGCCCGAATCAATGCGGGTGATCGCTTTCGGATCGTTGATTTCCCATCGCGTCAGGCCCGCTTCGAAATCATCGCGGAAAAGTTCGGCGGACTTCGTTGATGCGGTCTTGCTCTCAACAAAGCCGGGATTTGCTATCAGCAACGTGCATAGCAGTAACCATGATCCGTGTTGCGCGAATCGTCTTTTCATTCCATCTCCTTCTCGTGCGTCGCACGCAGATTGGCAAAATGCGCGACGGCGCCAGGGTCGGCGGTGTGCGCCAACAGATAGTGAATGGCTTGTCTCGATCTGCGGATACTTTGCCTTTTCAATTCATTCTCCTGCGATGGGCTTGATTACTGCTTTTTTCGGAACTTGCCGCGATACATCTGCCATTCGGCTTCCGGCCCGATGGTCTCGTAGGCAGACCAGGAAAATGCCCCATCTTCAAACTCGATATGCAGCCGGTCGCTCAAAGGCGTTTCCCGCCCTTGATGGTTAAGGGTGAAGTACTCACATCTTTTTCCAATTGAAATTCCGACGACTATTGTTTTTGACCAACTGCCGCCCTTTCCACCAACTCCGAAACATTGCCGAACGGGTCTTCAAAAACGACCGTCCCTTTTCTTTCGTCTTACTTGAGACGCTTGCCCGTAGTTACTCGTCCCGCGCCTTGATCGAGAATCGCCTCTACGAGCTCGCCTTTCTCGTCTTTCTTGAAAGTGACGGTGGTTGGACGCGCGCGCATGAAGAACACCGTGTCGGATTCGGGGAACAACACGGCGCGCGTCTGGCCTTGCCAGATCAGCCGGTCGCCTTCTTTTGAGACCGTGGCGGTGTTGCCCTCGAACTGATATTTGCCGGCGTAAGCGTCATAAAGGCGCGGATCAACTTTGGCGATGACGCGCACTTTCGGGACTTCGTATTTTTCGCCGAAGACAATCGCGGCCAGGTCGCGCATGGTGGCCTGCCGGTCAGCCGATTCCAGATTGCTCAGAACGATGATGCAAACATCGTCGTCCACGAAGCGCTGGATGATAGTGCGGAAACCTTGCACGCCGCCGGTGTGCGTGATGACTTTGCGCTTGAAGAGCGTTTCCACAAACCAGCCGTAGGCGTAATTGTCTTTGAAGGGCGTGAAGAGTTTGTCGAGCGTGGTGCGTTTGACCAGTTTTTCGGTGTACAGCGCGCGATCCCACAAGTACATGTCCTCGATGGTCGAGTACAAACTGCCGCCGCCCATCGTGTGCGTCATATCCATGAACTCGGCGTTGACCAGCCCGTTGTCGGTCATTGCGTAGCCAGCCGCGCGATTCGGAATCAATTCCCGGTAAGTATCCGAACCGCTGTTTTTCATGCCGAGCGGCTGAAAGATGTTTTCGCGGAGAAATTGGTCATAACTCTTGCCGGAAACCTTTTCGATCAGATAGCCCAACAGGATGTAGCCTGAATTGCTGTAGCGATGCCGTTCGCCCGACGCGAAATCCAAAGGCTTGTCTTTGAACAGCGCGATGGTTTTCTCAAACGTCGTCGGCTGTGTGTAGCGTTGCCTGAATTCAGGGATCGCCAGCAATTCCGGGATGCCGGCGGTGTGCGTCAACAGATGATGAATCGTGAACTGGTCGCCTTTGGGATAGTCGGGCAGGTATTTGCTGAGCGGGTCGTTGACGTTGAGTTGCCCGCGTTCGTGCAACTGCATAATCGCCAGGGCCGTGAACGGCTTGGAATTGGAGGCGAGGCGGAATTTCGTCTGCGGCGTGACCGGCGCATTATGCTCGAAATTCGCCATGCCGTAGCCCTTGCTGACTATCGCTTTGCCTTTTTGCGCGATCAGCACCGCGCCGTTGAAGCGTTCGTTTTTCAGGTGCGCGTTGAGCAGTTCATCAACTTTGGCCGCAATGTCCTGCGCTGCGCCAACGCTGCTGAGTAGCAAAACCCATAGGGCGACGTTGATGAACTGTTTCCCTCTGCGATTATTTTGCGTGTTCAATTCATGCTCCTTTTTTCCTTGTTTTGCCTTTCCTACTTGAGTGGGCAAGAGCGACATCCCGCTTCACCCGATTAACGACGCGGCGCTGAAGTAACAATCCAACCAGGAGCAAGGGAGCCGTTTTCGCTGCGACGGCTGCCGACACGATGAAAGCCGACAAAGTGCGCAGGCAGTCCGTCCGCATCAAAAATGTCCGAGTTGTTTCTGAGTTCGTAATGCAGATGAACCAAGGTAGACCCCATCCCGGAACGGCTCACCTTTCCAATCACTTGTCCTTGTTTGACTCTTTCTCCTGCTTTCACACTCAATGTCCCTTGCTGAAAATGCGCCAACAGACTGTATTCACTATTCCCGTGGTCAATGACGACGTGATTGCCGATCATCAGCGTCGGTTGTTTTTGCAGTCGGCTTGGATCGAAGGGGATGTCATCAGGCAAATCGCCGATTACTGCAACCACAACTCCTGCAGCGGGAGCCACAACCGGAAAGCCAAAGCCGACCCAGTTTTCTTTCTTTGCCAGTCCGCCATGAAACGCCTCGCCCTTTTCATCCAGCACGACCAGATCCAAAGCGTATCGCTGGCTGTTGCGGCGAATGCCCAGAACATCCCGATTGAAAGAATCGGTCAGATCCACACGACGATGGTGCGAGTAGTAATCCGTGCCTTCGTAGGCCCACACCCGCGCACCCGCCAGCGGCAGAATCAGGCGCGTCTTCTGGATATATTCAATCGGCTTGACCTCAACGCTGACTTTGGCGGGACTGCTGCCGGGCGCGCCGAAGCTGAACTCGTAGCGCAGCCAGATGACCGGCACGGCTGTATCAAGCTGAAAAAATGGATTGAAGATCGTTAGCGGCTTGCCCGGTTCCAAGTGCCGTTTTCCCAGCACCTCTATCGCCGGACGGGTGCCGTTGCTATCGAGTTTTTTCCAAAGGAGCAACCGCCCTGATTGGTCGTAGCCTCGCATATGAATTTGTAGCAACTCCATCGAAACATTGGTCTTATTCACCATCTGAAAATCACAGTGCAGTCGTTGTGTCTCGCCTGCACGTTCAACATAGACCGGATCAGGATTGACGCGAACGCTCACGGAAGCAGGCTGTGCCGTGCCAGCAGCAAGCGAAAACAAAAGCAGCAAGACACTGCTCATAAAGGATTCCAGGATGCGGTTACTTTGTCGTTTCAATTCGATTCTCCTGTGACAGGCTTGCTTACTGCTTTTCAGAGTTCAGTGTTTGTGCGAAGTTGTTTTCGCGTGTTCATTGAGTTGTTTCTTGTATTCCTCAAGCGGCGGCAGCCCGACTTCTTTGCGCCGCTGGTCAACCGTGGCCGTATCTGCGATTGGGCGCGGCACAAGCTCGCCTTTTTCGAGCGTGAATTGCGTGCCGTAAAGTTGTTCCTTACCGGTGTTGACCAACGCACTGTCCCTCAGACAGGCGAGGTGCTGGGCAGACAGTGTTACAACTGCTTGAGCCACACCTCCCAATCGGCTTGCAGCTTGGGCAAAGTTTCGGGCAACCCGTAACGCTTGCCTTCAGCGGCCAGCCAGTCATCAATTGATTTGCCGCTCTTCAAGGTATCGGTGATGCTGCGCAGGACTTTCGGGTCAGGGCTCTTTTGAAACAGGTAATCGAGCCAGCCGCGACACTGCGCGTAAAACATCATCATGGCTTGTTGGCTTTGTGGATCTGGTTTGAGATTGATGGCCGAAGTCGCTTCGCCACGCGCGCGCGCTTCCTGCATACGCTTGACGATTTCCTGCATCTGGGCCGGATCGAGGCCGGGATGCTTCATCGTGAACAATTCGCCGAGCGGTTTAATCAGCTTGGAGGCGTCACTGCTTGCCAATGACCGTTTCAACGTCTCGCGGCGGTTCACTGTGAGCATTTCGTTTTCGAGCAGAATTGCGGCGACTTCATCCAGCCAATCCGGCGCGCCGCCGCCGTAATGAAGCCCGGTTCTGCCGGGAGTCCCGGCCCACAACGCATTCACGAACCAGCCGTGACCGATTTCGTGCGCCAGCGTGCCAAAGGCTTTCTCTTCGCCCCCCACTTGCTCCGCCATTTGGCTGACCGGCAAGGGAAGCGCCCACACGGCTCCGCCGCCTGTGATCGCATTGCGCTGTTCGGCGCTCAGGCTCGCCCCGTCAAACACGGCGACGAGCGGCGGCGCACTGCCGAAGTGGCGCGTGAAGCTTTGCGCCGCTCCCTCGATGGCCTGCAACATCTTCGGCGCGAGCGCCGTGTTGCCGGTGTAGACCCAGGCAACTCGATTGGAGAAAGGCTGGACGCCCTCTGCCCCAGGCAATGGAGGAGGCGCTTGCGGTTTCACAGTTTCGCTTTGTGTTGGTTTCTGATTCGTCACAGTCGCCGCTTCCACCAACTCCGAAACATTGCCGAAAGGGTCTGCAAACACAACCGGCCCTTGTTCGCTGAGCAGTTTGACGCCGCGCTGCTTCAAGGCTGCTGCTGCGGCTTTGAGGTCTGGCGTTTCAAAGACGACCGTGTGCGACGACCACACCTTCGGATAGCCGCTCCGCACCGCCTGTGTCTCGCCGGAACGGTAATGCAGCATAAACGCGAAGCTCTTATCCGCGTGACCCAGCGGCAGATCGAGCGGCAGGAAGCGGTCGGTCAATTCCACCAAGCCAAGCTGCTTTGCATAAAAACTCCGCGCGCCATCCATTTCAGGAATGTAGAAGCCGAAGTTATAGAGTTTCGGTTCTTTGAAGGTCGGGACGTTACTGACCGTCACGTGAATGAGCGACAAACGTCCGCCAAACGGGTCTTTGATGGCGGTCGAAAAGCCAATGCCTTCTTTGCGCTTTTCCGGCGTGAGGAATTCGACGCCGCGCGCTGTCAACGAGGCAATGGCTTGATCCAGATCGTTGACTTGCAGCGTGAATGACACGCGCGTGTCTGCCGGACCGGGCGGTTGCAGCTTTTTGACTTGCCGCAACGAGAGCTTGATGCGCCCGCTGGTCTTCAAAAAAACTTCGCGCGGATAATCCTGACGCGATTCGATTTCGAAGCCGAGCTTGTCGCAGTAAAACACGATAGCTTTGTCCATGTCGTCTACGTTGATCTTCAAGCCGTGCGTGCGCAGCGCGAGCGGCGCATCGGTTTGTGCAACACCAGTCGTGAGGCCATAAACGAAAAGCGACATGGCGCACAGTATGCTGATACAAAACAAGCCACGTTTCATCTGAATAATCTCTCCTTCGGAAAATCTAGTAGTTCACCTTTGCGGTTGTTACAGAACAGCCGAGCTTTAAGCCTTACCAATCGCATTGCCTCACCGCCACCCCGTAATCAGCTTGACGACGTTTTTGCGCAGATCATCATACGCGCCGTTGTCCTGATTGTTGAACATCACCACTGTAATATCTTCACCGGGGAAGTAGCGAAAGGCGAAGTTGATGCCGCTTGCGATGCCGCCGTGACCGAACGAGCGCACGTTGCCTTTGTTGCCGATCTCGAAACCATAGCCGTAATCCATCTCCGCATTGACGACCCTCGTCTTCGAGGTTGTCATCATCGTCAGGCTGTCTTTCGAAACCAGCTTTCCGCCAACCATGCCGCGAGCGAACTTCAACATATCGCGCACATTCGAATAGCACCCGCCAGCCGACGTGCCGCGCGCTCCGTGATCGGCGACTTCCCAACCCTGCGCGCCTCGCTTGAGAAGCTCCGCCAGATTCGCCGCCGAGCCGTCCCGCAAATAAAAATCGGTCATCGTCATCTGGAGCGGTTCGGCGATGTGCTTGCGGATGTAGCTGTAGTAATCCATCCGGCTGACCTTCTCAATAATGAGTCCGGCGAGGATGAAATTGGAATTGCTGTACTCGAACTTCGCACCCGGCTCGAATGCGGTGCCGACCTTATAGACCCACGGCAGCATCTGTTTCACATCCGTGATTTGCTTCCAGTTCTTCTCGTATTCATCGGTCCAGTACTCCTTCACACCGGAAGTATGTGACAGCAGATGGTGAATCGTGGCTTTTTTTGCAAAGGCGGCGTTGGGAAAATCGGGAAAGTATTTGCTGATCGGATCGGAATAACTGAGCTTGCCCTTCTCAGCCAGTTGCGCAATGGCCAGAGCGGTGAACATTTTGCTGCCGCTGGCCATGCTGAAGCGCGTCGCTTCGCTGATTTTCGTCGCGCGACGGGCGTCGGCAAAACCAAAGACGCGCTCGTAGATGATTTTGTCGCCCTGCGCGATCAGGACGCTGCCTGCAAGGTCGTTGTCGGCAATCAGCTTGTCGATATAACCATTGAGCCAATCAAGTGTGTAACGGTCGGTAATCGCGCCGTTGGGTAAAGCAATTGGCTCGGCGACATCAGCGATAAAAGCCACCTCTTTAATTTTGTGCGGCGGATTCTCTTCGAGGCGAAGCTGAAAATCCTTCCAGCCTTGCGCGCCTTTGGCTTTGGCATAAACGTGCAGGATGCGGCTAATGCGTTCGCCGATTTTGGTTTCCATCATTTCCGAGTGGTGATATTCCAACGCGCCGAAATTCTGGCGCAATCTGGCAAACAGCCCGACCAGTCGCGCTTCGCCGACCGTTTGCACGAACGCTTGCGCGAAGACTTCCTGCACGGCTTTCGCGTGGGCTTCAGGCGTATCGGCGTTGACCGCGCGGATGAAAATTGCGCCGTAGTTTTCAATGCGCTCTCGGTCGGCCTGCGCAAGAGTTTGCGCGAAAGCGTTCGCCTCCTCAGTTGCGTGAGGTTCACGGCTCTCCGAAAGATTTTCGGCAACCGATTTATTTGCTTCTGCTTTCTTATTCTCGCTGACAAGCGCGAAGCCAAGAACTACGGACACAAAACAAATTCCAGTCAAAGCCAGTCTCTTCGTTTTTGACATTCTTGGTTCTCCTGAAAACATAATAGCCTTTCTGATTTCCCGGCAATCAGTATGATTTCGCCTCATACCATTCCAGATAGATCAACCCGCGCTGTGCGTTGAGTCTGCCGTCGGCGTTTTTGAAATTCACGGGCATTGTGTATTGTCGACCAAAAACGAAACGCCCGCCGCGATAGACGTTGAAATGCAGATGCGGGCCGATGGATGCGCCCGTGTCGCCGCTCAATCCGATGACCTGACCTTGCGTCACTCTATCTCCCGCAGCGACCAGCGCGCCGTTTTTGGTGAGATGGGCGTACTGAGCGACAGTTCCGTCGTCGTGCAGAATGATGACCTGATTCTCCTGACCCCCTATGCGATTGCCATCCGTATATCGCTCTTCTATGAAAGTCACCAGTCCGCCTCTTGTGGCCACGATCCGTGTGCCGATTGGCATCTCGAAATCAACGGCGAACCAGTTGTGATGCCCCCAGCGTGGATCAGGCGGACAGTAGCTCTGATTGCACTGGAAGCGTTTTCCCACTTCGAAAGGCAATACATACAGCGACTGGGAGGGGTCGCCGAAGTCGGCCTCGCAAACGATCTCGCCAAGTCTGACTCGCAAGCTGAACTTTTGTTCGGCCTGCGCCAGTCCATCGCTCGCTTTGATGGTGATGTCAAAACTCTTTTCGAGATTATCCCATCCGGCAGTTCCGCTGAGATTGCCGTTGACCGAATCAACATTCATCCATGAAGGCGCTTCAACTTCGTACTGCACGGCACGTCCGCTCGCGCTTCTTGCCTCGAAGCGATACTGATAGGCTCGATTATGGTCGTTCGTCAGGCGAGGAGTGGTGATAAATTCCACCCTGTTCTCAGGCAACGTCGCGCCGTCAACGAGGACGGCTGTGTTTGAGCGCGCGCCATTGCGTATGACGCGCAGGCGATTGGCTCCGTCGCGGATGTTGAGAACATCTGCCTTGCCTTTGATCTTCGCTTTTTTATTCGAACCGTTATCACGGGTCGCGACCACTGCGCCATTGATTTCGACTTGCAGTTGCCCTGCAAGGTCTTTGCCTTTTATGAGGAGTTTGCTGCCGTTGAAAGTGGCGCTCGTGATCGTCGGCCCGCCTGCGTCCGCGAGATTGAAACCGGCGATGACCGGCTCGCTCGCATGGCCTGCGTTATCTGCAAACGAGACTCTCGCCCCGACAGCCGCGGGAAGGGCATTGAGGCCGATGAGGGTGAAAGTGAAACCGCTCACCTTTTCGCCGTTGCCAAAGGCGACCGGGGCATCCTCGCGCAGGGTATTTCCAAAACTATCGAGAAGGGAGATTTGAACCATCGAGACATCGGCATCGATATCATAAACCGCGCCCGTCAAGGTCAGGGAGTCACTTTGCAAATCTCCCTTCAAGGAACCGATAAAAGGCGAGTGGTCTGTAGCTTCGCCGATGATTCGATAGCCCATGGCTTTAAGCGCCGCCAGGTCATTGTTCGACACTCCGAATTCTTCTGCCACTCGCGGCTGCGGGTCCATCACGCCCATGCGCGAACCGACGAACGAGTCATCTTTCCAGTGGTCTGCGCCGAAACCATCCCCGCCCATAAGATCGAGTCGCGCGGTCGAAAGCGGTCGTTCCTGTTCGCCTGCATAATGAACATGCTGGCCGCCCGCCGACAAAATGCGCTGCGCCGTAGTGAAGGTCTCCATCGTCATTCCGGGACGGAATCGGTAGATGTCAAAGGCGCTGACGGCCAGAACAGCATTAGGGTTCGTTTCCGTCACCCCGACTCGTGTAAAAAACCCGATCATGTGTCCAATCTCGTGCAATGCCGTGCCGACGAAATCATAAGTCCCTTGATCAATGCCATCGTCCGGGTTGAAATCCCACGGCAGTGTGCTGCGTATGGCAACGGCTGGCGGCGGACCAAACTGTGCTAGCTCGCCATCCGGGTCGGCGACTGGAGGAATCAGGCCGACGACACGCAACACTGCCGAGGGGATCACAAAAGTATCGGTGTCGCCAAGATCAGTCGGAATCGCAGCTTCCGGCAAGGCATTGAAAAGCGCCAAATCTTTTCCGCTATTGGCGTTGGCAATCACCGAGGTTCGCCAATCCGCATACTCGCCTCTGCCGATTAGAGGTTGCGGCCTGGCCTGACCGCCAGGAATGGTACTGCCAAACACCGTTGGGCCATAATCGGCATCGAAGACGATAGTGACGGGCGAAGGCGCTTCGATGAGCGAGGACCATATTTGCAACGCCCTCAAATACCCTTCCTGAGCCTGCGGACTGGCCTGCAATCCGGCCCCGGCCCGCAGGATGAAGGTGATGTTGCCCATCCCTTGTGCCGTGAGCAGTTGACGAGGCGATGAATCAAGTTGAAGCCCTCTGCTCGATTCGGACATCCGGTCAATGTCCTGCTCAGTTACCGCCTGACAGGTCACCTTGCCGTTCTCAAAGTGGAGGACGAAGCTGCTCTCTTCCGGAAATTTTTTCAACTGGCAGGAAACTTCTCCTCCTTCTGCGGAAGCGGGGTTTATCAGTAAAAGATGGCCGGTCGACAACAAAACCACCGTTCCAATCAGCATCCAAATCGCTCGAACAACTTTTTTTGACATGGATTCCTCTTTCAACGGGACGACTTGAAGCGATCATGGCGCCATACGGACGACCTGACTGACTGTCTGCGTTGGCGCGGTGAAATCCGGGATCGCTGCCATTGCCGCATCGCGACCAGCGAAATAGTCGGCTGCCAAAAAGGCCACGGCAATATCCGGCTCAATCGCCAGCCGCGCGTCGTTCGCGTCGCTCCTCTGGTGATAGATGGTTGAAACGAAGAGTGTGCCGCCGAAATTGGGCAACGACACGGGCATCGAGTCGCCATAGTGATTGGGACTCCCTCCCGTCGGCTCTCCGACCAGCAAGACATTGGTCTGTCGTTCAAGGTCAGTAACGAAGTTGCTCGCCGCCGAAAACACACCCTGATTGATAATCGCAAAGAGTTTGCCGGACTGGTTAATCGCAGCGGTGTCCTTGAGCATCGTCAACAACGAGCCGTAGGTCGTGTTGTCCCCGCCATTATTTTGTCGCAAGTCAATGACTACTCGTTGAACCGGCTTCTTGCGCAACTCTTTTTTTAGCTTCTTGACGAACTTGGCCATCTTCTGGCCGGAATCGTTCCTGGCCGCGATCTGGTTGTAGCGAATATAGAGCGTGCCCGTATCGGCAAGAAAGCGGAACCAGAACGGGTCGTAGGATTCGCTCAAGTAGAGTTCCGCATGTGTCTGTCGCAGTTTGATCGTGGGCAACTCGCGCCACGCCACATACTCCTGCAGGGTGAGGGGCGCGACCATCATCATCGTTTGCTCGCCATCGAAAGATTGCAATCGCAGGGGGACTTGCGCCGGATTGGTGATGAAGCCGAAGCTCTCCAGAAACTCCGGCACGACCAGCAATGTCGGCATGTGCCACCGCACCGTCGCATCATTATCTTTGGCGATGTATGGCGTTAGCGCCGCGATGACTTCATCGATGGGAGTGTCGCCAATCCCAATCACCTGCTGACCGATCAACGCGGCTTGCGCGGGCCGCGCATCAACGATGAACAGGCCGTCACTAAACCTATAGAGTTGGAGCGGCAGAAAGTGTACCTGCGCGAGCGAGGGGATATATTCAGTATGTCCGTCGCGTCCATTGCGGCTAATCAAGGCGGCCAGCCCGATAAACTCACGAGTGATTTGACTATCGGCGAGTGTAGCGATGCTGGCGTCAAGAGAGGCAACTGCGGCATTGAACTCGGCCTCAGAAATTCCATGAAACGGATTCGGGTGATGTCGTTTCAATCCGGCAACGAATGCCTGTAAATCCTCGCGCCACTTTTGCTGGTTCGCTTCGTCCTGCACCACCGGCAGGCGATCTGCACTGCCTGACGCGGCGCTGCCGGTTCCCCGTTGACCAATCGCAAAGGCAAGCGCCAATAACAAGGAAAGTTTGAGGCAGGTATGAATCATATCAATGCCCTTTTCGGTTCCTGGCAAGCGTCGTTTGATCGTGTCGCCTCGCCACAGGTTTCGGTCGCCAATCGGCAACGCGAACAACATCAGAGTTTTCGTTGAGCCTTCGTCACGCATTCCATCTTCTACTGTGGCCGCGTGAAGAGGAACTCTGCCGACTGCGTGCCGTCAGGGTTGATAACCTGAAGCATAACGGCCTGCCCCGGTTCGATTCTCTTTCCTGATTTGGCGGCTGTCAGTCTCGTGGTCAGACTGCTTGAATCATTGGAGGTCTTCTTCTGTTTCGACCCATTCATTCTCAGTTCAGCGCCTATGTCGAAGTTCTCGCCCGTCACGATCAGTTTCTTGCCTTTCACTTCGGCGCTGGTAATAGTTGGCGGGCCGGTCAGCACGGCTTTGAGCGTCGTGTAGATCTGATCGTTGAAGCTCGTGCCGTCATTGTTGGCCTGATTGCCTGCGGCGTAGAAAATAACAGGGCCGAGGTTTGTATCCGGCGCCGTCCATTCGAAAGTCCAACTCGCTCCACCGCCTTGTCCGGCGAACGTCCCGATGGATGTGTGTTCGATGTATTGGCGATTCAAACCCGATCCATCGCCATTGAGAACAGATGTCAGGTTGTTCAAGCTCCGCAGTTCTCCGGCCCTGTTGCCTGATCCTGTAAGAGAGGTGAATTGAAAGCCCCAACGGCGACGACTCTGATCATCAGTCGTATGCCGCACCGTTATCTGATAAGTGACACCCGGTTCGTAGACAGTGGGAGCGATAATCGCAAATTGTCCCGCCCCCTGATTGAAGGCATGGCATCCGGTTGTGCAGGTCGGCTCTCCCGGCGCGCCCGTGCGACCCGCCGGCGGGCCTATGGAAAACCCTTCAACGGTCTCTATAGCCGGATTGTCTGTAAATAAAAACGCCAGGGCTGCGGCAAAATAAATCACAAGAACTACGATTTTGCCGTGATCCTTGTTCAACATTACCAGCCTCCTTGTTCTTGAAGTCTCTTGCCCACCTCACGTCTGCTTTAGCAGCTTCGAGAGCATCAACCAGTCCGCTATTCGCTATTTACTCAGTAACCTTCCAGGTCGCGCACTGACTCTCCGGCTGCTGTCCCGCACAACGCGCTCACCCTCGATCATCGGCTGACTTTGAGTATGAGGAGGTTCCGGATCACCCTGACCCCTTCGACCGTTGCATCGAGCGAGAATCTCGCCTTAACCACTCCCCCGCGACCAGTAATTGCTATTTCGATCAACGTGTGGTCACGGTTATCTCCGCCTGCGCAGAGCAGCGATCTGAGTCGCAGGCTCGCACGGCGAATCTGTACTCGGTGCCTGATTGAAGCCTCTTGATCGTCGCCGAGGTCGTGTTGGCGCTGTAGGTCTTTACCACTACCCACTGGTCGCCTTGCAGTTGAAGCACCTCGAATCGGTTCTCGGCTGGCGAGTTGTCAGTCCAGCCGAGCTTGACCTTGCTGCTTTTTATCTTGTTCGCCTTGAATGCTTCGGGCTGAAAGACAGTCGCTTTGGCATAATGGTCTGTGCGCCTGATGGCCCAGGTTTGCCCGCCGTCTTCCGATACCTCGAATTTGCGATCTATCGCTGATCCCGAAATCCTGTCGTAGGTAACACGAGCGAGCCGCGTCTGTCCGCTCACAGGATCGTCGAATTCCCCTTCAAACACCATATCGTCGCCCTGGCGATTTCCTGTAAGCTCAAGCAACAACCCATCGGTGTCGAGCCACATGTAATGCCATTTGTCGGTCACAGTGTTGTACATACTCACGCTCGTACCTCTATAACCTCCGCATCGGAAGTCTTCAAGAACCGCGATGCCTCCGCCCTGGCCGAAGAGTGTCACGTTGGCGGTAGCCGCGGACTGACAATCCTGAGTCGTCACCTCCCAGTCTCCGGTCAGAAAATCCAATTGCCTGAAGTTGGAAGGCAACATCGCAGGAGCCAGATTTTGCGAACCCACTGCCGACTCTTCCGGTGAAGAGGAAGATGCCGTATTTCTGGTAAACCGGGCTGAGAAGGCTGTCTGAAAGGTTTGTCCGCCGTTGGGCGACACCTCATAAGTGAAATCGTAGCGATTATCGCTGATGTTGAACCACGATTCGCGGCCAACGAGTTTGGCTCCTGTAGTCGTGCGGGTCTCCTGTCCGGTGAGTACCATCCTGCCGTTTTGGAATTCCCCGGTGACCTCGATCAGCAGTTGATCCGAATCGAACCAGGTCTGATACCACTTCTGATCCTTCACACTATAGAAGCTGACGCTCGTGCCGCTCCCTCCGGCGAAGCTCTCCAGTATGGCTATGCCTCCGCCGACACCGAAAGCCGTGATGGAATTGGGCGCAGAACCGCTTCCCGCAATCACTCCGTTCCAATTGCCGAGCCAGAAATCGAACTGTCGGGCTTCGGGCGGCAGCGCGGCGGCGGCTTTGTCCTCGGTTTGCGCGCTGATGTGAGATGTGACAGCCGACAATCCGCAAATGAAAATCAGACTAACAGCGACGAAGATGATGACCAATCGTATAGCTTTATTCATAGTGCCTCCTTGTTCCGAGAAATATCGCCTATCGATCTACTGCAATTACCGGGCAACCTTAGACGTAATGCCTCCCGTACTTTCTCCTCCCCTAACCAAGCGATTACATTTTGATATAGAACGCAGAGCGGGTGTTGATATGGGTTTAAGAATGATTAATCTTGATTAAGGAGTTGGTTTCCATCGCTATATCTGCTGATATCTGCGTAAGCACAATTCTTTTTATGCGCGGAGATCGAGATTGAGCAAGCTCGAAGTCATCTCATCGTTTTCGCGAAAACTGAGAGCGATGACGAAGAGTCAAAAAATAAAAGGCAAGAGTTTTGAGCGCGGGATATCGTCAGCCTTTCTTCCGGCCTCTGAAAACCGGCGCTCGCAACCCTTGCCTTCAACTATGCACCTCCTGAACTTGCCAGTTTCGTCAGTTCGCGCCTGACTCGCTGGCAGTCGCGTCCTACGGCTGAGGAAGCGGTTCGATAACTCCAAAGGTCACTGATATGGTAACCGGGCTGGCTCCGGGAGCGGTGATCGTGATGGTTCCCGTGTGCGTTCCGACACCCAGACCAGACGGATTGATCGATACTGTGAGCGTGGAAGGCGCTGTTCCCGAAGCCGGACTTACCAGTAACCATGAAGCGTTGCTGCTGGCGCTCCAGTTGAGCGTACCTCCGCCAGCGTTGGTAATGCTCACGGTCTTTGGCGGAGGAGTCACTCCCTGACGCGCGGCGAAGGTGAGACTCGCAGGACTGACCTCAATTACCGGCGTGCTGCTGATGGTCAAGGTTATCGGGATATTGAGCGGAGAGTTGGAAGCCCCCGCAGCAGTAATCGTTACGGTTCCGGTGTGCGTTCCAACCGCCAGTCCGGCTTTGTTTATAGACACCGTAAGCGTCGAGGGAGCCGTGCCGGAAGTCGGGCTGACAGTGATCCACGGCTTGTTGTCAGTTGCCGTCCAGT